>CAZQOA010000211.1:0-1505 GCA_964594715.1 uncultured Rhizobiaceae bacterium | reverse complement strand
AAGAAGGAGCCGCCGGCCCAGGGCGGCTGGAACATCTTCATCACCGGCGGGTCAGCATTGGGTGCTTCGACCCCGCTCACCAACACCGCCATGCCGATGGCCTGCGAGAAGGCCTGGTTCGGCTGGCCCTGCGATGCCGACTTCGAGAAGCTCCGCGGCTCCTGGGCGCTCGCCCCCGACCTCGAGGCCCGCAAGATGATCGCGGTCGAGATCAGCAAGGCCGCCTACCAGAAGGTGCCCTACATCTCGTTCGGCCAGTGGGTCAATCCGGTCGCCTACCGGTCGGACAAGATCAGCGGCGTGCTCGCGGTCCCCTCGGTGCCGCCGATGTGGAACATCGAGAAGAAGTAGCCACGGAACACGCCCGGCACGGGCAGCGCTACGCCCGTGCCGGGTGTCGTTTTTCTCCAATCCACATGCCGCGACCCTTTGCGCCTTGCAGCACGGGGGGACCGTCGTCTCTATTGCCATGCTTTCGGTCCGATCCGGTGAGGGTCGGTCATCGCATCCTGGACAATGGAGAAATCATGAATTCTCGCCCGACCCGGGCGCGGCTGCCGCTGGCAGTGGCGCTTCTCGCCGGAGCGGCCTCAATCCTGGCACTGCCCGTATCCGCCCAGCAGGCCAAGACGCTGCGGGTCGCCATGCATGGCGACGTCCGCTCGATCGATCCCGTGTGGACCTCGCAGACGATCGCGACGATCCACGGCAACATGATCTACGACAAGCTCTTCGACCTCGACGAGAAGCTGGAGCCGAAGCCGCAGCTCATCGAGAAATGGACGCTGAGCGAGGACCGCAAGCACTACACCTTCACGCTCCGCCCGGGCGTGAAGTTCCATGACGGCACGCCGGTCACGACCCGGGACGTGATCCCCTCGATCAAGCGCTGGTCCGCCCGGCGCAATGCCGGCAAGATCCTGATGGAGTTCACCGATTCCATCACCGCCACCGACGACCGCACCTTCGAGTGGAAGCTGAACCAGCCCTTCAGCCTGGTGATCGAGACGCTGGCGCAGGTCGGCGCCGTCTATGTGATGCGCGAGAAGGAGGCCACGGTCGATCCCTTCCAGCAGATCACCGAGGCGGTCGGGTCCGGCCCCTTCATGATGAAGCGCGACGAGTGGATGCCGGGGTCGAAGACCGTCTACACCAAGTTCGCGGACTATATCCCGCGCAAGGAGGCTCCGTCGGGCCATTCCGGCGGCAAGGTCGCCAAGGTCGACCGGGTGGAATTCGTCTGGATGGCGGACCCGCAGACGGCGCAGTCGGCGCTGGTGGCGGGCGAGATCGACTATCTGGAGAACCCCCAGCCGGACTTCCTGCCGATGCTGGAATCCGCGCCGGGCGTGAAGCTGATCACCCACCCGGCCCAGGGCACCATGGGGATCATCGGCGTCAACCACCTGCACCCGCCCTTCAACAACGTGAAGGCGCGGCAGGCGATGTTCCACATCGTCAACAACCAGGACTTCCTCGACACCATCGCCGCCGACAAGAAGCTG
>CAZQOA010000210.1:0-1520 GCA_964594715.1 uncultured Rhizobiaceae bacterium | reverse complement strand
TTCTCCAGATAGTCGATCTCGCCCGCGACCAGGGCGGCCTGGGCCGTCTGCGGGTCGGGCATCCACACGAACTCGACGCGGTCGACCTTCGCCACCTTGCCGCCGGCATGGGACGAGGGCGGCTCCTTGCGTGGGATATAGTCCTTGAACTTGGTGTAGACGGTCTTCGACCCCGGCACCCATTCATCGCGCTTCATCGCGAAGGGGCCCGATCCGACGGCCTCGGTGATCTGCTGGAAGGGGTCGGTCAGCGCCTCCTTCTCGCGCATCACGAAGGAGGCGCCGCCCAGCTTGGCCAGCATGTCGATGACGAGGCCGTAGGGCGCCGTCAGCTTCCATTCGAAGGTCTTGGCATCCTTGGCGGTGATGGATTCGGTATAGGCCATCAGCAGCTTGGCGCCGCCGTCCCGCGCACCCCAGCGCTTCAGGGACTGGAGCACGTCCGTGGTGGTGACCGGCGTGCCGTCATGGAACTTGAGGCCGTCGCGCAGCGTGAAGACGTAGGTCTTGCGGTCCTCGCTGACCGTCCATCTGTCGACCATCTGGGGCTTGGGCTCCAGCTTGTCGTCGAGCGAGAACAGCGTGTCGTAGATCATCATGCCGTGGATGGTGGCGATGGTCTGGGTGGTCCAGACCGGGTCGATCGCGCGCACGTCGGCATGCATGGTGACGCGCAGGACCTTGTCCTGCGCCAGGGCCGGGGATGCTGCGGCGCCCGCCAGCATCGTGGTCGCGAGCAATGCCCGCGCTATGGCTGCCTTCATGTTCCTCGACTCCCCGTCGGTTGTGAACGCCTGCTCTGTTCGGAACGCCCGGCAAACGGCCATCCGTCGAGGGATGGTCCGCGCGGCCTTATTGCGTTCCTGGCCGGCAGTAGAGCCCGCGGGTGCTGGCGACGGCAAGGGGAACGGGCCGGGCGGGGAAAAGAAAAACCCCGCGCCGGTGACGGCGCGGGGTTTCCAGGCTGGCTTTGGAGATGAGGCCCCCAGGGGGGGTTACTTCTTTTCGATATTCCACATCGCCGGGACCGAGGGCACCGGGATCACGCCCGAGATCCGGTCTTCCCGATAGGCGACCGGATTGACCCATTGGGCGAACGAGACATAGGGCACGACTTCATAGGCGCGCTTCGAGATGTCGACCGCGATCTTCTTGCGTGCGGCGACGTCCGGGGCAAGGCTCCAGGCCCGCCGCAGACCCTCCAATCCGGTGTCGCACGGCCAGCCGAACCAGGCCTTCTCGCAGCCCATGCCGAGCGCCACGTGGGTGACAGGAGACGAGGACCCCAGCACCGTCGTGCCGGTGATGAAGATGTTCCAGCCACCCTCGGCCGGCAGCTCCTTCTTGGCGCGGCGGACGACCACGGCACCCCAGTCCATCGCCTGTACGTCGAGCTTCAGGAAGCCGGCCTTGCGCATCTGCTGGACCAGCACCTGGGTGGCGGGGTTGATGTAGGCGTGGTCGGTGGCATGCAGGACAGTGATCGGCTCACCCTTGTAGCCGGCCTCCTTGAACAGCTG
>CAZQOA010000209.1:0-1544 GCA_964594715.1 uncultured Rhizobiaceae bacterium | reverse complement strand
GCCCGAGCGGCACCAGCACCGGGATCCAGCCGCCGGCATAGGCGGCGAAGCTGGGGAGGGGCGTCGTCGCCAGCACGAAGATCAGCGTCATGCCGGCGAGCAGGATGTTGAGCGCGATCTCGTTCGGCGTCTTCTGGCGCTCGGCCCCTTCGACCAGGGCGATCATGCGGTCGAGGAAGGTGGAGCCGGCCGCCGCGGTGATGCGGACGACGATCCAGTCGGACAGGACCTGGGTGCCGCCGGTCACCGCCGAGCGGTCACCGCCGCTTTCGCGGATGACGGGTGCCGATTCGCCGGTGATGGCGGCCTCGTTGACCGAGGCGATGCCCTCGATCACCTCGCCGTCGGAGGGGATGATGTCGCCCGGCTCGACCAGGACGATGTCGCCGACGGCGAGCCCGCTGCCGGCCACCAGCCGGTACCTGGTCCGGTCGGGACCGGACAGCAGCTTGGCCTGGGTCTCGCCGCGGGTGCGGCGCAGCGCGTCGGCCTGCGCCTTGCCGCGACCCTCCGCCACCGCCTCGGCGAAGTTGGCGAAGAGGACGGTGAACCACAGCCAGAGGATGATCTGGAAGGAAAAGCCGAGGTCGCCGGCGCCGGTGGCGACGTCGCGGATGAACAGGGCCGTGGTCAGCAGCGTCACGACGGCGACGACGAACATCACCGGGTTGCGGGCCAGCGTCCGCGGGTCGAGCTTGGCGAAGGCCGCGCCGGCCGCCGGCACGAGGATGCCGGCGTCGAGAAGGCTCGCCGTCTTGGACTGGGTCATGGGTCGGTTCCCTGGAAGGGCGATTTGGGGCGCGGAACGGCTCAGTTGCCGGTCGCGAAGGTCTGGCCGGCGATCATGGCCAGGTGCTCGACGACCGGACCCAGCGCCAGGGCCGGGAAGAAGGTCAGGCCGCCGACGATGAGGATGACGCCCGCTAGCAGCCCGACGAAGAGGGGCCCGTGGGTGGGGAAGGTGCCGCCGGAGGCCGGCACCGTCTTCTTGGCGGCGAGCGAGCCGGCGATGGCCAGTGCCGGGATGATGACGAGGAAGCGCCCCATGAGCATGGCGAGCCCGAGCGTTACGTTATACCAGGGCGTGTTGCCGGTCAGGCCGCCGAAGGCGCTGCCATTGTTGGCTGCGGCCGAGCTGAAGGCGTACAGCACCTCCGAGAAGCCGTGCGGACCCGGGTTGGCCATCGAGGCGACGGCCGGCGGCAGGACCACCGATATTGCCGTGAAGCCCAGCATCGCCAGCGGCAGGCAGAGGATGGCGAGGACCGCCATCTTCATCTCCTTCGCCTCGATCTTCTTGCCGATATATTCCGGGGTGCGCCCGACCATCAGCCCGGCCACGAAGACGGTGATGACGATGAAGACGAGCATTCCGTAGAGGCCGGCACCGACGCCGCCGACGATGATCTCGCCTAACTGCATGTTGATCATCGGGATCATCCCGCCGAGCGGCATGAAGCTGTCATGCATGGCGTTGACCGCGCCGCAGGAGGCAGCCGTGGTGATGACCGCAAAGAGGGCCGAGAGCGCCGGGCCGAAGCGGA
>CAZQOA010000208.1:0-1574 GCA_964594715.1 uncultured Rhizobiaceae bacterium | reverse complement strand
TCGACGGCGCGACGCGCCTGCAGATCCTGCGCCGGATCACCCTGCCGCTGGCGGTGCCCGGCCTGATCTCGGCCGGCATCTTCGCCTTCACGCTGTCCTGGAACGAGTTCATCTATTCGCTGGCCTTCATCCAGAGCAGCGAGAACAAGACCGTCCCGGTCGCGATCCTGACCGAGCTCATCTCCGGCGACGTCTACCAGTGGGGCGCGCTGATGGCGGGCTCGCTGATGGGCTCGCTGCCGGTGGCGATCTTCTATTCCTTCTTCGTCGACTACTACGTCTCGTCGCTGACCGGCGCCGTGAAGGAGTGAGCGGGTGAAGTTCGAGAGGATGGAGCGCGCGTCGAACAGGTAGCTTCGCTCCGACCTCTCGATCGCCCTAGCTGGGGGAACAACCGTGCCGAAATTCCGCATTCTCAGCCCCGAAGGGGCATCCTTCACCACGGCCGGCGGCGGCTATGACTACGAGATGGAGGCGCTGGGGGCGCTCGACGCCGAGATCGTCGAATGCCCGGCCACCGAGGCAGGCTTCATCGCCGCCGCCCCGGGCGTCGATGCCGTCTATGCCAAGGGCATGAAGTTCACCAAGGCGATGATCGACGCGCTCGACCGGGCCCGCGTCATCACGCTCGGCACCGTCGGCGTCGACTATGTCGATGTCGCCGCCGCCACGGCCAAGGGCATCCCCGTTACCAACTGCCCCGACACCTTCATCGAGGAGGTGGCCGACCACGCCATGATGCTGCTGCTGGCGACCCATCGCCGGGCCATCGAGCAGGACCGCATGGTGCGCGAAGGTCGCTGGCGGGAAGGGCGCCCGCAGCTCCTCCAGATCCCGCGCCTGATGGGGCAGACCCTGGGCTTCATCGGCTTCGGCCGGGTCGCGCGCGCGGTGGCCAAGCGCGCGAAGCCCTTCGGCCTGCGCCTGATGGCCTTCGACCCCTTCCTCGACGAGCTGACGATCTCCGCGGCCGGCGTCGAGCCGATGAGCCTGTCCGACCTGCTGGCCCAGGCGGACTTCGTCTCCATGCATGTGCCGGCCACGCCGGAGGCGGAGGGCATGCTGAAGGAGCAGCATTTCCGCCTGATGAAGAAGACGGCGATCTTCATCAACACCGGGCGCGGGCCGACCGTGACCGAGTCGGCCCTGATCCGGGCGCTGGAGGAGAAGTGGATCGCCGGCGCCGGCCTCGACGTGTTCGAGGTGGAGCCGCCGCGCCAGGACAATCCGCTGCTGCAGATGCCGCACGTCATCCTGGCGCCGCACAACGCATCCGCGTCGGCCCGCTTCGACGTCGCCCGCAAGCGCCGCGTCGGCCAGGAGCTGTCGCTGGTCCTGTCCGGCCGCTGGCCGATGTCCTGCGTCAACCCGACGGTGCTGCCGAACAGCGGGCTCCGCCGCTGGCAGCCGGTGTCGATGGACCGCGGCCCGAATTCATGAGGCGGCGGACGTAGCCTGGGTAAGCTCATGGTTCGTCAGGCTCACCATGAGGGCCAAAGCGCTGTACCGACTTCTCCTTATGGTGAGCCTGACGAACCATGAAATCTCTGTGGCGGAGCCGTACTGCGGTCCAG
>CAZQOA010000207.1:0-1617 GCA_964594715.1 uncultured Rhizobiaceae bacterium | reverse complement strand
ACCTCGGGCTCGACCGCGCCCCCGGTCGCGCCGGCGACCTCGGCCGCCGCCTCGAAGATGGCGCGCGCCTGCATCTCGTAGATTTCCGGATAGGTGATGCCGAGGCGGCAGCCGCGATGGCCCAGCATCGGGTTGGTCTCATGCAGCTGGGCGGCGCGCTGGCGCACCTGCTCGACATTGCCGCCGGTGCTGGCGGCCAGCTCGCCCATCTCGGTCTCGGAATGGGGCAGGAACTCGTGCAGCGGCGGGTCGAGCAGGCGGATCGTCACCGGCAGTCCGCGCATGATGCCGAACAGCTCGACGAAATCGGCGCGTTGCATCGGCAGCAGCTTGGCCAGGGCCTTGCGGCGGCCCTCGACGTCGGTCGCCATGATCATCTCGCGCACGGCCACGATGCGGCTGGCGTCGAAGAACATGTGCTCGGTGCGGCAGAGGCCGATGCCCTCGGCGCCGAACTCGCGCGCGGTCCGGGCGTCGTGCGGCGTCTCGGCGTTGGTCCGCACCTTCATGCGGCGGATGGCGTCGGCCCATTCCATGAGACGCGCGAAGTCGCCGGACAGCTCCGGTTTCACCGTCGGCACCGCGCCCAGCATGACCTCGCCGCTGCCGCCGTCGATGGTGACGAGGTCGCCCGCCTGGATGACGATGTCGCCCACCGTCATGGTCTGCTGGCGATAATCGATGCGCAGCTCGCCCGCACCCGCCACGCAAGGCCGCCCCATGCCGCGGGCGACCACCGCCGCGTGGCTGGTCATGCCGCCGCGGGTGGTCAGGATGCCGCGCGCGGAATGCATGCCCTGGATGTCCTCCGGGCTGGTCTCGATCCGGCACAGGATGACCGCGTCGCCGCGCTGGGCCCGGGTCTCGGCTTCCTCGGCGCTGAAGACGACGGTGCCCGACGCGGCCCCGGGCGAGGCGGGCAGGCCCTTGGCCACCACCTTGCGCTCTGCCTTCGGGTCCAGGGTCGGGTGCAGGAGCTGGTCCAGGGAGGAGGGGTCGATGCGCCCGACGGCGGTGCGCTGGTCGATCAGGCCTTCATCGGCCATCGAGACCGCGATGCGGAGTGCGGCGGCGGCGGTGCGCTTGCCGTTGCGCGTCTGCAGCATCCACAGCTTGCCCTGCTGGACCGTGAACTCGATGTCCTGCATGTCGCGATAATGCCGCTCCAGCACCTGGCGCACCCGGTCGAGCTCGGTGAAGACGGTCGGCATCACCTCTTCCATGGCGGGCAGGGTGGAGCCGTTCTTCTTCTTGCCCTCGATCGTCAGGTGCTGCGGCGTGCGGATGCCGGCGACGACATCCTCGCCCTGGGCGTTGACGAGGTATTCGCCGTAGAACACGTCCTCGCCGGTCGACGGGTCGCGGGTGAAGGCGACGCCGGTCGCGCAATCCTCGCCCATGTTGCCGAACACCATGGCCTGCACGTTGACGGCGGTGCCCCAGCTTTCCGGGATGTCGTGCAGGCGGCGATAGGTGATGGCGCGCTGGTTCATCCAGCTGCCGAAGACGGCGCCGACCGAGCCCCAGAGCTGGGCTTCCGGCTCCTGCGGGAAGGGCGCGCCCGACACCTCCTCGACCTTGGCCTTGTAGTCGGCGATGACGGCGCGCCAGTTCTCC
>CAZQOA010000206.1:0-1681 GCA_964594715.1 uncultured Rhizobiaceae bacterium | reverse complement strand
CAACACCACCTCTAACCATGGCGAAATCTACTTCGACACGAGCATGACCAGCACCCAGGGTGCCGTGCTCATCGCCACCTTCAACAACATCACGGCCGTCAACCAGCTCGCCCAGTTCGACGAGGGCGCGAACGGCGGCAACGAGGGCCACTTCGTCATCATCTGATCCGACGAGACAGCCTTTGCGACCGGGCCGGGGGAGAAATCCCCCGGCCCTTTTTTATTGCGACCCCTTTTCTTTACGACAGCGGTTCTCCCCCCCTGCCACCCGTGCAAGGATGCCGCTTCGGATAGCTAAGGAAAGTGTGTCCCGTGGAGCTGCGCAATCTCGGAAATTCGGGCCTGCTGGTGTCGGTCGTCGGCCTCGGATGCAACAATTTCGGCGGCCGCATCGACCTGGAAGCATCCCGCAAGGTGGTCGACAAGGCGATCGACATCGGCATCACCCTCTTCGACACCGCCGACATCTATGGCAACCGCGGCGGCTCGGAAACCTGCCTGGGAGAGATTCTCGGCACCCGCCGCAAGGACATCGTGCTGGCCAGCAAGTTCGGCATGGCGATGGACGACGAGGGCATCCTCATCGGCGGCGCCCGGCGCTACATCATGCGCGCGGTCGAGGACAGCCTGCGACGCCTGAAGACCGACTGGATCGATCTCTACCAGCTCCACCAGCCCGACCCGCGCACCCCGATCGAGGAGACGCTGCGCGCGCTGGACGACCTCGTCCGCCAGGGCAAGGTGCGCTACATCGGCTGCTCCAACCTGCCGGGCTGGCAGGTGGCCGACGCGCAGTGGACCGCCAGGGACCGCAACCTCGCCGCCTTCGTCTCCTGCCAGGACGAATACAGCCTGGTCGTGCGCGGCATCGAGAAGGAGCTGATGCCGGCGGCACAGCATTTCGGCATGGGCATCCTTCCCTTCTTCCCCCTCGCCAGCGGCCTCCTCACGGGCAAGTACCAGCGCAACGCGGCGATGCCCCAGGGCGCCCGCCTGACGACGACGCAGCGCCTGGCCGACCGCTACATGACCGACGCCAACTGGCCGATCGTCGAGAAGCTGGCCGACTTCGCCGCCGCTCGCGGCCACACCATGCTGGAACTGGCCTTCAGCTGGCTGGCGCGCCGGCCGCAGGTATCGAGCGTGATCGCCGGCGCCACCAAGCCCGAGCAGCTGGAGCAGAACATCAAGGCGGTCGCCTGGGACCTGACCGCCGAGGAGATGGCGGAGATCGACCGCATCACCGCGCGCGCCTAGCAGGAAGGACCCCGATGAACGCCAGGAAGAGCCCTCCCGCATCGACCAAGGCTGGGTCGAGCAAGGCCGGGTCGAGCAAGGTCGGGGCGGGCAAGGCGGGGCCGCCGCCCCTCGAGCTGCCCGCCGCCCCCGACACCGCCGGCGCCCGGTGGGAGCCCGAGCGCCGCTACCCCGACCCGCTGGTCGAGCAGCTGCACCCGAGCTTCGCCCGCTACCGCCTGCCGCTGGCGGGGGTCGAGCGCCTCCATACCGGGTGCCGCTGGGCCGAGGGGCCGGTATGGTTCGGCGACGGTCGCTTCCTCCTGTGGAGCGACGTGCCGGGCAACCGCATGTACAAGTGGGAGGAGGAGACCGGTGCCGTCTCCATCTACCGCTCGCCGTCCAACAACGCCAACGGCAACACCCGCGACCGCGAAGGCCGGCT
>CAZQOA010000205.1:0-1692 GCA_964594715.1 uncultured Rhizobiaceae bacterium | reverse complement strand
TTCTCGGCCAGCGCCGCCCCCTTCTCGGGCTGGTTGTCGGTGATGACGAGGACCCTGGTCCCCATCTCGGGCACGTCGGCATAGGGGAAGCAGTGCGCGATGGAGATCGACAGGATGCCGTCCCGGCCCTCCATCGCCATGATGCGGTCGACGAAGCTGCGCATCGGCTCGCGCGAGGTCGGGAAGCTGTTGATCATGCGGCAGTCGAAGACCGACATGACCGGCTTCACCTGCTTCAGGGCCATGGCCTCGATGAGGTCGGCCAGCTCCTCGCCGCGCTCGACGAAGTCGGTATGCGGGAACTCCTTGAAGCAGATGATGACGTCGGCCGCGTCGACCCGCTTCTGGGTCAGGTGGCAATGGGGGTCGAGCTCACAGCCGACCGGCACGCCCGGCCCGACGATGGCGCGGATGCGCGCCAGCAGGTCGCCCTCGCAGTCGTCATAGCCGTCGGCGACCATGGCGCCATGCAGCCCCATCAGCACGATGTCGACCGGCATCGCGGCGCGGAGCTGGTCCAGGATCTCGTCGCGCATCTCCTCGTAATCCTTGCGGACGAGGTTGCCGGCCGGCTGCGCGAAGGAGCACGAGCCCTCGACCACCTGCCAGCCCTTGCTCTTCACCCGCTGGCGGGCGGCCCACAACGGCCCGGTGCAGAGCGTCGGGCGGTCGGGGTGCTTGCCGGGCGGGGCATAGAATTCCTCGAGGAAGCTCTGCCGGCTGGTCAGCATCGGGGAAAAGGTATTCGTCTCCGTCCCAAAGGAGGCGGTGAAGCACTTCATCGGCAGGGTCCCGGATAAGGCAGGTAAGGAACGAGATGAATCCTCAGGCGTCACGCCGCCCAGGGATCGGCGTCGAGCGGCCAGATCGGCCGCTGGATGCGGGTATAGGGGATCTTGGTGAAGTCGCGCGGGATGGCGCCGGGTGCGTCGACATAGAGCACCTCTTCGGCGATCGGCCCGAACTCCGCATAGAAATGGTTGGTCGACTTCACCACCACCATGCGCTTCTGCGCCAGGTCGATGCCGAGGTTGGTGAACATCCCCGTGCCCTTGGCCTGCTGCCGGCTGCTGATGAGGACGACCGAGATGCCTTCGACCTCGATCGCGGCCGCGTCGCCGAGCGAGCTGATGGTGCCGCAATAGCCCATCTTGGCGTCCGGCACGAGCTTGGTCACCGTCACCATGGCGTCGATCGGATCGCCCGAGGTCGGGCCGATCTTGCCGCCGAAGCGGAGCGCGAAGCGGGCGCCCACGCCGGCATCGAAGCAGAGGCGCACGGCGACCGGGTCCCAGAACCCGCCCACCGCCGCGTCGGTGATGCCGCGCTCGATCATGCGGCGCAGGATGAAGGTGGAATCGCTGGGCGCGCCGCCGCCCGGATTGTCGGAGGGATCGGCGATCACCACCAGCCCGTCATTGCGCGCGACGCCGCGGTCCAGCGCCTCGTCGATGGTGAGGAACGGCGGCCGCACCTGGTCGCGCAGGTCCCACAGCTCGCGGCCCAGCTTCTCGGCCAGGGCCGCCCCCTTCTCGGGCTGGTTGTCGGTGACGACCAGCACCTTGGTGCGCATCTCGGGCACGTCGGCATAGGGGAAGCAGTGGGCGACCGAGATCGACAGGATGCCATCCTTGCCTTCCATCGCCATGATGCGGTCGACGAAGCCGCGCATCGGCTGGCGCGAGGTCGGGA
>CAZQOA010000204.1:0-1694 GCA_964594715.1 uncultured Rhizobiaceae bacterium | reverse complement strand
ATGAGGACCGGGATGTCGGTGATGTAGACGGTGAGCCCGGTGATGCGCATGGCGGCGCGCGGCGCGCTGGCATTGGTCAAGGACGTGGCCTCGTCGTCAGGGGGCAAGGACGGGAATTCGCGGCCCTGATCATTTGACGATGCGCGGCCGGACGCAAGCGTGCGCGATCGCACCAGCGTCTATGCCAGGATCACGGCTGCCGCCCCTTGCGTGGAACGAACCTCGCCATCTAATGTAGGCATTATGCCTACATTAAAGGAAATGCCAATGGATGAGGCTGTTTCGGCCGCCGATGCCAATCGGAGGTTCTCGCTGCTGCTGCGCGGCGTTCGCGAAGGGCGCAGCTATGTAGTCACCAGTCACGGGAAGCCGGTTGCCCGGATCGTGCCGGCCGATCGCGACGGAACCGTGGCGGCGACCGCTCGGGAAGCCCTGCTCTCCCGGCTCGAGCACCAGCCCGTCACGAACGTTGGTCCCTGGTCCCGCGACGAGCTGTACGAGGCGGAGCGGTGAAGCTGGCGCTCGATACCAACGTCCTCGCCTATGCGGAAGGCGTCAATGGAAGCGAGCGTCGCGACAGCACGCTGGCCCTGATCCGCCGCCTGCCAGAGGCAGCGGCGGTGCTGCCGGTGCAAGTGCTGGGCGAATTGTTCCATGTCCTCGTCCGGAAGGCGGGCCGGTCACGGCCCGAAGCACGCGACGCACTGCTTCACTGGCGCGATGCGTTTCCTTTGGTGGAGACCACGTCCGAGACCATGCTGGCGGCAGCCGACCTGGCATCGGATCACCATCTCGGCATCTGGGATGCGCTGATCCTGTCGGCAGCATCGCAGGCGGGATGTCGCCTCCTTCTCACCGAAGACCTCCAGGAAGGCTTCACCTGGGGCGGGGTCACCGTCACCAACCCCTTCGCCCCGACGCGGCACGCACTCCTGGACGCAGTGCTGGGCGACTAGGCTCTTCGCCGCGGCGCCGCTGCATCAGCGCGCTCCCTCAACCGTTGAAACCGCCGGACGCGACAATCCCCATCACATCGCGGGCAGCGTGGAGGATACGCTCCACGCGCACCGCATCGTCGAGCACACGATAAAAGATCAGATAGCTCCGGAACGGGCAGACACGCACCCCCTGTCCAAGCTCCGCTCGCAGCGGATTGCCTTTGGGTTGACGGGCGATCGTATTGCAGCGACCCCGGAGCGCGGCCACGAACGTCGCGGCGCGCGATGGATCCTCCCGCCCGATATACTCGGCAATCTCCGTCAGGTCTCCGACCGCGGCGGGCGAGAATTCCCGCCGCATCAATCACCCCTCGCCCCGGGGTGCCGCCCCATAGCGCCGCAGCAGTTCGTCGAACACCTGGTCGGCGGGGACCGAAGGGCCGCTGTCGATACCCTGCTGGATATCGCCTCGCAGCGCCTCGAGCTTGCGACGCCGCCACTCCTTCTTGACCTCCCAGTCGCGAAGCGCCTCGCGGACGATCTCGCTCGCCGAGGCATAGTCCCCTTTCGCGACCTCCGTCTTGAGCATCGAGGCCATCTCGGCCGGGACAGTAACCGTCATCCGCTCGACCGCGCTCATGCCGATACCTCTTAGTATGATTAAATCATACTATGCATGTGGTGGCTGCCCAGGCAATCAGCTACCGCCCCAGCATCGTCTTCAGGAGGCCGCCGCGGCGGGAGGTGATGAGGGCG
>CAZQOA010000203.1:0-1801 GCA_964594715.1 uncultured Rhizobiaceae bacterium | reverse complement strand
TGCAGACCGAAGGTCAGCCCGTAGCCGGTGGCGTTGATCGCGTCGATTAAGGCGTCGAGTTCTTCGCGACGAAAGCGAATGACGTGCAGGACGGGACCGAACACCTCACGCTTGAGATCCGAGATCTCCATGATCTCGATGATGGTCGGCCCGACGAAGGTGCCGTTGGCTGTCTCGGCAGGCAGGGCCAGCTGATCAACATCGGCGCCTACCTTACGCATCGCGGCAATATGCTTCTCGATACCCGCTTTCGCTTCGGCGCTAATGACAGGTCCGATGTCGACCTTGAGCGCGTCGGTACGCCCGATCCGCAGTTCTTTGAGCGCGCCCTTCAACATGGCCAGCGTGCGGTCGGCAATCTCCTCCTGCAGGCACAATATTCGAAGCGCCGAGCAGCGTTGACCGGCACTGTCGAACGCCGAGGCGATGACATCCGCCACCACCTGTTCGGCGAGCGCTGAGGAATCCACGATCATGGCGTTCTGACCGCCGGTCTCGGCAATGAATGGGATCGGCTTGCCGGTCGGCGAAAGGCGCCTTGCCAGCTGCTTCTGGATCAGTCGGGCGACCTCGGTCGAGCCGGTGAACATCACGCCGGCCGTCTCGGGCGCTGCAACGAGGGCTGCACCAATGGCACCATCGCCCGGCAGCAGCTGAAGCGCGTCGTCGGGAATGCCTGCTGCATGCAGGAGCCGGACCGCCTCGGCTGCAATCAGCGGCGTTTCCTCAGCCGGCTTGGCCAGAACCGGATTGCCGGCGACCAGCGCCGCCGCGATCTGGCCTGTGAAGATCGCCAACGGGAAATTCCAGGGGCTGATGCAGACGACCGGGCCTAGAGGTTGCTGAGCCACGCTGAACGTTGCTCGGACCTGCGCCGCATAATAGCGCAGAAAGTCGATGGCTTCGCGAACTTCCGCGATGGCGTTAGGGAGCGATTTGCCCGCTTCGCGCACGATAAGGTCCAGCAAGATCGGCATGCGGGCGTGCATGGCGTCGGCCGCGCGTTCGAGCATCGCCGCCCGGTTGGCGGCAGGCGTTTGGCCCCAGGTCGACTGGTTCGCTCGGGTTGCTGCGCTAGTCGCTTGGGCGACAGACGCGTCGAAAACCACGCCGACGACATCGCGGTGGTCGGCGGGATTGAGGACCAGTCGCTGTGCTCCGAGGCCATCGCTGGGCAATGCCTGCCATTCGAGCGACGCGCTCTCCGGCAGCGCGAGCGTCAACGCCGCGAGCGTGGTTTCGTCGCTTAGGTCAAGTCCCGCCGAGTTGCGGCGATCGGGATAGAGGTCAGCGGGCAGGGCGATCTGGTTGTGGCGTGCTCCGGGTCGCGGCATGGCCCGAACCTGATCGACAGGGTCGTCGATCAGGTCGTCGATTGGCACTGCCGGGTCCGCGATCCGGTTCACGAAGGACGAGTTGGCACCATTTTCGAGAAGGCGCCGCACCAGATAGGCCAACAGCGTCTCATGAGTGCCGACGGGAGCGTAGATCCGGCAAGGCCGGCCCAGCTTTGCCTTGCCGACTACCTGCTCATAGAGCGGTTCGCCCATGCCGTGCAGGCACTGAAACTCATATTGGCCGACTGAAAAATCGGCGCCTGCGAGATGGTAGATGGTCGCGAGGGTCTGCGCATTATGCGTGGCGAACTGCGAGAATACGGCATCTGGCGCCGCGAGCAGCTTCCGCGCGCAGGCAATATAGGCGACATCGGTATGCACCTTGCGCGTGTAGACCGGGAAGTCAGCAAGCCCGTCGACCTGCGCGCGCTTGATCTCGGCATCCCAATAGGCGCCCATGACCA
>CAZQOA010000202.1:0-1832 GCA_964594715.1 uncultured Rhizobiaceae bacterium | reverse complement strand
AGCCGTCCATGGCCAGCAGAGCAATGAAGCAGGCCTTGATCTCCTTGCGGGTCAGGCCCCCGCGGCCGGTGACCAAATAATCGCCGTCGCCCGGCAGGAAATTGTCGCGCTTTCTCAGCACGACCTTCAGCCCGTGCCGCTCCAGCTCCAGGTCGCGGACGATCTTGGGTTCGAGCGAGCCCGGCGAATTGGCGATCGTGGTCCGGTAGCCGGGCATGAACTCGATCGTCGCCGCGGGCCCGCCGAGCCGGGCGCTACGCTCCAGCACCGCCACGGACAGGCCGGCCGCAGCCAGGTAGCCGGCCGCGACCAGGCCGTTATGGCCGCCGCCGACGATGATGGCGTCGAAGCGGTTGGCGCCCATCAAGGCAGCAGGTCGTTGGTGTAGTAGGCGCTGGGCGGCTTGGTCCCCTGGATCTCGCCGACCGCGCGCAAGGTCGACAGCAGCGCCTCCCACTGCGCATCGGTGGTACGGCCCCAGGCCGGGTCGGTCGGCGACTGGCTGAGCTTCTGCAGGCCGGTCATGTAGTCGATGCATTGCTCCAGCTTGCCCGCGACCTGGACCTTGGAGCGGATCAGGGTGCAGGCCCCCTTGGGGTCGGCCACGGCATCGGCGAAGCCGCGCTTGGAGGCGGCCAGCACGCCCCGGACGGCATTCGGCTTTTCCTTGAGGAAGGTCTCGTTGGCGGCGAAGCCGAAGCCCAGCAATGGCACCCCGAACGAGGCCAGCTCCATCACCTCCGGCTCGAAGCCGGCGCCGCGGACGATGGCGGCGTAGGCATGGCTGTCGCCGCTGACCACGTCGACCTGGTTGGTCAGCAGGGCTGCGGTCTTGGCGCTCGCATCGAGCGAGATGACGTTGAGCGCGCTGTCGGGGATCTTGTTCGAGCGGCGGAAGATCGACAGGCCGAGCCCGTCGGAGCCGCCGGGCGTGCTGCCGATGCGCAACCCCTTCAGGGAGTCCGGCCCCTCCAGCTTCACCCGGCCCTTGATGCCGACGAAGGAGGCCGAGGTGCGGTGCTGGTAGACGGCGACCGTCTTCAGCGGCACGCCCTTGGAGACGGCGGCCGTCGCGTTGGTGATGTTGAGGTGGCCCATGTCGAAGGAGCGCTGGCCGACCAGGATCGCGGTCGTGTTGGAGCCGCGGCCCTGCTCGATCTCTGCCTCGATGCCGGCATCCTTGAAGTAGCCGCGCTCCTGCGCCAGGAAGAAGGAGGCGTGGTAGGGCAGCCAGCCCCAGTCGAGGAGGAGACGGACCTTCTCGGCCTGGGCCGCGGCCGGGGTGGCGGCCGCGGCGGCGGCCAGCAGGAATGCGGCGGCGCTCGGCAGGAGCGTTTTCAGCTTCATCGGACCTGACTCCCTGTTCTTTATGGGCTGCTTATGAATCCTCGGCCACCCGGCTGCGGTGGCTGGCGTGCCACGGGATGGTGATCCGCTCGACGAACTCGGCCAGGTACCAGACCAGGATGCCGAGGACCGAGACCACGGTGACCGCGGCGAAGGCGACCGGCACCTCCAGGCTGCCTACCGATTGGATCAGCATGTGGCCGAGGCCCTTGTTCGAGGCGACGAACTCGCCGATCACGGCGCCCAGGGGCGCCAGGGTGATCGAGATCTTGATGCCGGAGATGATGCTGGGCATGGCGCTCGGGATGCGGATCTTCTTCAGCACCTGCCACGAACTGCCGCCCATCGAGCGCGCCAGCAACAGCAGATCGGAGTCCGCGGAGCGCAACCCGGCCACCGTGTTCACCAGCATCGGGAAGAAGGTGAAGACGACGACGAAGATGATGCCGCTCTTCACGCCGAAGCCGATCCATACCAGCAGCAGC
>CAZQOA010000201.1:0-1962 GCA_964594715.1 uncultured Rhizobiaceae bacterium | reverse complement strand
GGCACGGGCGTCACCCTGCCGCGGTCACAGGTTCGATTCCGGCGGGAAGGCCGGCTTGCGCTTCTCGCGATGGGCGGCCAGCCCCTCCTGCACGTCGGGCGACTGCCAGCCGAGGAACTCCAGCGCCAGCGAGGTGTCGAAGATCGGCCCCGCCTGCCGCAGCCAATTGTTGAGGGCATACTTGGTCCAGCGGATGGCGTGCGGGGCGCCCTCGGCCAGCTTCGTCGCGACCGCGACCGCCTTGGCGTCCAGCTCCGCATCCTCGACCGCCAGCGAGACCAGGCCGATGCGCTCGGCCTCCGCGCCCGACAGCGGGTCGCAGGTCATGAGGTAGTATTTCGCCTTGGCCATGCCGCAGAGCAGCGGCCAGACGATCGCCGCATGGTCGCCCGCCGCGACGCCGAGGCGGGTGTGGCCGTCGATGATGCGCGCGTCGTTGGCGGCGATCGAGACATCCGCCAGCAGGCCGCAGACCAGCCCAGCGCCGACCGCGGGCCCACGGATCGCGCTGACGATCGGCTTGGAGCAGTTGATGATGTTGTAGACGAGGTCGCGGGCCTCCTTCCAGTTGGCGGCTCGGGTGTGGAAGTCGGCGATGATGGTGTCGATCATGGCGAAGTCGCCACCGGCGGAGAACGCCTTGCCCTCGCCCTGGAGAATGACCGCCGACACCGTCGGATCGGCATCGATCTCGCGCCACAGCCCGGTCAGCTCGCCATGCATGACCGCGTCGGCGGCGTTGAGCTTGCCCGGGTTCGACATGATGACGCGCAGCACGCGCGCGTGCGGCCGGTCGAACTTCAGGCGCTGATAGCGGGCGTAGCGTTCATCCGACATGGCGTCCCTCCGCTGCTCTTCTATGAATTGAACGAACGTTCACTCGGCGCGATACTGCGACAGGCGATGGCAGGGAGTCCATCGGCTCTCAAGGGTGGAGGCCATGGTGAGCGGAGCCATATTGCCCGAAGGCGCCGTCTGGGCGCCCGACGCGGAATTCGTCCGCGCCAGCAACTGGCAGGCGTTCCTCGCAGCCGAAGGTCTTGCCAGCTACGAGGCCCTGGAACGCCGCGCGGATGCCGACCCCGACTGGTTCTGGGCAGCCATCCTGCGCTACGTCGATATTCCCTTCGCCACCCCCTGGACGACCCTTCGCGATGCCTCGGCCGGCCTGCCCTGGGTGCGCTGGTGCGTCGGCGGCACCACCAACCTCGCCATGGCCGGCATCGACCGGCATTGCCACGGCCCACGCGCCGGCCACCCGGCCGTCGTCTGGGAGGGCGAGGACGGCACCGTCCGCACCTGGACCTATGGCGAGTTCGGCCGCGAGGTCGACCGGCTGGCGGCCGGACTGGCGGCGCTCGGCATCGGCGCCGGCGCGCCGGTCGGGCTCTACATGCCGATGGTGCCGGAGGCGGTGGCCGGTTTCCTCGCGCTGGCCCGCCTCGGCGCGATCGTCCTTCCCCTCTTCTCCGGCTTCGGGGCGGGCGCGATCGCAGCCCGCCTGGGCGAGGCGGGGGCGGTCGCCGTCCTGGCCGCCGACAGCTCGCTGCGCCGCGGCCGCCGGATGCCGATGAAGCCGGAGGTCGACGCGGCCGCGAAGTCGGTGCCGACGCTGCGCCATGTCGTCGTCCTGCGCCAGGGCGACGGCCGGGTGGCGATGCAGGCCGGCCGCGACCATTGGTGGGATGCCCTGCCCGCCGGGCCGCCGGCACCGACCCGGGCGCTGCCCGCCGACGCGCCGCTGCTGGTCGCCTATACCTCCGGCACCAGCGGCAAGCCCAAGGGCACCGTCCACACCCATGTCGGCTTCCTCGCCAAGACGATGCTGGATTTCCAGCTCTGCTTCGACCTGAAGCCGTCCGACCGGCTGCTGTGGATGACCGACATCGGCTGGCTGGTCGGGCCGATCCAGATCGTCGCCGCGACGACCTTGGGCGCCACCCTGGTCCTGGCCGAAGGCAC
>CAZQOA010000200.1:0-2030 GCA_964594715.1 uncultured Rhizobiaceae bacterium | reverse complement strand
CCCAGATCCTGGTAGATCATGTGGGTCGGCGACATGGTCCAGCCCTTCACCTTGTCATTCATCACCACGATGCGCTGCCACCACAGCAGCGGCACCGAGTAGGCCTGGTCGAACAGCCGCGTCTCGAACTTGCGGATGATCGCGAGGCGCTTCGCCTTGTCGGTGGTGCGTGCCTGCTCGTCGAAGAGCCCGTCCAGCTCGCGGTCGGTCGCGCGGTGGACGGCCACCGGCGAGCGGTCATACGAGGCGTACTTGTAGAGGACGTTGGACGGGTCGTCGCTGAACTGCGTGAAGGAGTCGATGAAGGCGTCGAAGGTGCCGCCGTTCTGGATCGAGTACCAGCTCGCCAGCTCGACCTGCTGGTGCTCGGCCTTGACGCCGATCTGGCGCCATTGGTCGATCACATAGATGCCGGCCGTCACATAGGGCGCGATGTTGCGGTCCATCAGGGTCAGGGTCAGGTTCTCCTGGCCCGCTTCCTTCAGGAGGCGGCGCGCCTCGGCCCGGTTCGCCGCCATGTCGCGGCCATAGCCCGGCCACTGCTCCATCTCCTTCTGGCTGGCCGACCATTCGCTGCCGGGGCGGACGAGGCCGCCGACGGCACCCAGCGACGAGATCTTGCTGAGCGAGGCCGAGCCACCCCAGCGGTCGATCGCCAGCGACAGCGCGCGGCGGACGCGCGGATCGTCGAACGGCTTACGCGAGGTGTTGAAGGTGACGATCATATGCAGGAGCCAGCTCGATTCCTGCACGTTGGCGTCCTTGCCCAGCGCGCGGACGATGCGGTCGCGCTCGGTCGGCGAGAAGCCGCGGAATTCGGCGTCGACCTGCTTGCCGGCCAGCGCATTGGCCATCGCCGACGACGACATGGTTACCGCGCGGAAGCCGTCGAGATAGGGATGGCCCTTGCGGAAATAATCCTCGAAGCGCTCGCCGCGCCAGTGCGAGCCCGCGACATGCTCGACGAACTTGAAGGGCCCGGTGCCCATCACGTTCTTGGCCGGGAAATTGGGATCGGTCTTCAGCCGCGCCGCGCTGTAGACGCAATTCCACGGCGAAGCGAAGTTGGTCATCATCGAGGCGTCGACCTCCTTCATCTTGAAGACGACGGTCAGCGGGTCCGTCGTCGCGACCGATGCCACCTTCACGAAGGATGATTGCCGGTTCGAGATGACGCCGTCCGGCGGCGCGATGATCCGGTCGTAGGTCGCCTTGATGTCCTCCGACGTCAGGATCGTGCCGTCATGGAACTTGACGTTGGGGTGCAGCTTGAAGGTGTAGGTCAGGCTGTCGGGCGAGATGGTCCAGCTCTGGGCCAGGTCGCCGACGATGTTGGGGTAGTTGCCCGGCTCGAACTTCAGCAGCGTCGAATAGTGCGGCGCCATCCGCTGCATCACCGCGAAGGTGCCGGTGCCATGGCAATCATAGGTCGGCGGCTCGGCCGCGATCGCCCAGTTGAGCGTACCGCCGCGCTGCGGCTCCTGGGCGACGGCCGCCCCTGGTAGCGCCAGGAGCGCTACGGCTGCCGACAACAATGTGAGCGCTTTCATGTCGATTCCTCCCGTTTCTTCGGCGTGGCCGCCGATCGGACGTTGGGTCAGCTGTTGGGAATCAGGTCTTGAACTTGGGGTCGAGCCAGTCGCGCAGGGAATCGCCGAACAGGTTGAAGGCGAACACCGCGAGCGAGATGGCGAGCCCCGGGAAGATGATCATCCACGGGGCTTCCTGGTAGAAGTTCGAGGAGTCGCCGGCCAGCATCAGCCCCCAGGCCGGCTTCGGCTCGGTCACGCCGAGGCCGAGGAAGGACAGCGACGCCTCCAGCAGGATCGCCTGGGCGACATAGGCCGTAAGCATGATCAGGTACGGCGCCAGCACGTTGGGCGCCATGTGGCGAAAGATGATGTGGGGGTCGGAATAGCCGCCGGCGCGCGCGGCATCGACATAGGGCATCTCGCGGATGGCCAGCGCGGCTGCCCGCACGATGCGGGCGACGCGCGGGATGATCGGGATGGCGATGGCGCAGATCAGGT
>CAZQOA010000199.1:0-2126 GCA_964594715.1 uncultured Rhizobiaceae bacterium | reverse complement strand
GACGATGGTCATGGTTGCGTCCTCACGCGCTCGGTTCGGGGCAATCGCAGGCCCCCGTCGGTCACGATTGCAGTGCTTCGCATTCGGCTGAACTCCTCGCATCACGCGGATCGAAAGGGCTGCTACCATGATCGCGGCTGCGGCGCACCAGCAGGAGGGCACTTGGACATCCACTTCGAAGATCGCCGGATCGTGGTCACGGGGGCTGCTCGCGGCATCGGCTCCGGCATCGCGCGCGCCTTTGCCGAACGCGGCGGCGTCGTCTTCGCATGCGACCTGCTGGCGGGCGAGCTGGCGGCGCTGGCAGGCTCCGCCAGCCCGGCGCGGGGCGGGCGCATCGAGACCCGCCAGGTCGACCTGACCGACGCCGCCGCTGTCGAGGCATTCGTGGCCGAGGCGGCCGACGGCGGGGCCGTCGATGTGCTGGTCACCGTCGCCGGCGGCATCCGGGGGCAGGCGCCACGGCCCTTCGAGGAGGTCGACGAGGAATCCTGGCGGGCGATCTACGATGCCAACGTCATCACCGCCTTCCACGCGGCCAAGGCGGTGGTGCCGGGCATGAAGGCCGCCGGCCGCGGCCGCATCGTCACCATCTCCAGCGGCGCCGGCATCCGCCCGAGCCTGACCGGCATCCAGTCCTACTGCTCGTCCAAGCACGCCCTGGTCGGGTTGACCCGGCAACTGGCGCAGGAGCTTGGTCCCTTCGGCATCACGGTGAATTCGGTCGCACCTGGCTTCCTGCGCACCAGCCCCGACTATGAGCGGCAGTGGCAGGGCTACGGCGAGGCCGGACAGAAGGCGCTGGTCGAGCGCATCCCCATGCGCCGCCTGGGCGAGCCGGAGGACATCGCCTACGCCACGCTTTTCCTGGCATCCGACTATGCCTCCTGGATCACCGGCCAGGTGCTGCCGGTATCCGGGACCCCATTTCCCTGATCCGCACCCGGCCTGCCCACGGAGAGAGCCATGGCCCTGCCCCCCGCTCCCGATACTCCGCCGGCTGAACTCGAGCCCTGGCAATGGCCGGAAGCGCAATGGCGGGCGATCGTCGACCATGTCCGCGCCGGCCGCGCGATGCGCCCGAAGGCATGGCCGGGCGGGGCGCGTTGCGCGGTCGCACTCTCCTTCGATTCCGACCATGAAACCAACGAACTGCGCGATGGCGGCAAGTCGTTCGGGCGGATCAGCCAAGGCCAGTACGGCAATCGTCAGGGCGTCCCGCGTATCCTTGCGATCCTGGAGCGCTATGGCGTGCCCGCCAGCTTCTACGTGCCTGCGGTCGTCGCCAAGCTCCATCCCGACGAGCAGCGCCGGGTGGTGAAGGAAGGCCACGAGGTGGCCATCCATGGCTGGATCCACGAGCGCAATTCGATCCTGCCGGCCGCCGCCGAACGCGACCTGCAGATGCGCGCCGCCGATACGCTGGAGCAGATCACCGGCGTGCGTCCGGTCGGCATCCGCACGCCGTCCTGGGATTTCAGCCCGAACACGCTGGCCATCACCAGGGAAATGGGGCTGCTCTACGACAGTTCCCTGATGGCCGACGTCGATTGCTACGAGCTGGACATGGACGGCGAGCCGACCGGAGTGGTGGAGCTGCCGGTCGAATGGATCCGCGACGACGCGGTCTATTTCTCGATGAACCGCTTCGGCAGCCTGCGCCCCTACACCCCGCCGGACGGCGTCTACGACATCTTCCGGCGGGAATTCGACGCGGCCTATGCCGAGGGCGGACTGTTCCAGCTCACCATGCACCCGCACATGATCGGATACCGCTCGCGCATCTGGATCCTGGAGGAGATCATTCGCCACGCCCAGAGCCATTCGGACGTGTGGTTCGCAACCCACGCCGACATCGTCCGCTATGTGAAGGAGACCTGCTGAAGGCCGGTGACCGCTATCGGCGCGAGCATTGACATGGGGTCCGCCGTGGCCCGACCCTGCGCCGGCTGCGGGGCCGAACCGCCGCACCGACCTCGGGCATGCCCTGCCGCCTGGCCGGGGACCAGAACCCCTCGGAGGAAACATGCCGCAGATCGCCACCCGGACCCTGGCCGCAGCCGGAGCCCTCGCCGCCACCCTCGCCTGCGTAGGCGCCGCCGACGCCCAGACCCTGTGGAAGGGAT
>CAZQOA010000198.1:0-2256 GCA_964594715.1 uncultured Rhizobiaceae bacterium | reverse complement strand
GCTGGAGCCGGTACCCGCGCGCCACGAGCGTTCCCCAGCCGAGCCCGTCGCCGCGCCGCTCGATGTATCCAGAGATGGCCGCCGCCTTCGTCCGATCCCAGTGGGCGTGGCGCCCCCGCGGGCCGACGACCGTCCAGCCGTCTCGGTTAATTTCGCGCCTAGCCATGGAAGGGGTGGCCTCACGGGTGGGACGCGGACTCGAACATGGCCGCCGCACGATCGGTTCCGCGGAGGGGGAACAACGGGGATCGCCGCATTGTTTAGGAGTTGGCGCTTATGTCGCCAATGGAGGACCCCCGATGGCAGACGATCCCAAGGAAGCTGGCCCCGCCGACCGGACACGCATCAATGTCGAGCAGCCACATGAGCTTAGCTATTGGTCGAAGAAGTTCGGCGTGGCGGCTGACAAGCTGCGCGCGACGGTGGAGAAGGTCGGGCCAATGGTCGAGAAAGTGAGGGCGGATCTGCGCAAGTAAGATCCTCGACCAGCGGAGCCGCGGGCTGGTGGCGCCCGCCGCGTGGCCTTATTCTCCCGGGCCGCCGCTGCCCGGGATGGATCCATGTGCAACCTCTACTCCGTCACCTCCGCCCAGCAGGCGATCCTGGACCTGTTCCGCGGCGTGGCCGACCGGGCCGGCAACCTGCCGCCCATGCCCGGCGTATTCCCCGACTATGCCGCCCCGATCGTGCGCAACCATGGCAGCGTCCGCGAGCTGGCCCTGGCGCGCTGGGGGATGCCGTCGCCGCTGTTCGCGCTCCAGGGCAAGCGGACCGACCCCGGCGTCACCAACGTCCGCAACGTCAAATCCTCGCACTGGCGCCGCTGGCTGGGCGTCGAGAGCCGGTGCGTGGTGCCGTTCAACTCGTTCTCCGAAAATGAGGTTTTGGCCGATGGGTCGCGACCGCCGGTGTGGTTCGCTCTGGGTGAGAACCGGCCCCTGGCGGCCTTCGCCGGGATCTGGGTCCCGCAGTGGACAAGCGTGCGAAAACTCAAGGAGGGGTCGGTCGCGGCCGACCTCTATGCGTTTCTGACGACGGAGCCCAACGCGGAGGTGGGCGTTATCCACCCCAAGGCCATGCCCGTTATCCTCACCCAGCCCGACGAGATCGAGGCCTGGATGACGGCGCCCTGGGACGAGGCGTGCCGGCTCCAGCGGCCGCTGCCGGACGGCGCCCTCAGGATCGTCGCTCGGGGCGCAAAGGCGGACCCGACCGACGCGCTGGTGCTCTAGCTGTGGGCTTGCGCCGACGGGTCCGGCGCCAGATCGAGGTCGAACTCCCGCACCAGCTCGGTCGCCACCGCCAGGTCGTCGAGGAACACGGCCGTCGTATCCATCACGTGCGGCGCATGGCGGTCGCTCCATATCCGATAGCCGGTGCGGCCGACGCGCTGGTCGAGCCAGCGGTGCATCTCGCTCAGCCGCTGAAGGCCGCTGGGTGGCACCCGGATCCTCACGCGGATGGCGAAGCGCTGCTCGATCGCCGCCGGCTTGACCGCGCCCTTGTGAACCATCAGCCGATGCTCGTGATGAGCACGCCGACCTGGCCGTCGCGAGAGGCCTTGGGCGGCTCGCCGTCGTCGATGGCGATCACTCGAACGCGCCGGGCGCGCCCCAGCCCTTCCGATGCGACGAGGACCGGCGTCTCCGGAGGGTGACGCGCCAGCAGCGCCGTCAGCTGCCCGACCGTCATCGGGCGCCAGATCCGCCCCTGGTCCATGGCGGAGACGGGGGCGGTGCTGTAGTGGGCGCCGCAGTTGGCCCCATGCCGACACTGCCCGACCAGGCGGCGGAGGAGGATGCCCATATGGATGGCCGCGCCATGCCGAGCGATCAGCCCGTCCAGCCGGTACCGGCCCTGCCGGTCGCATCTCCAGCAGCCCAATTGGACCCACGGGTCGCCCCAATCGGCGAGCGTCTCGAATTCTGTCGTCGTCCTCATTTTCGGGATCATGCTTCGTGAACGAAGCGAGAACAAGCATGGCGGCCGATGGGCCGCGCTCGCTTCCTTCGGCAAGACCACCGCGAGGTTCTCGGGGCGGGGTCGCTAACCTACCCCGAGCCCCTCAGAGGGGGCATCGCACCAGAACGCTGCCGGAACATCCGTCCGGGGCTTTGTCCGGGAGTTTGTGCCCAAAGGTTCACGTTTCCGGCCCGATCACCATGCCGGCACCCCAATAAGATCAACGTCCTGCGAGTTGGGCCCCATTCTACGAATCTGGGGGTTAGGAGTTCGAATCTCTTCGGGCGCGCCATT
>CAZQOA010000197.1:1733-2334 GCA_964594715.1 uncultured Rhizobiaceae bacterium | reverse complement strand
CGATAGTCCGCCCCGACGCCGAGCCGTTCCTCGATCCAGGCCCTGCCGGCGGCGCCCAGCTCGGCGAAGGTCGACTGGACGGCCCCGATCGAACGCTCCCCCAGCTCGACATAGAGGGTGCGGACGAGGTCGTTCTTCATATCGGCCACCAGGCCGCCCATGGCGCTCAGCACGCCCGGCGTCAGGGGCACGAAGACCCGCTCGATGCCGAGCTCGCGGGCGAGGAAGCAGGCCATCATCGGCCCGGCACCACCGAAGGCGAGCAGCGACAGGTCGCGCGGATCGGTGCCGTACTTGGCCAGGATCTTGTTGACCTCGGCATACATGCCGGAGACGGCGATGCGGATGATCGCCTCGGCCGTATCCTCGATGGACAGGCCGAGCTTCTGGCCGAGGTCGCCCACTGCCTGACGGGCCCGGTCGGGATGCAGGCTGATCGCGCTGTAGCCGAGCGGGGCCTGTCCCAGCAGGCCACAGGCGGCAAAGGCGTCGGTTACGGTAGGGCTCTCGCCGCCGCGGCCGAAGCAGGCCGGGCCTGGCGTCGAGCCGGCGCTCTCCGGCCCGACCTTGAGGCTGCCCAGCCCGTCGACGGTCGCGATCG
>CAZQOA010000197.1:0-1723 GCA_964594715.1 uncultured Rhizobiaceae bacterium | reverse complement strand
CGAGCCGCCGCCCGCGCCGATGGAGCTGACCGAGACGGACGGGATATAGAGCGGGAAATCGCCGATCAGCTCGCCCATGCCGTATTTAGGCTCGCCGCCCAGGACGAGGGCGACGTCGGCACTGGTGCCGCCGATGTCGAGCGTCAGGGCATCGGAGATGCCGGCGGCGCGCGCGGCGTGGGCGGCGCCCATGACGCCGGACGCGGTGCCCGACAGGACCATGTTGACGCAGGCGACCTTGGCATCGATCGCGCGCATGACCCCGCCGTTGGTCTTGGTGATCAGCGGATCGGCGGTGACGCCCGCCTCCCGCAGGGCCGCCTGCAGGGCGGTGATGTAGTGGGCGATCCTGGGCTGGATGTAGCCGTTGATGACGGTCGTCACCGTCCGCTCGTACTCGCGGATGACCGGCCATACCTCGCTGGAGCAGGTGACCGGCAGGTCGGGCGCCAGTTCCTGGACGATCGCTTTCACCGCCTGCTCGTGGGCGGGGTTGCGGAAGGCGTTGAGGAGGCAGATCGCCACCGCTTCCGCGCCCTTGGCGCGGGCGCCGCGGACGGCGTCGGCAACGCTCTCGCGGTCGAGTTCGGTCTCGACGCCGCCGTCGGAGAGGATCCGCTCGGTGATCGGGAACACGAGGTCCTTGCGCACCAGCGGCGTCGGCCGGATCGAATAGAGGCTCCAGGCCTCCGGCATGCGCAGGCGCGCCAGTTCCAGAACGTCGGTGAAGTTCCGGGTCGCCAGCAGCGCCACCCGCGCGCCGTTGCGCTGGATGACGGTGTTCACCCCGACGGTCGAGCCATGGGTGAAGAAGGTGATCGACGAGGGCCGGATGCCGTAGCGCTGCTCCAGCTCCATCAGGCCGGTCGTTACCTCGGAGCCTGGCCGGTCCGGCCGCGACAGCACCTTCAGCGTGCGAATTCCCCGCCCGACCTCGTCGAAGACACAGAAGTCGGTGAAGGTTCCGCCAATATCGACCCCAACCCGATAGGTCGCTTCCGCTGCTTGCATGGTCCGCGCCTGCGCCGATTGCTGTTTGCGGAGAAAGCGTATCGGCCATCCCCGGTAGGGACCATGCCGCAAACTTCGCTATCAGATATGGCGAGATCGTTATATGTTGTCGTTCAATATATCGATCGAGGAAGGTCATGCAGGGCTTGCGACAGCTGCGGCTGATCCTGCGCATCGCGGAGACGGGAAGCCTGTCGCACGCCGCGGCGGCCGAGGGCGTGGCCCAGCCGGCGATGAGCCGGCTGCTGCGCCAGGCCGAGGAGGAACTGGGCGCGCGCCTGTTCTACCGGCACGGGCGCGGCGTCGCGCTGACCGACGGCGGTCGCCGCTTCGTGGCCCATGCGCGCGAGATCGTGCGCCACTACGAGGAACTGTCGTCGGAGATCGACGAGCTGCGCAAGAACATCACCGGCGGCGCCACGGTCGGCATGCCACCCGGCATCGCACGCATGGTGATGGTACCGCTCGTCCTGCGCTTCAAGCGCCTCTATCCTGCCGCCACGCTCCGCCTGCAGGAGAGTTTCACCGGCGACGCGCCGGAGCTGCTCGCCTCCGGCCGGCTCGATGTCGGCGCCTACTATCTGCGTGCGACGGCGGGCGCCCAGCAGGGCGAGCCGATCCTGATCGAGGAGGCGCACGTCATCGGGCTCGCCGGCAACCCGGCGCTGGCCGGCGACGAGATCACGCTGACCCAGGCCGTCGCCCTGCCGCT
>CAZQOA010000196.1:0-2440 GCA_964594715.1 uncultured Rhizobiaceae bacterium | reverse complement strand
CACTGGCTTTTCCGTTCCTCGCCCGGCCGGCGCCGATCAATCCCGGTCGGGGGCGCCCAGCGGGAAGAGCGGGCGGTAGGGCCGCGCCTCGTCGACCGCGCGGGCGAAGGACGGTCGCGCGAGCAGCCGGCGACGATAGGCGTGGACATTGGCGAATTCCTCGCCGATGGGATTGGTCCAGTCCGCGTAGAAGAGTGCGGGCGCCGCGGCGCAGTCGGCCAGGCTGAAATCATCGCCCGCGGCCCATTCACGCCCATCCATCGCTTGGTCGAGCCAGGCATAGGCGGTGTCGAGCATCGCCCGCGCCTCGGCCACGCCCTGGGCGTCGCGCGATTCCGCTGCACGGATGCGGTCGAAGACGATCTTCTGCTGCGGCGTCGAAACGTAATTGTCGAAGAACCGGTCCATCATCCGCACGTCCAGCGCGGCCCGCGGGTCCTCCGGGACCAGCCGGACGGGTCCGGGATGATGGAGGCCCAGATGCTCGATGATGATGCTGGCCTCGATCACCGTGCGGCCGTCGTCGACCAGCACCGGAAAGCGCCGCAGCGGCCACAGCGCCGCCAGTTCGGCGGCCGCTCCACCGTCATCGGGCCCGAGCATGCGGAACTCGAACGGCGTATCGTTCTCGTACAGCGCGATCAGCGCCTTCTGGCAGTAGGACGAAAAGGGGTGGGCGTAGAGCTGCATGTCGCCATTGCCTCCTCGTGCAGGCACGGGCTAGCGGCCAAGCACCGCCGCGTGATGGTCGATATGGTCGTCGACGAAGGTCTGGATGAAGAAGTAGCCATGGTCGTAGCCGGCATGGCGCCGCAGCGTCAGCGCCTGCCCGGCCTGCCGGCACGCCGCCTCAAAGAGGTCGGGGTTCAGCTGCGTGGCCAGGAACTGGTCGTCGAGCCCCTGGTCGACCAGGATGCCGGAGGTGCGCCGACCGGACAGAACGAGCTCGGTCGCGTCGTAGCCGGCCCAGGCGGTGCGGTCGGCCCCGAGATAGTGGCCGAACGCCTTCTCGCCCCAGGGACAGCGCATCGGGGCGGCGATCGGCGCGAAGGCGGAGACGGAGCGGAAGCGGTCCGGATTGCGCAGGCCCGCCACCAGCGCGCCGTGCCCGCCCATGGAATGGCCGAACACGCCGAGCCGCCCGCCATCGACCGGAAACTCGGCCGCGACCAGGTCCGGCAGCTCCCGGGTCACATAGGAGTACATGCGGTAGGCATCGCGCCACGGCGCCTCGGTCGCATCGACATAGAAACCGGCGCCCTGGCCGAAGTCCCAGGCCGCATCGTCGCCCGGAAAGCGCCGGTCGCGCGGCGAGGTGTCGGGGGCGACCAGCGCCATGCCCAGCTCCGCCGCCCGGCGCAGGGCCCCGGCCTTGGTGGTGAAGGTGTCTTCCGTGCAGGTGAGGCCGGCCAGGTAGAACAGGGCCGGCACCGGCCCCTGTCCGGCCGCCGGCGGCAGGTAGATGGCGAACCGCATCTCGCCGCCGACCTCGGTCGACGGGTGGGCGCAATACTCCACCCAGCCGCCGAAGGCGCGGTGCCGGCTGCGCCGGACGATCGTCATCAGAATTCCACGACGGTGCGGATCGACTTGCCCTCATGCATCAGGTCGAAGCCCTCGTTGATGCGCTCCAGCGGCAGCTTGTGGGTGATCAGATCGTCGATGTTGATGCGGCCGTCCATGTACCAGTCGACGATCTTCGGCACGTCGCTGCGGCCGCGCGCGCCGCCGAAGGCGGTGCCCTTCCAGACCCGGCCGGTGACGAGCTGGAACGGCCGGGTCATGATCTCCTCGCCCGACGCCGCCACCCCGATGATGATGCTCTGCCCCCAGCCCTTGTGAGCGCATTCGAGCGCCTGGCGCATCACCTTCACATTGCCGGTGCAGTCGAAGCTGTAATCGGCGCCGCCGCCGGTCAGCTCCACCAGGTGGGCCACGATGTCGCCCGGCACGTCCTTGGGATTGACGAAGTCGGTCATGCCGAACTTGGCCGCGAGCGTCGCCTTGGCGGGGTTGAGGTCGACGCCGACGATCTGGGCCGCGCCGACCATACGGGCACCCTGGATGACGTTGAGGCCGATGCCGCCCAGGCCGAACACGACGACGCGGGCGCCGGCCTCCACCTTGGCCGTCCAGATCACCGCGCCGATGCCGGTGGTGACGCCGCAGCCGATGTAGCAGACCTTGTCGAAGGGCGCATCGGAGCGGATCTTGGCCAGCGCGATCTCCGGCACCACGACATGGTTCGAGAAGGTCGAGGTCCCCATGTAATGGTAGAGCGGCTTGCCCTTGTGGCTGAAGCGGCTGGTGCCGTCGGGCATCACGCCGCGGCCCTGGGTGACGCGGATCTTCTGGCAGAGATTGGTCTTGCGCGAGAGGCAATATTCGCACTCGCGGCATTCGGGCGTGTACAGCGGGATGACATGATCGCCCGGCTTCA
>CAZQOA010000195.1:0-2595 GCA_964594715.1 uncultured Rhizobiaceae bacterium | reverse complement strand
CGAAGCGCTGGCCGCCGAACTGCGCCTTGCCGCCCAGCGGCTGCTGGGTGACGAGGCTGTAGGGGCCGATCGAGCGCGCGGGGATCTTGTCGTCCACGAGATGGTGCAGCTTCAGCATGTAGATGTAGCCGACGGTGACCTCGCGGTCGAAGGCCTCGCCGGTACGGCCGTCGACCAGGCGCACCTGGCCGCTGTGCGACAGCCCCGCCTTCTCCAGCATCTCGACGATGTCGTCCTCGCGGGCGCCGTCGAACACCGGCGTCGCCACCGGCAGGCCGGTGCGCAGGTGGCTCGCCAGCTCCATCACCTCCTCGTCGCCGAGGATGCCGATCTGCTCGTCATAGGTCGGGTTGCCGTAGACGTCCGCCAGCTTGGCACGCAGCGCCTTCACCGAATCCGGCGCCTTGCCCTTGGCGGCTTCATCGGCAAGGTCACGCTGGACGCGATCCAGCGCATCGCCGATCTGCCGCCCGAGCCCGGCTGCCGCCCATCCCAGATGGGTCTCCAGGATCTGCCCGACGTTCATGCGCGAGGGCACGCCCAGCGGGTTCAGCACGATGTCGACCGGCGTGCCGTCCTCGAGGTAGGGCATGTCCTCCGACGGCATGATGCGCGAGATGACGCCCTTGTTGCCGTGGCGCCCGGCCATCTTGTCGCCCGGCTGCAGCTTGCGCTTCACCGCCACGAACACCTTGACCATCTTCATCACGCCGGGCGGCAGCTCGTCGCCGCGCTGCAGCTTCTCGACCTTGTCCTCGAATCGGCCCTGGAGACGGGCGATGCTTTCGTCGAAGGACTTCTTCAGCCCCTCCACGTCGGCCATCACCTTGTCCGCGGTCAGCACGATCTGGCGCCACATGCCCTGCTGGACCTGCTCCAGCATCTCGGCCGTGATCGTCACGCCCGACTTGAAGCCCTTCGGGCCGCTGGCCGCCGTCTCGTTGATCAGGAGTTCCTTGAGGCGGCCATAGAAGCTGCGCTCCAGGATCACCCGCTCGTCGTCGCGGTCCTTCGCCAGGCGCTCGATCTCCGAACGCTCGATCGCCAGTGCGCGTTCGTCCTTGTCGACGCCGCGGCGTGAGAAGACCCGCACCTCGACGATGGTCCCGACCACGCCCGGGGGCAGGCGCAGCGAGGTGTCGCGCACGTCCGACGCCTTCTCGCCGAAGATCGCCCGCAGCAGCTTCTCCTCCGGGGTCATCGGCGATTCGCCCTTCGGCGTCACCTTGCCGACCAGGATGTCACCCGGCCGGACCTCGGCGCCGATATAGACGATGCCCGCCTCGTCGAGGTTCTTGAGCGCTTCCTCGCCGACGTTGGGGATGTCGCGGGTGATCTCCTCCTGGCCGAGCTTGGTGTCGCGTGCCATCACCTCGAATTCTTCGATATGGATCGAGGTGAAGACGTCGTCCGACACGATCCGCTCGGAGATCAGGATCGAATCCTCGAAGTTGTAGCCATTCCACGGCATGAAGGCGACGAGCACGTTCCGCCCCAGCGCCAGCTCGCCGAGCTGGGTCGAGGGGCCGTCCGCGATGATCTCGCCGGCCTTCACCACGTCGCCCACCTTCACCAGGGGACGCTGGGTGATGCAGGTGTTCTGGTTGGAGCGCTGGAACTTCAGCAGATTGTAGATGTCGACGCCCGATGCCGAGCTCGACTCCACGTCGGTGACCCGGATGACGATACGCGTCGCATCCACCTGGTCGACGATGCCGGAGCGGCGGGCACCGATGGCGACGCCGCTGTCCCGGGCGACGCGGGCTTCCATGCCGGTGCCGACGATCGGCGCATCCGCACGGATCAGCGGCACCGCCTGGCGCTGCATGTTCGACCCCATGAGGGCGCGGTTCGCGTCGTCATTCTCCAGAAAGGGAATGAGCGCGGCCGCGACCGACACGAGCTGCTTGGGCGAGACGTCGGCGAGCTGGATGTCCTCCGACCGCGACATCACGAACTCGCCGCCCTTGCGGCACGAGATCAGGTCCTGGGTGAACCGCCCCTTCTCGTCGATCAGCGAGTTGGCCTGGGCCACCGTGTAGTCGCCCTCGTCCATCGCCGACAGGTAGATGACGTCGGAGGTGACGTGGCCGTCGGCCACCTTGCGGTAGGGCGTCTCGATGAAGCCGTACTGATTGACCCGGGCGAAGGTCGCCAGCGAGTTGATCAGGCCGATGTTGGGGCCTTCCGGCGTCTCGATGGGGCAGATGCGGCCGTAATGCGTCGGATGCACGTCGCGCACCTCGAAGCCCGCCCGCTCCCGCGTCAGGCCGCCCGGCCCGAGCGCCGACAGGCGCCGCTTGTGGGTGATCTCCGACAGCGGGTTGGTCTGGTCCATGAACTGCGAGAGCTGCGAAGAACCGAAGAACTCGCGCACCGCCGCCGCCGCCGGCTTGGCGTTGATCAGGTCGTGCGGCATGACCGTGTCGATCTCGACCGAGCTCATGCGCTCCTTGATCGCGCGCTCCATGCGGAGCAGCCCGAGCCGGTAGTGGTTCTCCATCAGCTCGCCGACCGAACGCACGCGGCGGTTGCCGAGGTTGTCGATGTCGTCGATCTCGCCCTTGCCGTCGCGCAGGTCGACCAGCGTCTTGA
>CAZQOA010000194.1:0-2632 GCA_964594715.1 uncultured Rhizobiaceae bacterium | reverse complement strand
CGTGCTCATCGCCACCTTCAACAACATCACGGCCGTCAACCAGCTGGCCCAGTTCAACGAGGGTCCGAACGGCGGCAACTCGGGCGACTTCGTCATCCTCTGATCGACGAGACAGCCTACGCGACCGGGCCGGGGGAGAGATCCCCCGGCCCTTTTTTATTGCCGCCCCGCCCGCCGTTTCGACTACAGATGCCGCATTGGCCGAACCAAGGGGGTCCGCGATGACGGAGCCATTCTCCGTGCTCGTCGGCTGGGACAGCCGGGAGGACATTGCCTACCGGGTGTGCCGGCATTCGCTGCTGCGGCGCGCGTCGGTGCCGGTGGCGGTCGTCCCGATCCGGCAGCAGCCGTTGCGCGACGCCGGCCTCTACACTCGCGCGGCCGATCCGCTGGCCTCCACCGAATTCACCTATACCCGGTTCCTGGTGCCGCATCTCCGCGGCCATCGCGGCTGGGCGCTCTTTGTCGACTGCGACTTCCTGTGGCTCGACGATATCGCCGACCTCCTCGCCCTGGCCGACCCGCGATATGCGGTGATGTGCGTGCAGCACGACTATGCGCCGCGCGAAAGCTGGAAGATGGATGGGGTGCCGCAGACGCAATATCCGCGCAAGAACTGGAGCAGCCTCGTCCTGTGGAATTGCGGGCACGAGGCCAATCGCGTCCTCACCCCCGATCGCGTCAACGCCGAATCCGGCGCCTTCCTGCATCGCTTCCAGTGGCTGCCGGACCACCTGATCGGCGGGCTGCCCGAACGTTGGAACTGGCTGGAGGGCTGGTCGCCCGTGCCGTCCGAAGGGACACCGGGGGCCGTACACTTCACGCGCGGCGGCCCGTGGTTCGCCGAGTGGCAGGATGTCGCCTATGGCGACCGGTGGCGGGCGGAACGAGACGCCTGGGAACGCCAGGCGCAAGCCGCGGAATAGCGCGCGGTTCCAGGAGGGTGCCGGCCTTGGATGCGGTCTCGTACGACGCGGCGGCGCGTGCGCTGCTGGACGGCGGCGACGTCGAGGGCGCCGTGGAGGTGCTGCGGCAGGGCCAGGAGCGGACCCCCCACCCGGTGCTGGCGACCAATCTCGGCCGATTGACCTGGCGCCGCGGCGACCTGGAGCGGGGGCTGGAACTGCTGGAGTGGGCGGCCGCGACGGCGCCCGACTCGGCCGCGGCCTGGCTGAACCTCGGCGATGCCAGGGTCGCGGCCGGCGATCCATCCGGCGAACATGCCTATCGTCGCGCGCTGCATCTGGCCGACCGGCCGGCCGCCATCCACTGGTCGATCGCGCTCGACCTCCTGACGCGGGGGCAATGGGCGCGTGCCTGGCCGCATTATGCCTGGCGGCCCCTGCATCCCGAAGTGCGCCAGCGCCGCGCGCCCTATCCGCATCTATGGGACCGGCCGGAGCCCGGCGGCCGCATCCTGCTCTGGAGCAACGAGGGCGTGGGCGAGGACCTGCGCCATGCGGCCCTCCTGCCGATGCTCCTGGCAGCCGGCTACGCCATCGTCCTGGAAATCGACCCCCGCCTGGTCGCGCTGTTCCAGCGCTCCTTTCCCGACGTTCAGGTCGTGCCGCGCGCCTGGCCGCCGGGGTCGGAGACGACCCGCCGGGACATCGTCGCCCATTGCGCGCTGGGCGACCTTCCGCCCTTTCTCCGCCTCGATCCCCGACACCTGCCGGTAGGCCGCCCCTGGCTGCGGGCGGACCCGGCCCGGGTGCGGGCATTGCGCACCCGCTATGCGGAGTGGGGGGCACCCCTGGTTGGGCTGTCCTGGCAGAGCCGGACCACCCCCTTCGCCGAGGCGAAGTCGGTCGGCCTGGCGGCGTTCGCCCCCCTGCTGGCGGCCGGCAGCTCCTTGCCGGGGGCGGGAGGCGCGGCCTTCGTCGACCTGCAATATGCCGCGGCGGAGGCCGAGCGCGCGCGGCTGCCGACGGCGCTGGCGGCGCGCCTGCACCGCGATTCGGCGATTGATCCGATGGTCGACCTGGATGGATTCGCCGCCCAGGTCGCCGCCCTCGACCTTGTCGTCTCTTCCAGCAACACCACCGTCCACATGGCGGGCGCGCTCGGCGTGCCGGTATGGACGATGGTCCATTGCGGGCCGCCGATCACACCCTATTGGCTGGCGGAAAGCGCCGGATCGCCCTGGTATCCGACGATGCGCGTATGGCGCCAGGACCGCCCGGGAAACTGGTCGCAGCCATTATCTGGAATTATGGATGGTTTTAGAGCGTGGATTTTAGCGCGGGCCGGCCACCCAGGGACGTAAATCCACTTGCTTCGGACACGGGAGGGATCGTAAATTTCGCGCCAGTTTCTCGGGCTTGGAGCTAGGGCCTCGGATTTCCGTCCGGGCCGGCGTGGGCATTGGTAATGCAAGGGGGTAGCCAGGCATGGCAATTTTCAGTTGGAATGGCGCGAGCAATCTCGATCTGAAGCAGCTGGGGCAGTCGTTCGACTTCCGCTCCGATGTGCTCCAGGTGTCGGATCCTTCGCTCCAGGCGCAGCAGTTCGACCTCGTCGAGGTCGGTACCGACCTGGCGATCGTGAAGGCGCGCGACACCAGCGGCGCGCCGCTGGCGGCAGCGGACGTGCGCTACGCGTACATCCCGAACATGCTCATCCGCCAGATCGG
>CAZQOA010000193.1:0-2659 GCA_964594715.1 uncultured Rhizobiaceae bacterium | reverse complement strand
CCGATACACGACCACGAGTGACACGCCACCGCCCGGACAGCGTATGATGCGGCGCCTGCGCCGAAGCCCCGAGGTGGAGTTTCGCCCATGAACCGCCCGGAGACCCGCTACGCGAAGAGCAGCGACCTCCACATCGCCTACCAGGTCGTGGGCCGGGGCGCGGTCGACCTCGTGGTCGTGCCGGGATTCATCTCCAACCTCGACCTCCATTGGGAGGACCCCGGCTTCTCGCACCTGCTGTGGCGCCTGTCGGGCTTCGCCCGCGTCATCCTCTTCGACAAGCGCGGCACCGGCCTGTCCGACCCGGTGGCGACGCTGCCGAGCCTGGAGCAGCGCATGGACGATGTCCGCGCCGTCATGGACGCGGCCGGCGTCCAGCGCGCAGCCCTGTTCGGCGGCTCGGAGGGCGGCCCCATGTCGATCCTCTTCGCCGCGACCTATCCCGAGCGCACCCGGGCCCTCATCCTCTATGGCAGCTATGCGCATTTCTTCTCCGCCGTCCTGACCCCGGACCAGCTCGCGGTATTCATCGCGGAGGCCGAGGACTGCTGGGGCAGCGGCGCCAGCCTGAAGAGCTTCGCCCCGGGCATGCTCGGCAACCAGCGCTTCCGCGAGTGGTGGGCGCGCTTCGAGCGGCAGGGCGCCAGCCCCGCCGCGGCAGTGGCGCTGGCCCGCATGAACAGCGAGATCGATGTCCGCTCCGTCCTGCCCGCCATCCGGGTCCCGACGCTGGTCCTGCATCGGACCGGCGACGTCCGCGTGCGGCTGGCGGCCGGCCGCGACCTCGCGGCCGGGATCCCCGGCGCCCGCCTGGTCGAGCTGCCCGGCAGCGACCATCCCGTCTGGGTCGGCGACACCGACCGGGTGTGCGACGAGGTGGAGGAGTTCCTGACCGGCATCCGGCCGGCCCCGGCATCGAACGGGGTGCTGGCGACCGTGCTCCATGCCGACATGGCCGGGCCGCCGCGCCAATGGGACAGGGTGCGGGGAACTCGACCCGACGGCGACGGCCGGGACCAGCCGCTCGCCGCGTTCCGCAACCGGGTCACCGAAACCCTGTCCCATTGGCGTGGTCGCGAGGTCGCATCGCGCCTGGATGGTACCTTGGCGCTCTTCGACGGTCCGGCCCGGGCCGTGAACTGTGCGATCGCATGGCGTGACGCCGCCGCCGCGCTCGGCCTGTCGTTGCGCGCGGGCGTCCACACGGGCGAGGTGGAAATGGCCGGCGACACCGCGACCGGCCCGACCATGGAGCTGACGCGGCAGATCGCCGCCGCGGCCGGGGCTGGGACCGTACTGGTCTCGCGCACCGTGCGCGACCTCGTCGCCGGATCGCATTTGGCCTTCGGCCCGGCGCTGCCACCCCGGCACGGCCAGCTGCCGGAGGGCTTGCACCTCTATCCGGTCGACGAGCGGACGGCCGCGGTGGCACCACCCCCGCCCGCGGCCCGCCGTCCGGCCCTTGCCGGGGAACTGACCGGCCGCGAGTGCGAGATCCTGGCCCTGGTCGCCCGCGGCCTGTCCAACCCTGCGATCGCCGCGTCGCTGTCGCTCAGCGAACATACGGTGAAGCGCCACGTCGCCAACATCCTGACCAAGCTCGACCTGCCGACCCGCACCGCGGCCTCGGTCTTCGCCGCCCGGCACGGCCTGATCGACCGCTGATTCCGGCCCGATCCCCGCGCTGACCCCATGGCCCGGCCGGGCCATGCCGCGATTGGCCCATTCGGGCGAAGCGGCAAGCGGCCGGCCGGGAGCATCCTGCCTGCTTCCGCCATTCCGGCGGCAGGAGGAACTTCGATGAAAGCGGATCCGGCGAAGCTCGACGCCTTCATGGGCCGCATGCTGGGGGACATGGGCGCGGCCATCGGCGCATCGTTGGTATTGCTCGGCGACAAGCTCGGCCTCTACCGCGCGCTCGCCGAAAAGGGCCCGATGACCGCTTCCGGCCTGGCCCATCAGACCGACACCAGCGAGCGCTATGTGCGCGAGTGGCTGGCCGCACAGGCGGCGTCCGGCTACGTCACGCATGACGCGGCCGGCGGCACCTATTCCCTGACGCCCGAGCAGTCGATGGTGTTCGCCGAGGAGGGCAGCCCGGTCTTCCTGGCCGGCTTCTTCGAGCTCTGCGCGGCCGCCTTCCGCGACGAGCCGAAGATCACGGATGCCTTCCGCACCGGCCGCGGCGTCGGCTGGCACGAGCATCATGGCTGCCTGTTCAGCGGCACCGAGCGCTTCTTCCGCACCAGCTACAATCATCACCTGGTGCCGGAATGGCTGCCCGCCCTGGACGGGGTCGTGGCCAAGCTCGAGCAGGGTGCGCGGGTGGCCGATGTCGGCTGCGGCCACGGCGCCTCGACCATGGTCATGGCCAGGGCCTTCCCGAAATCCAGGTTCCAGGGCTTCGACTACCACGCCCCCTCGATCGAGCGCGCGCGGACGGCGGCCGAGGCGGCCGGGCTGCAGGACCGCGTCACCTTCGAGGTCGCGGCAGCCAAGGAGTTCCCGGGGACCGGCTACGACCTGGTCGCGTTCTTCGACTGCCTGCACGACATGGGCGATCCGGTCGGCGCGGCCGCGCATGTCCGCAAGACGCTGGCCCCGGACGGCACCTGGATGGTGGTCGAGCCCTTCGCCAATGACCGGATGGAGGACAACA
>CAZQOA010000192.1:0-2677 GCA_964594715.1 uncultured Rhizobiaceae bacterium | reverse complement strand
ATGGTGAGCCTGACGAACCATGAAATCTCTGTGGCGGAGCCGTACTGCGGTCCAGCCCCTCAGCGCTGGTGCCCGGCTTCCTTCAGCAACTCGCCGTTGACGCAGTTCCTGAGACGCTTCTCCTTCAGCATCATGGCCACCGTCTCGGCCGCCTTGTAGCGGATGTCCCACATGCTCTGGGCGCTGTAGAAGGCGGCGTGCGGCAGGAGGGCCAGGCGGCCGCGGATCCAGTCCTCGTCGCGGCGCCAGGCGGCGATCAGCTTGTGGTCGGGGCTGGGCGGCTCGTCGGGCAGGACGTCGAGGCCGGCGGCGGCGATCTTGCCGGACTTCAGCCCGTCATGGATGGCGTCGAGATCGCAGATCGGCCCCCGCGCGGTGTTCACCAGGATGGTGCCCGGGCGCATCGCCGCCACCGCATCGGCGTTGATCAGGTTGCGGGTCTCGGCGTTGAGGAAGGCGTGAATCGTCACCGCGTCCACGGCGGCCAGCAGGCTGGGCACGGTCTGGTGCCGGGTCAGGCCCAGCGCCAGCTCCATGCCGTTCGAGACATAGGGGTCGTAGAAATGGACCGGCATGTCGAACGCCTTCAGCCGCAGGGCGGACGCGGTGCCGATGCGGCCGAGGCCGATCACCCCCACCGGCATCCCCTTCATCCGCCGGATCGACGGTGCCTGGGTGATGCTCCAGTTGCCGATCACGTCCCGGCGCAGGGCGTTGTCATAGGCCGAGATGCCGCGGCTGAAGTTCAGCAACAGGGCCATGGCGGTGTCGGCGATGTCGGTCGTGCCATAGTCGGGGACGTTGGCGACCGGAATGCCGCGCCCGGCTGCCGCCGCGACATCGATGTTGTCGTAGCCGACGCCCATGCGGATCACCAGCTTGCAGCGATCCAGCCGCTCGATCACCTCGGGCGAGATGTCGATGCCGATACCGACCACGATGGCGTCGGTGCTGCGCCAGACCTCGTCCGGGATCTCGTCCCGGCGCGTCGCCTGGTAGGTGACGAGTTCGACGCCGTCGCCGAGGCCCTGCTTGTCGGCGTCATGGCCGCCCGGGAACCGCGTATCGGGATATAGAACGCGAAACATATGCTGGATCTCCGCCTTCGGTGCTTCAGTGGCTCTCGCGGGCGACATGGGCACCGCTGTTGCCGACCAGGAAATCGAGGTCGGCGCCACGGTCGGCCTGCATCACATGGTCGATGTAGAGGCGGGCATAGCCACGGTCGTGCAGCGGCTCAGGCGCCTTCCATGCGGCCCGGCGGCGGGCCAGTTCCGCCTCCGGCACGTCGAGGGTGAGGCTGCGGCCCTCGACATCGAGGGCGATCATGTCGCCGTTCTGGACCAGCCCCAGCGGCCCGCCGACGGCGGATTCCGGGGCCGTATGGAGGACCACGGTGCCATAGGCGGTGCCGCTCATCCGGGCGTCCGAGATGCGGACCATGTCGGTGATGCCTTTGCGCAGAACCTTCGGCGGCAGCGGCATGTTGCCGACCTCCGGGAAGCCCGGATAGCCGCGCGGACCGCAGCCCTTCAGGACCAGGACGCAGCTCTCGTCGACATCCAGGTTCTCGTCGTCGATGCGGGCATGGAAGTCCTCGATCGATTCGAAGACGACCGCCCGTCCGCGATGCTTCATCAGGTGGGGCGAGGCGGCCGAGGGTTTCAGGATGGCGCCGTTCGGGCACAGGTTGCCGCGCAGCACGGCGATGCCGCCCTGCTCCTTGAAGGGGGTGTCGGCGGGGAAGATGACGTCGGGGTTCCAGTTCGGCGCATCGGCCGTGTTCTCGCCCATGGTGCGGCCGTTGACCGTCAGCGCGCCCTTGTGGATGCGGTCGCCCAGCGCGCGGATGACCGCGGGTAGCCCGCCCGCATAGAAGAAATCCTCCATCAGGTACTTGCCCGACGGCATCAGGTTGACGAGGCAGGGCACGTCGCAGCCGAGCTTGTCCCAATCCTCCAGCGACACGTCGATGCCGACCCGGCCCGCCAGGGCGAGCAGGTGGACCACCGCGTTGGTCGACCCGCCGATCGCACCGTTGACGCGGATCGCGTTCTCGAACGCCTCGCGGGTCAGGATCTTCGACATGCGAAGATCCTCCTTCACCATCTCGACGATGCGCCGGCCGGCCATGTGGGCCAGGACGTAGCGTCGCGAATCGACGGCCGGGATGGCGGCATTGGCGGGCAGGCCCATGCCGAGCGATTCCACCATCGACGCCATCGTCGAGGCCGTGCCCATCACCATGCAATGCCCGGCCGAACGGGACATGCAGGCCTCGGCATCCATGAAGTCGCCGAGCGACATCTCGCCCGCCCGCACCATCTCGCCGAACTTCCAGACATGCGTGCCGGATCCGATCTGCTCGTCGCGGAAGCGGCCGTTCAGCATCGGCCCGCCGGAGATGGCCAGCGTCGGCAGGTCGCAGCTGGCCGCGCCCATCAGCAGGGCAGGGGTGGTCTTGTCGCAGCCGACCAGCAGGATGACGCCATCGATAGGGTTGGCGCGGATCGATTCCTCGACATCCATGCTGACCAGGTTGCGGAACAGCATGGTGGTCGGCCGCATCAGCGTCTCGCCCAGCGACATCACCGGGAATTCGAGCGGGAAGCCGCCCATCTCGTAGACGCCGCGCTTCACATGCTCGGCGATCTTGCGGAAATGGGCGTTGCAGGGG
>CAZQOA010000191.1:0-2717 GCA_964594715.1 uncultured Rhizobiaceae bacterium | reverse complement strand
CGCTCAATCGACCCGGGCACCGGCCTCGTCGACGATCTTCGCCCAGCGCACGATCTCGGCCTTCATCAGGGCCGTGAGGTCGTCGGGGCTGCCGCTCACCGGGTCGACGCCCTGCTTGCGCAGCGTTTCCTGCATGTCCGGCGTGGCAACGATGCCGACGATCGCCTGGTTGAGGCGAGCCACGATCGGCCCCGGCGTCCCGGCCGGGGCATAGACGCCGAACCAGGCCGACACGACGAAGTCGGCCATCCCGGCCTCGCCCATCGTGGGCACCGCCGGCAAGGCCGGCACCCGCTCGGCGCCGGTGACGGCGAGCGGCCGCAGCTTGCCGTCCTCGATGTACGGCAGGAGCGGCAGGTAGTGGTAGAACATGAACTTCAGGTCGCCGCGCAACAGCCCCTCGATCGCCTGGGCGCCGCCGCGATAGGGCACATGCACCATCTCCAGCTTCTCCCGCGACGCCAGCATCGCGCCGGAGAGGTGGTTGGAGGTGCCGTTGCCGGACGAGCCGAAATTCAGCTCGCCGCGATGGGCGCGGGCATAGGCGATCAGTTCCGCCAGCGTCTTCACCGGCAGCGAGGGATTGGCGACCAGCACGTTGGGCGCCGTACCGAACTGGGCCACCGGCGCGAAGTCCTTCACCGGGTCGTAGGGAATCTTCTTGTAGAGCGCCGGATTGATCGCGTGGGTCCCGATGGTCGCCATCAGCAGCGTGTAGCCGTCGGGTGCCGAGCGGGCGACATGCTCGGTGCCGATGGTGCCGCCGCTGCCGCCGCGATTGTCGATCACGACCTGCTCGCCCAGCACATTGCCCAGCCGCTGCGCCAGGATGCGGCCGACCAGGTCGGTGGTGCTGCCGGCCGGGAACGGCACCACCAGCCGCACGGGCTTCGCCGGATAGTTCTGGGCCGCCGCCGGCCCCGCCGCCAACGCGACCGCGGCCACGACGCCCGCCGCCAGCCGGCGCAAATTCGCCTTCATCCCTCGTCTCCTCCCCGAATCCCGCCGCTTATGCGCGGCGCTTGGGCGGGAGGCTACGACAGGGGCCCGGCCTTGCGATAGCGGGCCAATTGCTTGCGCATGTAGACGCGCGGGCGGCCATCGACGATGCAGCGGTCATATTCGACATAGCCGAGGCGGCGATAGATCACCTGGTTCTCGGTCATCATCTGGTGGGTGTAGAGCCGCATTTCGGGCAATTGCACGCGGCGCGCCTCGGCCTCGGCCAGTTCCATCAGCGCGCGGCCGAGGCCGGTGCCCTGCAGGCCCGGGTCGACGGCCACGTTCTCCACCATCATGTGGCCTTCGCCCTCCTCGATCAGCAGCAGCCCGACGATGCGCTGGTCGCGCTCGACCACGAAGCCGCGCATGGTGGCGAGCGCCTCGGCATAGTCGACGACCATCGGGTAGGGCTTCTGGCCGATACGCGCGACATAGTGGCCATAGGCGCGGTCGACGAGTGCCGCGACGCGGTTGGCGTCCGCCACCGTCGCCCGGCGCAATCCGGCGATCATGGCCGCCTCTGGATCATGGCCCGCTCCCCATCAAGGTTCGGCGAACACCGGGCCCGCAGCCAAGCTGGCAGCGGCGGGCATCGCGAACCTGGCCGGTACCTCCACGCGCTGAATCATGCCATGCACCCGATCGAGCGCGCCCGCGACCAGCTCCCGGGCGAGGAAGCGATGCAGCTCCACCGGCCCGGGAAGTGCCAGGGCGTGGGTCAGCTCCCGGGTGAAGCCGAACGGCACATAGTAGCCGGGGTCGCCCACCAGCACGACGATGCCGTGCCCCTGGGCCGCGGCCGCCGCCAGGCCATGGCGCATCAGCGACTTGCCGTAGCCCAGTCCCTGGAGCGCCGGATCGACCGCCAGCGGCCCCAGCAGCAGGGCCGGCACCCGGTCCCAGCCGATCTCGACCGGCCAGAAGCGCAGCGTCGCGGCGACCACCCCATCGGCCAGCGTATTGACGAAGGCGAGCGAGGCGATGGGCGCCACGCCGTCGCGCAGCCGATAGGCGGTCTTCCGCTCGCGGCCGGGCGCGAAGCTCCGGTCCAGGATGGATTCCACTGCCGCTGCGTCGTGCGGCGTCTCGAGCCGGATGGTCATGTTGGTCCTCGTGATCGCAATCGTATGGCACCGGCGGTGGCCTGGTGCGGCGATCGAAGGACGGGTGAAGAAGCCTAGAGCCGTCCCTGACCGCGCACACGCGCCACCGCCCTCGGGGAGAGGCGGGTCGCGGGTCGTCGGAGTCGGCGGCTGGACAAGGTGGCGGGTACCCTTCCTGGTTCTTCGGCGACAGCAGATATCATCGCGGAACCCGCGATTCAAGATGCTGCCCGAAGATGCCCCGGATGGACGCCTTTCGCCTTGCGGGCGGGGTCCGCTCCGCTACCATGGGTCGTCCAAATCGATGGTCCGTCCGCCGACGGCACCGGAAACAAGAATCCGCCCGAGGGGGATGAACATGACGGAACGCCCGAAGCTGCGCAGCGGCGAGTGGTTCGGCAAGCAGGACCGCGACGGCTTCGTCCACCGGAGCTGGATGAAGAACCAGGGCCTGCCGCAGCATCTGTTCGACGGCCGGCCGGTGATCGGCATCTGCAACACCTGGTCGGAACTGACCCCCTGCAACGCCCATTTCCGCAAGATCGCCGAGCATGTGAAGCGCGGCGTCTATGAGATGGGCGGCTTCCCCCTCGAATTCCCGGTGATGTCGCT
>CAZQOA010000190.1:0-2738 GCA_964594715.1 uncultured Rhizobiaceae bacterium | reverse complement strand
ATGTGCTTCGACGTGCAGCAGCGGGCGCTGGTGGCGGCACAGCCGCCTTGCGACGCCAGTGCCGGCCGGCCGCCGGTGGCCGGTGCCGACGGTGCGTTGCGCGCCCGCATGATCGATGCCCTGTCCATGCGCTACTTCGTGCAGGGCGAAGGGGCGGCATCGGGCCGCGACCAGTTCTTCGCCACCTTCTCGCGCTTCGGGGCGATCAGCGACGATTGGGGGCCGATGCTGGCGGAGGCGGCCGAGCGTGCCGCCGACAATGGCGTCCTCCACCTGGAGCTGATGATCTCGCCCGATCGCGGGCGGGTGCGGGGCGTGGCCCGCCGGCTGGGCGGTTGGACCGGTGACCTCGACGCCTTCCAGGCGCGGCTGGCCCCGGAGCTGCCGGCCCTGGTGGCCACCGCCAAGGCCGATCTCGACCAGGCGGAGGCCCGCCAGCGCGCCATCCTGCAATGCGACACGCCACGTCCGCGGCCGGGCTGCGCCGTCTCCGTGCGCTACATCGCGCAGGTCGTCCGCCTGCTGCCGCCCGAGCAGGTCTTTGCCCAGACCGTGATGGCCTTCGAGCTGGTGCGCGCCGACCCCCGCATCGTCGCCCTCAACTTCGTCGGGGCGGAGGATGATGGCGTGGCGCTGCGGGACTATCGACTGCACATGCGGATGATCGCCCATCTCGGCCGCCAGCATCCCGAGGTGCCGATCGCGCTCCACGCCGGCGAGCTGTCGGCCGGCATGGTGCCGCCGGAGGATCTGCGCTTCCACATCCGGGACGCGGTCGAGGTGGCGGGGGCTCGGCGCATCGGCCACGGCGTCTCGATCATGCACGAGGACGACGCCATCGGCCTGCTCGAGACGATGGCGCGTCGCGACGTGCTGGTGGAGATCAACCTGACCAGCAACGACGTCATCCTTGGCGTCGCCGGCCCGCAGCACCCGTTCACCGTCTATCGGCGCTTCGGTGTGCCGGTGACCGTTTCCACCGACGACGAGGGCGTCGCCCGCAGCGACCTGACGCAGGAGTTCATCCGCGCGATCCGGGATTTCGGCCTTGGCTACGAGGATCTGAAGACGCTGTCCCGGAACAGCCTCAGCCACGCCTTCCTGCCGGGCGACGGCCTGTGGGACGATGGCGCACCGCGCGCCTACGTCGCCGCCTGCGCAGGGGCGGCGGCCGACCGGGCGCCGGCGGCCACCTGCGCCGCCTTCCTTGCCGGCAGCGAGAAGGCGCGGGCGCAGTGGCGCCTGGAGGCGGCCTTCGCCGCCTTCGAGGACGAGGTCCATGACGAGGTCCGGCGCCATCCGCATCTCCTGGACGCCAGGGCAGCCGCGCCGTGATCTTCGGCGCCGACGACCGGGTGGAGATCGTCGCGACGACGGCGCCGCCCTGGAGTGCGGTGGTCGAGCTGAATATCTCCTTTCCCTGGGGCGAGGTGCTGGCGACCGGGGTGATGATCGGCCCCAACGACCTCCTGACCGTCGGCCATGCGGTCTACAGCGCGGACTATGGCGGATACGCCACGGCGATCGTGGCGAGTCCGGCCCGCAGCGGGCGGCTCGATCCCTTCGGCATCGCCAATTCGGTCGCCTTCCAGGTCGATCCGCGCTGGGTGGAGAACGATCGCCTCGGCGCCCCGCTCGACCCGTTCGGTTATGACTACGCCCTGGTCACGCTGGACCGGCCGGTGGGCAGTGCGACCGGCTTCCTGCCGGTCGGCGTCCTCGACGATCCGATCGGGGTGGCGGTGCAGGCGGCGGGCTATCCGGCGGACAAGGGCTATGACTTCCTCTACCGGACCGAGGGCACCGTCGATTCCGCGGACATCGACACGCTGTTCTTCGCCGACGACCTCGACCTGCTGCCGGGGCAGAGCGGGTCGCCGGTGTTCGTGACCGACCCGGCGACCGGGCAGGCGACCGTGGTGGGGCTGATCTCCTTCGACTATCACGAGCCGCCCTACGCGAACGGCGTGCTGCGGATCAATCCCGAATACCGCGAGACGATCGCCTGGTGGAGCGCCAGCAACGACGCGACCGCGGGCGCCGACTGGATTGAGGGCGGTCCAGCCGGCGACCGCTGGGATGGGCTCGCCGGCGCCGATACCATCCTCGGCTTCGATGGCGCCGACACCATCCATGGCGGCAATGGCGGCGACGACCTGAACGGCAATCTCGGCGATGATTTCGTGCATGGCCAGGCCGGCGCCGACTTCGTCCGCGGTGGCCAGGGTGCGGACACGGTCCTGGGCGGGGCCGGCGACGACTGGCACGTCAATGGCAATCGCGGCGCCGACAGCGTCGTCGGCGGTCAGGGCGACGACCGGGTCTTCGGCGGTCCCGGCGCCGACACGATCGATGGCGGTCCCGGTGCCGATACCGTTTCCGGCGATCTCGGCGACGATGTGCTGGCGGGCGGGCCGGGTGCCGACCGCTTCGTCTACCGCGACGATGGCGGGTTGGACCGCATCCTGGATTTCCAGCCCGGGGTGGATCGGCTGGTGCTGGAGCCGGGGGACGATGAGGCGGTCAACGGCATTCCCGCCGCGGCGTTCGCGGATATCTCCACACTGCTACTCGATACTCCCGACGGTGTGCTCTTGCGGCTGGGCGACGGAGAGGTCTTTTTCGCGGGCGTCCCGCGAGCGGCGCTGCTTGCGGAGGATTTCCTGCTGACGTGATGTCCTGCGCCATTACCCCAGCGACGCGCGGGCTGCGATCTCGTTCAGGTCGGCCGGCGATTC
>CAZQOA010000189.1:0-2767 GCA_964594715.1 uncultured Rhizobiaceae bacterium | reverse complement strand
TCGAAGCAGGCGGTCGCCTATCGCCAGATGTCGCTGCTGCTGCGCCGCCCGCCGGGTCGCGAGGCATATCCGGGTGACGTCTTCTACCTGCACTCCCGCCTGCTCGAGCGCGCGGCGAAGATGTCGGACGCCATGGGCAACGGCTCGCTGACGGCACTGCCGGTCATCGAAACCCAGGCCGGCGACGTCTCGGCCTACATCCCGACCAACGTCATCTCCATCACCGACGGCCAGATCTTCCTGGAGACGAGCCTCTTCTATCGAGGCATCCGCCCGGCGATCAACGTCGGCCTCTCGGTCAGCCGCGTCGGCTCCGCCGCCCAGATCAAGGCGATGAAGCAGGTCGCCGGCTCGATCAAGCTGGAACTGGCGCAGTTCCGCGAGATGGAAGCCTTCTCCCAGTTCGCCTCCGACCTCGACGCCTCGACCCAGCGCCTCCTGGCCCGCGGTTCGCGCCTGACGGAACTCCTGAAGCAGGCGCAGTACCAGCCGATGCCGATCGAAGAGCAGGTCATCTCGCTCTTCACCGGCGTGCGCGGGCATCTCGACGCCATCCCGCTTTCGGCGGTCGGCCGCTTCGAGCAGGGCCTCCTTACCGACATTCGCGGCCAGGGTGCGGATATCCTGCAGGCGATCCGCACGGAGAAGGAGATATCGAAGGCGACAGAGGCGAAGCTGGCGGCCTTCATCCAGGCCTACGCCAAGACCTTCGTGGTCTGAGCCAGGCCGGCCCACAGCTTCCCGACAGGCGGTCATGGCAAGTCTCAAGGATCTTCGGGTCCGCATCAACAGCGTCAAGTCGACGCGCAAGATCACCTCGGCCATGAAGATGGTCGCGGCCGCGAAGCTGCGCCGCGCCCAGGAACAGGCCGAGGCCGCCCGGCCGTTCGCCGAGCGGATGGAGCGGATGCTGGGGTCCCTCGCCGGGAGCCTGGCTTCGGCCGAGGGTGCCCCGGCGATGCTGGCCGGCACCGGTCGCGACCAGGTCCACCTGCTGATTGTCGCCACCGCCGATCGCGGGCTGTGTGGTGCATTCAACTCGTCCATCGTCCGCGAAGCGCGGCGCCAGATTCGCGCCCTGCTGGCGGACGGCAAGACGGTGAAGATCCTCTGTGTCGGCCGCAAGGCGCGCGACCAGTTGCGACGCGAGTTCGAGGCGATGATCGTGGACTCGATCACCGACTTCCAGCGCCCGCGCCTCAGCTACGACACCGCGGCCCGCATCGGCCAGCGCGTCGCCGCCATGTTCCAGGCGGGTGAGTTCGACGTCGCCAGGATCGTCTATAATCGCTTCCGCTCGGCGATCGCCCAGATCGTCACTGTCCAGCAACTCATCCCCTTCTCGCCGCCGGAGGCGCCGGCCGGTGCGATTGCGGGGGTTGCGGACGCCGGCGATGGCGGCGTTCCGGCAGTCTACGAGTACGAACCGGACGAAGAGCAGATCCTGGCCGAGCTGCTGCCGCGCAACCTCGCGGTGCAGCTCTACCGGGCATTGCTGGAGAACAACGCGAGCGAGCACGGCGCGCGGATGACGGCGATGGACAATGCCACGCGCAACGCCAGCGACATGATCGGCAAGCTGACGCTGGTCTATAACCGTTCGCGTCAGGCTTCCATCACCAAGGAACTGATCGAGATCATCTCCGGCGCCGAGGCTCTCTAGCCCGCCGGCACGCATGTTACGGGAGCAGATTATGGCCGCTGCGCAGGCTGAAATTGGAAACAACATCGGCACCATCACCCAGGTGATCGGCGCCGTCGTCGACGTGAAGTTCGAGGGCGACCTGCCGGCGATCCTGAGCGCGCTGCATGTCGAACATGCAGGCAAGCGCCTGGTGCTCGAGGTCGCCCAGCATCTGGGCGAGCATACGGTCCGCACCATCGCCATGGACACCACCGACGGGCTGGTCCGCGGCCAGCAGGCGGTCTCCACCGGCGCGCCGATCACCGTCCCGGTCGGGCCGGAGACGCTGGGCCGCATCATCAACGTCGTCGGCGAGCCGATCGACGAACGTGGGCCCGTCAACGCCAAGCTGTCGTCGCCGATCCATCGCGATGCGCCGGCCTTCATCGAACAGTCGACCGAAGCGCAGATCCTGGTCACCGGCATCAAGGTCGTCGACCTGCTGGCGCCCTATGCCAAAGGTGGCAAGATCGGCCTGTTCGGCGGCGCCGGCGTCGGCAAGACGGTGCTGATCATGGAACTGATCAACAACGTCGCCAAGGCGCATGGCGGCTATTCGGTGTTCGCCGGCGTGGGCGAGCGCACCCGAGAAGGCAACGATCTCTATCACGAAATGATGGAATCGGGCGTCATCAAGGTCGATGGCCCCGGCTCCAAGGCGGCCCTGGTCTATGGCCAGATGAACGAGCCGCCGGGCGCGCGCGCGCGCGTCGGCCTGACCGGCCTGACGCTGGCGGAATATTTCCGCGATGTCGAAGGGCAGGACGTGCTGTTCTTCGTCGACAACATCTTCCGCTTCACCCAGGCTGGCTCCGAAGTGTCGGCGCTGCTCGGCCGCATTCCCTCGGCGGTCGGCTATCAGCCGACCCTGTCGACGGACATGGGCGCCTTGCAGGAGCGCATCACCTCGACCAAGAAGGGGTCGATCACGTCGGTGCAGGCGATCTATGTGCCCGCCGACGACCTGACCGACCCGGCGCCCGCCACCTCCTTCGCGCATCTCGACGCCACCACCGTGCTGTCGCGCGACATCGCTTCGCTGGGCATCTTCCCGGCGGTCGATCCGCTCGACTCTACCTCGCG
>CAZQOA010000188.1:0-2977 GCA_964594715.1 uncultured Rhizobiaceae bacterium | reverse complement strand
GCCTCCTCGACCGGCACGCCCGGCAGCTCCTTCGACGAGCGGATGGCCAGCGCCGACTTGACGTGGCTGACGTTGGGGGCGGCGGTCAGCCGGGTGGTGAGGAAGCGCTGATAGGTGTCCCAGTCCTCGGCCACGACGCGCAGGAGGAAATCATTCTCGCCGGCCAGCATGTGGCACTCGCGGACCTCCGGCCAGCCCTCGACCAGGTGCTCGAAGGCGCGGAGGTCGCTTTCGGCCTGGCTCGCCAGCCCGACCGCGGCGAAGACGGTGACCCCGTAGCCGAGCAGGGCCGGGTCGACATCGGCGTGGAAGCCGCGGATGAAGCCGGCCTCCTCCAGGGCCCGCACCCGCCGCAGGCAGGGCGGCGCCGAGATGCCGGCGCGCCGCGCCAGCTCGACATTGGTCATCCGGCCGTCGGATTGCAGGTCGCGGAGGATGCGGCGGTCGATCTTGTCCAGCTTGATCCGTCGCATCGTGGCGTCTGCTCTCCGATCCATTTCAGCAACTATATTACCGACGATTCGCGGTCGCGCAACAAACGAACCCGATTTCCATGAGCGGCAGCCGGTCGGGAACCTGGCTCCTCCATGACGGCAAGGCCGGGAACCTCAGCCAGCTGGCGGGGTTGTCCGGCGCGCTCGGCGGCCGGTCGTCGCAGCTGCGGGCGACGGTCGACCTGCCCTGGTCGCTGCTGCCCGGGGGATGGTGGCGCCGCGGTGCCCGCCCCGCCCCCGCCAGCGACCCGCTGGCGCCGCCCTGGCCGGACGTCGTGATCGGCGCCGGCTGGCGCACCGGCCGGGCGGTGCTGTGGGTCCGCGGCCGTTCCGGCGGCAGCGCCTTCGCCGTGCAGATCCAGGATTGCGGCCTCCATCCCGGCCTCTTCGACCTGGTGACGGTACCCCGGCACGACCGGCTGCGCGGGCCCAACGTCGTCGTGACCGACGGGGCCATCCACAAGGTGACGGCGCCGGCCCTGGCGGCGGCGGCCGCCATCTGGGCGCCGCGCCTGGCCCACCTGCCGCGTCCGCTGGTCGCGGTCCTCATCGGTGGCTCCAACCGCGCCTATCGCATGACGGCCGAGGCGGCCGGCGCCTTGGCCGATCGCCTGGCGACGATGCGGCGCGACCACGGCGCCGGGCTGCTGGTCACCGCCTCCCGCCGGACCGGGCCGGACGCGGCCGGGATCCTGCGACAGCGCCTGGAGGGGCCGGGGACCTTCTTCTGGGACGGCGCCGGCGATAACCCCTACCTCGGCTTCCTGGCCCTGGCCGAGGCCATCATCGTCACCTCGGACTCCGTCTCCATGCCGTCGGAGGCGGCGGCGACCGGCAAGCCGCTCTACATCTTCCACCTGCCCGGCGGGTCGGCCAAGTTCACCCGCTTCCATGCCCATTTCCAGTCGCTGGGCATCACCCGGCCCTTCGAGGGCAGGCTCGAGCGCTGGGCCTATGCGCCGCCCGACGATGCCGGGCTGGTGGCCGCCGAGATCCGGCGCCGCCTGGATCAGCGCCCCCCGGATCAGCGCCCCTGAATCACCGATAGCCGCGGAAGCCCTTCACCAGGAATGCGTAATGGCGGCGGTCGCGGTCAGGGCCGATCGGCGTCACGATCTCCGCCAGGCGCTGGGCCTGCTCGAAGCGCGACAGGATGTCGGCCGGGTCGGGCCGGCCGGTGATCAGGACGAAGCTGCGCCCGGTGCCGGGGTCGAGGCGGGTGGTCAGCTCGAAATGATCGCCGGCGATGCCGTCGGCATTCCATTTCACGGCGTCGAACGGGTGCGGGCGGACGTAATAGATCAGCGACGCCAGGGTCAGGCGGCTGTCCACCAGCAGCCCCGCCTGCGGATGCCGGTCGCGGATCGCGGTCACCGCCAGGCCCAGCCCGGACCAGCCGCGCACCCGGCGCCACGGGTCCCAGGCGGACGGCAGTTCCCAGCCCGCCTGCCGCAGCAAGGGCGGTGCGGCCATCGCCGTCGCCGCCAGGAGCGCGTGGGCCGCGACCGTCAGCGCCAGCAGCCGGCGCCAGCCGCGGTCGACCAGCCACGCCGCGACCAGCGGGGTCGCCGCGACATAGGCGGGTGCGGCCCAGTTGGCGTGGGCGCGGGACAGGAGCGCGATCGCCAGGGCGACGGCCAGGGTCGGCCATACGAAGAAGGCGAGCAGGCGCCGCGGGGCATCGCCTTCCCGGCCATAAGCGGCGGCCAGGGCCGCCACCAGCACCAGCAGCGGGATCGGCCCGAACACGGCGAACTGGGCGCCCGCGAACTCCAGCAGCTCGCCCGGATTGAACAGCGGTCCGCCCAGATTGGCGTTGTCGCCGGTATGGCGGAAGGTGGCGAAGCCGTTGGCGAGGTTCCACAGCACGTTCGGCACCAGCAGCAGCAGGCCGGTCGCCGCCATCAGCGGCAGCCGGCGCCACAGCAGCGGCTGCAGGCCGGGCGTCGCCGCCAGGCAGAGCGCGGCCGACAGCAGGAAATAGCCCATGGCGTATTTCGACAGGAGCCCGAGGCCGACCCACAGGCCGGCCGCCAGCCACCAGGCGTGCCCTGATCCACGGATCGCGCGGAGGAACGCGTGCAGCGCCAGCGCCCAGAAGAGCAGCAGCGGCGGGTCGGTCGAGATGATGAGCGACGACAGCGACACCGCCGGCGTGGTCGCCCACAGGACCGCCGACCAGAAACCGACACGCGGGCCCCCCAGATCGCGGCCGATGGCGTACAACACCAGGGCGGTGCCGGCGTGGAACAGGGCGCTTGGCAGCTTGACCGCGAATTCGCCGTCGCCGAAAAGACCGGTCGAGAGCGCGATCGCCCAGGCGACCAGGGGCGGCTTGGAGTAGTAGCCGAAAGCCGGCGCCTGGGCCCAGATCCAGTACTGGGCCTCGTCGCCATAGAGGTCGAGCGGGGTTGCCGACAGCCACAGCAGCCGCAGCGCGGTCAGCAGGCCGACCACGGCCACCGCCGCCGTCCAGCCCGGTG
>CAZQOA010000187.1:0-3045 GCA_964594715.1 uncultured Rhizobiaceae bacterium | reverse complement strand
AGTTGGCGGAGGGGATGGGATTCGAACCCACGATAGGACTTTAGATCCTATAACGGTTTAGCAAACCGCCGCCTTCAGCCACTCGGCCACCCCTCCACCCGAGAGTGGATCAATTCACGGCGTATGCAGGACAGGTTCTAGCCGTGCAGCGAAGGTGCTGTCAACGAGAGGGGCCGCGATCTGGCGATCGCGGCCCCGAATTCGTACAGGCGTGGTGCCGGTCAGCCGGGAATGGCCATCCCGCGCTGCACGGCCGGGCGCTGGCCGACGGTGTCGTACCAGCGCTGGACGTTGGGGAAGGCGGCTAGGTCGACCGCGTGCCACTCGTGCCGGGCCGCCCAGGGGTATGTCGCGATGTCGGCGATCGAGTATTCCGCGCCGGCCAGGTATTCCGCCTCGCCCAGGCGCCGGTCGATGACGCCGTAGAGGCGCTTGGCCTCGTTGGTGTAGCGGTCGATCGAGTAGGGCATCGGCTCGGGTGCGGCGCGGCGGAAATGGTGGGCCTGGCCCAGCATCGGGCCGAAGCCGCCCATCTGCCACATCAGCCATTGCAGCGCCGTGTAGCGGGTCACGGGGTCGGCCGGATAGAACTTCCCCGTCTTCTCGGCCAGGTAGACCAGGATGGCGCCCGATTCGAACAGCGACATGGGCTTGCCGCCCGGCCCATCGCTGTCGACGATGGCGGGGATACGGTTGTTCGGGCTGATCTTCAGGAAGGCCGGGGCAAACTGCTCGTCCTTGCCGATGTTGATCGGGTGCGTGCGGTAGGGCAGCCCCGTCTCCTCCAGCATGATCGAGGCCTTGCGGCCGTTGGGCGTGGTCCAGGTGTAGAGATCGATCATCATCCCACCCCTACTGCGGCATCGGCATGAGGTCGGGCGCCGGCTTCACGCCCGGCTGCCGCGCCATCCGCGCGACCCAGCCCTCGACCGCCGGCCAGCGCGCGAGGTCGAACCCGCCTTCGGCCGCGTGCGCGGTCGTCGCATAGACGGAGATGTCGGCAATCGAGGGTGCGGCACCGCCGAGGAAATCCTGCGCGCCCAGGGCCGCATCCAGGACCTTCAGCGCGCCCTCGCCGCGTTCGGTGTAGTGCGCCAGCAGGGTCGGGTCCGGGTCCTGCATGAAGCGCTTGTAGAAGCGCGGCCGGGCGATGCCGGGGAGAAGCTGGTCGGCCTCCCAGCACAGCCATTCCTGCGTCTGCTGCCGGGCCGCCGCGCCCTCGCCGCCGAACCGGCCGAGCTTGCCGGCCAGGTGGGTCAGGATGGCGTTGGACTGCACATGGGGCGTCAGGCCGTCCATCAGCACCGGCACCTGGCCGAAGCGGTTCATCGCCAGGAACGCCGGCTTCTTGTGCTCGCCCTGGCGCAGGTTGACGTACTGGAAGGTGAAGGGCTCGCCCGCCATGGAAAGCATGAGCGCCACCTTGTAGGTCGGGAACGACAAGGGGCTGCCATAGAGCGTCATCGCCATCGGTGGGGTTCCTCGCGAGGGGGGAAATCTTGAGCGGAGTGTGGGGCGGGATGCGGTGCCGGCTATCCTGCCAGCTTCTGCTTCAGGATGTCGTTCACGAGTGCGGGATTGGCCTTGCCCTGGGTCGCCTTCATGACCTGGCCGACGAAGAAGCCGAACAGCTTGTCCTTGCCGGAGCGATATTCGGCCACCTTGGCGGCGTTGGCGTCCATCACGGCGGCGATGGCGCCTTCGATGGCGCCGGTGTCGGAGACCTGGCGCAGGCCGCGCTCCTCGACGATCTGGGGGGCGGGCTTGCCCGTCTCCCACATCGCCTCGAACACCTCCTTGGCGAGGCGGCCGGAGATGGTGCCGTCGCGGATGAGGTCGATGAGGCCGCCCAGCGCATCGGCCGAGACCGGGCTCTCGCCGATCGTCTTGCCGCTCTTGGTGAGGAATCCGAACAGGTCGCCCGTCACCCAGTTGGCCGCCAGCTTGGGGTCGCGGCCCCGCACCACCGTCTCGTAGTAGGCAGCGTTCTCCTGCTCGCCCACCAGCACGCCCGCGTCATAGGGGGTCAGGCCGTATTCGGCGACGAAGCGCGCCTTCTTGGGGTCCGGCAGCTCCGGCATGTCGGCCTTGATCCCGGCCACGAATTCGGGCGTCAGCACCAGCGGCAGCAGGTCGGGGTCAGGGAAGTAGCGATAGTCGTGCGCCTGCTCCTTGGAGCGCATCGAGCGCGTCTCGCCGCGGCCGGAATCGAACAGGCGGGTCTCCTGGCGGATGGTGCCGCCATCCTCGATGATCCCGACCTGGCGGCGCGACTCGTACTCGATCGCCTGCATGACGAAGCGGATCGAGTTCACGTTCTTGATCTCGCAGCGCGTCCCGAGCTCGTCCCCCGGGCGGCGGACGGAGACGTTGACGTCGCAGCGCATCGACCCCTCCTCCATGTTGCCGTCGCAGGTGCCGAGATAGCGCAGGATGGAGCGCAGCTTCTTGACGTAGGCCCCCGCCTCCTCCGCGGTGCGCATGTCGGGCTCCGACACGATCTCCATCAGCGCCACGCCCGACCGGTTGAGGTCGATGAAGGACATGGTCGGATGCTGGTCGTGCAGGCTCTTGCCGGCATCCTGCTCCAGGTGCAGGCGCGTGATGCCGACCTCGCGCGTCGCCCCGCCGGCGAGGTCGAGGATGATGCTGCCCTTGCCGACGATGGGCTGGCTGAACTGCGAGATCTGATAGCCGGACGGCAGGTCGGCATAGAAGTAGTTCTTGCGGTCGAATACCGAGACCAGGTTGATCTGGGCGCCCAGCCCCAGCCCGGTGCGCACCGCCTGGGCGACGCAGACCTCGTTGATGACCGGCAGCATGCCGGGCATCCCGGCATCGACGAAGGACACCTGGGTGTTCGGCTCCGCCCCGAACTCGGCCGAGGCGCCCGAGAAGAGCTTCGACCTGGAAACGACCTGGGCATGCACCTCGAGGCCGATCACGACCTCCCACGCGCCGGTGCGCCCTTCGATGAGGCTCATGCCGCACCTCCCGCCATCACCGGCCTCGCACTGAAGCCGGCCGCCCGCTCGATCGCGTGGC
>CAZQOA010000186.1:0-3073 GCA_964594715.1 uncultured Rhizobiaceae bacterium | reverse complement strand
GCGCGGCGGGCGCCATCAAGTCGGGCGGCACCACCCGGCGCGCGGCCAAGATGGTCACGGTCGATGTCGACCATCCCGACATCGAGGCCTATATCGACTGGAAGGTGGTCGAGGAGCAGAAGGTGGCGGCCCTGGTCGCCGGCTCCAAGTTGGCCGACCGCCACCTCAACGCCATCATGCGGGCCTGTGCCGATGGAACCGGCGAGGATCGCTTCGACCCGGCGAAGAACCCTGCCCTCAAGGCCGAGATCCGCGCCGCCCGGCGGTCGCTGATCTCCGAGAACTATGTCCAGCGGGTCATCCAGTTCGCCCGCCAGGGCTACACCTCGATCCATTTCCCGGTCTACGACGCGGACTGGGATTCCGAGGCCTACCTCACGGTTTCCGGCCAGAACTCCAACAACTCGGTCCGCCTCTCCAACGCCTTCCTGCAGAAGGTCGAGCGGGACGAGGACTGGGAGCTGGTCCGGCGCACCGACGGCAAGATCGCCAAGCGGCTGCCGGCCCGCGAATTGTGGGAGAAGATCGCCCACGCCGCCTGGGCGTCGGCCGATCCGGGGGTGCAGTACGACACCACCATCAACGAGTGGCACACCTGCCCGGAGAGCGGACGGATCAACGCGTCCAACCCGTGCTCCGAGTACATGTTCCTCGACGACACCGCCTGCAACCTGGCCTCGATCAACCTGATGGCGTTCCATGCCGCCGACGGGTCGTTCGACACCGAGGGCTTCGCCCATGCCTGCAGCCTGTGGACGGTGGTGCTGGAGATCGCGGTCCTGATGGCGCAGTTCCCGTCGCGCCGGATCGCCGAGCTCAGCTATGAGTTCCGCACGCTGGGGCTGGGCTACGCCAACATCGGCGGCCTGCTGATGGCCATGGGCCTGCCCTACGACAGCGACGAGGGCCGCGCGCTCTGCGGCGCCATCACCGCCCTGATGACCGGGCAGTCCTATGCCACCTCGGCCGCGATGGCGGGCGAGCTCGGCCCCTTCCCGGCCTATCCCAAGAACCGCGCCGCCATGCTGCGGGTCATCCGCAACCATCGCCGCGCCGCCCATGGCGAGGCCAAGAACTATGAGGGGCTGACCATCCTGCCGGTGCCGCTCGACGCCGCGCGCTGCCCGGACGCGACCCTGGTGGCGGCCGCCCGGCGCGCCTGGGACGAGGCCCTGCGCCTGGGCGAGCAGCATGGCTTCCGCAACGCCCAGACGACGGTGGTGGCACCGACCGGCACCATCGGCCTGGTGATGGATTGCGACACCACCGGCATCGAGCCGGACTTCGCCCTGGTGAAGTTCAAGAAGCTGGCGGGCGGCGGCTACTTCAAGATCATCAACCGCATGGTGCCCCAGGGCCTGCGCACGCTGGGCTATCCGGAGTGGCAGGTCGAGGAGATCGTGCGCTGGGCGGTGGGCCATGGCTCGCTCGAGGCCGCCCCAGGCATCGACCATGAGGCGCTGCGCGCGAAAGGCTTCACGGACGCCGCGCTGGAGCGGCTGGAGGCGTCGCTGGGCAGCGCCTTCGACATCAAGTTCGCCTTCAACCGCTGGACCTTGGGCGAGGAGTTCTGCACCGGCGCCCTCGGCCTCACCACGGACGCGCTCGACGATGTCAGCTTCGACATGCTGTCGGCGCTGGGCTTCTCGCGCCAGGCGATCGACGCCGCCAATACCCATTGCTGCGGGGCGATGACCCTGGAGGGCGCACCCTACCTCAAGCCCGAGCACCTGCCGGTGTTCGACTGCGCCAACCCGTGCGGGCGCGACGGCAAGCGCTTCCTGTCGGTGGAGAGCCATATCCGCATGATGGCGGCGGCCCAGCCCTTCATCACCGGCGCCATCTCCAAGACCATCAACATGCAGAACGCGGCCACGGTCGAGGACTGCAAGGAGGCCTATCTCCTGTCCTGGCGGCTGGCGCTGAAGGCCAACGCCCTCTATCGCGACGGCTCCAAGCTGTCGCAGCCGCTGTCCTCGACGATCGGCGACGACGCCGCCGACGAGATCGCCGACGACGTCGCCGCCGCGGCCCCGGCCGCCAAGGCGCCGCTGGTCGCCGAGCGGATCGTGGAGCGCATCGTCGAGCGGGTGGTGGAGCGGGCCGAGCGCCGCCGCCTGCCGCAGCGGCGCAAGGGCTACACCCAGAAGGCCATCGTCGGCGGCCACAAGGTCTATATCCGCACCGGCGAGTACGAGGACGGCAAGGCCGGCGAGATCTTCATCGACATGCACAAGGAAGGGGCCGCCTTCCGCTCGCTGATGAACAACTTCGCCATCGCCATCTCCATCGGCCTGCAATATGGCGTGCCGCTGGAGGAATATGTCGAGGCCTTCACCTTCACCCGCTTCGAGCCGAACGGCATCGTCGAGGGCAATGACGCGATCAAGATGGCGACCTCGATCCTGGATTACATCTTCCGGGAACTCGCGGTCTCCTATCTCGGCCGCAACGACCTCGCCCATGTGAAGCCGGACGACCTCGATTTCGACACTCTCGGCACCGGCGCCGCCGAGGGCGCCGCGAAGGAGAACGACAAGGCGCAGCGCGGCCTCGACGCGGTGAAGCGGATCGCCTCCACCGGCTTCGTGCGCTCCAACCTGGTGGTGTTCCGCAATGTCGGCCGCGCGACGGCCGGCAACACGGCGCTCGCCGAGGAACTGCATCATCAGGAAACGGTGACGATGGAGCGCAACGGCGCGCCGGTCAGCGCCAGCATCGCCGTCGCGACGGAAACCGTGATCGCCGAAGCCGCGAGCACCACGATCGGCGTCTCGGCGGCGAAGACACAGGAAGCCCGCATGGCCCGCATCCGCGAGGCGCGGATGAAGGGCTATGAGGGCGATGCCTGCGGCGAATGCGGCAACTTCACCCTGGTGCGCAACGGCACCTGCATGAAATGCACGACCTGCGGCGGAACGAGTGGGTGCAGCTAAGCGGTACGATCCCTGAACCAGAGGCGTTTACGCTGTAGACTCAGGGACCGGGCCGAATGAAGACCCCGACTGCCATCGCAGTCGGGGTTTTTGTTTGTACCGCCTCAAGTTCCGTGGCGGGCTGATGGCTTCGTTTC
>CAZQOA010000185.1:0-3391 GCA_964594715.1 uncultured Rhizobiaceae bacterium | reverse complement strand
AATGACCGCGACGACGACCCGCACCATCATCCTGACCGGGGCCGCGACCGGGATCGGCAAGGCGATCGCCCGCCGCCTGGCCGCCCCCGGGGTGGCGCTGGTCCTGACCACCAAGGGCAACGCCGCAGGCCTGGCCGGCGTCGCGGCCGAGGCCGAGGCCAAGGGGGCCGTGGTCGAGCAGATGCTGGGCGACCTGACCCAGCCCGACACCGCGCAGCACCTCGTCGCCACCGCGGTCGACCGCTTCGGCGGCCTCGATGCCGTCGTCTCCAATGCCGGCTTCGCCGACCGGCGCCGCTTCGGCGAGCTCGACATCGAGGGCTTCGAGGAATCGATCGCGACCATCCAGAAGGCGTTCTTCCGGCTGGCCAGCGCCGCCCTGCCGCACCTGGAGAGATCCGACAGCGGCCGGGTGGTCGCCATCAGCACCTTCCTCGCCCATGTGTTCAAGCTGGGCGGCGGCATCTTCCCGGCGTCGGCGTCGGCCAAGGCCGGCCTGGAGGGACTGGCCAAGTCGCTGGCGATCCAGCTGGCGCCCAAGGGCGTCACCGTCAACGTCGTCGCCCCCGGCTATGTCGAGAAGGAGCCGGGGACCCACAGTTCGCTGACGCCGGAGCAGTGGACGCAGGTATCGGGGCGCATCCCGCTCGGCCGCATCGGGCGCACCGACGAGATTGCCGCCATGGTCGGCTTCCTTCTGTCGCCCGATGCGAGCTACGTTACGGGACAGGTCGTCCATGTCGACGGCGGGTTGACCCTCTAGGGGCAGCCCCGCCCGGGGCATGGCCCCATCCCCGCCCCGCCAGAGAAGTTGCTTCCCATGCCTGAACTGATGCGTATCGGCCTTGCCGGATTCGGCAATGTCGGCCAGGACCTCGCCCGCCGCCTGTCGGCCGGCGCCATTCCCGAAGTCCGCCTGACGGCGGTCAGCGCCCGCGACCTCGCCCAGGCGACCGAGAACGCCGCCAAGGTACGGCCGCAGCCGCTGGTGGTGCCGCTGGCGGAACTGCCGCAGCATGCCGACGTCATCATCGAATGCGCCACCGCCGATGCCTTCCCCGAGGTGGCACAGGTGGCGATGGCGGCCGGCCGGATCCTCATCGCCGTCAGCGTCGGCGGCCTGCCCAACTGCCCGGAGCTGGTCGAGCTGGCGCGCGCCCATGGCGGGCGGGTGAAGGTGGCCAGCGGCGCCCTGCCCGGCCTCGACATCATCCGCAGCGTCAAGGAAGGCACCATCCGGCGCGTCCGCCTGACGACGCAGCTGCGACCGAACTCGCTGGCCCACGAACCCTACATCCTGAATCAGGGCTTCGACTTCTCGACCCCACCCGCGGCACCGGTGAAGGTGTTCGAGGGCAGCGCGGGCGAGGCCGCCGCCTCCTTCCCCCGGCATTTCAACGTGGCCGTCACCCTCAGCCTCGGCGGCATCGGCTTCGACCGCACCGAGGTCGAGGTGTGGTGCGACCCGACCGTGCCAGGGACGGTCCACACGGTGGATGTCGAGGCCGACGATGCCGACCTGACGCTGGTCAGCCGCAACCGGCCGTCGCCCGACAACCCGCGCACCAGCCGCATCGTGGCACCCAGCATCCTGGCCGCCCTGCGCAGCCTGGTCGATCCGATCGTGGTCGGTAGCTGACCGGCGAAGGCCTCCCCTGGATGCTGATCGAGCTTGGCATGCTCGCCGTGAAGATGATCCTCACGGCGGCGGTGGTGGTGGGCGCCTCGGTGGTGGCGGAGCGCTCTGGCCCGCTGCTGGGCGGGGTCATCATCAGCCTGCCGATCTCGTCGGGCCCGGGGACCTTCTTCCTGGCGCTCCAGGAATCCGACCGGTTCATCGCCGACAGCGTCCTCTATACGCTGGCGATGAGCGCGGCGATCGCCGTCTTCCTGATCGTCTATCCGCGCCTGGCGGTGCGCTACGGCGCCACCGTCAGCGTCGGCGGCGCGATCCTGGTGTGGGCGGCCGTCGGCTTCCTCGTGCAGTTCCTGCCGCTGCAACTGTGGTCGGCGCTCGCCCTGACGCTGGCCGCCTTCACGGCCGCCATCTGGTGCCCCCGCCCGGCGGGCCTGCGCCCACCGCCGCGGCGGGTCGGCATCTCCAAGACGGAGCTGGTCGGACGGGCCCTCATCACCGGCGCCATCATCGCCACCGTCGTCACCATCAGCACCCTGATCGGGCCGCGCGCGACCGGCATCCTGATGGCCTTCCCGACCGCCTTCACCGCCATCGCCTTCATCATGCACCGCCGGCATGGCGGCAGTGCCGCCGCCGCCACCCTGCTCGCCAGCACCTTCGGCATGATGTCCTTCGTCGCCTACCTGGTGACGCTCTACCTCCTCATCATGCCGCTCGGCGCCATGCCGGCCCTGGGCGTGGCACTTCTCGTCGCCGCCGTGGCGTCCACCATCATCGCGCTCGTCGGCCGACGGCGCGCCCATTCCCACCGCCTTCAGGAGGCCGGACGATGACCCCCAGCGAAGCCGCCGCCATTGCCGCCACCCAGGTCCCCGCCACTGGCCAGGTCGTCATCGACCACCTCGCCCACTGGGTCCCGGAAGAGACGGCCGCGTCCGCCCGCCTAGCCGCGCTCGGCTTCACCATGGCGCCCCTGTCCCACCAGGTGACGCGGGCCGCACCGGACGCGCCGCCGGTGTCGGCGGGCACGGCCAACCGCACCATCATGCTGCGCCAGGGCTATATCGAGATCCTGACCACCACCGGCGACACGCCCAATGCCCGCACCTTGCAGCAGGGCATGTCGCGCTATGTCGGGGTCCACCTGATCGCCTTCGGGCTGGCCGACCCGGACGCCACCTCGGCCCGCCTGCAGGACGCCGGCTTCGCGCCGCTGCCCATCGTCCGCCTGGAGCGCGAGATCGAGACCGAGGCCGGCACGCCGGGCCATGTCCGCTTCCGCGTCCTGCGGGTGGCGCCCGAGGCGATGCCGGAGGGCCGGGTGCAGTTCTGCAACCATCTGACGCCCGAGAACATGTGGCAGGGCCGCTGGCTCGACCACGCCAACGGTGCCATCGGCCTCCGCTCCATCCTGATCGCCGTCGCCGACCCCATCGAAGCCGCCGAACGCTTCGGCCGCTTCACCGGCCGCGCGCCGGATCGACGCGACGACGGCGCCCAGGTCCTGGCCTTCGATCGCGGCACGATCGTCTTCGCCGACACCGAGCAGGCCCAGCGCCTGCTGGCCGCACCCGTCCCCGCCACCCCCTGCATCGCCGCCTACGCCCTGACCGTCGCCGACCCCGCTGCCACCCGCCGCCACCTGGCCGCGAACAAGGTCTTCGTCACCGACGCCGGCCAGGCCATGCTGGTCGACGCCGGCCCGGCGGTGGGCGGCCTGATCGCGTTCGTGCCGGAGGCGGCGAAGGCGCC
>CAZQOA010000184.1:0-3561 GCA_964594715.1 uncultured Rhizobiaceae bacterium | reverse complement strand
CGACAGCGTCGCCGTCCACTGGACCGCGGCCGACGCCCACGTCTTCGCGGAAGGCCCGGCGTGACCGACGCGGCCGCGCCCTCGCTCCGTCCGGGTCGCCGGCGGGCCTGGTTCGCCGCGGCCCCCGCCACGCCGGCGGCGGCGGCGATATCGCGTGACCGCCTGTCGCGCCGCGCCTCGCTGCTGCTGGTGTCCCCGGCCCTGCTGCTGCTCGCCTGGACCTTCTTCCTGCCGGTCGCCTCGCTCCTCTTCCGCAGCATATCCGAGCCCACCTGGACGCTGGCCCACTATGCCCGGCTGATCGAGGAGCCGCTCTACCTCCGCATCATCCTGCGCACCTTGTGGATCTCGGCCGGCGTCACCGTGCTCGCCCTTCTGTTGGGCTATCCGATCGCGCTCTGGATCGCGCGCGCCCGCGCCGGGGTCGCGGCCTTGGTCACGCTCTGTGTCCTGATCCCGTTGTGGACCAGCGTGCTGGTGCGCTCTTACGGCTGGATCCTGCTGCTGCAGCGCAACGGCATCGTCAATACCTGGCTCAAGGAGTGGGGCTTCATCGACCGCTCGCTGGCGCTGCTCTACAGCGAGGTGACGGTGCTGGTGGCGATGAGCCACGTCCTGCTGCCCTTCATGATCCTGCCGCTGGTGTCTTCCCTGAAGAACATCTCCTCGGACCTGGGCAAGGCCGCGCTCAACCTCGGCGCCAGCCCCTTGCGCAGCTTCGTCCACGTCACCCTGCCGCTCAGCCTGCCCGGCATCTTCGCCGGCTGCCTCATGGTCTTCGTCCTGTCGCTCGGCTTCTACATCACGCCGGCGATAGTCGGCGGACCGCGCACGCTGATGATCGCGACCCTGATCTCGCAGCAGGCGACGGAGATGCTGAACTGGCCCTTCGCCGGCGCCATCTCGTTCGTGCTGCTGGCGCTTTCGCTCATCATCACCTTCGCCTTCCGCAAGGTGTTGGGCGTCGAACGGGCGACCGCCCATGCCTAGCCTGCGCATCCGGTCGGCGGGCCTGCCGCTTCGCCTGTTCGGGCTGGCGGTGCTGGCCTTCCTGCTGTTGCCGACCCTGATCATGGTGCCGGTCTCGTTCGATTCCGTGCACTTCATCCGCTTCCCGCCGCGCGACTTCTCGCTGCGCTGGTACCGGGAATACCTGGCCGACCCGGAATGGATGGCGGCGACGATCTTTTCGCTGCAGATCGCCGCCGTGACGATGCTGGTCGCGACAGTGCTGGGGACGATGACGGCGATCGCGCTGGAGCGCGGGCGACTGCCGGGGCGCGAGATGATCCGGGCCTTGCTGCTGGCGCCGCTGCTCGTGCCGCACGTCATCGTCGCGATCGCGGTCTACCTGCAGTTCACGCCGATCGGACTGACGGGGACGATAGCCGGCTTCGTGCTGATCCACACCGCGCTCGCCATCCCCTACGTGGTCCTCGTCGTCTCGGCGTCGCTCGCCCGGCTCGACCCGACCCTCGACCGGGCGGCGATGAACCTCGGCGCCTCGCCGACCCGCTCCTTCTTCGCCGTCACCCTGCCGCTGATCCGCCCCGGCATCTTTGCCGCCGCCGTCTTCTCCTTCCTCTCGTCCTTCGACGAGACGGTGGTCGCCTTCTTCATCTCCGGCGACCGAAACAAGACGATCACCCGCAAGATGTTCGAGGACATCGACATGAACCTGTCGCCGATCATCGCGGCGGCATCGACCATCATCGTCGTCGTCACGATCGCCCTTATGTGGCTCGGCAGATCGGCCGCCGCACAGGCCGGCAAATGAGCGGGGCCGGCAAATGAGCCCAGGCCGGCGAATGACGATAGCGAGCGACTGAACAATGAGGAGGTCCGAAATGTTGAAGCCCATCCTGGCGGTCTCGATCGCCCTCGCCGCGGCCGCCGTTCCGGCGGCCGCCCAGCAGCTCGAAAAGGAGCTCGTGATCGTGGCCGCCGGCGGCCAGTTCGAGCGCTCCCTGCGGTCCAGCTTCTACCAGCCCTTTTCGGACAAGACCGGCGTCCGGGTGATCGGCGTGCCCTCCGCCTTCGGCGAGCAGAACGCCAAGGTCAAGGCGATGAGCGAGATGAACGCCGTCACCTGGGACATCATCACCAGCCACCCGATCACCACGATCACGATGGCCAACGAGTTGCTGCCGATCGACTGCTCGCGCATCCCGAACGCGGCCAAGGAGGGCGTCCCCAACACGTGCCGCAAGAACTCGATCGTGCGCACGCTCGGCGGCGGCGTCCTCGCCTACATGACCAAGGAGTTCGGCGGCAAGAAGCCGACGGGCTGGGCCGACTTCTGGGACCAGAAGGCCTTCCCCGGCCCGCGCACCCTGCCCAACATCGGCTATCCGTGGGAGGTGCTGATCCCGGCGCTGCTGGCGGACGGCGTGCCCCGCGACAAGCTCTTCCCGATGGACCTGGACCGCGCGTTCAAGGCGATGGACCGGATCAAGCCGCACGTCACCGTGTGGTGGAAGAACGCCGACCAGGCGGTGAACGCCTTCCGCAGCGGCGATGCGGTGATGGGGTGGATCTTCGACGGCCGGGTGCTGGCGCTGCAGAACGAGGGAATGCCCATCGACATGGAGTTCAACGGGGGCATCCAGTACACCTCACAATGGTCGATCCTGCGCAAGGCGCCGCACCCGAACGCGGCCTACGCCTTCCTCGACCACTTCATGACCGCGCCGGAACAGCACGTCGCCTTCACCAAGGTCGTGCAGTACGGCACCTCCAACAAGGCCGCACTCGCCATGCATCCGCCGGCCGTCAGCGACAATCTCTCCGCCAATCCCAAGAATTGGGAGCGGATGGTCGACATCGACTACGACTGGCTGGTCGGCAACACCGAGGAGATCATCCGCCGCTGGAACGAGTGGATCTCGCGCTAGGCACCGTCAGCACGCACCGCAGGAGACGACCATGGACGACACCGCCCCTCTCGTTCCCGTTTCGGCCGCAGGAACCTCGGCCACGCTGTCCGACTGGATCGCGGGCCTGCGCTTCCAGGACCTGCCGCCGGAGGTCCGTCGCCTGGCCAAGATGTGCGTGCTGGACAGCATCGCCTGCGCGGTCGGCGGCATCCGGCTCGAGCCGTCGCGCATCCTGCTCGACGTGCTGGGGGAGACGGCGGCCGGATCGCCCGTCTCCATCCCCGGCACGGATCGCCGCATCGGGCTGATGGGCGCGACGCATGTCGGCGCCCAGGCGGCGAACGCGCTCGATTTCGACGACTCGTTCCGCACCGGGGCGCCCTCGCACCCCGGTGCCACGGTCGTCCCGCCGGCCCTGGCGCTGGCGGAGGCGCGAGGGGCCAGCGGCGCCGACTTCCTGGCGGCGGTCGTCGCCGGCTACGAGGTGTCGCTCCGGATCGGGCGCGCGGTGCAGCCGTCGCCCCAGCGCAAGATGGCGGTCATGGGCTGCTCGCCCTGGCAGACCTTCGGCGCGATGGCGGCGGCCGCCAGCCTGGTGCGGCTGCCGGCCGAAGCCGTTCGCAGCGCCTTCGGCCTGGCCGGGGCCCAGGCGCCGGTGCCGAGCGTGCGCAAGTTCGTGGACGGT
>CAZQOA010000183.1:0-3568 GCA_964594715.1 uncultured Rhizobiaceae bacterium | reverse complement strand
CATCGGAATCAGGGTGCCCTCGAAGAAGATGTAGAACATCACGAAGTCGAGGGACGAGAACATGCCGACCATCATGGTCTCGAGGACCAGGAAGGCGATCATGTACTAACGCACATGCACCCGCACCGCCTCCCAGGAGGCAAGGACGCAGATCGGCGTCAGGAAGGTCGACAGGAGGACGAAGAAGACCGAGATGCCGTCGACGCCGAGATGGTAGCCGATGGCGAAGTCGGGGATCCAGGACGCCTTCTCGACGAACTGGAATCCCGCCTGCCCCGGCTCGAAGTCGATCCACAGCAGGAGCGACAGCAGGAAGGTGACGATGGTCGTCCACAGGGCCACGTTGCGGGCATTGCGGGCGACGATCTCGGCATCGCCACGCACCGCCATGATGAGGGCGGCACCTACCAGCGGCAGGAAAATGACGAGCGAGAGGATCGGCAGGTCGGACATCCGATTCCCCTCAGATACGGACGTAGAGATACCAGCTGATCAGCAGGACGACGCCGATCAGCATGGCAAAGGCATAGTGGTAGACGTAGCCCGACTGGAGGCGGCTGGCCTGGACCGACACGGCCTGCGTGGTGGCCGCCATCCCGTCGGGGCCGACGCCGTCGATCACCGCACCGTCGCCGACCTTCCACAGGCCGCGGCCGAGATAGAAGGCCGGACGCACGAACAGCCGGTCGTAGAGCTCGTCGAAGTACCACTTGTTGTAGAAGAACAAATAGAGCGCGCGGAACTGCTCGGCGACCCGCGCCGGCAGGTCCGGCTGGCGGATATAGGCCACCCAGGCGATCAGGATGCCGGCCACGGCGACCACGATCGGCAGCAGCTTCACCCAGGCCGGGACGTGATGGGCGGCGTCGAGCGGGGCGTGCGTCGGGGCGATGAAGATGGACGCGCCCCAGAATTCCGCCTGGTGATGGCCGACGAAGGTGTCGTAGGCGAGCCAGCCGGAGAAGATCGCGCCCAACGCCAGGACGACCAGCGGGACGATCATCACCGGCGGCGATTCGTGGACATGCGCCATCACCTTCTCGTTCGCCCGCGGCTTGCCGTGGAAGGTCAGGAACAGCACGCGCCAGGAATAGAAGGCGGTCAGCAGCGCTGCCGCGGCCCCCATCCAGAACGCGTACTGGCCGACGCCGGATTGGGCGCCGAAGGCCGCCTCCAGGATGATGTCCTTGGAATAGAAGCCGGCGAAGAACGGCAGGCCGGCCAGGGCCAGGCTGCCGACCCACATCAGCGTGTAGGTGGTCGGGATGAGCCTCCAGATGCCGCCCATGCGGCGCATGTCCTGCTCGTCCGACATGGCGTGGATGACCGAGCCCGCACCCAGGAACAGCAACGCCTTGAAGAAAGCATGGGTCATCAGGTGGAAGATCGCCGCCTGATAGGCCGACACGCCGATGGCGAAGAACATGTAGCCGAGCTGGCTGCAGGTCGAATAGGCGATGACGCGCTTGATGTCGAACTGGGTCATGCCGACGGTGGCGGCGAAGATCGCGGTGGTGGCGCCGACCAGCGTCACCAGGGTCAGCGCCACGGGCGCGTACTCGAACATCGGCGACAGGCGGCACAGCATGAAGACGCCGGCCGTGACCATCGTCGCGGCGTGGATCAGCGCCGACACCGGCGTCGGGCCCTCCATCGCGTCCGGCAGCCAGGTGTGCAGGCCGAGCTGGGCCGACTTGCCCATGGCGCCGATGAACAGGAGGATGCAGGCCGTCGTCAGCGCGTCCACCTGCATGCCGAGGAACTCGAAGTTCTTCCCCGCCATCTGGGGCGCGGCCGCGAAGACCTCGTCGAACGAGATGCTGCCGAACAGGAAGAAGACCGCCATGATGCCGAGCGCGAAGCCGAAATCGCCGATGCGGTTGACGACGAAGGCCTTGATGGCGGCGGCGTTGGCCGACGGGCGATCGTACCAGAAGCCGATCAGCAGATAGGAGGCGACGCCGACGCCCTCCCAGCCGAAGAACATCTGCAGGAAGTTGTCGGCCGTCACCAGCATCAGCATGAAGAACGTGAAGATGCTGAGATACGCCATGAAGCGCGGGATCGAGTGGTCGTGGGACATGTAGCCCACGGAATAGACATGGACCATGGCCGAGACGGTGGTGACGACGAACACCATCACCGCCGTCAGCGTGTCGAAGCGCAGCGACCAGTTCGCCTCCAGTGCGCCCGACGAAATCCAGGTGAAGAGCTCGACGGTGCGCGCCTCGCCTTGGAAGCCGACCGTGTAGAGGATGAACCAGCCGAGGAGCATGCTGATCAGCAGCGCCCCGCAGGTGACGATCTGCGCACCCCGGTCGCCGATCCACCGGCCGAAGAAGCCGGCCACGATGGCGCCCAGGAGTGGCAGGAAGATTGCGGCGGCAAACATCGGTCCGGCCTCAGCCCTTCATCAGGTTGATGTCCGTCACCGCGATCGAGCCGCGGTTACGGAAGTAGACGACGAGGATCGCCAGCCCGATCGCCGCCTCGGCGGCGGCCACGGTGAGGACGAACAGGGTGAAAATCTGCCCCACCAGGTCACCCTGGAATGCCGAGAAGGCGACGAGGTTGATATTGACCGCAAGCAGCATGAGCTCGATCGACATCAGGATGACGATCACGTTCTTGCGGTTGAGAAAGACGCCGAAGATCCCGAGCGTGAACAGGATCGCGGCGACCGTCAGATAGTGGCCGAGCCCGATGACAGCCATCCTAGCCCCCCGTCCCCGTCGGAACCTTGCGTATCTCCAGCGTGTCCTCGCGCCGCCTCGCGTTCTGCCGCGAGATCGACTGGCGGCGCACGCCCTCGCGGGTGCGCAGGGTCAGCACGATGGCGCCGATCATCGCCACCAGCAGGATCATGCCGGCCGCCTGGAAGAAATAGACGTACTTGGTGAAGAGCAGGCGCCCGAGCGCGGCGGTGTTCGACACCTGGGCTGGATCCGGGGTCGGGGCCGTCGCGTTCATGCCCGGCGCCATCGTCCAGATGCCGACCACGAACACCAGCTCGACCAGCAGGACGAGCCCGATGAGTGCACCGATCGGCAGGTACTGGAGGAAGCCTTGCCGCAGCTCCGCGAAGTTGATGTCGAGCATCATCACCACGAAGAGGAACAGGACGGCGACGGCACCGACATAGACCACCACCAGCATCATCGCCAGGAACTCCGCCCCCAATAGGACGAAGAGCCCCGCGGCATTGACGAAGGTCAGGATCAGAAACAGCACCGAATGGACAGGGTTGCGCGCGGCGATCACCATGAAGGCGGACGCAACGACAATCCCGGCGAACAGATAAAAGGCGAGCGTCTGGACGATCACGCCGTTCCCCCCAGGAGGCTTCGCATCACGATCAACGGTACGGCGCGTCGGCGGCGAGGTTGGCCGCGATCTCGGCTTCCCACCGGTCGCCGTTCGCAAGCAGCTTTTCCTTATTGTAGAAAAGCTCCTCGCGGGTCTCGGTAGCGAACTCGAAGTTCGGCCCCTCGACGATCGCATCGACCGGGCACGCTTCCTGGCAGAAGCCGCAATAGATGCACTTCGTCATGTCGATATCGTAGCGCGT
>CAZQOA010000182.1:0-3648 GCA_964594715.1 uncultured Rhizobiaceae bacterium | reverse complement strand
CCGGCGCGGAGGGGGCCGCGGCGAACCAGGTCCGCCGGCGACCCGGACGGAGCGAGGGGGCGGCCGCGCCGGTCACGCCAAGCTTTCCGCGAAGACGTGGGCGTCTGCCGCAGTCCAGTCAACGGCGACGCTGTCGCCTGGCCGGAACTCGGCGACGGCAGAGCGTGAGTCGGCCACCGCCTGCACGGTCGTGCCGTCGGCAATGTCGATGACGACGGTCAGGCTGGCGCCATTGAAGACCTGCTGGCGGATGCGGCCCGGGATGCCGGTCGAACCGGACTCCCTTCGGCATACGATCAGGCGTTCCGGCCGCACCGCGACGCGGACGGGGGTCCCTGGCTGCGCTGCCATCCCGGCGGTGGGCTGTGCCCCCATGGCGACCCCGCCGACCGAGATGCGGCAGCCTTCACCGGTCGCCTGATCCAGGTTGCCGCGGAAGAAATTCATGTTGCCGAGGAAGTCGGCGACGAAGACGCTGGCCGGCCCCTCATAGAGGGCGCGCGGGGATCCCACCTGCTCGACCCGGCCGTCGCTCATCACTGCGACGCGGTCGGACATCGTCAGCGCCTCCTCCTGGTCGTGCGTGACGAAGATCACCGTGGCGCCCAGGCGCTGCTGGAGCTCCTTGATCTCGAGCTGCATCTGCTGCCGCAGCTTCTTATCGAGCGCGCCCAGCGGCTCGTCCATCAGGATGACCTGGGGATCGAAGACGAGCGCCCTGGCGAGCGCGACCCGCTGCTGCTGCCCGCCGGAGAGCTGGGCCGGATAGCGGTCGGCATGGACGGGAAGCTTGACCATGTCGAGGGCGCGCCGCGCCCGCCGGTCGCGCTCGGCCCGGGACACGCCGCGCATCCGCAGGGGAAACGCGATGTTCTGCGCCGCGGTCAGGTGCGGGAACAGGGCGTACTTCTGGAACACCATGCCGATGTCCCGCTTGTGCGGCGGCACGAGGGTGATGTCGCGCCCGCCGACGACGAAGCGGCCGCCGGTCGGCTCGTCGAACCCCGCGATCATCATCAGCAGCGTCGTCTTGCCGGAGCCCGAGGGGCCGACCAGCGACAGGAATTCCCCCGCCCGGACCGACAGCGTCACGCCGTCGACGGCCTTGACCGTGCCGAAGTGCTTCGAGACGCCCTCTATCGCCACGGGAACTCCGCGCATCGCGGCTTCGGTCGGTAGAGCGTTCATCCTCGGCTTTCCCGGTCCCCGTTTCAGCGATGGGATGTCGTGCTGACCAAGCGATCAGGGGCGCGGCCGGCAATCATCATGCCGCCCGCCGCTTCCCGCGCAGGGCGGGGTAGTCCTGGCGAATGCGCTCGAAGGCGGCGTGGACCGTGCCCCCGTTGCCGCGCGCCATGTCCGGATCGCTTGCCAGCTCGGCGAAGAGGCGCTTCTTGATGAAGGCGCGCCAGTTGACCGGCAGCCCGTCCATGATCGCTGTCATGGCGTCGTAGTTGGCCTGTGTCCAGCGCGCCTCGTAGCCGTCCCGGAAGGCGCCGAAGTCGAAATGCTTGCCCGCGGGCACCGGTGCGGCCGCGACGCGCAACGCTCGAGTCGCCTCGGCGTCGACCGCGTCGTCGGCGATCGCGACGCCGTAATCGTCGCGGGCGGACGCGGGCGACACGAACCCGCAGCGGACGTCGGCCAGCACCGCCTCGACGTCGCGGGCGAACGGATCCCCGTAGCCGCCGGCACCCGAGGATACGATTCGAATGACGTCGCCCGGGTCGCAGGTCAGGATGTCGCGGCTGCCCAGTTCGACCGGCTTGTCGCCGTCCGGGTTGAGCGTGAAGTGCGACGCCTTGCCCGCGCGCCCGCCCAGAACCCCGAACGGCTGGAACTTGCAGCGGTCACGGTTGCGCGCGGTGATGCGCGACTGCGGCGAGAACACCATGAACTCCATCACCTGGGCGAGGCCGCCGCGGAAGCGGCCTGGGCCGCCCGTGTCCGCCTCCAGCCCGTAGTGGAGCACCTGGATCGGCACTTCCGCTTCGGTGATCTCGATGGGTGAGTTCTTGAGGAAGGTGGCGTCGCCGCCCGAGCCGTTGGAGCCGTCGCGGAAGGGCAGGGCGCCGCCTCCGCCCATGATCGGGTTGATGGCCGCGATAATGCGTTCGCCCGTGTCGTTGTCCGTCGTCATGACGTTCATGATCGAGGAGGCGCCCGACGAGGCGGCCGGCATGCGATCCGGCAGTGCCAGGCTGAAGGCGCCGAAGATCGCGGTGCGGATCCGGTTGCAGGTCAGGCTGCGCATGCCGACGGCGGCGGGGAAGCGTGGGTTGAGGATCGATCCGTCCGGACAGATGCAGGTGAAAGGCCGGCACATGCCGCCGTTGATGAGGATGCGGGGGTTCAGCGTGCAGAGCGTGTAATAGACGGCGACCAGCAGCAGCGTGTGGCGCGGATGGCCGCCGGTCGGCACGTTGTTGCTGGCATCAAGCTGCGGGTCGCTGCCGGAGAAGTCGAGGGTCGCGCTGTCGCCCGCGATCGTCAGTGCCAGGGCGATGCGGATCGGGTTGCCGTTGTCGCCGTCCTCGTCGATATAATCGGCATAGCGATAGGTACCATCCGGCACCTCCCGCAAGAACTCCCGCGTCTGGCGCTCGGCGACGTCGAGCAGCCCGGCCAGGCCGGCCTTGAAGGCCTCGACGCCGAACTTGCGGATCATCTCGTGAATGCGCCGCTCGCCCGTGTTCATCGCCCCGACCAGGGCCTTGGTGTCGCCCCAGTTCTGCTCCGGCGCGCGCACGTTCAGCATCATGATGCCGAGCATCTCCTCGTTGAGGACGCCGGCGCGATAGAGCTTGGAGGGCGGCACGCGGATGCCCTCCTGGTGGACCTCGACCAGGGTGCGCGACAGGCTGGCGGGAACGGCGCCGCCGATGTCGGTGTTGTGGATATGGCCGACGGTGAAGCAGACCAGCTCCCCTTCCCAGAAGATCGGCTTCCAGACATGCAGGTCCGGCGCATGGGTGCAGACATAGCCGCTGTAGGGATCGTTGGTGCAGCACACGTCCCCCTCCTCGTAGGAGGGGATCATGTCGATCGCCTTCTTGTAGTCGAGCCCGACGAGCCAGGTGGCGCCCAGGTCGCGCGGCACCGCCGCCGTCTCGCCCGTCACCGTCGTGATGCCGACGGTGAAGTCCTCCGTCTCCTTCACGAAGGTGGAGTGGGCCGTGCGATAGAGCGTGTAAGCCATGCTCTCCGCGGTCGCCCGGCAGTAGTTCGCGAAGATCTCCTGGGTGATCGGATCGATCGCCATGTCGCTTACGCTCCTCAGGCCTGACGGGTGAGCACGAGACCGCCCTGCGCATCCACCTCTCCGGCGAAACCGCGGGGGATGCAGGTCGTGGTGTCACTCTGGACGACGATCGCGGGACCCGTCAGCCGGTGGCCGGCGCGCATGTCGGCGCGGTCGTAGACGGCGGCCCGGCACTGGCGGCCATCGAGGCGGACCTCCACCTCCTGGCGCGGCGCGAGCGGTCCGGTCGCCGGCGCCAGCGGCTCGAAGTCGGGGTTGGGCGTCTGGCCGACGACGACCAGGCGAGCGTTGATGATGCGGCAGGGGGCTTCGGCGTCGCTGATGCCGTAGATCGCATCATGTTCGCGGTGGAATGCGGCGGTGATCGCCGCAAGGTCGCCCGCGGT
>CAZQOA010000181.1:0-3651 GCA_964594715.1 uncultured Rhizobiaceae bacterium | reverse complement strand
AAAAAGTGTTCGCCATGGGGTCAGCCTCGCATCGGATGCAGATCACCTGCCGGCTGCGCCCGGAGGGCGGCCGGCAGGCCAGGGGCCACCGACACCGCCGGCGACATGCCGGCGGTGTGCAACAACGCTCCAAGCCGGATCGCGCGGCCCGCGACGATCCGGCCTGTTTCGCACCGGCGGGCCGCCCTCGAGGGGGCCGCCCGCCGTTGATATAGGGTGTCGGTAGCGATCTTACTTAATCTCCACCTTCGCGCCGGCGTCCTCGAGCTGCTTCTTCAGCTTCGCGGCCTCGTCCTTGCCGACGCTTTCCTTCACCGCCTTCGGCGCCGCCTCGACCAGGTCCTTGGCCTCCTTCAGGCCGAGGCTCGTGATCGCGCGGACTTCCTTGATCACATTGATCTTCTTCTCGCCGGCTTCGAGCAGGATGACGGTGAACTCCGTCTGCTCCTCGACCGGAGCGGCGGCGGCACCACCGCCGGCGGCGGCAGCGGCCACCGGGGCGGCGGCGGACACGCCCCACTTCTCTTCCAGCAACTTCGAGAGCTCGGCCGCCTCAATGACGGTCAGGGCCGAGAGTTCGTCCACCAGCTTCGCGAGATCGGTCATCGGTTGTCTCCAAACGAAATAGAGGTCTTGGTCTGATATCGGTTCACGCCGCTTCGCCTTCGGCTTCGCCCTGGCGCGCACGCGCCGCGAGAACGCGGGCCATCTGCCCACCCGGAGCCTGGAGCACGCCAACGACGCGCGAGGCAGGGGTTTGCAGGATGCCGACGATCTTGCCGCGCAGCTCGTCGAGCGAGGGCAAGCTGGCCAACGCCTTCACGCCACTCACATCGAGCAACTGTCCGCCGAAGGCACCGCCCACGATCGACAGCTTGTCGTTCTGCTTGGCGAATTCGGCGATGACCCTGGCCGCCGCCACCGGATCCTTCGACAGCCCAATCGCTGTCGGCCCGGTGAGCATCGGCCCGAGGCCCTCGAACTTCGTGCCGGCGATGGCGAGGCGCGCGAGCCGGTTCTTCGTTACCTTGAAGCCGGCCCCTGCCGCACGCATCCGACGCCTGAGTTCCGTCACCTCAGCCACGGTCAGACCGGACTGCTGGGTGACAACCACGCAGATTGCGTCGGACAGCGTGTCGCGCAGGGAGTCGACCATCCTGGTCTTCTCGGATCGATCCACTGCTCGTCTCCGCTTTCACTAGCCCCGTCGACGCCCCCGGTCGGGGGTATCGCCGGGGCGGTTGTGCCGGAACCCGTCGCCGGGATCCGACCCTCCTGCCCCAGAAGTCCACAACCGATCCCGCCTGGGGCCCCCTCATCCATTCGAGGTCGGGGGGCCAGTCGGAAATCGTTCGCTTCGTCCCGTCTATCGCCGGCGGGGCTGCTGCCCCTTTCGGCCCCCGGGCGAACCCGGCGGCACCTGCGGTCTCGGACAGGCCGGGCTGGTGGCAGCGATGCCACCAGCCCACACCCGGCCGCGGGCGAACCCGCGGCCGGAATTCCTGATCGGCCTGCCGGCGTCAGCCGGCCAAGCCCAACTGGTCGGCGTCAGCCGGCCAGGGTCGCCATTTCCACCTTCAGGCCGGGCCCCATCGTCGAGGCCAGCGCGACCTTCTTGATGTAGGTTCCCTTGGCGCCCGACGGCTTGGCCTTGGTGATCGCGTCGACGAAGGCGCGCACATTGTCCAGCAGTGCGGCCTCGCTGAAGCTGGCCTTGCCGACGCCGGCATGGACGATGCCGGCCTTCTCGGCGCGGAATTCCACCTGGCCGCCCTTGGCCGCCTTCACCGCTTCCGCCACGTTCGGCGTCACGGTGCCGAGGCGCGGGTTCGGCATCAGGCCGCGGGGGCCCAGGATCTTGCCCAGCCGGCCGACCAGCCCCATCATGTCGGGCGTGGCGATGCAGCGATCGAAATTGATCTGCCCCGCCTGGATCTGCTCGGCCAGGTCCTCCGCCCCGGCGATGTCGGCGCCGGCGGCCAGCGCCTCGGCCACCTTGTCGCCCTTGGCGAACACCGCCACGCGCACGGTCTTGCCGGTGCCGTGCGGCAGCGATACGACGCCGCGCACGTTCTGGTCGGCCTTGCGCGGGTCGACGCTCAGATTCATGGCGATTTCGATGGTCTCATCGAACTTCGCCGTCGCGCGCTCCTTCAGCATCCGAACCGCCGTGTCGAGCGCATAGAACTGCTCGCGGTCGATATCCTGGTAGGCGCTCTTCAGTCGCTTGCCCTGGGCCATGTCGATTACTCCACCACCTCGAAGCCCATCGAACGGGCGGAGCCGGCCAGCATGCGGCAGGCAGCATCGATGTCGTTGGCGTTGAGATCCTTCATCTTCACCGCCGCGATCTCACGCAGCTGGTCCATCGTCACCTGCCCGACATTGCCGCCGCGGCCGGGAGTCTGCGACCCCTTCGCCACGCCGGCCGCCTTCTTCAGGAAGTAGGTGTTGGGCGGCGTCTTGGTAACGAACGTGAAGGTCCGATCGCCATAGGCGGTGATCACGACCGGGATCGGCATCCCGGGCTCCATGTTCTGGGTCAGCGCGTTGAACGCCTTGCAGAACTCCATGATGTTCAAGCCGCGCTGGCCGAGCGCGGGGCCGATCGGGGGCGAGGGGTTCGCCTTTCCGGCGGGCACCTGCAACTTGATGAACCCGACAATCTTCTTCGCCATCTACGGTCCCTTTCAAATGGGGTGTGGACCATCGAAGTCCTACCCCTGGGAAGCGCGGTCGGGCCGTGGCAAGCCTCCCGCGCGTATTTTGACGCAAAAGAACCAGTCCGGCTCCGCCGGACAGGGCCTCCCGCGCCCGGTCAGACCTTCTCGACCTGGGAATATTCCAGGTCGACCGGGGTCGATCGACCGAAGATCGACACCGCAACCTTGAGGCGCGCCTTCTCCTCGTCGATTTCCTCGACCAGGCCGTTGAAGGACGCGAACGGACCGTCGGAGACCCGCACCTGCTCGCCGATCTCGAAGGTGATCGAGGGCTTGGGCCGCTCGATGCCTTCCTGGACCTGGCGCCGGATGCGTTCCGCCTCGGCGTCGGTGATCGGCATCGGCCGGCCGCGGCCGCCCAGGAATCCGGTCACTTTCGGCGTGTTCTTCACGAGGTGCCAGGACTCGTCCGTCATCTCCATCTTCACGAGGACATACCCCGGGAAGAACTTGCGCTCGGCATTGACCTTCGCGCCACGACGGACTTCGACCACTTCTTCGGTCGGAACGAGGATATCCTCGAACCGATCGGCCATGTTCTTCTGCTCGGCCTGCTCCCGGATCGAGGAAGCGACCTTCTTCTCGAACCCGGAATAGACATGGATGACGTACCAACGCATCGTCATCGCTCAGGCCCCCAGTCCAAGAAACAGCTTCACACCGTGGGCAATGACCCAATCGACGCCAGTGAAAAAGAGCGCGGCCAGAAACACCATCACGAACACCATAAGCGTCGTGATACCGGTTTCCTTGCGGGTCGGCCAAGTGACCTTGGCCGTTTCCTGCCGCACTTGGCGAGCAAATTCGATCGGGTTGATCTTCGACATCGGTGTTATTCGCCTCAACGAGTATGCGCGCGACGCCGCGACGGGATGGCAGGAGTGGAGGGGCTCGAACCCCCAACCCCCGGTTTTGGAGACCGGTGCTC
>CAZQOA010000180.1:1284-3789 GCA_964594715.1 uncultured Rhizobiaceae bacterium | reverse complement strand
CAGGTCCCAGATTAGGCAAAATTCCTAAGACGATGGTGAGCCTGACGAACCATGAAATCTCTTCGACCCTGGTGCCGCACCCCCTAATCCGCGTCCAGCCCCAGATCCAGGGCCGGCGCGCTGTGGGTGATCCAGCCGGCGGAGATGATGTCGACGCCGGTGGCGGCGATGGCGGCGACGGTGGCGGCCGTCACCCGGCCCGAGGCTTCCGACACGGCCCGGCCGGCGATCATGCCGACGGCCTGGCGCAAGAGGTCCGGCGACATGTTGTCGAGCAGCACCGCGTCGGGTCGCTCGGCCAGCGCCTCGGCCAGCTGGTCCAGGCTGTCGACCTCGACCTCGATCTTCACCATGTGGCCGACGGCGCGGCGCGCCCGGCGCAGCGCCTCGCCGACGCTGCCCGCCACGGCGACATGATTGTCCTTGATCAGCACCCCGTCATCCAGGCCGAAGCGGTGGCTGACCCCGCCGCCGGCGCGCACCGCATGCTTCTCCAGCCCGCGCAGGCCGGGCGTCGTCTTGCGCGTGCAGGTGATGCGCGCGGCATGGGGATGGGCGGCCGCGACCAGGGTCGCAGTCGAGCTGGCGATGCCCGACAGGTGGCAGAGGAAGTTCAGCGCAACGCGCTCGCCGGTGATGACCGCACGGGCCGGGCCGTCGAGGCGCAGCACCGCGTCGCCGGCGGCGACCGTGCTGCCATCCGGCCGCTCGACCTGGATCGTGATCGACGGATCGACCAGGCGGAAGGCCAGCGCTGCCGTCTCGATGCCGGCCACGACGCCGGCCTGCCGGGCGACGACGGCACCACGGAAGCGGGCGTCGGGCGGGATCACCGCCATGGTGGTGATGTCGCCGGCGCGCCCCAGATCCTCCACCAGGGCGGCGCGGACGATGGGCTCGACCAGCAGGGCCGGCAGCGGCTCGATACCGAATAGTGGCCCAGGGAGCGAGCCAGAGAGCGGGCCCATCAGCGGACCTCCACCAGCATGCGCTCGACCGAGCGGCGCGCCCGGGCGGCGATGTCTGGGGCGATCAACACCTCGTGGCTCATGGTCTCCAGGCTGTGGCGGATCTTGCCGAGGTCGATGCGCTTCATGTGCGGGCACAGGCTGCACGAGCGCACCAGCTCCACGTCCGGCACCTCGCGCGCGACATTGTCGCTCATCGAGCATTCGGTCAGCAGCAGCACGCGGGGCGGGCGCTTCGACTTCACCCAGTCGGTCATTTGGGCGGTGGAGCCGACGAAGTCGGCGGCGGCCAGGACGTCGGGCGGGCATTCCGGATGGGCGATGACGTCGAGCCGGCCATATTGCCGCCGCACCCGGGCGATGTCCTCGGCGGTGAACTGCTCATGCACCTCGCAGTGGCCGTGCCAGGCGATGATCCGGGTGGCGGTGCGGCCGGCGACCCAGTGCGCCAGGTACTCGTCGGGCAGGAAGATGACCTCGTCCGCACCCAGCGACTCCACCACCTTCTCGGCATTGCCCGACGTGCAGCAGATGTCCGCCTCGGCCTTCACCTCGGCCGAGGTGTTGACATAGACCGCGACCGGCACGCCCGGATGGCGCTGGCGCAGCAGGCGCACGTCGGCGGCGGTGATCGAGGCGGCGAGCGAGCAGCCGGCCTCCGGGTCGGGGATCAGCACCGTCTTGCCCGGGTTGAGGATCTTGGCCGTCTCGGCCATGAAGTGGACACCGCAGAGCACGATGACGTCGGCGTCGGTCGCGGCCGCCTCGCGGGCCAGCGCCAGCGAGTCGCCGACGATGTCGGCCACCCCGTGATAGATGTCCGGCGTCTGGTAGTTGTGGGCCAGGATGACCGCGTTGCGCTCCCGCTTCAGGCGCAGGATGGCGTCGATGTCGGGCCCCACCTCCTGCCATTCCGATGCCGGGATGATGCCCGCCAGGCGCTGGCGGGCCGCGGCCAGCCGCATTGCGTCGGACGGAAAGGCGTGCGCGGAGACGTCGGTGACTGCCATCTGGAGCTCCTTATACTCGGATCGAGTATTTCGAGGCGGAACGGGGTGCCGGAAGCAAGCCGACCGCCGATCCCTATTATTCTGGGATTGAGTATAAGGGTGTCAATCCCCGGCGCGAGGGGGCCCCTGGGAAAGATGCCGGCCTACCCTATCGCCCGGGCGCGCGGCATGCGCAGGCCGGGTGCAGGGCGCTCCAGCAGCACCCCGGCGCGGAAGCGCAGCAGGCGGGCCGGGCGGCCGCCGGTTTCCGGGGTGACCGCGCCGGTTTCTTCCACCAGCCCCTGCTGTTCCACCAGCCGGCGGAAATTCGGCTTGTGCAGGCGCACGCCCGACAGCCCTTCCACCGTCCGCTGCAGTTGCAGGAAGGTGAAGGCGGGCGGCATCAGCTCGAAGACGATCGGCCGGTACTTGATCTTGCCGCGCAGCCGGCCGATCGCGGTCGCCAGGATGCGCCGATGGTCGCCCCGCATCGGCCAGCCTTCCGCACCGGCATCGCTGGGATCGGCCCCGTCCCCACGGTCGCGCCG
>CAZQOA010000180.1:0-1184 GCA_964594715.1 uncultured Rhizobiaceae bacterium | reverse complement strand
TCTGCGGCGCTGGCGAAGGTCGCGGCGAGGCGCTGGCGCCGCAGCCGGCGTTCGGCCTCGGCCGGTGCCGCCGCCGCCCAATCGGCCAGGCGCGCTTCCAGCCGGTCGAGCCCCGGCGCAGGCCCGTCGCGCCGGTCCTCCCAGGGGAAATGGCGGTACCAGCCCTGCCACGAGGCGTCGGCGCCGGCGGCGGGCCGCGCTTCCCGCACCAGGGCCAGATAGCCGATCGAGAGCGCCCGGCTGCTGCCGCCGCTGGCGGCCTCCCGATCGCGGTCGCCGAAGGTGTAAAGCTGCTCGACATGGCCCAGTTGCTGCTGCGCCTGCTCCTCGACCCAACTGCGCAGGCCCGCCTCCAGCGTCCGGTGGGTCGGCTCCAGCGGCCCCGACGGCAGGCCGGGCGCCGTACCTTGGCCATGCTGTACGACCAGGACCGAGGGGCCGGCGGTCGAGGCAGCCGCGATCACCGCGCTCAGCTCCACGGTGACCGTGTCGCGGCAGCCGGCCTCGGGCTGGGAGGGAGGAAGGCGTTTCATGGGATGCCATTGTAAATGCCGGCCGGTTTCAGAACCATGGAGGTCCGCCCGTGCTTCGCTGAAGGATGTGGCCCCTGACGGAGATGCAAGTACCCATGGCCTATGACAGTCTCTTCGAACCGTTCGCGCTGAAATCGCTGCGGCTGGCGAACCGCTTCGTCATGGCGCCGATGACCCGCGGCTTTGGCCGGGAGGGCGTGCTGCCGGACGAATCGGCCGCCTATTACCGGCGAAGGGCGGAGGGTGGGGTCGGCCTCATCGTCTCCGAAGGCACGTTGATCGATCGCCCGGCCGCCGGCAGCGATGCGGGCGACCCCCACTTCCATGGCGCCGGCGCGCTCGCGGCCTGGCGCGGGGTGATTGAGGCGGTCCACGGCGCCGGCGGCCGGATGGCGCCGCAGCTCTGGCATCGCGGCATCGTCACCCCGAAGCCGTCCGGCTGGCTGCCGCCGGCGCCGTTCGAGGGGCCGTCCGGGTTCGTGACGCCGGGCGTGCGGGGCGGCGTCGCGATGACGGCGGAGGATATCGCCGACACCATCGCCGCCTATGCCAGCGCCGCCGCCGATGCCCGGCGCCTCGGCTTCGACTGCCTGGAAATCCACGGCGCGCACGGCTACCTGATCGACCAGTTCCTGTGGTCGGAAACCAACC
>CAZQOA010000179.1:0-3809 GCA_964594715.1 uncultured Rhizobiaceae bacterium | reverse complement strand
CGCGGATCAAACTGGCAGAAAATCACCGCCAGCTCTTAATGGTTGCTGAGGGCCAGCGCACTGACTTCTCCTCATGGTGAGCTTGACGAACCATGAAATCTCTCCGGCGGCCGATAGTGGTTCAGCGATGGCACTCCGGTGCGTCCACATCTTCACCTTTTTCGAGCCTCGCCAGCCAGGCGTCCGCTTCCTCTGCCGTAAGGTGAAGGCCGGTTGCCCGGTAGGATTCCCATACCGCGAGCACATGGTCCCGCAGTTCTTGCCGACATCGTTGGCGGTCCGGATAGCGCTCCATCGTTCCCCACAAGGCTATAGGTGCGAACGCCGGTTGTCCGCACGCTACCGGATGCCGGCCCGCATGAAGCTCTGCACGAACTGCCGCTGGAACAGCAGGAAGGCCAGCAGCAGCGGCGCCGAGGTCATCAGGGTGGCGGCGGTGATGATCGACCAGTCGATGCCCTGGTCGGTCGAGGAGAAGATCTGCAAGCCCACCGTCAGGGGGCGGGAATTGACCGAGTTGGTGACGATCAGGGGCCACAGGAAGTTGTTCCAGTGGTGGCTGACGGAGACCAGGCCGTAGGCGAGGTAGATCGGTTTGGCCAGCGGCACATAGACCCGCAGCAGGATGCGCAGGCTGCCGGCGCCCTCGACCCGAGCGGCCTCGTCGAGCTCGCGGGGCACGGTCTTGAAGGTCTGGCGCAGCAGGAAGATGCCGAAGGCCGAGGCGACGTAGGGCAGCGCGATCGAGGGGATCGAATCGAGGATGCCGAGGCGGCCCATGGTCCGGTAGTTCTCGACGATCAGGATGTCGGGCATCACCATGAGCTGCATCAGCACCAGGAAGAAGGCGATGTCGGCGCCGACGAAGCGGTAGCGGGCGAAGGCATAGGCGGCCAGGGTGCAGAGCACGAACTGGCTGACAAGGATCAGCGTCACCAGGGCCACGGTGTTGACGAAGTAGCGCGCGAAGGGCGCCGCCTGCCAGGCGTTGGCGAAGTTCTGCAAGGTCAGGGGGGCGGTCAGGTCGAACCGGGTCGAGAATTCCGACGGGTGGAAGGCCGTCCACACCGCATAGATCAGCGGCAGCGCCCACAGCAGGGCCAAGGTCCAGGCCGCCACCGTCTCCACCACGCGGCCGAACCCGTCCGGCTCGAAGGGACTGCGCCCGGGCTGCACGCTCATTGGGGATGGCCGCTCATTGATAGTGCGTCCGCCGCTCGAGGAAGCCGTACTGGACGATGGCGATGATCCCGAGCAGCCCCAGCAGCACCATGGTCAGGGCCGCGGCATAGCTCGTGTCCCAGAACTTGAACCCCACCTCGTAGACGTAGAACAGCAGCAGCGAGGTGGCGTTGTCGGGCCCGCCCCGGGTCATGACGATGATGTGGTCGACGAGGCGGAACGAGTTGATGACCGCGTTGATGAGCACGAACATGGTGGTCGGCATCAGCAGCGGCAGCACCACCCGGCGCAGGTAGTAGGCGCGGGACGCGCCCTCCAGGGCGGCGGCCTCGCCCAGGCTGGGCGGGATCTGCTGCAGGGCGGCCAGGTAGAAGATCATGAAGAAGCCGGCCTCCTTCCAGATCGCCACCAGGATGACGCAGGCAAGTGCCGTGTCGCGGCTGCCCAGCCAATTGTGCGAGGGCAGGCCGAAGAGGCCGGTCAGCTGCTCCAGCAAGCCGTACTGGGGCGTGTAGAAGAAGAGCCAGATATTGGCGACCGCGATCATCGGCAGGATGGTCGGCGTGAAGAAGGCGGTGCGCAGCCAGGCGCGCCCGGCCAGCCGATCGTTCACCCAGAGCGCCATCAGGATGGCGAGCAGGATCGAGACCGGGATGGTGCCGAGCGCGAACCACAGGTTGTTGACCAGCGACTGCCAGAAGACCGGGTCGTCGATCATCACCCAGTAATTGTCGGCGCCGATGAAGCGCGCCGGCCGGCTGCCGCGCGGGGTCGACTGGAAACTGTCGACGAAGGTCGCGACCGCCGGCCAGTGGGTGAACAGGGCCAGGAAGGCCAGGGCCGGCAGCAACAGCAGCCAGCCATGGACATGGACCTCTATGCGGCGCATCGGCCGGGAATCAAGGAAATCGCCTCATCCATCATGCAGCGCGCGGCGGGCGGATGCCCTTGGCATCCGCCCGCCGGTTCGCTCAGCGCTTGTAGGGTCGCAGGATGCGGGCGGCCTCGGCCTGGGCATCCTTCATCGCCTGCTCGGGCGTCTTCGCCCCCGTCAGGGCGGCCTGCAGCCCGTCATTCAGCGCCTTGGTGACGCGCTGGTTCTCGTGCGTCGACAGCTCGGCCACCGCATGGGGAAGCTGGTCTCGGGCGACGGCTGCGGCCGCGAAGCCCTCGACATACTTCTTCATGGCCGGGGTTTCCCAGGCGTCGGGGCGCACCGCGACGTAGCCCGTGTCGATGCCCCACTGGGCCGCGCGCTCGGGCGTGGTGATCCACTTGATGAAGGTGGCGGCCGCCTCCTGCTGGGCCGGCGTGCTCTTCTTGAAGATGTAGAAGTTGCCGCCGCCGGTCGGGCTGCCACGGCGCTTGCCGGCCGGCAGCATGGCGACGCCGAAGTCGAACTTGGCGTTGTTGCGGACGTTGGTGAGGTTGCCGGTCGTGGTCCACATCATCGCCGTCTTGCGCTCGAAGAAGTCCTTCGGCGTGGTGCCCCATTCGATGACGCCGGGCGGCATCACCTGGTGCTTGGCCGACAGGTCGACCCAGTATTGCAGGGCCTGCACCACCTCCGGCTTGTCATAGTAGGTGGTGTCGCCGGCCTGGTTCATCAACTCGACGCCGTTCTGGGTGGTGAAGCCCTGGAACAGCCAGTAGGGGAAGCCGGAGGAGGGGACCTGGATGCCCCACTGGCTGACATTGCCGGCCGCGTCGCGCTTGGTCAGCTTTTTCGCGAACTCGACCTGCTCCGCCCAGGTCGCGGGCGGCTTGTCCGGGTCGAGGCCCGCCTCCTTGAACGCCTCCTTGTTCCAGTAGAGCACCACCGTCGAGCGCTGGAACGGCACGCCCCAGGTCTTGCCCTCGGTCTGGCTGTTGGTCATGAAGGCGGGGAAGAAGCTCTTCAGCCATGCCTTGTCGGCGTCGGTCTTGACGAAACCGTCGACCGGGACGATCGCGTCCTCGTCGATCAGCGTGAACATGTCGGTCGACAGCAGCACCGAGGTGACCGGCGGGGTGCCGCTCTTGTGCGCGGTCAGCGCCTTGACGATGGTCTCCTGGTAGGTGCCGGCATAGATCGGCTGCACCTTGATCGACGGATGCTCCTTGGAGAAGTCGGTGGCGTACTGGTCGATCAGCTTGGTGATCGGCCCGCCGACGGCGACCGGGAAGTAGAACGGCACCTCCACCGTCTGGGCGGCGGCGGCCAGCGACATGGCCGTGCCGGCGGCAGCCAGGCCGGCGGTCTTCAGCAACTGCATCAGCATCGTCTCGTCTCCCCTTCTCCCTAGTGACCGCCATTTCCTGTCGGCGATCTATTGCAGGCGTTCGCCCGTTTCCGCGTCGAACCAGTGACAGTCCGTGTCCGACCAGGCCAGGCGCACCGTCTCGCCGGGGCGAAGGGCCGCCTTGCCGTCCACTTTCGCGAAGATCGTCTCACCGCCCGCCCTCGTCTCGACCAGGCTGTCGGCGCCGAGATACTCGACGCTGGCGACCTCGGCCGCGATGCCCTGGGCCCCCAGCCTGATCGTCTCCGGCCGGACGCCGAGCAGGGCATCGGGTCGGGGGGCCGCGACGCCGCTGCGGGCAGCGCTGACCACGGCCATCGGCGGCGTGCCGATGAAGCGGGCCGC
>CAZQOA010000178.1:0-3923 GCA_964594715.1 uncultured Rhizobiaceae bacterium | reverse complement strand
CAATCGTCCCAATGTTGCAATGCGGCTTGTTCCGCTGAAATTTCGCCTTGGACATGGGGAGGTGCTCCGTTCTCTCTTCCTGGTGGGGTCGGTTGCGCTGGGTATCGGTCGGCGGTGCGTCAGGCCATCTTCGCCCGGACTTCGTCGGCGACGGCCTGGGGCACCTGCTCGTAATGGTCGAAGTGCATCGTGTACTGGGCGCGGCCCTGGCTCATCGAGCGCAGCGTGTTGACATAGCCGAACATGTTGGCCAACGGCACCATCGCCTGGACGACCCGGGCGTTGCCGCGCTGGTCCATGCCCGTGACCTGGCCGCGGCGGCTGTTCAGATCGCCGATGACGTCGCCCAGGTAATCCTCGGGCGTCACCACCTCGACCCGCATCACCGGCTCGAGCAGCTTCGGGCCGCACTTCGGCAAACCTTCCTTGAAGGCCGCGCGAGCCGCGATCTCGAACGCCAGCACGCTGGAGTCCACGTCATGGTAGGCGCCGTCGATCAGCGTCGCCTTGAAGTCGATGACCGGGAAGCCGGCGATGACGCCATTGTCGATCGAGGACTTCAGGCCCTTCTGCACGCCGGGCACGAACTCCTTGGGCACCACGCCGCCGACCGTCCCGTTCTCGAACACGAAGCCGGACCCGGCCGGCAGCGGCTCGAACCGCAGCTTGATGCGGGCATACTGGCCCGAACCGCCGGTCTGCTTCTTGTGGGTGTAGTCGATCTCGCCGGCACGGGTGATGGTCTCGCGATAGGCGACCTGCGGGGCGCCGATGTTGGCGTCCACCTTGAACTCGCGCCGCATGCGATCGACGATGATCTCGAGATGGAGTTCGCCCATCCCCTTGATGATCGTCTGCCCGCTTTCATGGTCGACCGAGACGCGGAAGGACGGATCCTCCTGCGCGAGGCGCGACAGGGCCTGGCCCATCTTCTCCTGGTCGGTCTTCGTCTTCGGCTCGACCGCGATCTCGATCACGGGCTCCGGGAACTCCATCCGCTCCAGGATGACGGGGGCCGCCGGGTCGCACAGCGTATCGCCGGTGGTGGTCGCCTTGAGGCCGGCCAGGGCGACGATGTCGCCGGCGCGGGCTTCCTTGATGTCCTCGCGATGATTCGCGTGCATCTGCAGCATGCGACCGATGCGCTCGCGCCCGTCCTTCACCGTGTTCAGGACCATCGAGCCGGTGTTGAGCACGCCCGAATAGACGCGCACGAAGGTCAGCGAACCGACGAACGGATCGGACATGATCTTGAACGCGAGGCCGGAGAACGGCTCGTCGTCGGAACTCTTACGCTCGATCGGCTCCTCGCTGCCGACCTTCACGCCGGCGATCGCGGCCACGTCGGTCGGCGCCGGAAGATAGTCGATGACCGCGTCGAGCAGCGCCTGCACGCCCTTGTTCTTGAAGGCCGAGCCGCACAGCACCGGCACGAAGCTGCTGGTGATGACGCCACGACGGATGCAGGCGATCAGCGTCTCGACGCTGGGCTCCTCACCGCCGAGATAGGCCTCCAGCGCGACGTCGTCCATCTCGACCGCCATCTCGACGAGCTTGGACCGATAGTCCGCAGCCTCGTCGGCCATGTCGGCCGGAATCTCGGCAATCTCAAATTCGGCGCCCAGGCTCTCGTCGCGCCACACGATCGCCTGCATGCGCACCAGGTCGACCATGCCGATGAAGTCGCTCTCGATCCCGATCGGCAGCTGGAGCACCATCGGACGCGCGCCCAGCCGGTCGACCATCATGTCGACGCAGCGCGTGAAGTTCGCCCCGATGCGGTCCATCTTGTTGACGAAGCAGATGCGCGGCACGCCGTACTTGTCGGCCTGGCGCCACACCGTCTCGGACTGCGGCTCGACGCCGGCGACGCTGTCGAACACCGTCACCGCGCCATCGAGGACGCGTAGCGAACGCTCCACCTCGATGGTGAAGTCGACGTGGCCCGGCGTGTCGATGATGTTGATGCGATGGTCGCGCCAGAAGCAGGTCGTCGCGGCCGACGTGATGGTGATGCCGCGCTCCTGCTCCTGCTCCATCCAATCCATGGTGGCGGTACCCTCATGGGTCTCGCCGATCTTGTAGGAGCGCCCGGTGTAATACAGAATCCGCTCGGTCGTGGTGGTCTTGCCGGCATCAATGTGCGCCATGATGCCGATATTGCGGTACCGATCGAGAGGGGTAGTTCGAGACATGACCGAGTGCTCCGGGCGCCGAAAGGGTTACCAGCGGTAGTGGGAAAACGCCTTGTTGGCGTCTGCCATGCGGTGGGTGTCCTCCCGCTTCTTCACCGCAGAGCCGCGATTGTTCGCGGCGTCCAGGAGCTCGCCCGAGAGGCGCTCCTGCATCGTATTCTCCGACCGGGCACGCGAGGCCGAGATGATCCAGCGGATCGCCAGCGCCTGGCTGCGCTCCGCACGGACCTCGACCGGCACCTGGTAGGTGGCGCCGCCGACCCGGCGGGAACGAACCTCGACCGAGGGGCGCACATTGCCCAGCGCATCATGGAACATACGCACCGGCTCGGCACTTCCGGCCCGCTTCGACACGCGATCCAGCGCGTCATAGACGATCGCCTCGGCGGTCGACTTCTTCCCGTCGTACATCAGGCAGTTGATGAACTTGGTGAGGATGATGTCTCCGAACTTGGCGTCCGGAAGAACCTCACGCTTGTCAGCGGCGCGGCGGCGCGACATTGCTTCAGTCTCCGAATTACTTGGGGCGCTTCGCGCCGTACTTCGACCGGCGTTGGCGCCGATCCTTCACGCCCTGCGTATCGAGCGTGCCACGAATGATGTGATAGCGGACGCCGGGAAGATCCTTCACGCGGCCACCGCGGATCATGACGACCGAGTGCTCCTGCAGATTATGGCCCTCGCCCGGAATGTAGGTCGTGACCTCGAAGCTGTTGGTCAGACGGACGCGGGCAACCTTACGCAGAGCGGAGTTCGGCTTCTTCGGTGTCGTCGTGTAGACGCGTGTGCAAACCCCGCGCTTCTGCGGGCACTCTTCCAGCGCAGGCACCTTGTCGTGCGCGCGCTGCGCCTGTCGCGGCTTGCGGATGAGTTGATTGATCGTCGGCATCCGAACGCTACCCTTCCCACTCGGGTCGAAAACAATGAATTTGGCGAGAACCAATGCTCTGCCACGGAAAAAGCGCCGCCAAAGCGGCGCGCGTCTCCCGTCGAAACGGCCTTCCGAAACAGAGGCGCGTCTAGGTTGTACCCCTACCGCCGTCCCCCGAAGGTGCGCGGATACTATGGATCGACTCTGGCGGCGTCAAGCGCGCATTGCCCGGATTCGCCGATAACTGAGTCTTTCCAAGCATCAAGTGAGTCCAGGCATCCAATGGACCCAGGCAACGGACGGGCCGCCGCGATATCGCGGCGGCCCGTCGCGGGTCCATTCCTTCAGGCACGCTGCCCCGCTAGGCGGAGCGCGCCCGGGAGGGCGTGGCCGGCAGTGCCGTCGGCTGGGCGCCCTCGCCCGCCAGGATCACCCGGTCGCGCTCGGCTGCGATCTTGCGCAGCCGGTTGACGACGCTGCCGGTACCCGCCGGGATCAGGCGGCCGACGATGACGTTCTCCTTCAGCCCGGCCAGGCTGTCGACCTTGCCGGAGACGGCCGCCTCGGTGAGGACGCGGGTGGTCTCCTGGAACGACGCGGCCGAGATGAACGAGTTGGTCTGCAGCGAAGCCTTGGTGATGCCCTGCAGGACCGGCTTGGCCTTGGCCGGCCGCCCCCCCATGGCCTCGACCTTGTCGTTCTCGAGCGCGAACTCCTCGCGGTCGATCTGCTCGCCGACCAGGAAGGTCGTCTCGCCGCCGTCCATGATCTCCATCTTCTGGAGCATCTGCCGGACGATGACCTCGATGTGCTTGTCGTTGATCTTCACGCCCTGCAGTCGATAGACGTCCTGGATC
>CAZQOA010000177.1:0-3972 GCA_964594715.1 uncultured Rhizobiaceae bacterium | reverse complement strand
GGCGCCGAGCTCGCGCGGGCTGGCGAAGGTCATGCCGTCGGGCGTGGTCAGGCCCGACGTGAAGTCCTCGGTCTCCTTCACGAAGGTCGAATGGGCGGTGCGGAACAGCGTGTAGGCCATGCTGTCGGCGGCCGCCTGCGCGTGATCGTGCAGGATCTGGAGCGTGACGGGATCGACTTGCATCACACGGCCTCCCGGTCGAGGTTCAGCAGCAGGTTGCCGTAGGCGTCCACCCGGCCGGCGAACCCGGCCGGGACGCAGGTGGTGGTGTCTTCCTGGATGATGACGCAAGGGCTGGGGAAGCAGTGGCCGTGGCGCAGGTCGGCGCGCCGGTAGAGCGGGATCGACCGCGTGCCGCCGTCGATATAGGCCGCGATGGTTGCCGCCGGCACGGGCTCGCCGGTCGCCCGCGGCTGGGCCGGGAACTCCGGCTGGGGGGCGGCCCCGACCACCACCATGCGCAGGCTGATCATCTGAACGGCCGCCTTGGGATCGCTGTGGCCGTACAGCCGCTCGTGCTCGGCATGGAAGGCCGCCAGGATCGGCGCGATGGCGCCCGTGCGGATCCAGTCGAGCTGCAGCGGCACCTCGATCTCGAAGGACTGGCCGCGATAGCGCATGTCGGCCGACGGCAGCAGCGTCGAGGGGCCGTCGAACTTCTGCTCGGCCACGATCCAGTCCTGCGCCCGGGCCGTCAGCCGCTCGAAGCCGCCTTGCAGCTCGGCCAGGTTGGCCGGCTCCAGCATGGCGTAGGAGGTCTCGATGAAATCGTTCTTGATGTCGGCGATCAGGCCGCCCAGGGCCGACAGCACGCCGGGCGCGGCCGGGATGAGGACCTGCTGCATGCCGAGCTCCCGCGCCAGCCAGCAGCCGACCATCGGCCCGGCACCGCCGAAGGCGAGCAGCGTGAAGTTGCGCGGGTCGACGCCCTGGCGGGACGCGAGCTTGCTCACCTCCTTGAACATGCCGGAGATCGCGACCTTGATCACGCCCTCGGCGGCCGCCTCCAGCGACAGGCCGAGCGGCCCGGCCAGGGTCCGGATGGCGTCCTGCGCCTTGCCGCCATCGACGGTGACGGCGCCATAGCCGAGCGCGCCATGGCCGATCAGGTTGCAGGCGGCAAACGCGTCGGTCACCGTCGGCCGCGTCCCGCCACGTCCATAGCACGCAGGCCCGGGGACCGAGCCGGCACTCTCCGGCCCGACCACGAGCCGGCCGAAGCCGTCGACCCGCGCGACCGAGCCGCCGCCCTCGCCGATGGAGGTGACGGCGACGGTCGGGATGAAGACCGGGAACTCGCCCACCGTCTCGCCGACGCCATAGCTCGGGCTGCCCCCGACGATCACCGCCATGTCGGCGCTGGTGCCGCCGATGTCGAGGCTCATGACATGGTCGCAGGCCGCCCCGCGCGCGACATGGGCGGCGCCGATGACGCCGGCCGCCGTGCCCGACAGCAGCATCTGCACGCAGGCGACCTTGCCCAGCTCTGCGCTCATGACGCCGCCGTTCGACTTCGTCACCATGGCCTCGGCGGTGACGCCGGCGCGGCGCAGCGACGCCTGCAGCGATCCCAGGTAGCGTGCGATCAACGGCTGGACGTAGCCATGGATGACGGCGGTCGAGGTGCGCTCGTATTCGCGGATGATCGGCCACACGTCCGATGAAAGGAATACGGGCAGGTCCGGCGCCCATTCGCCGAGCCAGCGCTTCAGCTGCTGCTCATGGGCCGGGTTGCGATAGCTGTGCAGCAGCGAGACGACGATGCCTTCGGCGCCGAGCGCACGGGCCTGCTCCAGCACTTCCCGGACGCTTGCCTCCTCGATCGGCTGATCGACCGACCCGTCGGCCAGGATGCGCTCGCGCACCGGGATCACCCGGTCGCGCGTCACCAGCGGCTGCGGGCGGCCGGAGAACAGGTGGTAGGGGTCCGGCATCTTGAGGCGCGCCACCTCCAGCACGTCCACGAAGCGGTCGGTGGTGACGAGGCAGAGGCGGATGCCCTTGCGCTGGATCACGGCGTTGATGCCGACGGTGGTGCCATGGGTGAAGTAGCGGATGGCATCGGGCGCGATGCCGAAGCGCTTCTCGATCTCGCCGATCCCGGCCACCACCTCCTGCCCGGGCTGGCCGGGCGTGGTCAGCACCTTCAGGGTCGCGAGCGAGCCGCTCGCCTCGTCGAGAACGCAGAAGTCGGCGAAGGTACCGCCGATGTCGACCCCGACCCGATATCCCATCTGCACGCTTCCCGCTCTGCCGTGATGAACCGGTGACGAAACTCCTACGCAGCCCGGATGGACGGACGGTGCCCGAGCCGCTGGCTGATCAGCGCCGCGCCGCGCTTGACCGCGGCCACGATCCGCTCCCGCGCCGTGGGGAAGCGGGCGCTGACCGCAGCCGCGTTGAGCGCTGCGACGCAGCTCCCGTCGGCGGCGAAGACCGGCGCCGCAGTCCCGGTACCGCCCATCGCCATCTCATCGGCCACTACGCAGAAGCCGTCGGCGCGGGCGCGGCGCAGGATCGCGCGCAGGCGCACCGGGTCGGTGACGGTTCGTGGCGTCAGCGGCAGCAGGGGCGTGCGGGCCAGATATGCCTCGGCCCGCTCCGGGTCTCCGAACGCCAGCAGGGTGCGGCCCATCGCGGTGGCGTAGGCCGGGCTGAGCCCTCGCCCGTCGCTGTCGTAGCGGATGGTTTCGGGCGAGACGCATTTGATGAGGATCTTCAGGTCGCCGCTGGCGGAGGCCGCACCGAGGAAGATCGTCTCGCGCAACCTATCGCGAATCTCCTCCACCACCGGCCGGGCCAGGGTCACGAGCCGCGCTTCGGGGCCGCTGATCCAGCCCGGTCCGTCGCGGAATGCCGGCGCCAGCACATAGCGGTCATTGGCGTCGCGTTCGGCATAGCCCCGTGCGACGAGCGTGCGCAGGAGGGCCAGCGTGCTGCTCTTGGGCAGGCGAAGGTCCGCGGCGACGTTCTTCAGCGCGACCGGGTCGGAGCCACGCGCCAGATACTCGAGCAGCTCGAGCGTGCGGACGGCGGTGCGGACCTCGTTGTTCAGCATTCTGAACGTCGTTCCAGTTGATGCAGGACGCTAAGGCGGCCCAGAATGACGTGTCAACCCCCCGGCCTCGTGATCCGGCGGGTTTCACGGCGCGAGAGGAGGGGCGGGGGATATGCAACGCACGGCTATCGTCACGGGTGGGGCGCGGGGGATCGGGCGCGGCTGCGCGCATGCGCTCGCCGACAAGGGCTTCGACATCGCCCTGGTCGATCTGCTGCCGGAGGAGATGGCGCGCACGGCCGAGGAGATCCGGGCGCTGGGGCGCCGGGTGCTGACCTTCGAGGCCGATGTCGCCGATCACGCCCGCGCCAAGGCGGTGGCGGCGTTGGTGGTGGCGGAATGGGGCCGCGTCGACTTCCTCCTCAACAATGCCGGACGCTCCATGCCCAAGGGCATCCTGGAGGCGTCGGAGGAAGAGTTCGACCGCACCATCGCGATCAACCTGAAGAGCTGCTTCAACTACGTCCAGGCGGTGGCGCCGGTGATGCTGTCCCAGGGCGGCGGGCGCATCGCCAGCATGTCCTCGGTCAACGCGCTGAGCGGCGGCGTCACCAGCGCGGTCAGCAAGTTCGCCTATGCCGCGGCCAAGGCCGGCATCCTCGGCATGACCCGGGCGCTGGCCAAGGAACTGGGCCCGACGATCGCCGTCAACGCCATCTGTCCCGGCGTCATCAAGACCGAGCTGGTCAGCGGCATGATCGCCGCCCGCGAGGCGGAGTTCACCCGCGGCATCGCGCTCGGCCGCGTCGGCAGCCCGCAGGACGTGGCCCAGATCGTCGCCTTCCTCGCCACCTCGGAGCCGAATTTCATCACCGGCCAGGCCTTCGTCGTGGACGGCTTCCAGTGGGCCTGCTGATCTGGGGCCTGCGATTGCCCCGAACCGAGCGCGTGAGGACGCAACCATGACCATCGTC
>CAZQOA010000176.1:0-3975 GCA_964594715.1 uncultured Rhizobiaceae bacterium | reverse complement strand
ACCGCCGATCTGCGGGATCGCCGCCAGCAGCGAGCGCGTATAGGGGTGCTGCGGCGCTGCGAAGATGCGCTCGGTGGTGCCGATCTCGACGATGCGGCCGAGATACATGACGGCCACCCGGCTGCACATCATGCGCACCACCGCGAGGTCGTGGCTGACGAACATGTAGGTCAGGTCGAACGCCGCGCGAAGCTCGCGAAAGAGCGCCAGCACCGTCGCCTGCACCGAGACGTCGAGGCCCGAGGTCGGCTCGTCGAGGATCACGACCTTGGGGTTGAGCGTCAGGATGCGCGCCAGCCCGACGCGGCGCTGCTGGCCGCCGGAGATCTCGTGCGGATAGAGGTCGAGATGGCTCGCCGGCAGGCCGACCGCCGTCAGGATCTCGCGCACCCGCCGGTCGCGGTCCGCCGCCGACAGGTCGGTGTGGATGACCAGCGGCTCGTGCAGCGAGCGGCCGATCTTCCAGCGCGGGTCGAGCGATGCGCCGGGGTCCTGGTAGGCATATTGCAGGTGCCGCCGCATCGGCCGGCTGGCGGCGGGCGACAGGCCGGCGATCTGGCGGCCCTCGAAGCGGATCTCGCCAGCACTCGGCTGGTGGATGCCCATGATGGTCTTGCCGAGCGTGGACTTGCCGCAGCCGGATTCGCCGACCAGGCCCAGGATCTCGCCGCGGTGGAGCTCGAACGAGACGTCGTCGAGCGCCTTGATCCAGCCGACGCGGCGGTTGAAGGCGCCGCGGATCGGAAACCAGCGGCGAAGCTCGCGGACCGCGAGGATCGGGTCGGTCACGGCGCTGCCTCCGGCAGGGGATGGTAGCAGCGCACGACATGGCCCTCGGCCCGCGTCGTGATGGCCGGGCGCGCTTTGGCGCATTCCGCGCCGACGCGCGCGCAACGCGGATGGAAGCGGCAGCCGCCGGGTGGGTGCAGCAGGTTCGGCACCTCGCCCGGGATGCCCGTGACGGCGCCGTCGGTCCGGGGCAGGCTCGCCAACAGGCGCCCGGTATAGGGATGGGCCGGATGGCCGAAGAAGCGGTCGATGGGTGCCGATTCCACCTCCTGGCCGGCATACATCACGGTGACCGCGTCGCAGATCTCGTAAGCGGTGCCGAGGTCGTGGGTGGTCAGCAGCACGGCCACGCCGCGCTCCGTCGCCAGGCGCCGCAGCAGGCCCAGGATCTGCGCCTGGATGGTGACGTCGAGCGCGGTGGTGGGCTCATCGGCGATGACCAGGTCGGGCTCCGGCAGCAGCGCCATGGCGATCATCAGGCGCTGGCGCTGCCCGCCCGAGAGCTCGTGCGGGTACTTGGCGAGGATGCGGTGGGGCTGCGGCAGTTGCACCGTGTCCAGCAGCTCCAGCACGGCCGCATGGTCGGCGCGCCGGCGCTGGGCAGGATAGGTACGCAGCAATGTCGGCAGCCGCCCGCCGTCGCCGTCGGCCGGCCGGCGCGGCGATTTCCATTTCATGAGGTCCATGATCTGGGCGCCGACGGTGAAGACCGGGCTGAAGCTGGTGAAGGGGTCCTGCGGCACGAAGGTGATGGCGCGGCCGCGAATGCGGGCGGTCACCATGCGGTCGTCGGCCAGCAGCAGGTCGGTACCGCGGAAGAGGATGCGGCCGCGGGTGACCTGGGCCGAATGGCGCGGCAGCACCCCCAGGATGGCGCGGGCGAGCGTGGTCTTGCCGCAGCCGGATTCGCCGACCAGCCCCATCACCTGGCCGGCGTCGATGCGGAAATTGACTCCGTCGAGGACACGGGCGAGGCCGCCTTCGGTGCGGAACCCGAGATGCAGATCCTCGACCTCGAGCAGCGCGGTCATGCCTTTCCGGCCGCTCCCCGCCGGATCTTCGGGTCGAGGATGTCGCGCAGGCCGTCGCCCAGCAGGTTGAAGCCCATGACGACGAGGAAGATCGCGATGCCGGGAGCGGCTGCATACCACCAGGCATCGGGCAGGAACTCGCGCGATTCGGCGATCATGCGTCCCCATTCCGGGGTGGGCGGCGGGGCGCCGAGCCCGAGGAAGCCGAGCGCGGCCGCGGTCAGGATGGTCCCTCCCATCCCGATCGAGGTGCGCACGATGATGGCCGACGCGATGTTGGGCAGGATGTGCATGACCATGACCCGGAGCGGCGAGGCGCCCAGCGCCACCGCCGCCTCGACGAAGACCTCGTTCTTGATCGAGCGGGTCTCGGCATAGACGAGCCGCGCCCAGAACGGCCAATAGGTCAGGCTGAGGGCGAGGATGACGTTCTCGATCGAGGGGCCGAGGGTCTGGGCGATGGCGATGGCGAGCACGATCTGCGGCACTGCCAGGAAGACGTCGGAGGTGCGCATCAGCCCCTCGCCGGCCCAGCCGCCGTAATAGCCGGCGACGAGGCCGATCGGGACCCCGATCAGCACTGCGGTACCGACCGCGATGACGGCGATGGCGATGGTGATGCGGGCGCCGAACAGGAGGCGGCTCAATATGTCGCTGCCCATGCGATCCGTGCCGAGGAGGTGGGCCTCGCTGGGCGGCTGCAGGCGGTTGGCGGTGTGGAAGTCGAAGATGTCGTCCGGGTAGGGCGCCAGCACCGATGCCAGCACCGCCGCCAGGACCAGCAACAGGATCAGGGTGGTGCCGACCAGGGCGGCGCGGTCGGCCAGGAAGCGGTGGAGCGACTTCATCGGGTACTGCGCGGGTCGATGATGGTCTGGAGCACGTCGACCGCCAGGTTGATGAGCACGAACATGGCTCCGGCCCAGATGGTGAAGCCCATGATCGCCTTGTGGTCGGATTGCAGGATCGACTGGACGGCGAAGGTGCCGAGGCCGGGCCAGTCGAAGACCGCCTCGACGACCACCGCGCCGGACAGCAGCACGCCGAAGATCAGGCCGATCTGGGTCAGGGTGGAGATGAGGGCGCTGCGCAGGACGTACTTCCAGACGATCAGCGCCCGCGGCATCCCCATGGCGTTCTGGTAGAGGACGGAGCTGCTGTTGATCACCTCCAGCACGCCCGCCCGCGTGAAGCGCACGATGGTGGCCGCCGCCGGCAGGGCCAGCGTCAGCGCCGGCAGCGCCAGGTGGCGGAACGCCGAGCCCAGCGATTCGAAGTCCCAGGCGAGCAGCGAATCGACGATGAACAGCCCGGTCACCGGGTCGGGCCCGAACCCGTCGATGCGGCCGTTGAGCGGTGCGATGTCGAGCTTCATGGCGAACAGGAACTGCAGCTCCATGGCAAGCCAGAAGCTGGCGATCGCCAGGCCCGACACGGTGACCACCCGCAGCGCCTGGTCGAGCAGGCTGTTGCGGCGCAGCGCGGAGAGGACGCCGAGCGGGATGCCCAGCATCACCGCCAGCAGGATGGCCGTGAAGGTCAGCTCCAGCGTCGCCGGCAGCCGGGTCGCCAGGTCCTCGACGATCGGCCGCTGGCTGTAGAGGCTGTTGCCCATCTCGCCATGCAGGAGGTCGCCGAAATAGCGCAGGAGCTGGACATAGAGGGGCTTGTCGTAGCCGAGCTGGATGCGCAGGGCCTCGATCTGCTCAGGCGTCGCGTTCTCGCCGGCGATGATCCGGACCGGGTCGCTCGGCACCACGTTGGCGATGGCGAACACGATGATGACCAGCCCGACCAGGGTCGGGACCAGCCACAGGAGCCGGGTCAGGATGATTTCGAGGCGCCGCATGGCAAGGCCGGCCGGGGGGTGAAGCCCCCGGCCGCTTCGCTCTACGCTACTTGAAGTAGGCCCAGCGCATCTCCTGGCCGTTGCCGATCGGGGAGAAGCGGATGCCGCCGACCTTGGTGGAGTAGGGGCCGAACCACTTGGTGTTGTAGATCCAAATGCCGGCCGCATCCTCGAACACGATCCGTGCCGCCTCCTCGTTGAGGCGGACCCGCTCGGCCTGGTCGGTGGAGACCAGGGCGCGCTCGATACGCTTGTCGAACTCCGGGTTGCTGTAGCGCGAGATGTTCCGGGTCGGGATGTAGCGCG
>CAZQOA010000175.1:0-4051 GCA_964594715.1 uncultured Rhizobiaceae bacterium | reverse complement strand
CTTCGCCCGCCCCCGTCCAATCCATGCTGACGCCCGAGCGCGCCGCCGCGATGCGCGCGGCCGGGCTGTGGCATGGCCGGACCATCCTCGACTATCTCGATCGCTGGCTGGCGGAGGCACCGGACCGCCTCGCCATCGTCGACCACAACTCCACCACCGGTCATGCCAACCGCCTGACCTATGATGAGCTCGGCCGGCGGGTCGATCGCATCGCGGCCGGCCTGGCCGGCCTCGGCGTCGGCAAGGGCGACGTGGTGTCCTGGCAATTGCCCAACTGGTGGGAATTCACCGCTCTCCACCTGGCGGCGATGCGCCTCGGCGCCATCAGCAACCCGCTGATGCCGATCTTCCGCGAGCGCGAGCTGCGCTTCATGCTGAAGCTGGCCGATGCCAAGGTGCTGGTGGTGCCCGCCAGCTTCCGCAACTTCGACCATGCGGCGATGGCCCGGGGCCTGCGCCCGGACCTGCCGGGCCTGGCCCATCTCCTGGTGGTCGGCGGCGCCGGCGACGAGGCCTTCGAGCGCCTCCATGACGGCAGCCTGCCCTATGACGAGGCCGCCGCTCGCCGCCGGTTCGCGGCCGCCCGGCCGACCCCCGACGAGGTGATCGAGGTGCTCTACACCTCGGGCACGACGGGCAAACCCAAGGGCGTGATGCACAGCTCCAACACGCTGGTCAGCAACATCCTTCCCTATGTCGGCCGGCTCGGCCTCGGGGCCGACGATATCGTCCTGATGGCCTCGCCGCTGGCCCACCAGACGGGCTTCATGTACGGGCTGATGATGCCGGTGCTGCTCGGCTGCCCGGCGATCCTCCAGGACATCTGGAACGCCGGCCGCGCGGCCGACAACATCGCCGCCGAGCGCGTCACCTTCACCATGGCCTCGACGCCGTTCCTGGCCGACCTGACCCAGGTGGCGGAGGAGCGGCGGGGGGATATCGCCAGCCTGCGCATCTTCCTTTCGGCCGGCGCCCCCATCCCCTCGGCGATCGTGCGCCGGGCGTCGGAAAACCTCGGCGCCGGCATCGTCTCGGCCTGGGGCATGACCGAGAACGGGGCCGCCACCACCACCCGCCTCGACGACCCGCCGGAGAAGGTGTTCGAGACCGACGGCATCGCCATGGAGGGGATCGAGCTCCGGGTGGTCGACGACGACGGCCGGCCGCTGCCGCCGGACACCGAGGGGCGGCTGCACCTGCGCGGCTGCTCCAACTTCCTCGGCTACCTGAAGCGCCCGGAGCTCTATGGCGTCGACGCCGACGGCTGGTTCGACACCGGCGACCTGGCCCGCATGGATGCCGACGGCTACATCCGCATCACCGGCCGGACCAAGGACGTCATCATCCGCGGCGGCGAGAATGTGCCGGTGGTCGAGGTCGAAGGGCTGATCTACCAGCACCCGGCCGTGGCCGAGGTGGCGGTGGTGGGCATGCCGGATCCCCGCCTGGGCGAGCGCGCCTGCGCCTTCATCGTGCCCAAGGCCGGTCAGTCGCTGACCCTGGCCGAGCTGGTGGCCTTCCTCGAAACCCACCAGCTCACCCGTAACTACCTGCCGGAGCGGCTGGAGCTGATGGACGCCCTGCCGCGCACGCCGAGCGGCAAGATCCAGAAATTCCGCCTGCGCGACGCGGCGAAGGCGCTGGCGGGGAGGTAGGTTGCGTCCGTATCTTGTTTTCGGCAAGTTGCCGGCTATATTTACGGCATGTTGCCGGAATGCAAGAGGGCCGTCATGTCCATCGTTGAGGAAGTCGCGAGAAAGCTCGGGGGACGGAGTGTCCTCGGCGCCGTCGTCCGCTCGCAGGCCGATCTCGCGCTTGCGGTCCGCAACCGTCTTCCGCTGACGGCCCTGAAAGGCCTGAGCCTGGCGGGCATGAGCGAGCAGGAAATCGAGACCTTCGTCATCCCGCAGCGGACGCGACGTCATCGCGCCGACAAGCAACAGCCCCTGACGATCGACGAATCCGATCGGGCGGTGCGACTGCTGCGCATCCAGACTCTGGCCGAGGACACGTTCGGGGACAAGGAGAAGGCCAATCGCTGGCTACGGCGATCATTGACCGAACTCGGGAATGAGACTCCGCTGGTCGTTGCCCAGACGGAGGCGGGCGCGCGCGTCATCGAGACGATCCTCGGCAAGATTGCGTGGGGCGCCGCCGCCTGATGCTGCTCTGGCGCCTGTCGGGCAAGCAGCACGCGCACGCGCTCGATGGCGGCTATGGTCTGCATTTCGATGGGCGATGGAACACGGCCGGCCATGCCGTCACCTATTGTGCGACCTCCCCATCCCTTTGTGTCCTGGAGAAGCTGGTCCACATCGAAGATCCGGCGCTGCTGCCAGACCTCGTGATGGTGGCCTATGACCTCCCCGATACAATCGAGGTGGAAGCCATCACGCTTCAGGATCTGCCGCAGGACTGGCGTTGGAAGGAGGCTTGGACCCAGGAGAGGGGCGATGCATGGCACCGGGCACGGTCGGATGCTCTGCTACGAGTGCCCTCGGCGATCGTTCCGATCGCGGCTTCTCCCGACCGGAATGTGCTGATCAACCACCAGCATGCGGGCGCTTCCGCCATTAGGATCGTCCGTTCCGAGCCGTTCACGCTCGATCCGCGCCTCTACTGATCCGGACGGCGATCCGATGCCCGCGACCGACATCTCCGGCTGGGTGCTGGGCGACGTGCTGGCGCGTCAGGCGGCGCGGTTCGGCGAGCGGGACTACCTGCGGCCGGTCGATGGCGCCCCCGTCTCCTTCGCCGCCATGGATCGGGCCGCCACCCGCATCGCCAACGGGCTGATCGCGGCCGGGGTCGCGAAAGGCGATCCGGTGCTGGTGATGTTGCCGAACTGCCCGGACTTCGTCGCGCTGTGGTGCGGCGTCGCGCGGGCGGGTGCGGTGTTCGTGCCGATCAATATCGCCTTCAAGGGCGCCTTCCTGGAGCATGTTGCCCGGGTGACCGGTGCCCGCGCCATGGTGGCGGCGGCCGAGCATGTGCCGGTCATCGCGGCCTCGCTGCCCAACCTGCCGCATCTGCGCCAGCTCTGGGTGTGGGGGGAGGGGGCAGCCGACGCGGCGCTGGCGCCGATCTCGCGTCGTCCGTTCGCGGAGCTGGCCGAGGCATCGGACCGGCCGGTCGCGGTGTCGGTCGCGGTCGGCGACATCGGTGCCATCCTCTTCACATCGGGCACCAGCGGGCCGTCCAAGGGGCCGCTCCTGCCGCACGGGCATCTCTATTTGAACGGCCATGTCTATGCCGAGCAGTTGCGCCTTTCGTCGGACGACGTGCTCTACACCTGCCTGCCGCTGTTCCACGCCAACGCCCTGCTGCTGGGGGCCTATGGCGGCCTGATGCTGGGGGCGCCCCTGGTGCTGGCGCCGCGCTTCAGCGCCAGCGGCTGGCTCGGCGACATCCGCCGCCATGGCGTCACGGTGACCAACCTGCTCGGCACCATGATGAGTTTCCTGATGAAGCAGCCGCCCGGCCCGCACGACCGCGACCATTGCCTCCGCGCCGTCGCGGCCGTGCCGCTGGTGCCGGCCCTGGCCGCCCCCTTCCACGCGCGCTTCGGCGCCAAGCCGGTGGAGCTCTATGGCACGACCGAGATCAATTGCCCCTTCTACATGCCGCTCGACGCGCCGCTGCGCCCCGGCAGTTGCGGCCGGCTGGTCGAGGACTGGTTCGAGGTGCGGGTGGCCGACCCGGCCACCGACGAGCCGCTGCCGCCGGGCGAGGTCGGCGAGCTGCTGGTCCGCCCGCGCCGCGCCGGCACCTTCCTCCAGGGCTATTGCGGCATGCCCGACGCGTCGGTAGCGGCCTTCCGCAATCTCTGGTTCCACACCGGCGACGCGTTCCGGGAAAGCGGCGACGGCTGGTATTCCTTCGTCGATCGCCTGCGAGACTGCATTCGCCGCCGCGGCGAGAACGTCTCGTCCTGGGAGGTGGAGCAGGCACTGATCCAGCACGAGGACGTGCTGGAGGCGGCGGTGGTCGGCGTCTCCTCCGACGTGAACGACGGCGAGGAGGAGATCCTGGCCTGCCTCGTCCCGCGCCC
>CAZQOA010000174.1:0-4238 GCA_964594715.1 uncultured Rhizobiaceae bacterium | reverse complement strand
CGCGGCGACGGGCTCGGCTGGGGAACGCTCGTGGCGCGCGGGTACCGGCTCCAGCCGGGGAAGCCGTGGCCTCCCATCGATCGCTGACCGGGAACCTGCAAGTGACGCTTGCAGGTTCACCGCTCGCACGTGCCGCCGGCTTGCCGCCGCAGGATGCACACCCGCGGACCGGACGGCGGTCCACATCATCACCCATTCGGCGCCCGCCACCCCGCAGCGATGGCCTCACGCTCACTGCAAAACCACCGCTCTCCGGCCGCGGTGTCGATCCGCGTCGGGCCGTAGGACCGCATGGTCGGCAGGTGGTAGATCCGCGCCCCGGTCGCGCCAATATTGCCCTTGATCGCGCACCCCGCAGGGGCTGCCTGCGGTGTCGCGGCGGCTTGCCTCGATTCGCCCTTGCGATAATCCCACGGCGCTTCGGTCGCGGCCTGCCACACGCCGACGCGCCGGCCTCGGGCGACGTCCTCGGCGGCATCGTAGTCGTGGGAGTAGGTGCGATACGACCAGGCCATGCCGCGCTCGACCATGGCGCGGTTGAGGTCGACGCCACCGGCCCGGCACACCGCCAGGATGCGGCCGTAGCGGTCCTTGCCCTTCGGAGCGCAGGCGAGTTGACCGGCTTGCAGCAGCCGCCTCAGCGTCTCGGTAGCCGCCTTGCCGCAAGGCCAGGTGCCGCGCGCGGCGGCGCAGGACTGGCCGCTCTCGGGCGCGTCAATGCCATGCAGGCGATAGGTGACCGGACCGACCTTGATGGTGTCGCCGTCGACGACACGGGTTTGGGCGATGGCGGGGGATGTGATGCAAAGGGCCGTGGCGACGACGAGGACGAGCTTCATCGGGCGGTCATAGCGGGGCGGTCACGGCGCCGTCCATAGCCCCGCCTGCCGCCTCGCGCCAACCAACGCTCGGCGGCCCTAGCCGCATTCCTCCCCCGCCTGCCGCCGCCGGATACAGGCGAGCTTCGCCCGGCAGTCGGCGCCGGCGGCGTCTTTCTCATCGAGGAAGTCGAGCGCCTGCTGGGCCGTTCGGCCGGGGGGCGGCGGAAGTAGATCCTGGTCGCACACCAGCAGCGCGTCCGGGTGGCGCATCTCCACCCGCTGGATCTCGGTCACCACCCGCGGCGGCGGCGCTTCGGGCGTGGTACAGGCGGTCGAGATAGCGATCGAGCACAGGGCAGACATCCGCCAGAGGGCGGCTTGCATCCGGGTCGCGTGCATTTTCCATCCTCACGATGGTGAGCTGCATTCGGGCCTTGCGGGCGCGGGCGAGGTCGGCGGCGACGTCGGCCAGGGCGCGGTCGTGATCGGCGCGGACATGGGCCAGCGTCTCCAGGTTCCGGCGGTTGAGCTCCTGGATTTGGTCGAGCTGGGTTTCGAGCGTCGCGGCCAGGGCTTGGGCGGTCGCCGCCTTCTCTCGCCACTCGGCCGCCTCTCCGCGCTCGATCCAGATCCAGGCCGCAGCGGTGGCTACGATGCCGAGGATGGCCCAGCCCCAGCCGGGCAGGAGGCCGGTGACCCAGCTGAGGAACTTGCCCATCACGCGCACCACCCTTCCTTGCGTCCGTGCTCGCGGGCGGCGGCCTCCGTCGCGAACGGCTCGTTCAGGGCTCGCCCGCTGTCAGGGCCCGTGCCGGCTATCACCCATCTCCACGGGCGATCGAGGCCGCCGAAGCGGTACTCCAAGCGCCACCGGCGCTTTCGTCATCATGGTCATGATGATGGCCTCCGGCTGAGGGCGACGACGCCGGCGAGGGGATGGGCCGCCGAGGGCCCAATGGTGAGAATTTCTCACCGGTAGAGGCGGTGACCGGGTGGTGCGCTAGCGGAAGGAAATCACCCGCGACGCCTGCGTCTCAGCCACTTTGGGGTAAGGGAGAGAGAATAACGTTAAAGACGTCGGCGGGAGTTTGTGATGTGCGGAACTCGGAGAATGGATGACATGTAGTAGTCTTCGTCCAAAAAACGCAGAAGTTTCTTCAGGCCGGGTCTGTCGGTTGGAAGTGCGATAACCTCAATGCCGTTGTTCTGTGCGATGTCCAACTGAATGCCGAACTGGATTGCGATCTGAAGGAGATCGGCGACAGCTACGTTCTGCAGAGTGCCACTCTGCTGGATCAGGGTGACCTTCCTGCGGACCCACGTGTCGGACGACGCGATCAGCTGCTCCAGATCCTGGACCTGAAGGCAGGGTAGCCGGGCGAAGGTGCGTATGTCGTTGTCAGTGGCCTCTATGTAATATTGAGATAAGTCTAATATTTGTCTTACTGCGTGAAAGCTCTGAAACCGAAGCTGCCCATTCTCCAGGACTGCCGATAATTTTCCATCCAACGTTAGACCAGCACCATCCACCTTCCGGAAGACGTTCTCCGAATGAAAGAGGGAAAGACCTCTGTTGGAAAGAATCCGCCGCCGATCGAATAGCTGAATAAGCGCCACTGATGCGCCGTCCCGCTGATATCCCGTAAACAGCGCCTTCAGGGAAGTGAGCGACTCTGCGGTTGGATTGAGCTCGGGTTTCGTGAGGGGATTGGCGATGGCCTCATGCAGGCCATCAATGTCGTCGTAGTTCTCGATGACAAGAACTTCGTCATCGTCGGGTTTATATTTTCCGTCAAAGGCAATCGGATTGACCGCCCTCGCGAAAGCTGCCTCCTGTTCCTGGAACAGGTTGGTCACCTCGTCCTGCACGGCGGCCGAGAGCGCGAGCCGGCATATCCGGTTCGCTGGATCACTGGTAAGCCCGAACAGATTGAGCGGCACTCAGATCTCCATCAGCATCCAACCCGTGATGCGCCGCACCGACCGCACATCGCTTGGGTGCCGAATATCACGCCGTGCAATCAACGTATAGACGAGCCCCGGCGTTGTCTCGATTTTATAGAACCGAAATCCGAATAGTCGAAGCGGCGGGTGCGCCACAATCGAATTTGTGTGCCAGAAGACAAGGATAAGCACTACTGCCAAAACAAGGCCAAGCTCAACATGTGCGTCAGCAAATCGCGCCAGGATTGGGATGAAATAGCTGAAGACAAAGACCATTGTCATAGCGTCATTTGATTCAACCTTCTTGACAGATACCGCCATCGCCTCGCCATGGCGATGGATAAGTATGACCACTAGTATAGCCAGAAACAATCCGACGAGACCGGCTAGCAGCAATAGCATTCCGTACAGATCATCGCCTTGCTGCCACTTGATCCAGGCCATGGGGAACATGATCGGCGAGAATGCTGACATAAACAGCAAGGTCTTAAGCCAGTTGCGCATATCGCCCGCTCCGTGATTGCGCATGATAAGTGTGGGCGCGCGGCGATGACAGCGGTTTGAGAACCGTCACCTCACCATCCAAGGCCGCCGCGTCCGGGCACCGCAGCAGCTTCCTCGGGCGTCCCTTTGATCGGCAGCAGATCCCGCGGAAGGACCAGACAGCAGGAGGACGAACGCCGCCCCGGCGAAGATGGGGCGGCCGCTGCCACGGCTACGGCCGCCCCCCAATGCTCTTCGACCATCGCCTGCCAGGCCGGGATGCGAACGCCATAGGTTGTCGCCGCCGAAGCGGTATTCCAGCGCAACCGGGCCGCCACCAACCTTTTCCATTTCGGAAACAGTTGCCTCCACAGCCGGGAGTTGTTTGCGGTTTCTGCAAAGAAGGCGGTGCGCTGGCGTGAGGAAATCACCCAGAACGCCAGTGTTTGCGCCGCTCAGGGGCGATGCGCTGAGGCGAGGAAATCAATGCTGGCGGTTGTGTGCGGACCATATTGTTGACGCCAACAAAATGGTCGTTTCGAACGTGTGCATTTCCTGCACAGGTTGCCGCGACGTGCGAAGCAACGGCCGATTTGTTGACACGTCAGCCGGCGACTAGCGCCCGGTAGTAGGATCGGATGCGGATCACCGCAGCCCCTTGTTCCGATCGTCGATCCTGGCCCAGACGATCCAGCCAATCGCGGCCAGGATGACGACGCCCAGCACCCACGGCGCGGCATCGGCGAGGATGCGAAGGAGCGGGATGGCGGGCTCGGCGTCGCGCACGACCTCCGCCGCCAGCCCGAGGCCCGTGGCGCCGGCCGCGACCTGGCCGGCCTGCACCGTGCGCGTCTTCGTGATCGGCCTCGTCGGCGGCTCCACGCCGGCCAAGACGAGCCCGGCATCGATCTGCGCCTGGCTGTAGGGCTGCCTGCCGTTCTCGTGCTTGATGATCGCCTTCACCAGCGGCTCCATCACCTCATAGCGCTG
>CAZQOA010000173.1:0-5030 GCA_964594715.1 uncultured Rhizobiaceae bacterium | reverse complement strand
GGTCACGGTGACCGTGCATTCCTTGCGATTGGCCTGGCAGATCGGGTCGACCTGGTCGCCGAGCCGGGTCAGCACGGCGGGGTCGGGGTGGCGGAAATCGATGGTGAAGCTGACATGGCCCGGCACCACGGCCGGCGCGTTCGGCGTCACCGTGAAGCGGCCGACGGTGAAGCGCACCGTGTCCGACGGGTCGTCGTGGAAGAGCTTCTCCAGCGCCGCCACCATGGCGACCGCCGCCGACAGCGCGTCGCGGCGGCGCGCCCGCGGGGTGGTGCCGGCATGGGCGTCGGCGCCCTCGACATCGACCCGGAAGCGGCGGGACCCCTGGATGCCGGTGACGACGCCGATCTGCAGCCCCTTCTCCTCCAGGATCGGACCCTGCTCGATATGCACCTCGACGAAGGATGCGATCGGGAAACCGAGCGGCCGTTCGGCGATGTCGGCCAGCTCGGCGCGGGCGGCATCGACCGCGGCCCCGACCGTGATGCCGTCATAGTCGGCGACGGCGCGGGCATCCTCCAGCCGGGTGCGGCCGACGAACACGCCGGAACCCATGGTGCCCATGGGGAAGCGGGCCCCGCCCTCCTCGCAGGTCCACACCACCGCCTCGATCGGCCGGCGCGTGCGGATGCCGGCGGCCTCGATCGCCTCCATCGCCTCGAAGGCGGCAAGCACGCCATAGATGCCGTCGAAGCGCCCGCCCGAGGGCTGGGTGTCGGTGTGCGAGCCGGACAGCACCGGTGCTGCGTCGTCATCGGTGCCGGGGCGGCGGATGAAGAGGTTGCCGATCGCGTCCATGGAGACCTGCCAGCCATGGGGCCGGGCCCAGTCCGCCAGCAGGCGGCGCGCCGCCACGTCGTTGGCATCGAGCGCCAGCCGCCGTACCCCACCCTTGGGCGTGCCGCCGAGCCTGGCCATGTCCACATGACGCTGCCAGAGCCGCGCCTCATCGACCCGCGCCGCCGCCTTGCCAAAGCCGTTGCCGCCGTCCGCCATCACCATTCTCCTCGACCCGAAGCCTACCCCCGAAGAATGCGTCGGCAGACCGCTTCTGTCGAGATTGCCCCGCCCCGCCATTCGCGCGAAAAGTCGCGGGACCTGGCCACACCAAGCTCGGGGAGACGAATGAAGCGCACGCTGTTCCTGCTGGGGGATATCAACTTCCTGGGCGTGACCGACGCCACCGGCCTGTTCGACCGGGTGAAGCCGGTGCTGGCCGGCGCCGACCTGGTGTTCGCCAACCTCGAATGCTGCCTGTTCGACGCGCCCGACGGTTACGCCGAGCAGCGTGGATTCTATGCGCCGCGGCATCTCGGCCGGGCGCTGGTGGACCTTGGCGTCCATGCCGTCGGCACCGCCAACAACGTCACCATCGGCGCCGCGGCCATCCGGTCCTCGCTGGCGGCGCTGGACGGGCTCGGCATCGCCCATGCCGGCGCCGGGCCGGACCTGGCGGCGGCGCTGCGGCCGGCGATCGTGGAGCGGAACGGATATCGCTTCGGCATCCTCCAGCGCACCGCCGTCTATTGGCGGAACGGCCATGTCGCGACCGACCGCAGCCCCGGCGTCGCCACCATCCCCGGCCACACCGCCTATCGCCCGACCCTGGAATCCGGCCACACCCTGACCCGCCCCGGCGTGCCGCCGGAGGTGGTCACCTGGGCCGACCCGGACGGGCTGGAGGCGTTCCAGGCCGACATCGCCCGGCTGCGCCGCGACGCCGACTTCGTCGTCGCGTCGTGCCATTGGGGCCTGAAGCGCGACGTGCTGGCCTACCAGCGCGCCTATGCCCACGCCGCCATCGATGCCGGCGCCGACGTCGTCTTCGGCCATGGGCCGCACGCGCCGCTGGCGATCGAAAGCTACCGGGGCCGCTCGATCTTCTACGGCTCCGGCGGTTTCAGCTTCCAGGCCGCCCACCAGGGTGACGCGCTGACGCACTGGACCGGCCTCCTGGTGCGCATCGACCTGGTTGACGACCGCATCGACCGCACCAGTTTCTCTTTCGTGCAGCGCAACGACGCGAACCAGACCGTGCTGTCGCCCGCCGCCGAGCAGGCCGTGGAGCTGCGCCTGCTGGTGGAAAGCTCGGGCCTCCTCGGCACGACATTGACGGTCGCGGGCGACGAGGTGGTGGTCACCGCCCGATGACCGCCACGCCCCGCATCCTGGCACTTGCCGCCGCGCTGGCAGCCGGGGGATGCGGGGCCGTCAGCACCTGGAGCCCGATCCCGCCGGAGGAGACGACCCGGCTGGAGACCGACGCGGAGTGCCGCAGCGCCACACCGGGCAACCGCCTCCCCTACTTCCGCTGCCGTGGGGACTACGATTCCTGGGACTAACCGGTGGCGATCAGCACCACCCCCGTCGCCACCAGCGCCCCGGTCCACAAAAGGTCGAAGTTGATCCAGCCTCGCCGCAGGATGGCGAGGCCGAGCCGGTCATGCACGAGCAGCGCCAGCAGCCCGGTCATCGCCAGCATGGAAAGCGTATGCACGGCCACGGCCGCGAGGGAGACCAGCAGCACGCCGCGGCCGATCGCCGGCAAGGTGGAGCAGAGCGGCATCAGGGCCGGCACCAGCATCAGCCCGGCGCCGTGGGCGGTCGCCATCAGGAGCGACCACAACGCCAGGCCGGCCATGCCCACCGTCATGCCGACGCGCACCCGGTGGCGGTGGCCATAGAGCCAGTGATACCCCGCCCAGGCCAGGAGGATGCCGCCCGCTGCCAGGCGGATGGCGGTCGTGTCGACCAGCATGCCCATGGCCAGCACCAGGGCCGCCACCAGCCAGACGGACAGTGCGTGGCCGGCGGCGATGGGCAGCAGCGCCAGCAGCACGACCCGGCGGCTGCGGCGGTGCAGGCCGAGCGCCACCGCGAAGAGCCAGCCCATCGCCGGGTTGAGGCCATGGAACATGCCGAGCCCGGCGAATGCGAGCCAGGGCCAGACGGCTTCGAGCGCCATTTCGCGTTCGCGGGCGCCGCGGCGGCGCCGGTTCGCCGCTCACGGATAGCAGTAGGAATCCGACGAGCAGTCGCCGCCCTCCAGGCGCACCTGATGCGGCCGGTGCGTCTTCGGCCATTGCACCAAGAAATCCCGGTCGAAGGCGATGCCGCCCTCCGGCTCCGCATCGAGCTTCACCATCCAGCCGTCGAGGCCTTCGGGGTAGAACTGCTCGTCGATCACGCCGTAGAGCGAATTGGTGAAGTAGACACGCCGCCCGTCGCGGCTGATCTCCACCATCTGCGGGCCGCCGTTCAGCGCGCCGTTGGCGGCCTTCGGATGGGTGGCGCGGGCGACGATGCCGCCGATCCGGACGGTGCCGGCCAGCTTCGGCTGGAACGGGTCGGACACGTCGTACTGCCGCAGGTCGCCGGTGCCCCAGCACGAGACGTAGAGGAAGCGATCATCCATGGAGAGGTCGATATCGGTGACCAGCGGCGGCACCGCCGAGAAACCCTTCAGCATGGGCGGCAGGCGGTCGGGGTCGGCAGCTTCGGCCGGGATCTCGATGACCTTCCGGGCCGCCCAGGCATCGCCCTCGCGGTACCAGGTCCAGATAGACGCGGACAGGTCCTTCAGGCTGATGACCGAGTTGACGAAGCCATAGGCCTTGGTCGGGTCATGGGCCGGGCGCAGCTCGAAGACGAGCTGGTTCTCCGCGCCGAAGTCGAGCTCCTGCTTGTGCTTGCGCGCGTGCAGGTCCCAGAAGTGCAGCTTGTGGCCGTATTTTCCCCCGAGCAGGACCTCCGGCACCAACCCGTTCTCGAAATCCGCCGGCAGGCCCCATTCGCTCGTCACCATGGTGTCGTGGCCGAGATGCCACCAGGCGTCATAGGCGAGACGCTGCGGCCCACGGTCGATCTCCCAGCGGCCGCGGATGTCGAACGTCTCGTGGTCCATCAGGAACATGCCGCCGGGCGCCTCGCCCTCGGCGTTGCTGAGGGCCGCGACATAGATGCCCTCCGGTCCGCAATGGATCGTGTGCGGGCGGGTATAGCCCGACCGCTCCGCCACCTCCGCCGGCTCCAGCACCCGCACGATCGCCGGCTGGCGCGGGTCGGCCTTGGTGTCGAGGATGTGGATGCGCGACGAGCGCAGGCCGGGCACGATCAGATAGCGGCGCTCGGCGTGCGCATGCGGTGCGTTGGGGCAGAGGCACGAGCTGCACGCGTTCCAGCCGAAATGGTGCAGCTCGTCGCCGGCGTTCGGCATCGCCACGGTCCCGACCATCCGGGAATAAGTCGATGACCCGGGATCGACATCGACCACGCTGATCGCGTCGGGCACACGCCGCGTGGGGTCGAAGCTCGCGACATAGGCCAGGGTTTCGGTGGGCGCCTTCATCGCCATGCGCGGCGAGGGATAGAATGTCGGATCCGGCCTCCAGGTCGCCATGGTGCCCTCCTGCTGCATTCGTTTCGCGGCCGTGGAGGCGCGAACCGCGCCCGGCGCCGCTGCCTGTCCCCCCGATCGTCGAATGTGAAAACAGCTCGACCTGCGGGCGAGCCTAGGCCGGTCCGGTGCAGGATTCCAGGCGGCGTCGCTACTCGTCGGGGTTACTTTCCCTCCTTGGGGCTAGTTACTTTGCGCGCCCCCCTCCGCACGCTGGCGAGGGGGATGGATCGCGGCTGCAAGGCAGGGTCCGGCGCCATCGCCGGACCCTGCCGATCGCTCACTTCTTCGCGATGTTCCACATCGGCGGCATGTTCGGGTTGGACAGCACGCCGGAGAGCCGGTCGGAACGATAGGCGATGGGCGATATCCACTGGCCGAAGGGAATGAACGGCACCTGCTCATAGAGGCGCTTCGACAGGTCGACCGCGATCGTCCGGCGCTCCTCCAGCGTCTGGGCCATGCCCCAGGACCGGCGGACCCCCTCGAACTCGGCATTGCAGGGCCAGCCGAAATTGGCCTTCCCGCAGGCCATGCTGATCCAGTTGTTGGTGACCGGGATGGAGGAGCCGACCACGGTGGTGCCGGTGATGAAGATGTTCCAGCCGCCTTCGCTGGGCGGATCCTTCTTCGC
>CAZQOA010000172.1:0-5076 GCA_964594715.1 uncultured Rhizobiaceae bacterium | reverse complement strand
GTGGCATCATCCCCTGCGGCGTCCGCGAATTCGGCGTCACCTCGCTGGCCCGCGAGGGCATCCTGGTGTCGATGCCGGAAGTGGACGCGGCGCTGCGGGCCAGCTTCGGGAAGGTGTTCGGGGAAAGAATGCCGGGCCCGATTGCGACGGCCGACTGATCGGCCGTTGGCGGCATGCCGGCACCGTCGCAAATTCCTCGCCGGGGCGACCTCCCCGAAGACTTGATCGCCCGGGCCAGCTATGTCGGTAGCTCCGAGCACAAAGTCGAACGCTGGTGGGGTGGATTACCGCAAGGCTATATCGATGAGGATGGGCAAGCCTCACGGCCGAGAAAGATCAAGACCACCATCTGCCCTCTTACAACAATCGTGGAGCGTGACCGCGCCACCGATTGGGTTCAGGAGGCGCTCCGCTGCCGCCAGATCCGTTTCGTGGAGGGTGACAAGGATTTTCCAAAGCACATCTGGCATTATGCCGAGGGTACGTTCTGGTTCGGATTGTGTTTCAACAGCATTGCTGGGCATTACAAGGGCTGGCCCATCGACAAGGAAGAACGGGATGCGTTTTTCGGTTGAATGGCTGGCCGAGGCAACCAGGGGCATGATGCCTGAGGAGCGGGCGAGTTCGGCCAACTTCCGCGTATGGATTGGCGACCGGAACGCGTGCCTCCATCTTGACGGGAACACGTCGGTTGACGAGCTGACCATGCCGCTCTACTCGCTGGCCGAGGGTCTAGCCCACGATTGGTGGTCCTTGTTCGGGGCGCGCGACGGCGTGTTCAGCCTGGTCCGGCACCGCATGGGTTATGCGGTGCCGGACATCCGCATGAGCTTCGACGGTGTGGCGTTCGAGATCGAATCGCCGGAGAAATCGTACCGAAATCCGAATGTCCGCTTCCTCACAGCGCCACCCGAAGCGATTGATCGCATCACCGCCGAGAGCGAGCTCGCGGGCTTCATCGACGGGGTCGTCGGTCGCCTCGAGGCCGAAGGGATTCATGAGACCGGTTGTGCCCTGCGATGGCGCCGGGTGCAGAACAGCCGCGCCGATCCCGAGGAGAGCGTATTCTGCGAAGCCGCTGGGGCACTTGGGCTCGACCCCTACCAGATAGCCGGAGACTGGGCGCAGTTGATCGACCTAGCCATCACGCTGTTCGATCGAGAGGCGGTCACGGAGTTCCTTTCAGGGGTGAAGGGGCACGATGCCGCCCGCGCCCTCGAGTGGGTTGGGTACACCGAGAAGCGGCCCCGCCACCGGTCGCGCCTTCCGGGCCTCGAAGCGATGTCGGGCACCTCGACAGCTACCAGCGGATTGACGCCATCTGAAGACCTGCCGCGGACCTTTGCGCTCGGCTACCGACGGGCACGGCAGGCCCGAACCATTCTAGATATGACCGAGCGCGATCGGTTGAAATCCGTGCGCGCGATCACCGGCCGACTGGGCAATCCGCGTTTCGAGCCAGCACGTTCGGTCGACGGACTGCGTGCGCTGCGAACCGACATCGGTTTGGAGCGACACATTCACCTGCGGGCCCATGGTGGATCGAATGCGGGGAGAACGGCGGGGCTCTTCGCCTTAGCGCGCGCCATAGGCGATGTCGCCTGCTTTCCGAGCAGCCCGCGCTTCGTCATAAACGACGCTCGGCTCGCGGCCCGCCAAGCTGCCGGGCGTGCGTTCGCGGCTGAATTCCTCGCTCCGGTCACCGAGATCCTGTCAATGGTGCAGGACGGCCGGGACATTCCAACGATTGCCGACGAGTTCGCCGTGTCCACGACGGTGATCGAGCGCCAACTGGAAAACGTCGAACGGATCGAGATGGCCTGCGCCTGATCCCCTGGCTTCGTGGCGAAGCGGCCCTTCACCCCGTCGCCCGCTGCCCGAAGCCCTCGCTGCCGTCATCGGCCGCGGGTGAGCACTCGACACCCGTCACGCGGGCCTTGGGAGGGCCCTCCAGGCAGCGTTCGGCCATCTGGTCGACCGCGCTGCGGCTGCCGATCACCAGCGCCTCTACCGAGCCGTCGGTGCGATTGCGGACCCATCCGCGCAGGCCGAGCCTGGTCGCCGTCTCGACCGTCCAGGCGCGGTACCACACACCCTGCACCAGGCCCGACACCACCAGCCGCTCGGCGACCACCGCATCGGGCATGGCCTATTCGAACTCCAGGATCTTCTGGTCGACGGCGAGGCTGCTGCCGGGCTCGGCATGGAGCTTGCCGATGCGCCCGTCGCGCACGGCGCGCAGGATGTTCTCCATCTTCATCGCCTCGACCACGGCCAGGGTCTCGCCCGTCTTCACCTCCTGCCCTTCGGCGACGGCGATCGAGGACAGGAGCCCCGGCATCGGCGACAGGAGGAAGCGCGACAGGTCGGGCGCGGCCTTCACCGGCATCAGCCGCGCGAGACGGGCCACCCGCGGCGGTTGGACCTCGAAATGCAGGGACGCGCCGGCATGGACGAGGCGCCAGCCGGTGCGCTCGCGCTCGATCTGTACGATCATCGGGCGCCCGTCGACGGTGCCGCGGAAGAGCGGCTGGCCCGGATGCCAGTCGGCATCGACCCGGATCGCCGTCCCGTCCATGGCGACCGTCGCCCCGGCCTCGTCCGACGCGACCGACGCCGGCCGCTCCGAGGTGCCGTCATTCACCACCCACTCATGCTCGGCCCGGTGCCGGCGCCCGGGAAGCTGGCCGCTCAGCGTCGCATCGCGGTCGGCCGTCGCCTGGCGCGCGAACGCCGCCACCGCGGCCAGGTCGCGCCGGGCCGCGTCCGACAGGACGGCGCCGGCGAAGCCACCCGGAAACTCCTCGGCGATGTAGTTGGTGGTGAGGCGGCCCGACGCGAAGCGGGGGCGCGCCAGGACGGCGGCAAGGAACCCGATATTGTGGGTGACGCCACGGATCTCATAGGCATCCAGCGCCTGCAGCAGGCGTGCCGTCGCCGTCTCGCGGTCCGGCCCGGACGCCACCAGCTTGGCGATCATCGGGTCGTAGTGCATGGAGATCTCGGCACCCTCATAGATGCCGGTATCGACGCGCACGCCCTCGCCCGACGGCGGCCGGTAGCGGCCGACCCGGCCGATCGAGGGCAGGAAGTTGCGCTGCGGATCCTCGGCATAGACGCGGGCCTCGATCGCCCAGCCCGTCATCCGCACATCCTCCTGGCGGATGCGCAACGGCTCGCCGGCAGCGATCCGGATCATCTCCTCCACCAGGTCGAGGCCGGTCACCTCCTCGGTCACCGGATGCTCCACCTGGAGGCGGGTATTCATCTCCAGGAAATAGAAATTGCGGTCCTTGTCGACGATGAACTCGACCGTGCCGGCCGAGCGGTAACCGACCGCCTTGGCCAGCGCCACCGCCTCGGCCCCCATGGCCGCGCGCGTCGCCGCGTCGAGGAAGGGGCTCGGCGCCTCCTCGATCACCTTCTGGTGCCGGCGCTGGATGGAGCATTCCCGCTCGCCCAGGTGGATCGTGGCGCCGAAGGCGTCCGCCAGCACCTGGATCTCGATGTGGCGCGGCTCCTCGACATATTTCTCGATGAAGACCCGGTCGTCGGCGAAGCTCGACCGCGCCTCGCTGCGGGCCGAGCCGAAGCCTTCCTCGACCTCGGCGTCGGAGCGGGCGATGCGCATGCCCTTGCCGCCGCCGCCGGCCGAGGCCTTGATCATCACCGGATAGCCGATGGTGCGCGCGATCCGCATCGCCTCCGCGGTGTCGGCGATGACGTCGAGATGGCCCGGCACCGTGGAGACGCCGGCGGCGTGGGCCAGCTTCTTCGATTCGATCTTGTCGCCCATCGCGGCGATGGCGTCCGGACCGGGGCCGATGAAGGCGATCCCGGCCGCCTCCAGTGCGCGGGCGAACTCCGCCTTCTCCGACAGGAAGCCATAGCCCGGATGCACCGCCTCCGCGCCGGTCGCGCGCGCGGCCGCGATGATCCGGTCGGCCACCAGGTAGCTGTCGGCCGCGGCGGCACCGCCGATCGCCACCGCCTCGTCGGCCTCGCGGACGTGCAGCGCGTTGGCGTCGGCGTCGGAATGGACCGCCACGGTGGCGATGCCGAGGCGCCGGCAGGTGCGGATGACGCGGCAGGCGATCTCGCCGCGGTTGGCGATCAGGATCTTCTTGAACATGGCCCCTTCGATCAGATGAGATTCACGGCCTGCACCACCTGCTGGCCGCCATCCCAGATCATCTTCAGCGCCACATAGAAGATCATCGCGAGCCCGAAATAGGCGATCCAGCGATACTTCTGCAGCAGGGATGCGATCGCCGCCGCCGCCAGCCCCATGAAGGCGACCGACATGACCAGCCCCGTGACCAGGACCCAGGGATGGTCGCGCGCGGCACCCGCCACCGCCAGGACATTGTCGAGCGACATGGAAATGTCGGCCGCGACGATCTGCATCGATGCCTGGGCGAAGGTCTTGCGCGGGCGGCCGCCGTTGGCACTGGCGGGGCTGCCGCCGGCCGCTTCTTCCAGCAGCTCGCCCGCATGCTCCTCTTCATGCTCCTGGCCGGACCGGAGCTCGCGCCACATCTTCCAGCACACCCAGAGCAGCAGCAGCCCGCCGGCCAGCATCAGCCCGATCAGCTGCAGCAGCTGGGTGGTGACGGCGGCGAATGCGATGCGCAGGATCGTGGCGGCGGCGATGCCGACCAGGATCACCTTGCCGCGCTGCTCCTTGGGCAGGCCGGCGGCCGCCAGGCCGACCGCGATGGCATTGTCGCCGGCCAGCACCAGGTCGATCAGCAGGACCTGGCCGAGCGTCACCATCGCGTCGGCAGCGAAAATCTGTCCCCAATCCATTCTATCAATACCCGTCGTTCATAGCGGAAGGTTGTCGTGCTTCTTCCAGGGGTTCTCCAGCCGCTTCTCGCGCAGCATGGCGAGCGCGCGGGCGATGCGTCGGCGGGTGCCGTGGGGCTGGATGACATCGTCGATGAAGCCGCGATGGGCCGCGACGAACGGGTTGGCGAACTTCTGCCGGTATTCCTCGGTGCGCTGGTCGATCTTGCCCTGGTCGCCCAGGTCGCCGCGGAAGATGATCTCGACCGCGCCCTTCGGCCCCATCAC
>CAZQOA010000171.1:0-5354 GCA_964594715.1 uncultured Rhizobiaceae bacterium | reverse complement strand
TGAGGGCCTTCAATGCGTCCTCGTCGATCTCGTCGCCCTCATGGAAGTCGATGGCACGCCTGGTGTTGCCGTCGAGGCTGGAGTTGAAGAGGCGCGACGGGTCCTCCAGCGAGGCGCCCTTGGCGAAGGTCATCTTCACGACGTGTCTGTAGGTCTCGCCGGTGCAGATCAATCCGGCGTGCGACCACACCGGAACCCCTCTCCACTTCCACTCCTCGACCACCCCGGGATCGGCTTGCCGGATCAGGCCGCGGAGCCGGGCGAGCATCCGGCCCCGCCAGTCGTCCAGTTCCCGGATCCTCTCATCGATCAACTGCGACGGAGATGTTCCTTCCTACGCCCCGCTCTTGCCCATGACGATTCCTTCCATTCCTCTCGTTTCCGGGATCAAACGGAGCACGATCCCTGCCCGCGCTAGGGGGTCCAGCCGGGCAGCTCCGATGCCTGCCTGATCCAGCTCGCCACGCGCTCCTCGTCGAGCGGATCGTTCTCATGGATGTCGATCCAGCGCACTTCCTTGCTGCGCTCCGTGCCGCCGGGCGGGACCGGCCGAAGCGACGTGCCCTGGAAGAACGTCACCTTCACGTAGCGGGTGAAGACGTGGAACGACAGGAACCAGCCTTGGCCCTCGATGCCGTAGAATGGCGAGTTCCACCTGACGGCCTTGCGCAGGTCGGGCACGTTGTCCATGACGAGGGCGTCGAGGCGCCGGCCGAGGTCGCTCTTCCAGCCCGGCATGGCGGCGATATACGCCTGTACCGGACCGTCGCCGTCCCCCTTGGCGATTTGCGGGTTGCCGCCGGAAAGGAGGGTCGGCTTCCCGGCGACCGGCTCGACGGCCGCCGCCCTTGCGACCTTCGCAGAGTTCCTGGACGTCCGGTCGACCATCATGTTCCCCCTTACGGTGGTGATCTTCCATTCTGGCGAACGCCCGGGTCAGGGTCGGCGGGCACCACTTCGTCGGGCGGATACCAGCTTCAGCCAGGGCGCGGAATGGAAGGCGCTCATGAGCAGGTACATCGGGACCATTCCGCTCAGCGAAAACCCCTGCCCGGCCTGGCAGAGCATATCCACCGGGCCTCCGCCGAGAGCGGCCGTCAGCAAGGCCATGATCGCAAAGGTCGGCGTGGCCGCAAGACATAACCATCGGGCCATGCCGCGCGCGGCCCCGGCGCCGCCGTCCGGATCGGTCCCGCTCATGCCTTCGGCCCCGGATCGAGGTTGCGGAAGGTGGCCTCTCCCGCCTCCGACACCGCCACCCATTTCGGGTCGGGCGCGGCCTCGGCGGCGTAATGGTCGTGCCAGTTCCACCATTTGTAGGGCGGGGTCTGGGGGTAGCCTTCGGGTGAGTCTTCCCACGCCTCCTGGCGGCCGAGCGGCGTTGCGTCGAGGAAGCTCCAGGTGGTCCCCATCGCCTCGTCGCCGCGGCTGTTGATGAAGTAGGTGCGAAACACGCGCCGGCCGTCGCGGACGAACACGTTATGGCCGTGCCATTCATCGACGCCGAAGTCGGCGTCGAAGCGGTCGGTGATGGTGTACCAGGGCATCGCCCAGCCCATTCGCGCCTTCAGGCGCTGGATGTCCGCCTGGGGCGCGCGCGAGGCGTAGGCCAGCGTGGTGTCGCGGGCGTTCAGATGGGCGAGGTGGGCGACCTGGTCGGCCACCAGGGAGCAGCCGCGGCAGGCATGCTCGGGCCAGCCGAGCACGCCGGGTTCGAAGAAGGCCCGATAGACGATCAGTTGACGCCGGCCCTCGAACAGGTCGAGCAGGCTGGCGGTGCCCGTCGGCCCCTCGAACGCATACGCCTGCTCCACTTCCATCCACGGCATCCGCCGGCGTTCGGCGGCCAGCGCGTCCCGGGCCCGCGTCTGGGCCTTCTCCGGCACGAGCAGCCGGTCCCGCGCGGCCGCCCACTCCGATGGCGACACGATCGGTGGTGTGCGCATGGTGGACAGTCCGCCGTTCCGGTCGTTCCCAGGTGATTCGGTCATGGCCATTGCAACCTCCGGATTGAACGAGCGCCCGCTATCGATCGCTCGTTGTTGTCATGAGGTAACCTGGCATCGGCGTATCGAATGGTGAGAGTAACAAGCGTGACGGGAATTCGATGGACCGGCTGATCGCCGCCGCGGCGCGCGCGCTCGCGGCGGGCGATCCCTTCGGCGCGCTGAACCGGGTCGCGCTCCGCGACGACGCGCCCGCGCTGGCGCTCCGCGGCATCGCGATCGCGCAACTGGGCGATCTCGTCCGGGCAAGGTCCCTCCTCCAGCGTGCCGCACGTGCGTTCGGTCCAAGCGAGGCGGTCGCCCGCGCGCGGTGTGTCGTGGCCGAGGCCGAGATCGCGCTGGCCGCGCGCGACCTCTCCTGGCCGGCCAAGGCGCTCGACGCGGCGCGGGCGACGCTCGACGTGCACGGCGACCGTATGAATGCCGCGCATGCACGGAATATCGAGGTCCGGCGCCTGCTCCTGGTCGGCCGGCTCGACGAGGCCGAGCGGCAGCTCGACGGGTTCGACCCCGGCCCCCTGCCGCCCACGTTGAGGGCTGCCCGCGAGCTGGCCGTTGCCGGGATCGCGATGCGGCGCCTGCGCACGAAGGCGGCACGCACGGCGCTGGCCCGGGCCGGGCGGGCCGCAATCGAGGCGGATATCCCGGCGCTGACGGCGGAGGTCGAAAGCGCATCCCTCGTCCTGGATACCCCCGCGGCGCGCCGGATCGCCGGTGGCGAGGAGCGGCTCCTCCTGCTGGAGGAGGTCGAAGCGCTATTGGCGTCCAAGGCGCTGGTCGTGGACGCCTGCCGTCATGTCGTCCGGGACGCCGGCACGGTGGTGTCGCTGGCGACCCGTCCGGTGCTGTTCGCACTTCTGCGCGCGCTGGGCGAGGCGTGGCCCGGCGACGTGTCGAGGGATACGCTCGTCCGGCGGGCATTTCGGGCCAGGCACGCCGATGAATCCCATCGCGCGCGCCTGCGGGTGGAGATCGGGCGGCTGCGCGCGGCGCTGCGGACGCTGGCCGGGGTGCGCGCGACGAAGCGCGGATTTGTGCTGATGCCGCGCCGCGCCACCGAGACGGTCGTGCTGGCGCGGCCCTTCGAAGACGAGCATGCGGCGGTGCTGGCCTTCCTCGCCGACGGTGAATCCTGGTCGAGCTCCGCCCTGGCGCTGGCGCTGGGGACCAGCCAGCGGACCGTGCAGCGGGCACTCGACCGGCTCATGGCGGCCGGCAAGGTGCAACCCTACGGTCGCGGGCGGGCGCGTCGTTGGACGACCCCGCCGGTGCCGGGGTTCACGACAACCTTGTTACTCCCAGGTCCATTGCCGGGTTGGTAGGCTGGAGACATGAAACGATCCGCAGCGGAAATCCTCCGCGAGTACGGGCCCTTTCCGGGTGCCGACCAGGTGCATGGCGTGACGTTCGACGGCCGGCACGTCTGGTTTGCTTCCGGCGACAAGTTGAACGCCTTCGATCCCGCGAGCGGGAGGATGCTGCGCGCGATCGATGTCGCTGCCGACGCAGGCACGGCCTTCGACGGCCGGCACCTGTTCCAGATCGCCCGGGATCGCATCCAGCGGATCGATCCGGCGACCGGCCGCGTGCTGGCCACCATCCCCGCCCCTGGCGGCGGCGGTGACTCGGGCCTGGCCTGGGCCGAGGGGACGCTCTGGGTGGGCCGGCATCGGGACCGGAAGATCCACCAGGTCGACCCGCAGACAGGGGCGATCCTTCGCACCATCGAATGCAACCGCGTCGTCACCGGCGTCACCTGGATCGACGGCGAGCTCTGGCACGGCACCTGGGAAGGTGACGAGAGCGATGTGCGGAGGGTCGATCCTCGGACGGGCGAGGTCCTGGAGCAGCTCGACATGCCGCCGGGATCAGGCGTGTCGGGGCTGGAGTCCAATGGCGGCGACCGGTTCTTCTGCGGCGGCGGAAGCAGCGGCAAGGTGCGAGCCGTCCGCCGGCCCAGGCGAGGGTCCAGAGCGGCGTAAGACGAGTGTCAACCGCCGCAGCCGACGGAACCACACGTCATTTCCCGGGACTGAACACCTGGCCACCCGGGTGAAGGCCCGGCGCCTCCTGGCCCGTCCGTGCCACATACTCGGTGTAGCCGCCGGTGAACGGATGAACGCCGTCGGGCGTCAGTTCCAGGACCCGGTTGGAGAGCGCGGCCAGGAAGTGGCGGTCATGCGAGACGAACAGCATGGTGCCCTCGAAATCCGCCAGCGCCGCGACCAGCATTTCCTTGGTCGCCATGTCGAGATGGTTGGTCGGCTCGTCGAGCACCAGGAAGTTCGGCGGGTCGAACAGCATCTTGGCCATGACCAGGCGCGCCTTCTCGCCACCCGACAGCACGCGGCAGCGCTTCTCGACATCGTCGCCGGAGAAGCCGAAGCAACCGGCCAGCGCGCGCAGCGGCCCCTGCCCGGCCTGCGGAAACGACCCTTCGAGTGACTCGAAGACCGTGTCGTCGCCGTCCAGCAGCTCCATGGAGTGCTGGGCGAAATAACCCATCTTGACGCTGCTGCCCACGCTCACCGTCCCCTGGTCCGGCGCGGCCGCGCCGGCCACCAGCTTCAGCAGCGTGGACTTCCCGGCCCCGTTGACGCCCAGCACGCACCAGCGTTCCTTGCGCCGCACCTGGAAATCGAACCCCGCATAGATCGACTGGCTGCCATAGCCCTTGTGGACGTTGCGGAAGCCGACCACGTCGTCGCCCGAGCGCGGTGCGGGGCGGAATTCGAACTGGACGGACTGGCGACGCCGCGGCGGCTCCACCCGTTCGATCTTGTCCAGCTTCTTCACCCGGCTCTGGACCTGCGCGGCGTGCGAGGCGCGCGCCTTGAAGCGCTCGATGAACTTGATCTCCTTGGCGAGCATCGCCTGCTGGCGCTCGAACTGCGCCTGGCGCTGCTTCTCGCCCAGCGCGCGCTGCTGCTCGTAGAAATCATAGTCGCCGGAATAGGTGATGAGCGAGCCGCCGTCGATCTCCACGACCTTGCCGACGATGCGGTTCATGAACTCGCGGTCGTGCGAGGTCATCAGCAGCATGCCGTCATAATTCTGCAGGAACTGCTCCAGCCAGATGAGGCTTTCGAGATCCAAGTGGTTGCTCGGCTCGTCGAGCAGCATTGCATCGGGCCGCATCAGCAGAATGCGCGCCAGCGCTACACGCATCTTCCAGCCGCCGGAAAGCGCGCCGACATCGCCGTCCATCATCTCCTGCGTGAACGACAGGCCGCCCAGAACTTCGCGCGCGCGGCTTTCAAGCGCATAGCCGCCCAGTTCCTCGAAGTGGCCCTGCACGTCACCATAGCGCTCGATGATCTGCTCCATCTCATCGGCGCGGTCGGGATC
>CAZQOA010000170.1:0-5438 GCA_964594715.1 uncultured Rhizobiaceae bacterium | reverse complement strand
GGGTCGATTGACAGCGGGTGACACGCGCGAATACCGTCCGGTAACCAATCGGTTACAGCGATACTGGAAACATCCCGTGCTGGCGAGCGGCGACTGGATCGAACCGGTGTCCATCAGGGACGAACAGGGAGGATCGAAGATGCGGACCCTCGTGACCGCGACGGCGCTGGCTGTCGCTCTGGCAGGCTTCGGCGGCAGCGCCTCGGCGCAGAAGCTCGAGAAGGTGGAGTTCTTCCTCAACTGGGTGCCGGGCGGCGACCACGCCCCCTATTATTACGCCCGCAAGATGAAGCGCTACGAGGCGGTCGGCATCGACCTCGACATCCAGCCCGGCAAGGGCTCGGCCGTGGCCATCCAGCGCGGCGCCGCCGGCGCCAGCCCGATCGTGCTGGCCGACATGGGCGCCGCCCTCATCGCCCGCGGCAAGGGGGCCGAGACGGTGGCGGTGATGAACATCTACGCCAACTCGCCGCAGGGCCTCTATTGGCTGAAGAGCTCCGGCATCAAGAGCGCCCAGGACCTGGCCGGCAAGAAGATCGGCAACCCGCCGGGCGACGCCGCACGGGTGGTCTTCCCGGCCCTGGCCCGGGGGCTCGGCATCGATCCCTCCGGCATCACCTGGGTGAATATCGACGCCAACGGCAAGCTGGCGGCGCTGAAGTCGAAGGCGATCGACGCCACCACCTCCTTCTACAACATCCACCACATCTTCCAGCGCGAGCTGGGCGACGACATGGGCTTCCTCGCCTGGCGCGATGCCGGGGTGAACCCCTACGGCAACTCCATCCTGGTCAACGCCAAGTACCTGGCCGCCAACAAGAAGCTGGTGGGTGACTTCGTCGGCGTGACGCAGAAGGCGTTCGCGGAGTGCGTCGCCAACCCCAAGCCCTGCGTCGAGGCCCTGGTGGAAGCCAACGGCGCCCTCAAGCTCGACAACGAGATGACCAACTGGGAGCTGGTCACGGTGCTGATGAGCGACGAGACCTCGCGCGGCGTGGCGCTCGGCTGGCACGACGAGAAGCGCATGGCCGCCGACTACGAGCTGGCCGCCACCTACTTCAAGCTCGACAAGCCGTTCGACGTGAAGACGGCCTACACCAACGAGTTCCTCGACAAGTCCATCAAGATGACCGAGCCGAAGAAGAACTGAGGGTCGATGCCGGCCGCCGCCGCCGACTTGCATGTCGGCGGCGGCCGGCGAGATCGCATGATTCGTCGGGCCCGCTACCGGGGGAAGCCGGTGCCCTGGCCCTCATGGAAAAGATGCTTCCCACGTCCCTTGCCTCCCGCCGCTGCCGGCTAGCAGAATGGTGCCGCCGTTGGGAGGGCGGTCCATGAACGAATTCCAAGCGCCCCAGAGTCCGCCGCCGGATTTGCCACCGAGCCCCGCCGCTGCCGCCGCGGCCGTCGGGATGCAGATTGCCGTGCATGCCGCCGCGGCACCCGACCGCCTTGCCATCGACGGGCCACTCGGCCGGCGGACCTATGGCGAGCTGAATGCCGCCTGCAACCAGCTCGTCCGCTTCCTGCGCGGGCGCGGCCTGCGGGCGGGCGACGCGATCGCGCTGCTGGCCCCCAACCGGCCGGAGTTCGTCGAGGTCATCTATGCCGGCCTGCGCGCCGGCTTCCGGGTGACGCCGCTCAACTGGCACATGGTCGCCGACGAGGCGGCCTATGTGGTGCGCGACTGCGAGGCCAAGGTGCTGATCGCCGACCCGCGGTTCGAGGGCGTGGCGCGCGCGCTGGCCGAGGTCGTTCCCGATGCGACCAGGCTGGCCATGGGTGGGACCATTCCGGGGTTCGAATCCTATGACCGGGCCCTGGCCGGCGAGGCGTCGGGCGACATCGAGGACCCGGTGCTGGGGTCTTCGATGCTGTACACGTCGGGCACCACCGGCCGTCCCAAGGGCGTGTTCCGAGTCCACTCGCCGATGGACCTGCTGGCCGCCGTCCTGAAGTCGGCCGACCTTCGCCCCGGCCAGGACCTGGCGATCAACACCGGGCCGCTCTACCACGCCGCTCCCTTGCGCCTGAACCTGGCCCTGCCGCTCAACAACGGCGTCGGCGTCTACCTGATGGACAAGTGGACGCCCGAGGAAACCCTGGCCCTGGTCGAGCGGCACCGCATCACCCACACCCATGTCGTGCCGACGATGTTCCATCGCCTGCTGGCCCTGCCGGAGGCGGCGCGGACGCGCCACGACCTGTCGTCGCTGCGCTGGGTGCTGCATGGCGCGGCACCCTGCTCGGTCGCGGTGAAGCAGGCGATGATCGACTGGCTGGGGCCGGTCCTGTTCGAATACTACGCCGGCACCGAGGGTGGCGGCACGGTCATCGATTCCCATGAATGGCTGGCCCGTCCCGGCAGCATCGGGCGTCCCGCGCCGGGCTGCCTGGTGGAGGTCCGCGACGATGCCGGCCAGCCCGTGCCGCCCGGGCAATCGGGCCGCATCTTCGTCTACACCGCGCCCGCCAACCGCTTCGTCTACTTCAAGGACGAGGCCAAGACGGCGGCGGCCTGGGACGGGGACTGGTTCACCATGGGCGACGTCGGCTTCGTCGACGCGGACGGCTATTTCTTCCTGTCGGGCCGCAGCGCGGAGACGATCATCTCGGGCGGGGTGAACATCTATCCGGCCGAGATCGACGCCGTGCTGCACCAGCATCCGGCGGTGGAGGACGTGGCGACCGTGGGCGCCCCCAACCCCGAATGGGGCGAGGAGGTGGTGGCGGTCGTCCAGCCGGCCGCCGGGCACCCGCCGTCGGACGCGCTGGCGGACGACATCCGGGCCTTCTGCCGCGGCCGCATCGCCGACTTCAAGGTCCCCCGCCGCATCGATTTCGTGACCGCGCTGCCGCGCCTGGAGACGGGCAAGATCCAGCGGCGGCTGGTGCGCGACCGCTACTGGCAGGACCAGGCCCGCAAGATCTGAACCCACCCGATACCGCGGAACCCATAGAGGGGACGATAGACCCATGTCGAAGCGCGCCACCTTCCGCGCCAAGCTGCAGCAGAAGCCGCTCACCGCCATCATCGGTGCCCACAATCCCCTGGGGGCGCGCCTCGCCGAAGAAGCCGGCTTCGACGGCATCTGGGCCAGCGGCTTCGAGTTGTCGGCCTCGATGGCCGTGCCCGATGCCAGCATCCTCACCATGACCCACCATCTGGAGATGGCGCGCGTCATGGATGCGGGGATCGGCATCCCGGTGGTGGCCGACATCGACACCGGCTTCGGCAACGCCACCAACGTCATCCATGCCACCCGCCAGTACGAGGCGGCGGGGATGGCCGCCCTCGTCATCGAGGACAAGACCTTCCCCAAGGACACCAGCCTGCTCGCCGGCGGCCGCCAGGAACTGGTCCGCATCGCCGAGTTCGAAGGCAAGATCGCCGCCGCCGTGGCGACCCGCCGCGACCCCGACCTGCTGGTCGTGGCGCGCACCGAGGCGCTGATCGCCGGCCTCGGCCAGGAGGAGGCGCTGGCCCGCGCCAGGGCCTACGAGAAGGCCGGCGCCGACGCCATCCTGATCCATTCCAAGCGCAAGACGCCGGACGAGATCGTGGCCTTCGTCGAAGCCTGGGACGGGGCCATCCCCCTGGTCCTGGTGCCAACCGCCTATCCCGACATGACCGAGGACCGCATCCGCGCCTTGGGCAAGGTCCGGCTCGTCATCTACGGCAACCACGGCGTGCGCGCGATCACCCAGGCCCTGACCGACACCTTCCGGCGCATCCGCGCCGACGGCGGCGTGCTCGGCGTCGAAGCCGCCATCGCCCCGACGGAGCGGGTCTTCGCGGTGCAGGGCGTGGCGGAGATGAAGAAGGAGGAGGAACGGTTCCTGCGGTGATCAGCGCCGGGGGTGAAATGCTGAGCCCGGGTAAGCTCATGGTTCGTCAGGCTCACCATGAGGGCCAGGGCACCAGTCTTTCCTCATGGTGAGCTTGTCGAACCATGACATCTCTGCGGCGGCGGGTGCGACGCCGCTCACCCGAACTCCGGCCCCGCCAATGCGTATAGCGCCCGGGTCCGGTCCAGGGCCGGGTCGCTGCCCTTGATCATGCGGGTGAAGCCGCGCTCGCGGGCGAAGCCCGAGCGTTCGAGGTAAGCGGCAAGGCCGGGGGCGGCGTCGCGGAGGTCGATCACGACCGGGCCGGATATGGCGGTGCCGGCGGCGGCGGCCAGTGCTGCGGCAGTGGTGTCATCGTCGGCGACCAGCGGGCCGATGCCGGTCGCCTTCAGCCCGTCGCGGCCCATGACGAAGCCGGCGATGCGACGGCCGCGGGTCGCGACCCAGGCGGCTTCCGGCAGCCGGGCCGCGAGATGGTCGAGCAGGAAGGCGCGGTCGCCGCCGGTGGCGTCGGCATCATAGGCGGCGATGGCGGCAAGGTCGTCGGCCATGGCCCGGCGCAAGGTGGCGGTGGTTTCGACCGCGGCCCAGTCGGGCGCGGCCGCGCGATAGCGGGAGAGATCGAAGAGGGGCCGGAAGCCCAGCTTCTCATAGACCGGCCGGCCGAGCTCGGTGGCATCCAGGCCGGGCACCTTGCCGGCGGCCTCGATGCGCGCGATCTGGCGCGCCATCAGCCGGGTGGCATGGCCCTGGCGGCGCGCGCCGGCGGCGACCAGCACCATGCACACCCAGAGGCTCCGCGCGGTCAGCGGCACCGCGCAGGCGCTGGCGAGCGGGTGCCCGTCGACGGCGAAGACGCCCTCGCCGCCGCCATGGTCGACGATCAGGCGCCAGTCGTCGGCGGTCTGGTTCCAGCCGGCCGCCGCCGACAGTCCGACCAGGGCATCCGCGTCGCTGGCCAGCAGCGGGCGCGGGTCAGTACTTGCCATCCCGGGTCTCGAAATGGGTCGGCTTGTCGAGTGTGGCGCCGCCGGCCACCAGCCAGTCGGCGACCCAGCCGACCATGGCGTCGAGCGGCACGGCGGGGTAGCCGAAGAGCCGGGCCGCCAGCCCGGCATTGTTGAGCCATGCCGTGTCGGCCTCGATGCCGGTGACGACGGCCGCCTTGCCGAAGCGCTTCCCGAAGGCATGGGCCAGTGCGCGCACGCTCGCCGTCTCCGGCCCGGTGACGTTGATGGGCGAGGCGGGCGTGGTGGCGTGGGCGAGGCAGCGCAGCGCCTGGCTGTTGGCGTCGCCCTGCCAGATCACATTGACGTGCCCCATCGCGACATCGACCGGCTCTCCCGCCAGCACCTTGCGGCCGACGTCGTGCAGGACGCCATAGCGGGTGTCGATCGCATAGTTGAGGCGGAAGAGGCGGCCGGGCGTGCCCCAGCGGCGGCTGCCATACTCGAACATCCGCTCGCGGCCGACACAGGTTGCGGCATAGGCGCCGGGCGGCGGCACTGCGGGCATATCCTCGGTGGCGCCGCCGGAGCGGATGTCGACATAGGGGTAAACGCAGCCGGTCGAGAAGGCGACGATGCGCG
>CAZQOA010000169.1:0-5498 GCA_964594715.1 uncultured Rhizobiaceae bacterium | reverse complement strand
CTACATCTCGTTCGCCCAGTGGGTGAACCCCGTCGCCTACCGCGAGGACAAGATCGCCGGGGTGCTGCCGGTATGGAGCGTCCCGCCGATGTGGAACATCGAGAAGAAGTGACCGGGGCCGAACTCTCCATCTAAGACGGGCCCGTTCCGGTTGGAACGGGCCCGGAACTTGCGCGGCCCCAGCGGCCCGCGGACTTTCTGGACCAATCAGCGAGGGGGCGTCGCCGGACCTACATTTTTTGGATCGTCGGCCCTATATTCCGCAGCACGAACGACGGAAACAATCCGGCGAACGGGGAATGGCGATCAAAAAAAGTCTGGGATACCTGGTGGTGATCGTCGCCTTGGGCGCCGGTGCAGCATTCGGCGTCGGCCACTATCGCGGCTGGACGCCCCGCGTGTCGGCGGCCAATACCGAAGGCCCGGTCCCGCCGCCCGCGATCGCCGTGGAAACAGCCAGGATCACCACCGGCACCATGATCGACGACATCAACGTCGTCGGCAGCCTGCAACCGAACGAATCCATCGTCATCCAGCCGGAGATCCCCGGCCGGATCGTCCGCTTCGGCTTCGCCGACGGCGCCCGCGTGAAGAAGGGCGACCTGCTGGTCGAGCTCGACCCCGCGATCCTGCGGGCCGAGCTGGCCAAGGCGCGCTCCGACCTGACCCTGGCGCGCACCAACAGCGAGCGCGCCAACCAGCTCGCCAGCCAGGGAACCGGCACGCTGCGCGCCCGCGACGAGGCGCTGGCGGTGCTGCAGGCGACCCAGGCCAACTACGAGCTGGCCCAGGCACGCCTGGACCGGGCCGAGATCCGCGCGCCCTTCTCCGGCGTCGTCGGCCTGCGCATGTTCAGCCTGGGCGCCTATGTCAGCCCCGGCGACCAGATCGTCGAGCTGGCCGCCATCGACCCGATCCGGGTCGACTTCCGCGTGTCGGAGACATTCCTCACCAGCATCCGCAACGGCCAGCGCATCGCCATCACCGCCGACGCCCTGCCCGGCCGCACCTTCGCGGGCGAGATCTACGCGATCCATCCCATTGTCGACGTGAACGGCCGGGCCCTGCGCCTGCGGGCGACCATCCCCAACCCCGACGGCACCCTCTATGCCGGCCTGTTCGTGCGCGTGCAGGTCGTCGTCGAGGCGCGGACGAACGCCATCCTGGCCCCGGAAGCCGCGATCTTCCCGATCGACCAGAAGAAGTACGTCTACCGGATCGTCGACGGCCGCGCCGTCCTGACCGAGGTGCAGCTCGGCCGCCGCAAGGCGGGCCAGGTGGAGGTCGTCTCCGGCCTGGCGCGTGACGCCACGGTCGTGACCGCCGGGCAACAGCAGCTGCGCGACGGCGCCAGGGTCGACGTCGTCGCGGCCAGCCCCGGCACGACCAGCCCGGGCAGCCGCGGCTGATGGACTATCGCTTCTTCGTCGAACGGCCCGTCTTCTCCACGGTCCTCAGCCTCATCATCGTCCTGGTCGGCCTGGTTTCCTTCCTTCAGCTCTCGGTCCGCGAATACCCCAACATCGACGAGCCGATCGTCTCGGTCCGCACCAACTACCTGGGCGCCAGCGCCGAGATCATCGAGACCCAGGTGACCCAGATCCTGGAGGATTCGATCGCCGGCATCGAGGGGATCGAAACCCTCGTCTCCAGCAGCCAGCCCGAGATCAGCAACATCACCGTCCGCTTCCGCCTGTCGATCGACCCCAACGTGGCGGCGAGCGACGTGCGCGACCGGGTGGCGCGGGTCCGCGGCCGCCTGCCGACCGAGATCGAGGAGCCGATCATCGCCAAGGTCGAGGCCGATGCCCAGTCGGTGATCTACATCGCCTTCACCAGCGACCGGCACCCGACCATCGAGATCAGCGACTATGCCGACCGCTTCGTGAAGGACCGCCTCCAGACCATCGAGGGCGTCTCCGAGGTGCGGATCTTCGGCGAGCGGCGCTATGCCATGCGCATCTGGCTCGATCGCGGGCGCCTGGCCGCCTATGGCCTCACCGTCCAGGACGTCGAGGCCGCGCTGGCCCAGCAGAACGTCGAGGTCCCGTCCGGGCGGATCGAAAGCATGGACCGGGAATTCACCGTCCTGTCGCGCACCGGCCTGCGCACGCCGGCGGAGTTCGGCCGTATCGTCGTCAAGGACGCCGGCGGCTTCCCGGTCCGCATCAGCGATGTCGGGCGGGTCGAGCTCGGTCCCACCGACGAGCGGCGCACCACCCGCTTCAACGGCACCACGGCGGTCATCCTGGGGATCGTCAAGCAGTCGACGGCCAACCCGCTCACCGTCTCGCAGGGCCTGCGGGCGATGCTGCCGAGCCTGGTCGAGAGCCTGCCGGCGGGGATGAACGCCACCGTCTCCTACGACAAGTCGGTGTTCATCGACCGCTCCATCGCCGCCGTCTACGTCACGGTGCTGGAGGCCGTGGCCCTGGTCATCCTGGTCATCCTGCTGTTCCTGCGATCGCTGCGCGCGACTTTGGTGCCGCTCGTCACCATCCCGGTGTCGCTGATCGGGTCGTGCATGCTGCTGTTCGCCTTCGGCTTCTCGATCAACACGCTGACGCTGCTGGCGATGGTGCTGGCGATCGGGCTGGTGGTCGACGACGCCATCGTCGTGCTGGAGAACATCCACCGCCATATCGAAGAGGGGATGAAGCCGTTCGCGGCGGCCGTGCGCGGCATCCGCGAGATCTCGGGCGCGGTCATGGCGATGACCCTGACCCTGGCCGCGGTCTATGCGCCGGTCGCCTTCACGCCCGGGCGGACCGGCCGGCTGTTCACCGAGTTCGCCCTCACCCTGGCCGGCGCGGTCGTGGTCTCGGGCTTCGTCGCCCTGACCCTGACGCCGATGATGTGTTCCAAGCTGCTGCACCACGAGGAACGGCACGGCCGCGTCTACAACCTGCTGGAGCGCATCTTCACCGGCATGACCTCCGCCTACCGGCGCTCGCTCGGGGCGGCGCTGCGGGTCCGGCCGCTGGTGGTCCTGGTCGGGCTGATGGTGGCCGGCGCCAGCGCGTTCCTGTTCATGAACCTGAAGTCGGAGCTGGCGCCGACCGAGGACCAGGGCGTCATCTTCACCGCCGGCAACGCCCCGGAAGGGTCGACGATCGGCTACACCAGCCGCTACGGCCGCCAGCTTGAGGGCATCCTGGGCGAGGTGCCGGAGATCGCCAACCACTTCGTCATCGCCGGCTCGCGCTCGGTCAACGAGCTCATCTCGTTCTCCACCCTGAAGCCGTGGGAGCAGCGCAGCCGGACGCAGCAGGCGATCGTCGCCGAGCTGCAGCCCAAGCTGGACCGCATCGCGGGCGTGCGGGCGTCGGCCAACAATCCCGGCTCGTTCGGCGAAAGCGCGCGCAACAAGCCGATCGAGTTCATGCTGCAGACCTCGGCCAGCTACGCCACCCTCGACTCCTATGTCGACAAGCTGATGGATGCGGCGCGGAGCTATCCCGGCATCGTCAACCTCGACAGCGACCTGCGCCTGAACAAGCCGCAGATCGAGGTCGAGGTGAATCGCGAGCGGGTGGCGGATGTCGGCGCCGGGGTGCTGAATGTCGGCCGCACCCTGCAAAGCCTGCTTGGCGGCCGGCAGGTCACGCGCTTCAACCAGAACGGCGAGCAGTACGACGTCATCGTCCAGGTCGCGCCCGAAGGCCGGCAGACGGCCGAGGACGTGAGCGACATCTATGTCCGCGGCAATGGGGGCGCGATGATCCAGCTCTCCAACCTGGTCGACGTGCGCGAGACGGTGGCGCCCAAGGAGCTCAACCGTTTCAACCAGCTGCGCGCGGCCAAGATCACCGGCAACCTGGCGCCGGGCTATGCGCTGGGCGATGGGCTGGCCTTCCTGGAGCAGGCGACCCGCGAGCAGCTTCCGCCCACCGTGCGCTACGACTATGGCGGCCAGTCGCGCGCCTTCAAGGAGGCCGGCACCAGCCTCTATTTCATCTTCGCACTGGCGCTGGTCTTCATCTTCCTGGTCCTGTCGGCGCAGTTCGAGAGCTTCGTCGACCCCCTGATCATCATGCTGACGGTGCCGCTGTCGATCACCGGCGCCTTGCTGGCACTCTATCTCACCGGCGGCACCCTCAACGTCTACAGCCAGATCGGGCTGGTGACCTTGATCGGTCTCATCACCAAGCACGGCATCCTGATCGTGCAGTTCGCCAACCAGCTTCGCGGCGAAGGCCGGTCGGTGCAGGAGGCGGTGACCGAGGCGGCCGTGCTGCGGCTGCGCCCGATCCTGATGACGACCGGCGCCATGGTGCTGGGCGCGGTGCCGCTGGCGCTGGCGGTCGGCGCCGGCGCCGAGAGCCGGCGCGCCATCGGCTGGGTGATCGTCGGCGGCATGACCTTCGGCACCCCCCTCACCCTCTACGTCGTTCCCACCGCCTACATGTACCTGTCGCGCGCCCGGGCGCGGCTGGTCGGAGGCCCCGCCTTGCAGCCGGCGGAATAATTCTTGCGAAGGGCGTCCTTCGATATCTAGGCTTGGCCGCGTTATCGCGGGTTGCTTCCGTATCGAGGTTTGCACGCGACCATCCACGACGCGCCGCCCGCATCAGGGCGGCCGGCACCACCGACGATTGGAGACGATTGAATGAGAGCGACGCTCGCTGCAGCGTTTCTGGCGACGACCGCGCTTGCGGGAATGGCCGTCCAGCCGGCCCTGGCGCAGGACAAGGTCATACGCGCCACCATGCACGGCGACGTGCGGACCCTCGACCCGGTGTGGACGACGCAGACCATCGCATCCATCCACGGCAACATGATCTTCGACCGGCTGTTCGCCAGCGACTACGACCTCAACCCGCAGCCGCAGATGGTCGACAAATGGTCGATCAGCGCCGACAAGAAGGTCTACACCTTCACGCTGCGCGACGGCCTCAAGTTCCATGACGGCACGCCGGTCACGACCAAGGACGTGATCGCGTCGATGAAGCGCTGGGGCGCCCGCGACGGTGCCGGCAAGATCCTCTTCTCCCACACCGACGACCTGGTCGCCACGGACGCGAAGACCTTCGAATGGCGCCTGAAGGAGCCTTACGGCCTGGTCATCGAATCCATGGCCAAGACCGGCACCAGCCTGCCGGCGATCATGCGCGAGAAGGAGGCCCTGACCGACCCCTTCCAGCAGGTGAAGGAGATGGTCGGCTCCGGCCCGTTCATGTTCAAGCAGGACGAGTGGGTGCCGGGCAACAAGACCGTCTACGCCAAGTTCCCCGGCTATGTGCCGCGCAAGGAGCCGGCGTCGGGCCATGCCGGCGGCAAGGTGGTGAAGGTCGACCGCGTCGAATTCGTCTGGATGCCCGACCCGCAGACCCAGCAGGCAGCGCTGGCCGCCGGTGAGATCGACTTCCTGGAGGCGCCCCAGGTCGACTTCCTGCCGATCCTCGAAGCCACGCCGGACGTGAAGCTGTTCAACCATCCGGCGTCGGGCTCGATGGGGATCATCGGCATCAACCACCTGCACCCGCCCTTCAACAACG
>CAZQOA010000168.1:0-5503 GCA_964594715.1 uncultured Rhizobiaceae bacterium | reverse complement strand
TGCCGGGATAGCCGTGGCCGGTGGCGATCAGCAGGTTGTCGTTGGCCGTGGCGCTGGCCCCCGAGGTCCCCTTGTAGCCGTCGATCGCCGAGACGTCGCCGAAGGCATTCCCGTTGAACGCCATCTGGTCGAGGTTGCCGGTGAAGTCCTGGATCACGTCCTGCAGCGAGCCGCTGTTCCAGCCTTCCATGTAGCGGAACTGGTCCGCCCCGCCGCCGCCCTGCAGCAGGTCCGAACCGGCCCCGCCCTCCAGCGTGTCATTGCCGGCGCCGCCGATCAGCGTGTCGTAGCCGAAGCCGCCGAACATCTCGAAGGTGCCGTCGACCTCACGCGAGCCGTCGATATAGTCCTCGCCGTCGCCGGCATTGACCACCAGCTTGGCGCCCGCCGCGACATTGCCGTCCGCGAAGACGACATGGTCGCTGTAGGAGCTGAAGTTCACCGTCTCGAAGTTCCGGATCGACAGGTCGCGGAGCGTCAGGTCCGTCATCCCGTCGAAGCTGATCTGATCGCTGCCCGAGCCGCCGTCATTCTGGTCGGTGATGAACAGGCCGCGATCGTAGTAGACCTCGTCATTGCCGCCGCCGGCATCGACGGCGATCTGCGTGTTCGGCAGGATCTGCGACCCGGCGTCGCCGGAAGAGTCGCCGATATGGATCTCGTCGTTGCCGAGGCCGCCGATCAGCGTCTTGTTGCCGATCGACCCTGCCGAGATCTCGAGATAGTCGTCGTCCTCGCCGCCATCCAGCGTGTCGGCGCCGAAGTTCTGCGAGATGATGGTGTCGTTGCCGCCCTCACCGAACACCTGCACGTCGCCGGCGTTGGCGCTCATCCGGGCGACGTCGTTGTTGTCGCCGAGATGGATGACATGGTCGCCGGTGGTCGAGATGATCGACACCGAATCCTGACCCTTATCCATGTAGATGAGCTTGTCGCCGGTATCGCTGTTGCCGAGCGCCACCGTATCGTTGCCCTGGCCGGCGAAGATGGTGTCGTTCCCGGTGCCGGGATCGATCACGTCGTTGCCCTGGCCGCCATAGAGGATGTCGTCGCCGGCACCGCCGAGCAGGCTGTCATTGCCAAGGTCGCCGGCGATCAGGTCATCGCCGTCACCGCCGTCGATGGTGTCGTTGTCACGGCCACCATAAACGGAATCATTGCCCTTGCCGGAGAAGATGCGGTCGGCGCCGGTGTTGCCGTAGACCCGGTCGTTGCCGTCCCCGGTCGAGATGGTGTCGGCACCGCCGAGGCCCAGCACCTGCACCGACTCGAGCTGCGTCGAGAGATCGGTAATGGCGTTGCCGGCATCGTCCAGAATGGTGTCCGTGAGCCGGTCGCCGACCCAGAGCTGGCCACCGTTCGACAGCACGATGTTCGACGTGGTCGGCGAGACCGTGGTGCCGCCGATCTGCCGCAGGATCATGTTCGGGATGTAGGCGTAGGTCACCTCCGAAGCCGGAAGCGCGTCGCCGTTCTCGTCCCGCACCTTGACGATCGCGAGATCGGTGCCGACCTCGACGACGTCGAACTGCTGCGCCTGCAACGACGGATCCGAAATCTGCAGCACGTCGGTCCGGAAATCGAACGACTGCCCCAGGATCTTGAGATCGAGATTGCTGACGCCATCCCAATTGAAAATGGCCATAAGCGGCTTACCCTTCCCGTAATCCGCCCCCCGACATGGCATTTGCCTCGCCCAGCCCACGAGCGCGACGCCCGCAACTTGGTCGACGAATCGTGTCGATGCAAGTCGCTTGTTCGAACTACAGTAACTAATATACTTTCCACATGAGAACTGTGGCACCGAAGCCACGGAATGGCCGCTAGCCGCGCTCCGGGAACAGCCCGCGCAGCCCCTCTGCCGACGCCGCGCAGGTACCGCGGTCGGTGATGAGCCCGCCGACCAGGCGGGCCGGGGTGACGTCGAAGGCCGGGTTGGCGGCGGGCGTCCCGTCCGGGGTCACCTGCACGGACACGACCTGGCCGTCGGCCGCGAGCCCGGTCACCCGCGTCACCTCGGCCGGGTGCCGTTCCTCGATCGGGATGTCGGCGATGCCGTCGGATATCGTCCAGTCGATGGTCGAGGACGGCACCGCGACGTGGAACGGCACCCCGGAATCGCGCGCCGCCAGCGCCTTCAGGTAGGTGCCGATCTTGTTGGCGACGTCGCCGGCGGCGGTCACCCGGTCGGCGCCGACGATACAGAAATCGACCAGTCCGCGTTGCATCAGGTGGCCGCCCGCATTGTCGGCCACCACCGCGTGCGGCACGCCGTGCTTCAGGAGTTCCCAGGCGGTGAGTGCCGCCCCCTGATTGCGGGGCCGCGTCTCGTCGACCCAGACATGCAGCGGGACGCCGGCATCGTGGGCCATGTAGATGGGCGCCAGCGCGGTGCCCCAGTCGCAGGTCGCGAGCCACCCGGCGTTGCAATGGGTGAGGATCCGCACCGGCCGGTCCCCCACCGCAGCCGCGATGCCGCGTATCAGCGCCAGCCCGTGGCGACCGATGGCGGCGTTGGCCGCGACATCCTCCTCCACCAGGCGGGCGGCCTCGGCATAGGCGGCGGCGGCGCGGGCCTCGGCGGCAAGGGGCCGCAGCAGGGCATCCATCCGGTCCAGCGCCCAACGCAGGTTGACGGCGGTCGGCCGGGTCGCCGCCAGCAGCGCCACGGCGTGGGCGAGGCCCTCGTCGGCGGGATCGTCGGCCATGGCGAGCGCCACCCCGTAGGCGGCGGTCGCCCCGATCAGCGGCGCGCCGCGCACCTGCATGGAGCGGATGGCGTGCGCCGCCTCCGCCACCGTCGCCAGCCGCTCGGTCTGGAACAGGTGGGGCAGCCGGGTCTGGTCGATGATGCCGACCGCGCGGCCGTCGGCCTCCAGCCAGATCGGCCGCCAGGGTCGGCCGTCGACCCGCATCTCAGCCCCCCAATACCCGCCCGGCGACCGCGCCGAGCCTGGCGACGAGGGCCGGGTCGCGCGCGTCGGGGGCGGTGATCAACGCGTGGTCGAGCGCGGTGTGGCAGCCCTGTGGGCAGGGACCGGCATGGGCGGCCAGCCGCGGCACCAGGGCCTGCACCAGACGGCGCGCGGTGGCGGCATTGCGATGCAGCACGTCGACGATCTGGTCGACGGTCACGTCGGCCTGGTGGGGATGCCAGCAATCATAGTCGGTCACCATGGCGATGCTGGCGTAGCACATCTCGGCCTCGCGGATGAGCTTGGCCTCCGGCATGTTGGTCATGCCGATGACGTCGCAGTTCCACGAACGATAGAGTTCCGATTCGGCATGGGTGGAGAATTGCGGGCCCTCCATCGCCAGGTAGGTGCCGCCATGGACGAGGTCGAGGCCGATATCCCCAGCCGCCCGCTCCACATGCTGGCCGACCTGGCCGCACACCGGGCGTGCCACCGAGACATGGCCGACGCAGCCGGTGCCGAAGAAGCTCTTGGCCCGGGCGAAGGTCCGGTCGATGAACTGGTCGACCAGCACGAAGGCCCCCGGGGGCAGGTGCTCGCGCAGCGACCCCACCGCGCTCAACGAGATGATGATGGTCGCCCCCGACCGCTTCAGCGCGTCGACATTGGCACGGAAATCGATCTCCGACGGCGGCAGGCGATGGCCGCGCCCGTGGCGCGGCAGGAAGCGCACCGGCACCCCGCCGATGGTGCCGAAGCAGATGGCGTCCGACGGCGTCCCCCAGGGGCTGTCCACCTGGCGCCAGTCGCCGTCGGCCAGGCCCTCGATCTGATAGAGCCCGCTGCCGCCGAGGATGCCGACGATGACGGGATTTCCAGGCGCATCCATGTAACCCACCCCTAGCGGCCGATCGACCGCGACCAGAACTTGATGACCAGGATGCCGGCGACGATGAGGCCGAGGCCGACGACGGCCGGCGCATCCAGGCTCTGCCGGTACCAGATCCAGCCGATCGCGGCGAGCAGCACGATGCCCACCCCCGACCACAGAGCATAGGCGATGCCGAGCGGTATCGAGCGCAGCGCCAGCGACAGGAAATAGAAGGCGACCACGTAGCCGGCGACGGCGACCATTGCCGGGATCGCCCGGGTGAACCCGTTCGACGCCTTCAAGGCGGAGGTGGCGACGATCTCGGCCAGGATCGCGACGCCCAGATGGAAGTAGCCGATGTCGATCATGGGCGTGATCCGGGCATGCGCCTATCCCCGAACGCGAACGGGCCGCCATCTTGCGATGGCGGCCCGTGGTCCGGTCAAGCCCGGGACACCTAGTGGACGGCGGCCCAGATCTTCCGCTTGGCGGCGTAGAGCAGGCCGGTCAGGACCAGCAGGAACAGGATCACCTTGATGCCCGTCCGCTTGCGGTCCTCCATCTCCGGCTCGGCCGTCCAGGCGAGGAAGCTGACCACATCCTTCGCCATCTGGTCGACGCTGGCCGGGGTGCCGTCGGAGTAGGTCACCTGGTTCTCGCTGAGCGGCGGCGCCATGGCGATCTGATGGCCGGGGAAGTACTTGTTCCAGTTCATCCCATCGCCCAGCGTCGCGCCCGCCGGCGGCTGCTCGTAGCCGACGAGCAGGGCATGGACGTAGTTGGCCCCGTCGGGACGCGCCTTGGTCATCAGCGACAGGTCGGGCGGGTAGGCGCCGTTGTTGGTCGCGCGTGCAGCTTTTTCGTTCGGGAACGGCCGGGCGAACTTGTCCGACGGCCGGCCCGGCCGCTCGAACATCGCGCCCTCGTCGTTGGGGCCGTCCTTCACCGTCGCCTGGGCGGCGATCGCCTTCACCTCATCCTCGGTGAAGCCGATCTCGGTCAGGTTGCGATAGGCGACATGGTAGAGCCCGTGGCAGGTCGAGCACACTTCCTTGTAGACCTGGAAGCCGCGCTGGGCCGCGGCCGGGTCGACGGTGCCGAACAGGCCACCGAAGGACCATTCCTGCGGTGGGGGCTTCGGCGTCTCGCCAGCGGCGAAAGCCGGCCCCGCGATGCCCGCGGCCAGAAAGGTGGCAAGCAGGATCTTACGCATCAGCGCTTCTCCATCGGCGCCGCGGCCGACCCGGCGAGGCCGCCCTCGAGGACGGGCGTCGAGATGCTCGTCGGCAAAGGCAGGGGCCGTTCCAGCTTGCCGAGCAGCGGCATGATCACGAGGAAGTGGAGGAAGTAATAGAGGGTGGCAATCCGGCCGATGAGGATGAACGCCCCCTCCGGCGGGTTGCCGCCGACCCACCCCAGCACGACGCAGTCGATCACCAGCAGCCAGAAGAACTGGCGATAGATCGGCCGGAACTTGGCGCTGCGCACCCGCGAGGTATCGAGCCACGGGACCACGAAGAGGACCGCCACCGCACCGAACATCAGCAGGACGCCGCCCAGCTTGTCCGGCACCGCGCGCAGGATCGCGTAGAACGGCAGGAAGTACCATTCGGGCACGATGTGCGCCGGCGTCGAGAGCGGGTTGGCGGGCACGAAGTTCACCGGATCGCCGAGCGTCACCGGCGCGTAGAAGATCCAGTAGGCGTAGAAGATCATG
>CAZQOA010000167.1:0-5581 GCA_964594715.1 uncultured Rhizobiaceae bacterium | reverse complement strand
AACGGCGTCGAGCACGCCAACTTCTTCGAGACGCGCTCGACCGAATATTCCAAGGCCGCCACCCGCGGCGAATGGTCGGAGACCTGGACCCGCTTCGATTCCCGGCAGAGCGCGCGCGAGAGCCTGTTCCCGCCGCGCGACGGCGAGGTGCGGGACGCGGCGGAGTGAACCCGGGTCAGCCGACGGTGAGGACCGCGCCGTCCAACGTCATGATCCCGGTTTCGACGATCAGGTTCGGGTGGCGCTCGGCCATCTGCCGGCGGAACTCCAGCAGCAGCTTGGTGTGGTTGGCGGTCTCGATCTCCGGCGTCGCGGCGGCGTCGGGGCCGTAGGCGAGGCGGAGCGCACCGCAATCGCGGTGCGAGAAGGCGACCACGCGGCGGATCGCGTGCAGCTGCACGGTCGCGGCGAGGTTGTCCCAGAAGGTCTTGTGCCAGTCGGCGAAGGCCGGGGCGACGACGGCGATCGGGCCGCCGGCGATGACGAACTGGCTGTAGTCGCCCTCCTTCCAGCCCCGCTGCGACATGTAGTTGTGGCTGTCGATGGTGATGCGCGGATCCATGCAGTTGACGAGGAAGGCCTCGACCGCGCCATAGCTCGCGGTCCACGCCCGTGTCGGCAGGGCGGCGAGCGCGCCGGCGGCGACGGCGGCCCCCAGCAGGCGGCGTCGGGTGAAGCCGCCTGGCGATGGCCGGCAGCAGGCGCAGTCGGCCCTATGCATGATGCTCATCGGTCCCCCCCTTGGTCGTCCTCGCGACCTCACTCTGCACGAGTAAACACCCACGTTCCATACGCGTCTATGGGGAAATTCGGCGTCCGATCCCGAGGCCGAGGCGGACCCCGGCATAGCAGGCGATGGCGAACACCCAGCCCGATACCGCGCCGGCCATGATGCCGGACAGGAGGTTGCCGACAGTGCACCCGATCGCCGTCATCGCCCCCCAGCCGAGCAGCACGCCGCCCGCCAGCGACCGCGCGGCCCTGCCCGGCGCCGGCCAGGCGGGGCGGAACTGGCCGGCGAAGACGGCAGCCGCGGCCGCGGCCAGGATCATGGCCAGGACGAAGGAGCCGTTCGGCGTCATCAGCGTCCGGCGGATCGCCGTGGCGCAGCCGGCGAAGCCGTCCAGCCCGTGCAGCGTCGCCGGCAGCAGGTGGAGGAAGGAGGCCGCCTGGCGGGCACGCGCGCCGATCTCGGCAGTGACGCCCAGCGGCGCGGTGCGCAGGTAGGCCACGGTGCCGATGGCCCCGACGGCGGCCCCCCCGACCCACGCGGGCCAGCGCCCGGGCGCGGCAGCCAGGGCGGCGGCAAGGCCGGTACGGCGGGTCGCAAGGAAAACGAGAAGGGCCAGCCCACCCAGGGTCGCCAGCACCCAGCCGCCATAGCCGAGCCAGTAGGGCAGCCACGGGATCGGCGCTTCGGCGATGGTCGCGACATAGAGGCCGTTCCAGGTGAGGAAGCCCAGCGCGAAGCCGGCGACGACGCCCAGCAGCGCCACGACGGACGCGACCGACCCCTCGCCCAGGCGATAGAGATGGGCGCTGATGCACGACCCCGACAACGCCATGCCGAGGCCGAAGACGAGGCCGGCCAGCGCCAAGGCCCAGCTGACCGGGCCGACATGGGCGTCGGGCGGCAGGCGACCGGCGCCGGGATCGGGCAGCCAGGCGCCGAGCACGGCGGCATAGCCGGCGGTACCGACCGCCAGCGCCACCGCGATGCCGACCAGTCCGCGCGCATCGCGGCGGTCGATCCAGTCGCGGAAGATGCAGAGGAAGCAGAACCGCGCGCGCTGCAGGACGATGCCGAACAGGCCGCCCAGCACGATCGAGAAGGAGATGGCGCGGCCCGGCCCGCTGCCGTCGTCGGCCAGCCGCGCCGCCAGGACGAGTCCGACCAGAAGCAGCGCAGGGACGACCCAGCGAAGGGTCGTCCCTGCGGCCGTTCCGCCCGCCGGGAGGGAGCGCCCCTCCCCGCCGGTCGCGCCCGTCATTCGAGGTGCCGGGTCATCTGCGCCGGGTCACTTGCCGAGCCAGACGGTCTTGGTCGGGTTCTCGATCGGCACGCCGACCGAGTTGCCATACTCCGTCCAGGAGCCGTCATAATTGCGCACGTCGTAGCCCAGCACCTTGGCCAGCACGAACCAGGTGTGGCTCGACCGCTCGCCGATGCGGCAATAGACGATGATCGGCTTGGAGCCGTCGATGCCCTTGTCGGCATAGAGCTTCTTCAGGTCGGCGGCCGGCTTGATCAGGCCGGTGGCCGGATCGACCGCCTGCACCCACGGGACATTGATCGCGCCCGGCACATGGCCGGCCCGGATCGACAGTTCCTTGGAGCCTTCGGGCGCAAAGATCTTGCCGGAATATTCGTCGGGCCCGCGGATATCGACGACCTTGGCGTCGGACTTCTTCTCGGCCGCGGCCAGCACGTCGGGCAGGCGGGCGCGCAGCGCGGTGTTGGCATCGGCCACGGCCAGCGTGCCGGCCTTGTGCTCGACCGGACGGCTGGACACCGCGCGCTTGTCCGCCTCCCACTTGCGGCGGCCGCCATCGAGCAGCTTCACGTTCTCGACGCCATAGACGTCGAATACCCAGGCCCCCCAGGCGGCGAACCAGTTGTTGTTGTCGCCGTAGAGGACGACCGTGGTGTCCTTGTCGATGCCGAGGCGCTGCACCAGGGCCTGGAACTGCGCCTTGGTCGCGATGTCGCGGCGCACCGTGTCCACCAGGTCGGTGTGCCATGCGATGTTGGCCGCACCCGGAATGTGCCCGCGCTCGAACTGCCCGGGCTCCACGCTCACCTCGACGATGCGGACCTTGGGGTTGGTCAGGTTCTTTTCCACCCATTCGGCGGAAACCACCGGCCCCTCGGATGCGACGGCGGAAGCGGCCAGGCCGAATGCGCCGACGACAGCCATGCACAATGCGGATCGAAGTTTCATGATCGGTACCTCCCGTTCTTGGCCACCAAGCGAGGGCATCTACCACGGCCCCGATCCTAGCACAGAGCGAGCAATTCTTGAGAGTCCCTTGAGGAAAGGTAGCGCCCCCGGGCGGGCGCCATCCCGCACCCTCGTGACCCCGGCCGCGCGACCGGCTAGCATCCCCTTCCGCCTGCCCCGTCCCCTCCAATCGCCCGCTCTCTCCACTCAATGGACCCCTGCCATGAAGATCGAACCGCGCATCGCCGCCTGGCACGAGGAGTTGACGGCGATCCGCCGCGACATCCATGCCCACCCGGAACTGGGCTTCGAGGAGAACCGGACCAGCGCCATCGTCGTGGAGAAGCTGCGGGAATATGGCTGCGAGGTGACGACCGGCATCGCCCGGACCGGCGTCGTCGGCACCATCCGCGTCGGCAACAGCCCGCGGGCGGTCGGCCTGCGCGCCGACATGGATTGCCTGCCGATGGAGGAGACGAACACCTTCCCCCACCGCTCGGTCCACAAGGGCCGGATGCATGGCTGCGGCCATGACGGCCACACGACGATGCTGCTGGGCGCGGCCAAGTACCTGGCCGAGACACGCAACTTCCAGGGCACCGTCCACCTGATTTTCCAGCCCGCCGAAGAGGGCCAGGGCGGCGGCCGGGTGATGGTCGAGGAAGGACTGTTCCGGAAATTCCCCTGCGATGCCATCTACGCCATGCACAACTGGCCGGTGCTGGAAGCCGGCAAGTTCCAGATCCGGCCCGGCCCGATGCTGGCCGGCGGCATGCGCTTCGACATCACCGTGAAGGGCCGGGGCACCCACGGCGCCAAGCCCGAAACCGGCATCGATCCGGTCATCACCGCGGCCCACATCGCGACCGCCGCCCAGAGCATCGTCTCGCGCACCATGAGCGCCCACGAGCCGGTCGTCCTCAGCGTCACCCAGATCCATGCCGGCGACGCCTACAACGTGATCCCGGAGACGGCCGTTCTGCGCGGCACCATCCGCTGCTTCAGCGAGCAGGCGCGCGACCAGGTCCGCGCCACCTTCACCCGCATCGCGGGCGAGGTGGCCGCCGCCTTCGGCGCCGAGGCCATCGTCGACATCAAGGACGGCTACCCGCCCCTGGTGAACGACGCGACGGAGGCGGACTTCCTGGCCGACGTGGCGACCGAGATCGTGGGCGCGGAGAATGTCGAGCGCAACGGGCCGCGCATCATGGGCTCGGAGGACTTCTCCTACATGCTGCAGGCGGTGCCGGGCGCCTTCGTCATGCTGGGCCAGGGCGGCGGCACCTCGGGCAGCGGGCACAGCTCCTGCGAGGTTCACAATCCCGGCTACGACTTCAACGACCAGGTGCTGCCGCTGGGCGCCACCCTGTTCGCCCGCCTGGTCGAGAAGAAGCTCTCCAACGACGCCGCCTGACCCCCAAACCCGCCTGAATCCCAAACCCACCTGAATACCGGGAACCGAGACATGAAGATCGAACCGATCATCGCCGCCTGGCATGAGGAGATGACGGCCGTCCGGCGCGACATCCACGCCCATCCGGAACTGGCCTTCGAGGAGGAGCGCACCAGCGGCATCGTCGCCGACAAGCTGCGCGAATATGGCTGCGAGGTGACGACCGGCATCGCCAAGACCGGCGTCGTCGGCACCATCCGGGTCGGCAACAGCCCCAACTCCATCGGGCTCCGCGCCGACATGGACGCGCTGCCGATGGAAGAGACCAACACCTTCCCGCACCGCTCGATCCACAAGGGCAAGATGCATGGCTGCGGCCATGACGGGCACACCGCCATGCTGCTGACGGCCGCGCGCTACCTGGCCCAGACGCGGAAGTTCCAGGGCACCGTCCACTTCATCTTCCAGCCGGCCGAGGAAGGTCCGGGCGGCGGGCGGGTGATGGTCGAGGAGGGGCTGTTCCGGAAATTCCCCTGCGACAGCGTCTTCGGCATGCACAACCGGCCGAGCCTGCCGGTCGGCAAGTTCCAGATCCGCCCCGGCCCGATGATGGCGGGTGCCGGCAGCTTCGACATCACCATCAAGGGCAAGGGCGCCCATGGCGCGCGGCCGGAATCCGGCATCGACCCGGTGGTCGTCGCCTCGCACATCGTCACCGCGGCCCAGACCATCCGCTCGCGCACCCTGTCGCCGCACGACCCGGCGGTGCTGAGCATCACCCAGATCCATGCCGGCGACGCCTACAACGTCATCCCCGAGACCGCCGTCCTGCGCGGCACCATCCGCGCCTTCCGGCCGGAGGTGATGCGCACGCTGATGGACAGCCTGGAACGCATCGCGCGCCAGATCGCGGCGGCCTATGGCGCGGAAGCCATCTGCAACATCCGCCAGGGTTATCCGCCGCTGGTCAACCATGCCGACGAGACCAACTTCATCGCCGATATCGCCGCCTCGCTGGTCGGCGAGGAGAACGTCAACCGCAACGGCGCCCTGGTCATGGGGTCGGAGGATTTCTCGTACATGCTGAACGCCGTGCCCGGTGCCTTCATCCTGACCGGCCAGGGCGGGTCGGAGGACACGGGCGGCAGCTGCGAGGTCCACAATCCCGGCTACGACTTCAACGACGCCGTGCTGCCGCTGGGCGCCACCCTGTTCGCCCGGCTGGTCGAAGCCAAGCTCGGCAACC
>CAZQOA010000166.1:0-5744 GCA_964594715.1 uncultured Rhizobiaceae bacterium | reverse complement strand
CGCTCGCGGGCGATCATCTCGGTCACGGTCAGGCCGCAGAGGCGGCCCTGGCATTGGCCCATGCCCGGGCGGCGAAGGGCCTTGAGCTGGTTCGGGCTGGCGCTGCCGGTGCGAATGTCGGCCAGCAGGTCGGCCGCCGTGCGCTCCTCGCAGCGGCAAACGATGGTCTCGCCGCCGGGAATGCGGAAGGCTTCGGGCGGGCGGTAGAGATGGTCGAGAAAGGCGCGGCCGCGGCGGGCCGCCGCCAGCGCGCGGCGGTGGCGGGCGACCTGCCAGTCGCGGTCGTCGGTCGCGATCCGGCCCAGCGCATGGACCGCCGCCAGGGCCGCCAGCCGGCCGGCATGCTCGGCCGCCGCCGCCCCCGATATGCCGGCACCGTCCCCGGCGATGGCGATGCCCGGCACGGAACTGCCGAGATCACCGTCCAGCACCGGCGCGAAGCAAAGGCCGCGCGGGTCCCAGGCATGGTCGCAGCCGGCCGCCATGGCGAGGTTGACGTTGGGCACCACCCCCTGATGCAGCAGCAACAGGTCGGCCGGGATCGTCTCCTGCTCGCCCGATCGACCGAAGGTCACGGCTTCGAGGCGATCGCGGCCCTCCGCCCGCAGGCTTTCCACCAGCCGCACGGTCCGCACCCGGCGCCGGACCTCGGCCAGCAGCTTCCGGCCCTTCGCGGCGTAGCCCGAGAAGAGGAACGCGGGCAGATGGGCGGCGGCCGGCCAGCGATTGCCGCGCGGCGTCGTCTCCAGCAGGGCGGCCACCTCGACCCCGGCGCGCAGATACTGCGCCGCCACCAGATAGAGGAGCGGCCCCAGCCCGGCCAGCACCACCCGGCCGGACGGCACCATGCCGGCGGACTTCAGCAGCACCTGCCCGGCCCCCGCGGTCATCACCCCGGGCAGGGTCCAGCCCGGGATCGGGAACGGGCGCTCCATCGCTCCGGTGGCGACGATCACCCGCCGGGCCCGGACCATGCGCGCGGCACCGCCGACCGACAGGCCGATCTCCCGGTCCGCGCCGAGATGCCAGACGGCCGCACCTGGCACATGCACGGCACCGCTCGACCGGAACGCCGCCACCAGGGTCGCGCCGTGCCGGTAGTCCGCCCCCAGGATGCGGGGGTCGGCGACGGGGCTGTCGGTGACCCGGCGATAGATCTGCCCACCGGGCGCTGCCTGCTCGTCCAGCAGGACGGTGTCGACCCCGGCCCTGGCGGCCAGGGTGGCGGCGGCCAGTCCCGCCGGCCCGGCGCCGATGACGATGAGCTCGTGGCGGTCGAGCAGGCCCGCAGGCGCGATCACATCCCCATCCCTTCAGCCCAGGCCCCTTCGCTTCCACGCTGCCGCGTAATGCGCATGCCCTCCGTCGCCTCGGTCATGCAGGCTTGCCGATTGGCCATGCCATCGACCACGACCAGGCAGTCGAAGCACACGCCCATCATGCAGAAGGGACCGCGTGGGCGCCCCGATGCCGGCGTGGTGCGGCAAGCAGCGAGGCCGGCCGCGAACAGCGCCGCGGCAACACTCTGCCCCGCCGGCATTGTGGTCGGGCGGCCCTCGACCGACACCGTGATTCGCCGCCCATCGCCGCCCGGCAGCCGCCGAAACATCGTCGCGCATCCCTTCTCGATTCCGCCCCGATCGTCGCCCGCCCGGCCATGGCGGTCAAATCCGGAAAGCGACGGTTGCCATGCGCAGAGGTTATGGACGGTTTCCGTCCGGTTTGTGCAGTAACTTATAGACAATACCTCCAAATAGCCGCAAATTCCGTGAACGATGCTGCGGGAAATCATCTAACTAGGGCCAATGAAGAATCGCCAACCTCCTGCCGGAACGATCGCCGCATCGCCACGTTTCGAAGGGGTTGTGGCAAACCCCTCCCTCGATCGCACCTCCGCCGAGCGCCCCTCCCCTGACCGCCCAGGCCCCGAGCGCCCCGCCGCTCCACGCCCGCCTGCCGGTGCCCTGTCGGTGGCCGCGGGCGCCCGCGACCACACGCTGGGCCGCCCCGACGACAGCCGTCTCATGGGCGGCCTGTTCTGGATGCTGATCATCGGCCCGGCCGTGCTCGCCGCCTTCCATGTGCATCCGCTGGTCGGCCTGGCGCTGGTGCCGCTGCAATTGCTGGCTGCCATCCTGGTCGGCACGGCCGTCGCCCGCAGCCGGCAATGCGGCGCGCTCACGTTGGCCGCATTGCCTTTGAGCGCCATCGCGCTCACCTGGTCGGCTGCGACCCTGTTTTAGCGGCATCGACAGACTACCGCGGCGCACCTTAGCATCCGCGCTCCCTTCTGGAGCGCCCCCCATGACCCAGCCCTGCGATCTCACCGCCGTCGAACAGCGCCGCCTGATCGGCGCCCGGAAACTGTCGCCGGTCGAGCTGATGCGGTCCTGCATCCAGCGTATCGAGCAGACGAACCCGGCCGTGAACGCCCTGGTCGCGACGGACTTCGAGCAGGGCCTGTCCCTGGCGAAGGCGGCGGAAGCGGCCGTCATGCAGGGCGACCCGCTGGGGCCGCTGCATGGCCTGCCGATCGGCGTCAAGGACCTGAACGACACCGCCGGCCTGCGCACCACCTACGGCTCGCCGCTGTTCAAGGACCATGTGCCGGACCAGGACGAGCGCCTGGTGGCGGCGATCAAGCAGGCCGGCGGCATCGTCGTCGCCAAGACCAACACGCCGGAGTTCGGCACCGGCGGCAACACCACCAACGACGTCTATGGCGCCACCGGCAACCCGTTCGACCCGGCGCTGTCGTGCGGCGGCTCGTCCGGCGGCTCCGGCGTCGCGGTTGCGCTCTCGATGCTGCCGCTCTGCCATGGTTCCGACACCGGCGGCTCGCTGCGCAAGCCGGCGGCTTGGTGCGGCGTCGTCGGCTATCGCCCGACGCCGGGGTTGGTGGCCTCGGAAAAGCGCCGCCTCGGCCTGTCGACCCTGGGCGTCCAGGGGCCGATGGCGCGCGACGTGGCCGATACCGCCCTCTTCCTGTCGGTGCTGGCGTCGGGCGACCCGCGCGACCCGATGGCCAACCCGCGCATCGACGAGGCGGCGGCCGCGGCCTTGGCCCATCCGCCCGCGGTCGATCCCGCCAGCCTGCGCGTCGCCTGGTCGGTCGACCTCGGCTTCACGCCGATCGCGCCCTCGATCCGGCGGGTGTTCGAGGACCGGGTGCGCCGCCTGGACGGCACCTTCGCCCGTTTCGAGCAGGAGGACCCCGACTTCGCGGGCATCGAGCAGTCCTATCGCGTCATCCGCTCGGTCAACTTCCTCGCCGCCTACAAGGCGATCCACGAGAAGGACCCGAACCAGCTCGGCCGCAACACGCGCACGAACTATGAGGAGGGGCTGAAATATTCGCTGGCCGACTTCGCCGCCGCGCACGCGGCCCAGACCCGCGTCTACCGCGCCTTCCAGTATTTCTTCACCCGCCACGACCTGCTGGTGACGCCGACCCAGGCGATGTCGCCCTTCCCCAAGGACCAGCTCTATCCGACCGACATGGAGGGCATGTCGCTGTCGCACTATTTCGCGACGTCCGGCATCACCTATGCCATCTCCATGACCGGCCACCCGGCCATCTCCATCCCCTGCGGCCAGGACGAGAAGGGCCTGCCCTTCGGCCTGCAGATCGTGGGCCCCCGCGGCGCCGACGCCTTCACGCTGGGGGCGGCCCTGGCATTCGAGCGGATCTTCGCGGCCGATGCCGCCACGCGCCGGCCGATCCCCGAGCCGGCGCTGTGGCGGAAGGCCGCCTGACCGAATACGGCCTCGCCGGCTACCGCTTCGCCGGCCGCGCGCGGACCGCCGCCTCGTTCACCTCCACGCCCCAGCCGGGGCCGGTGGGGAGGACGAGGTGGCCGTCCTCGATGGCGGGAATCCCCAGATAGAACTCGTCGCGCCAGCGGCAGTCGTCGACATCGATCTCCATGATGCGGAAGTTCGGCACCGTGGCCGAGAAGTGGGCGCTGATCGCCGTCGACAGGTGGCCGTAGAAATTATGCGGCGCCACGTTGATCTCGTAGGCGTCGGCCATGGCGGCGATCTTCAGGGATTCCGCCAGGCCGTTCCACACCACGTCGATGATGGCGACGTCCATCGCGCCGGCCTCCAGGTACGGCAGGAAGCCGCGGCGGCCGAACAGGGATTCCCCGGACGCGATCGGCACCCGCACCTGGCGGCGGACATGGGCCAGCGCCCGCGGCTCGAACAGGTCGATCTCGACCCAGGTCAGGTCGAAATCCTCGACCGCACGGGCCATGCGCACATAGCCCTCGGTGCGGAAGTTGAAGTTGAGGTCGAGATGCAGGCCGGCGTCCGGCCCCGCGCCTTCGCGGAAGGCCGCCAGCAGGTCGGCGACGGCGCGGGTCAGGCCGCCGTCGACATTGATCTCCGGCCCCTCGCCGCCGCGCGCGAAGCCCGGCATGTGGAGCTGTGCCTTGCCGTCGGCGAAGCGCAGGATGTTGGTCTTCAGCGCACCATAGCCCTTGGCCCGCACCTCGCGGCCCAGCGCCTTCACATCGTCCAGGCTGGCGACCGCGGGCACGCCGCAGAGGTCGGGATAGGTGACGCGGTAGGTGCCGCAATGGGACCAGTAGAGCGGCAGGCGGGTGCGCACCGGCCCGCCGAAGAGCGCGCACACCGGCACCCCCAGCCCCCGGGCCTTCACATCCAGCAGCGCATTCTCGATGGCGGCGATCGCCTGGGCGTTGATGCCGCCCGGCGCCTGCCGGGTCTGGCCGTAAAGCATGGCGGTGATCTTCTCGACCGGGCGCGGGTCGGCGCCGACGAGCTGGGCCGCCAGCGCCCGGATCACCCCGGTCAGCCCGGCGCTGCCGTAATTCTCGGAATATTCCGACCAGCCGACGATGCCGTCGTCGGTCGTGACCTTGAGGAAGGAATAGGTCCGCCAGCCGGCGTCGGCATGCAGGTCTTCGATCGCGGCGATGCGCATCAGGTGGTTCCTTGAAAGGCGGGGTTCCGGCTCGCTTTGCGGCCACGATCCTCAATCTATTTCGGATGAGTTGCCATCGCACTTGGCGACCGCCGTGGAATGGTCCGTGCAGGAACAATGCACTGCACTACGGTCGTTGCGTCCCTCGACTGCTTTGCGCTTGGGATGAGTTGCCACCGGTATTTCCGACCCGCCGTGGATGAAACCGAGTGGGACGATGAAGGTCGGGAGTGCTGGCGATGGAGCGAGCCGATCGGCGGACGTTCCACAGCTTTTCCCAATCTCCCCTCGCCCTGAGCTTGTCGAAGGGTCCGGATGGCGGAATGAACACCGGCGTCCTTTCCTTGCACCAGGATGGTTCGACAAGCTCACCATGAGGGTGTGTGGCATATCCCTCGCTTGCCCATCAAACCGGCCAGCGCCGAGGTAGTTTCTATCTAGGCATATCTTTGATTGCACAAAGAAATGTGTCTCATCGCTGAGCGCGAAGCGTAGCGGAGCAGTCGAAGGACGCAACGCCGCGCGATCCAAAGCTCCGATAGCTTCATAAGCTCTGAGCTGGAATCGTATTTCATGGATCGGCTCATGAAGTTACGATTTTTCAGAAGCGGTAACAGTTTTTTGGAACCGTTGCCCTAGGGGAGTTCGCGGCGCTCTCGGACGATGAGGCCGCCCGTATCGAGGCGGCCTACATCGATGCGTTTTCGGGCTAGATGCCTGCCTCCGACGGGGGTTACGCCAGCAGGCTCTTCGCCAGCATCGCGTGGATGCCCTTGTTGCCGTCGACCGTCTG
>CAZQOA010000165.1:2696-6060 GCA_964594715.1 uncultured Rhizobiaceae bacterium | reverse complement strand
GATCCCGGTCGCGGCCCCGGTCAGGATGATGGTGCGGGTCGTCGTCGCGGTCATTTCTCTGCCTCGGCTGGTATGCGGGTCGGCCCGATCGAGCCGAGGGAGAAGACCTGCGGCAGCCAGATCAGAATGGCAAGCGCAACGGCGACCACGCCGACCCGCGGCCAGACATCGATCGATTCGTTCAACACCGTCAGCAGCGCAAACACGGCCATCGGTATCCGCCAGATCCAATGGATCGGTGCCCGGCAATAGCCGAACATGGCGGCCGCCAGGATGGTCAGCCCGATCAGGTTGACGGCGACCTGGCCGATGATCTCGTCGACCGGCCCGATCATCATCAGGCTTGGCGTGTAGAGATAGCTGTAGCCGATGACGAAGCCCGCGAGCGACAGGCGGAAGGCGACGAGGCCGGTCTGCATCGGGTCGGCCTTGGCGATCGACGCCGCGGCGTAGGACGCCACCGACACCGGCGGCGTCGCATCGGCCAGGATGGCGAAGTAGAAGACGAAAAGGTGGGCGCCCAGCACCGGCACTCCGAGCTTGACCAGGATCGGTGCGCCGATCGAGGCGCCGATGATGTACGCGGCCGTGGTCGGAACGCCCATCCCCAGGATCAGGGTCGTGAACATCAGCAGGAAGCCGGCGATGAACAGGTTGCCGTCGGACAGCGAGGTGATGATCGTCGACAGCGAGATGACGAGGCCGGTGACGGTGAGGCAGGCCACGAACATGCCGGCCCCGGCGCAAGCCAGCGCCACCACGACCATGTTGCGGCCGCCGGCGACCAGGATCTCCCAGATCGCCTTCGGCCCGATCCGGGTGTGCCGGCGGAGCCAGCAGCAGCCGAATACCGAGACGATGGACCAGAACGCCGAATAGTGCGGCGAGAAATTGTAGGCCATCAGGATCAGCAGCACGATCACGGGGATCAGCAGGTGCAGGTCGTTCAGCACCAGCCGCCACGGTGGCACGTCCGCTTCTGCCACGCCCTTCAGGCCGAGGCGCTTGGCCTCGAAATGCACGCTGACCAGGATCATGAAGAAATAGCAGACGGCACCGATGGTGGCCGCGATGATGATCTGCGAGTAGGGGATGTTGGTGATCTCGGCCATGACGAAGGCGCCGGCACCCATGACCGGCGGCATGATCTGCCCGCCGACGCTGGCCGATGCCTCGACGCCCCCAGCGAACTGCCGGCGATAGCCGAGCCGGATCATGGCCGGGATGGTGAAGGAGCCGGTGGTGAAGACGTTGGCGGTCGAGGAACCGCTGATGGTGCCGAACAGGGCGGAGCTGACCACCGCCACCTTGCCCGGGCCGCCGGATTGCTTGCCCGCGATCCGCGTCCCGGCATTGTGGAAGAGGCGGCCGATGCCGCTGCCTTCGATGAAGGCGCCGAAGATGATGAAGATCGCGACCATCGTCGACGAGATGCCCGTGATGGAACCGAAGATGCCCATCCCGTTCAGCAGGTACATGGTCTCGATGATCTCAGACACCGCCATGTTGCGATAGTGGAGGATGCCCGGCATGTATTCGGTGGTGAAGAGGTAGGCGATGCCGATCACCACGAGCCCGGCCAGGACCGGCGTCACCGCCCGGCGCAGCGCCTCGATCAGCAGGATCGTCATCACCGCCCCCCAGATCCATTCGCCGAGGAGGAGCGGGTCGACATTCTCGAAGCGCAGGTTGATGCGTGGGGATTCCAGATAGGAATAGACGCAGGTGCCGACCGCGAGCAGCGCCAGCACCACGTCGGGCAGGCTCGGCCGGTCGAGCGGCGACTTCTCCCCCCGGCCCGGGTACAGCAGAAAGGCCAGCGGCAACAGGAAGCCCAGATGGACCGAGCGCTGTTCGCGCGGCTCCAGGAAACCGAAGCCCGACGTATAGATGTGGAAGAGGGTCGCGGCCGCGGCCCAGATGCCGACAGCAAGCGCGGTCGTCCCGGTCAGTCGACGCATCCGCGCCCTCCTGTCATGTCCTCGAGAAGGTGCAGCCCCACCGGTCGGGCAGGGCTGCGTGCATGCTGCCGAGGCTCAGGAGCCGAAGCCCTTTTCCTTGTAGTACTTCATCGCGCCCGGATGGACCGGGACGGGCCGGATCTTCACCGCCGTCTCGCACTTGTAGACGTCCATGCTGGCATGGATCGTCGGCAGCTCGGCCGTGTTCTCGCACAGGGTCTTGGCGACCTTGTAGGCGACGTCGTCGGCGAGGTCGGTCGAGGCCATGAGCGTGGTCGCCATCAGGATCGCCGGCACGTCGGCCTTCTGGAACGACGGGTAGGTCGCCTTGGGGAAGGTGGCGGGCGAATAGCCGTACTTCTGTACCATCGTCGTCGACAGCTTGGTGGGCCAGGCCATCAGCTCACCCTTGCGGCCGGTGCCCATGTCGATGATGGCGGCACCCGGGATGCCCAGCACCAGGAAGACATAGTCGACCTGCCCGTCCTTGAAGGCCGATGCCAGCTCGTTGTAGTCGCCCTGGACGATCTTCCAGCCGTTGGCGCGCTGCTTGTCGTAGGTCTGGCCGTACTCCTCCATCACGAAGCGGTAGGTCATCTCGTCGGACGAGCCGGCCTTGGTCACGCCGATCTTCACGTTCTTCTGCTTGAAGACGTCGTCGAAGCCGTAGGGCGCGCCCTCCGCCTTCAGGAAATGGACGTAGTTGTCGGAGAAGCTCTGGCCGATCATCACGAGCTTGTCGTGCTTGCGGCCGTTGTAGATGCCGGTGCCTTCGCGGGCCATCTTGGAAAAGATGTCGAGGCCCATGCCGAGCTGGCTCTGCCCCTGCTGGATCTTGGACGGGTTGGCGGTGCCGCCGCCGGGGACGACCTTCACGGTCAGGCCGGGGTTCTTGTCCTGCACCAGCTTCGCCATGCCCGACGCCATCGTGTACCAGCCGCCCCCGAGCTGGCCCGCCACCCACTCGATGGTCTGGGCCGAGGCGGCCGAGGCGGTGAAGGTCATGGCGGCCCCAACACCCGCCAGCAGCAGCGAATTGCGCATCATCGTCGCACTCCCATCATTGTCGCCGGCGCCAGCCGCGCCGTCCGGTACATGAGCCTGCCGGTTCGGTCGTCCGGTATTGCAAGACCCAGGCCGCCAGATTGTCAATCGGCGTCCCGACGCCGGCCGGGCATGGTCGTCGCCGGCGATCGACGATATATCTGACGCACCATGACCTTGATTCTCGAAGCGGTCCTGACCTGTCCGGCCTGCGGTGTGGCGGCGCGGGAAGCGATGCCGGTCGATGCCTGCCTCGTCTTCTACGACTGCACCGGCTGCGGTGCCGTCCTCAAGCCACGGCCCGGCCATTGCTGCGTCTTCTGCTCCTACGGGTCGGCGCCCTGTCCACCCATCCAGCA
>CAZQOA010000165.1:0-2596 GCA_964594715.1 uncultured Rhizobiaceae bacterium | reverse complement strand
GCGGCGACAGGCCGGCGTGGAACCAGGATGCGAAGCTGTGGATGTCGAACACCGGCAGGCCGATATGCGCGCGCAGGGCCGCCGCGTAGGGCACCATGTTGGTGCATTCCAGCACGATGGCACCGATCGCCGGGTCGCTCGCGGCCAGCCGGGCGCCATACTCCAGGATGTCGGCCTCGGCGGCGGCGACATCCATCACCAGCTCGTCGTTGAGGATGACGCGGGTGAACTCGCGGCCATCGTCGGTGCCCATCACCGGGGTCGCGGGGTCGACGCCGGCCGCCTCGAGATGGGCGCGGGTCATGGAGGCGGCGCTGATGGTGAGGATGCCGACCTTGCGGCCGGGCGGCAGCGTCGCCTGGACCATCGGCACCTGCATCAGGCTGGAGGTGGCGACCGGCACGCCGACATGGGCCGCGATTTCGCGCTGATAGAGGGCGAGGAAGCCGCAGTTGGTGGTGATGCCGTCGGCGCCGAGGCGGACCAGCTCCGCCGCGGCGGCGAGGAAGTCCGGCAACAGCCCCTCGGCCTTGCGCCGCACCACGCGGTCGGGTGACGCGCCGGACACCACCTTGTAGAGCACGGGGAAGGGCCAGGAGCGGGCATTGCCCATGTCGCCCGGGATGCGCGGGAAGCGTGCCTCCAGCATGAGGATGCCGAGGCGGGCGCCATAGACGGACTTGCCGCCATGAGCTATCCGGGGATTGGGGGCGATTCGGGGATTGGTCGAAGACATCTCAGTCCGATCGAGTTGACGAGGCGGCGCCAATCTAGGGCCGCAAATGCCGCGCTACAACGAGGGGCCGCGCATCGTATGCTCATCGCCCTGGGAGGATGATGACGATGCGGCTGACGGCGGCGGAGGAACGGATGCTGGATGGCGGGGACGGACCCGCCCGGCAGAAGGCGATGGAAGGACTGGTCCAGCTCGGCCGCGCCTTCGGGGCCGAACGCATGGTCGAGATCGGCTATGCCCATATCCATGCCGGCATGGCCCTCTATCTCCAGGACGTGGAGCTGATGGAGGACCTGGCGACCCTGGGTGCCAAGATGGCGGTGCCGTCGTCGGTCAACATCGCCAACGCCGACACGGTCAATTGGCGCGCGACCGGCGCGCCGGAGAGCCTGGCCCGCCTGCAGCAGCGCGCGGCCGGCGCCCAGCACCAGATGGGGGCGGCCTGCACCTTCACCTGCACGCCCTACTGGGCCGGCCATTGGCCGACCTGGAATACCCACATGACGTCGATCGAATCGACGGTGACGATCTTCTGCAATTCGGTCCTGGGCGCGCGCAGCAACCGCGACGGCTTCTTTGCGGTCTATGCCGGCATCACCGGCCGCTATCCCCTGTTCGGCTATCACCTGGACGAGAACCGGCGCGGGACCCACCTGGTCCGGGTCGACACGCCGCTCCGCTCCGTCACCGACTATTCGGCGCTGGGCTTCCATGTCGGCCGCATCGTCGGCGAGGGCGTGCCGGTGTTCGAGGGCTTCACCGAGCGCCCGAGCCTGGATGCGCTGGACGCGCTGGGTGCGGCACTCGCCACCTCGGGCGGCGTAGCACTGTTCATCGTGCCCGGCGTGACGCCGCCCTATGCCACCACCCAGCAGGCGTTCGCCGGCCGCGCGCCGGCCGAGGTGGTGGATGCCAGGCGCGCCGACCTGGACGCGGTCTATGACTATTTCTGCACCCGCGACGACGGGGTCTTCGACATCGTACATGTCGGCTGCCCGCATGCCTCCTTCGAGGAGATGAAGGACTATGCGCGCCTGCTCGACGGCAAGCGCATCGCCGACGGGATGGAATTCTGGATCACCACCAGCCGCGCCGTCCGCCGCATGGCGGAGGAGGCGGGGATGATCCGCACGCTGGAGGCGTCGGGCGCCAAGGTCATCTCCGACACCTGCCCGATCTCGTGCCACTTCGCGCGCACCGTGTCGCCCGACCCGAAGCTGGGCGTGGTGCCGCCGCCCCTCCGCTCGATCGTGGTGGACAGCGCCAAGCAGGCGAAATACGTCCGCGACATGATCCGCTGCGACACGCTGCTGACCGGCACCGCCGAGGCGATCGAGACTGCCATCACCGGGCGCTTCGTCCGCCATGGGAGAGGAGCATGAAGGCCACCATCGCCGGCCGCGGCATCGTCAAGGGCCAGGCCACCGGCCCGGTGCTGATCGCGGCCGAGGCGATCTCCTTCCTCGGCGACGTCGACATCAACACCGGCATCATCGTCGGCGACCTGCCCAGCGTCCATGGCCAGTCGGTGAAGGGCCGGGTGCTGGTCTTCCCCTACAGCCGCGGCTCGGCCGGCGCCTGGCGCTTCCTCTACCAGCTCTTCAAGCACGGCAACCATCCGGTCGCCATTGTCAGCCGCGACACCCCCGACCCGAGCGTGGTCCAGGGCGCCATCCTGGCCGGCATCCCGATCGTCTCCGACGTGCCCCTGGAAGCCTGGGGCAACATGCAGAACGGCCAGATGCTGTCGGTCGACGGCGAGACGGGCGAGGTGAAGGCGACGGAGTAGGGAGACGTTTCATGGTTCGACAAGCTCACCATGAGGAGAAGCCGGTGCCCTGGCCCTCATGGTGAGCCTGA
>CAZQOA010000164.1:0-6251 GCA_964594715.1 uncultured Rhizobiaceae bacterium | reverse complement strand
CGCACGATGCGGGCGACGCGCGGGATGATCGGGATGGCGATGGCGCAGATCAGGTTGATGTCGATGCCGCCCAGCGGACGATGGCCGACCACCGCCACCACCACCAGCGCCAGGACGATGATCGGGAAGGACAGCAGGACGTCGATGAAGCGCTGGATCGTGAGGTCGATGCGGCCGCCGAAATAGGCCGAGGTCACGCCGATCGCCGCCCCCACCGTGCTGCCCAGGAAGGACGAGACGAAGCCGATGGTGAGCGCGGTGCGCGCGCCATAGATGATCCGGGTCAGGATGTCGCGGCCGAACGCGTCGGTGCCGAAGGGATGGGCCCAGGACGGCGCCGACAGCATCGACATGAAGTCGATGGCTTCGGGGTCGTAGGGCGCGATCACGTCGGCCAGGATGGCGGCCGCGCCCATGATGATGATGACGAGCAGGCCGGCCGACCCCAGGGGCTGGTAGCGGATGAAGGCCAGGATCTGGTTGGCGCGGCGGGGGGTGGGGATGGTGCGGGCGGCCGCACCCTGATCGACAGCGGTCATCTGGAGGCCCCCGTCAGGAGTAGCGGATGCGCGGATCGAGCACGCCGTAGAGCAGGTCGATCGCGAGGTTGACGACGGTGAACATGACGGCGATCAGCAGCACTAGCGACTGGACGATCATGAAGTCGTTGCGGCTCACCGCCTCGACGAAGAGCCGGCCGATGCCGTTCAGGTTGAAGACCTGCTCGGTCACCACCAGGCCGCCGATGAGGAAGGCGAACTCCAGGCCGATCACGGTGATCGCGGGCAGCAGCGCGTTGCGCATGGCGTGCCGGCCGACCACCATCCGCTCGAACACGCCCTTGGCGCGGGCGGTGCGGATGTAGTCCTCCTTCATCACCTCGATGATCGAGGACCGCACCATGCGGGCGACGACGGCGGAGTAGCGGTAGCCGACGGCCAGCGCCGGCCAGATGAGCTGCGAGATATTGGCGAGCGGGTCGACGATGAAGGGCGTGTAGGTGACCGGTGGAGACCAGGCGAAGAAGGTCAGGAGCCCCATGATCATCAGCATGCCGAGCCAGAAGGAAGGCACCGCCAGCCCGGCGATGGTCACCACGCGCACCACATAGTCGATCCAGGTGTCCCGGAAGAGGGCCGATATCGTGCCCAGCGGTAACGCGATCAGCACGGATATGATCGCCGCCATCACCGCCACCTGCAGCGTCAGCCCGACGCGGATGCCGATCTCGTCCACCACCGGCCGGCCGGTCCACATCGAGGTGCCGAAGTCGAGCGTGACGAGCCCCTTCATCCAGTCGGCGAACTGCACGACGATCGGCTTGTTGAGGCCGAGCCGCTCGCGCTCGCGCTCGATCACCTCCTGGGTGACGGTGCCGCCGTCGCTGCGCAGCTTCACCTCGACGATGTCGCCCGGAATCACCCGCAGCATGAAGAAGGTGAGGACCGCGACGCCGAGCAGGGTCGGGATCATCAGGAGGATGCGCTTGGTGAGGTAGCGAAGCATGGCTGGTTCCGCCCGTCAGATCTTGATGCAGGCGGCGAAGTGGCCGGGGCGGACTTCCCGCACCTCGGGCACGACGGCGCGGCATTCCGCGCTCGCCATCGGGCAGCGCGTGTTGAAGACGCATCCGGGCGGCGGCGCCAAGGGCGACGGCAGCTCGCCCGACAGCGCGCGCGGCTGGCGCGCCCGCTCCACCTTCGGGTCCGGCACCGGGGCCGCATCCAGGAGTGCGCGGGTGTAGGGGTGCAAGGGTGCCGCGTAGAGGTCGTCGCGGTCGGCCATCTCCATCACCCGGCCCAGATACATGACGACGATCCGGTGCGAGATGTGGCGGACGACGGCCAGGTCGTGCGCGATGAAGAGATAGGTGAGGCCAAGCCGTTCCTGCAGCTCGTCCAGGAGGTTGATGATCTGCCCCTGGATCGACACGTCGAGCGCGGATACCGGCTCGTCGCAGACGATGAAGCTGGGGTCCATGGCCAGCGCGCGCGCGATGCCGACCCGCTGCCGCTGCCCGCCGGAGAGCTGGTGGGGGTAGCGCTCGGCCATGTCGGCATAGAGGCCGACCTGCACCAGCAGCTCGGCGACGCGCTCGCGCGCCTCGCGGCGCTTCACGTCGCGCCGGAAGACCAGCGGCTCGGCGATGATGTCGCCGATCGACATGCGCGGGTTGAGCGAGCTGAACGGGTCCTGGAAGATCACCTGGATCTTGGTCCGCAGCGCCTTCATGCGCGCGCGGGACGCCGTCACCAGGTCCTCGCCGTCGAAGCGCACCTCGCCGCCGGTCGCTTCCTCCAGGCGCAGGATGGTACGGCCGATGGTGGTCTTGCCGCAGCCGGACTCGCCGACCAGCCCCAGCGTGCGGCCGCGCTCGATGGCGAACGATACGCCCTCCACCGCGCGCACGAGGCCGACGGCGCCGAGCAGCCCGCGGCCGCGCACCGCGAAGTGCTTGGTCAGGCCGTTCACCACCAGCAGCTTCTCCGCCACCGCCACCGGAAGCGGCGGGGCCGGCACGGCGGCAGTGGCGTCGGCCAGGCCACGGCCCAGCTCCTCGGCGCGATGGCAGGCCGAGCGCTGGCCGTCGGCGGTGATCTGGTAGGGCGGGTCGATCGCGCACTTCTCGATGCGGAACGGGCAGCGCGGGGCGAAACGGCAGCCGCTGGGGGGCGCCAGCAGGTTGGGCGGCAGGCCCTCGATGGTCTCCAGCTTGCGGTCGCGCGGCCGGTCGAGGCGCGGTACCGAGCGCATCAGCCCGATCGTGTAGGGATGGCGCGGGGCGCCGAACACCTGGTCGGCGTCGCCCTCCTCGACCACGCGGCCGGCATACATGACCGCGACGCGATCGGCATAGCGGGCGACGATGCCGAGATTGTGGGTGATGATGACCAGCGTGATGCCGAGCCGGCGCGACAGGTCCTTCATCAGCTCCAGGATCTGCGCCTGGATGGTGACGTCGAGCGCGGTCGTCGGCTCGTCGGCGATGATGAGCTTGGGGTTGCAGGCGAGCCCGATCGCGATCATCACGCGCTGGCGCATGCCGCCCGAGAACTGGTGCGGATACTGGCCGAGGCGACGCTCGGCGTCGGAGATGCCGACCAGCCCCAGCAGCTCGGTCGCACGCGCCGTGGCGTCGGCATCGCTCATGCCGAGATGAATCTTCAGCGGCTCCATGATCTGCATCCCGATCGTGAGGATCGGGTTCAGGCTGGTCATGGGCTCCTGGAAGATCATCGAGATGTCGCGGCCGCGCAGCGCGCGCATCTCGCTTTCCGGCAGGCTCAGCAGGTCCCGGCCGTCGAACATGATGCGGCCGCCCGCGACCCGTCCCGCCGGCTTCGCCAGGAGGCGCATGACCGCCAGCGCCGAGACCGACTTGCCGCAGCCGGATTCACCGACCAGGGCCATGGTCTGGCCAGGCTGGACCGACCAGTTGACCCCGTCGACGGCTTTGACGACGCCGCGGCCGGTGGTGAATTCCACCCGCAGGTCTTCCACGGAAATAAGTGGTGCAGCGCGGTCGCTGGCCTTGGCTGGCGTCGGCTCCAGAAGCGTGGCGCTGGACATTCCTCGTTCCGCAGTAGTGAGGCAGAATATAGGATATAAGTTACACAATGGCGCCGGAACGCCAACCCGATAATCACCTTGCCCCGATGCAGGCAGCCCGGGGGCGAGTGGCAGCGCGGCGAAAAGGCCCTTTACTGTAACCGCTTACAGCACGTTTGGCATCACGGAAGACAGGATAGAATTATGCGGATCGATGATTTGCAGGGCAAAGCCGCCCTGGTGACCGGCTCCTCCACCGGAATCGGGGCCGCCGTCGCGCGCGGTTTCGGCGCCCAGGGGATGATGGTGGCGGTCCACGGCAACTCCAACCCGGCCGCGGCCGAGGAGGTCGCCGCCGACGTGATCAAGGCGGGCGGCAAGGCCATCGTCCTCATCGGCGACGTCCGCGACATCGCAGTCTGCACCCGCCTCGTGCGGGAGGCCCATGCCGCGTTCGGCCGCCTCGACGTGCTGGTCAACAATGCCGGCGGGGTAGTGGAGCGCAAGCCGCTGCGCGACATCGACGACGACCTCTACCACCGCATCGTCCAGCTCAATGCCCAGTCGGTCTTCGCCTGCTCGCGCGCGGCGTTGCCGATCATGGAGGCGGCCGGCGGCGGCTCCATCATCTCCACCACCTCGCTCGCGGCACGCAACGGCGGCGGCAGCCGGTCGACCCTCTACGCCGCCTCGAAGGCGTTCATGTCGACCTTCACCCGCGGCCTCGCCAAGGAGGTCGCGCGCCACAACATCCGGGTCAACGCGGTCGCCCCCGGGGTCATCGGCAAGCCGAACAAGGAGAAGTCGACGCCGTCCCACCAGCTCGAGGCGTCGCTGAAGCTGACCCCGATGCGCCGCATGGGCACGGTCGAGGAATGCGTCGGCGCCTACCTCTACTTCGCGTCCGAATCCCTCTCCAGCTTCGTCACGGGACAGGTGATCGAGGTCAATGGCGGGCTGCTGATGCCGTAACGCCGAAGGCCGTCGCGGCCGGCTGGAATCGGCCGCGACTGTGCCTATAGTGATGCCCCTGCCCTCGCATTGCTTTCGGAGGAAACGTGGCGACCAACAAGAAGAAGGTCCTGGTACCCGACACCATGGGCCAGGCCGGCTGGCACCTGCTGCGCGCGCGCGACGACGTCGAGGTCGCCACGTTCCCCAACTTCATCCAGCGGCCGGACTTCCAGGCGCTGCTGCGCCAGCACGGCAAGGTCCAGGGCGTCGTGCTCGGCGCCACCCCCTATGGACCGGACGAGTTCGGTGCCACCGACGGGCTGCAGGTGGTGGCCCGCATCGGTGTCGGCTACGACGCCGTCCACGTCCCGACCCTGACCCAGGCCGGCATCCCGCTGATGACCGCCGGCACCGCCAACTCGCCGTCGGTGGCCGAACTCGCCGTCTTCTTCATGATGACGCTGGCCAAGCGGGGCGCCATGTTCAACCGGCTGGTCCAGGAAGGGCGCTGGGTCGCCGACCGCATGAAGCAGATGCCGGCCGACCTCAACGGCAAGACCGTCCTCATCGTCGGCTTCGGGCGCATCGGCACCCGCACCGCCAAGCGCTGCCTGGCGATGGAGATGGAGGTGCTGGTCCACGACCCCTACGTCTCCGAGGTCTCGATCCGGGCGGCCGGCTGCGAGCCCGCCCCCGACCTCGACGCGGCCCTCGCCCGCGCCGACTTCCTGACGCTGCACTGCCCGAAGACGCCGGAGACGGTGGGCCTCATCAACGCCGCGCGCCTGGCCGCCATGAAGCCGACCGCCTACCTCGTCAACACCGCCCGCGGCGGCATCGTCGACGAGCCGGCACTGCACGCCGCCCTCACCGCCGGCCGGCTCGCGGGCGCCGGCCTCGACGTCTACGCGCAGGAGCCGCCGCAGCCCGACCACCCGCTGCTGAAGCTGGACAGCGTCATCAGCGCCCCGCACATGGCCGGCGTCACCGCCGAAGCCGTGGAGCGCATGGCCGAAGCCTCGATCCGCAACGTGCTGAGCGTCTTCGACGGCGCCATCATCCGCGAGAACGTCATCAACAAGGAAGTGCTGGGCTGACATCGGGCGGGCTGGCCGGAGAGGCCGGCCCCCACTTCCCCCTTTCACAGAACCATCACTAAATCGTAAAGAAACCGGGCTACCCACCATCGTTTTCGGGGAAGGGGCGCCATTGGCCGCGATCGTCTTGAGCAACGTCTCCAAGGATTGGGGGGAGGCGCGCGTGCTGGACGATGTGTCGTTCGCGGCCGATGCCGGGTCCCTGGTGGTGCTGCTCGGGCCGTCCGGCTGCGGCAAGTCGACGACGCTGCGCCTGATCGCCGGGCTCGACCAGGTGTCGGCGGGGCGGATCGACATCGCCGGGCGCGACGTCACCGACCTCAAGCCCGCCCGGCGCAACGTGGCGATGGTCTTCCAGTCCTACGCGCTCTTCCCGCACCTGACGGTGCGCGAGAACATCATCTTCGGGCTGCGGGCCCGCAAGGTGGCCGCGGCCGACCGCGACCGGCGCCTGGCGCGGGCGGCGGACGTGCTGGGCCTGGCCGGCCTCCTCGACCGCAAGCCGTCGCAGCTGTCCGGCGGCCAGCAGCAGCGGGTCGCGCTCGGCCGCGCCATCGTCGCCGAATCGCCGGTCTGCCTGATGGACGAGCCGCTTTCCAACCGCGACGCGCAGTTGCGCGGCGGGATGCGGCGCGAGATCCGCGGGCTGCA
>CAZQOA010000163.1:1917-6557 GCA_964594715.1 uncultured Rhizobiaceae bacterium | reverse complement strand
AAGCGGACAACTCACTTGTTACCAACACCGGCCAACTTGACTTGTTACCGACACCCCGATCCGATCTTTTGCCCACCCGATCTTATCGCGCGACCGCGATCCGGACGATCCGGTCGTCGCCCGACCGCGGCCGACCGCGGCCGTCGCGGTTGTTGGTGAGGACGTAGAGCGCCCCGTCGGGACCGGCCACGGCGTCGCGCAGGCGGCCGAGCGCCCGGGCCGCCCCTTCGCCGAACCAGCGTTCGACGGATGCGGCCTTCCAGCCGCCGCCGACGGTACGGTCCAGCCGCACGCGCAGCAGGGCCTGGCTGCGCAGGGTGGCGACGAACAGGTGGCCCTGCCAGAAAGCCGCACCCGAGGGCGGCGTGGCATCGTCCGGCCAGGCCAGGATCGGGTCGACGAAGCGGGCGTCGCCGGGCGCGCCCACCACCAGCGGCCAGCCATAATTGCCGCCGCGCCGGATCACGTTCACCTCGTCCAGCGCCTGCAGCCCGAACTCGCCGGAGGGTCCGTGCTCGCTGGCGAAGAGCTCGCCGGTGTCGGGATGGAAGGCCAGGCCCTGCACGTTGCGGTGGCCGAGCGACCACACCGGGGACCCGGCGGTGGGATTGTCCGCCGGCACCACCCCTTCCGGGGTAACCCGCAGGATCTTGCCGCCGAGGTCGGCCATCACCTGGGCGCGCGGCGCGTCGTAGATCTCGCCGGTCGCGATGTAGAGCATCCCGTCCGGGCCGAAGGCGATGCGCCCGCCATTGTGGAAGCGGGCACCCGGCACGCCGGCCAGGATCACCCGGTCGAAGGTCGCCCGGTCGCCCTCTAGGCGCAGCCGGACGACGCGATTGCCGACCTCGCCGCCTTCGGCATGGGTGTGCATGGCGTAGAGGTAGGGCTGGTCGGGAAACCGCGGGTGCAGGGCCAGCCCCATCAGCCCGCCCTCGCCGCCCTGGCGGACCGCGATCCGCGCCACCGGCTCCGCCGCCAGGCGGCCGCCGGCGATCAGGCGGATGCGGCCGGGCCGCTCGCTGACCAGGGCGCGGCCGTCCGGCAGGAACACCAGCGACCAGGGCGCCTCCAGGCCGGTGACCCAGTCCTCGACCGAGACGCCCTGTGGCCGGGCGACCGGCACGTCGTCGGTGGCCTGCGGCCGCGGCCCGCGCACCGGATCGGCCGTAGCCGCGGCCGGTGCGGCGGCGGCCAGCATGGCCGCCAGAAGGGTCGAGGCCGCGCGGCGCGTTACCAGGGGTGGCGGCCGCGGGCGGTTCTTCATCTGAATGGTTCCCCGGATATCCAGCAGGCGAGGCTGTAACGCAGGCCGGCCGTCACCGGTGTCACGCGATGCAGCTGCCAGGGCGGAAACAGGATCATCATGCCCCGTTCCCGCCGGGTCGTGGTCACCCGGTCGGAGAAGCGCAACTCCAGGTCGCCGCCCTCATAGTCGGCCGGGTCGGACAGCTGGATGACGATGCTGAGCTTGCGCAGGACCGGCGGGCCGTCGCCCAGGTCCTGGTGCCAGCCATAATGGTCGCCGCCGCCGGCATAGCGCGCGAACTGCACCGGCTCGCCCATCCCCATCAGGCTGAAGCCGAAGAATCGCTCGTTCGCCGCCCGCGCGATACGCTCGATGCGCTGGTAGAGGAACCTGGTGTCCGGGCCCGGCATCAGCCAGGTGATGGTCGATTTGCGGATTTCGGGATGCACGCCGCTGCCGGCGACGCCCGCGGTGCCCGATGTCTCCAGCCCGGCCTCGCCCAGCCGGATGACCTGGTCGCATTCCGCGGCGGTGAGCGCCTCCGGCTTCATCGACAGGTTGCTGTAGGCGCGCTCATACGCCGCCAGGTCGAAGCCCCAGAGGAGGGAACGCGACATTCTCGGGCTGCGGGCCGGCTTCGGCATCTTCCTGGTCTCCACGCATCGGGGGGCGGGGACCGGAGAATGCCTGAACGAGAACCAGCCCGTCCGGAAATCGCTCCGCCCGAGGCGGAACGATCGTGGCACATTGGAGGCGCGGCCCGGAATCGAACCGGGATAAACGGATTTGCAGTCCGGTGCCTAACCACTCGGCCACCGCGCCCCGGACATGTGGAAACTTTGGTCCCCGAGGTCGGCCGGTTCTATACGCGGGCGCCCTGGCCCGGGTCAAGAAACCCGCGGCCCGGAAAACCAGGAGCCGGGTAGGGGCCGGGTGACGATTGCGCTGTCCGCAGTGCAGCAAGTATATAATGGCGGACACGGAACCAGCGACTTTCCGTGATTCGGAACGAACCGGACCATTAGGCTTCATGGCGATCGACTACTCCGCAGCGCGCGCAAACATGGTGGAAAGCCAGATCCGCCCCAACAAGGTGACCGACCAGGCGGTCATCGCCGCCTTCATGGCCGTGCCTCGGGAGCGCTTCGTGCCCCCGGCACTGTCGGGCGTCGCCTATGTCGACGAGGACGTGCCGATCGGCGCCGGCCGCTACCTGATCGAGCCGATGATCCTGGCACGCCTGCTCCAGTTCGCGACTCCGGGGCTGGGTGACCGGGCACTGGAGATCGGCGCGGGCAGCGGCTACGGCACTGCCATCCTGGCCCATCTGGTCGGCAGCGTGGTCGGGGTGGAGCGCAATCCCGACCTGGCGGCCGAGGCGACCCGCAACCTGGCGGCGCTCGACATCGGCAATGCCACCATCGTGGAAGGGGGCTTCCTCGAGGGATACCCGGCCCAGGCACCCTACGACCTCATCGTCTTTGCCGGCGCCGTGGCCAAGGTGCCGGCCGGGGTCGAGGAGCAGCTGGCCGAAGGCGGGCGGCTGCTGGCGATCGAGGCGACGACCAGCGTCGGTCACGCGATCCTGGTCCGCCGGCAGGGCGGGATCCTGTCACGGCGGGTGATCTTCGATGCGGCCACGCCGCTGCTTCCCGATACCGGGCGCAAGGCCGAATTCGTATTCTAGTTGAACGCCCGCCATGCGCGGGCGTGGAGGGGCTCATGGCCACGGAGCGAATGATGAAGCGGACGGCTGGCGCGACGTGGCTGGCGATTGCGGTCGCGGCCCCGATGGCATTGGTGACGCCAGGGGCGGGCGGGGCCAGGGCCCAGACGCTCGAGGAGGTTCTGGTCGGTACCTACAATTCCAACCCGCAGCTTCTGTCGGAGCGGGCCCGCCTGCGTGCGACCGACGAACTGGTTCCCCAGGCGGCGGCCGGGTGGCGCCCGACCGTCCAGGCGTCGGCATCCTACGGCATCGGCCGCGAACGCACCGAGGTTCCGGGGGTGCGCCGCACGGAAACCCTCAATCCGCTCGCGGGCAGCCTCCAGGCGAGCCAGCCGCTCTATCGCGGCGGGCGCACCATCGCCAACACCGACCGGTCCATCTTCCAGATCCAGGCCCAGCGCGCCCAGGTCTTCGTCGTCGAGCAGCAGGTGCTGCAGGCGGCGGTGCAGGCCTACATGAACCTCTACCGGGCGCTGGCCGTGGTGCAGCTCAACGCCAACAACATCGAGGTCCTGAAGCGCCAGCTCGAGGCCGCCCAGGACCGCTTCCGGGTCGGCGAGGTGACCCGCACCGACGTGGCCCAGGCCGAATCCCGCATGGCGCGCGCGATCGCCGACAAGCGCCAGGCCGACGGCAATGTCGAGGTCGCCCGGGCGACGTTCGAGCGAGTGAGCGGCATCGTCCCGGTCGACATCGAATTCCCCAAGCGCGTGCCCAAGACCCCGCCCACGCGGGAAGAGGCCAAGCGCCTGGCCGAGCAGGACAACCCGACCATCATCGCGGCCCGTTTCAGCGAGCTGGCGGCGCGCAGCAACGTGCGCTCGGTCTCCGGCGAGCTGCTGCCGACGGTCTCCCTCGACGGCACCGTGAGCCACAACGAGGAATCGCAGAACGTCAACACCAAGATCACCACGGGCCAGTTGGTGGCGCGGGTGACGGTGCCGCTCTATGAGGCCGGGTCGACCTATTCCCGGGTGCGCGAGGCCAAGCAGACCGCCGGCCAGCGCCGCATCGAGATCGAGACCAATCGCCGCAACGTGGTCGAGCAGGCGAGCTCGCGCTGGGACACGCTGCAATCCGCCCGCGCCCAGATCGAGGCGCTGCGCGAGAACATCCGCGCCGCGCAGATCGCGCTGGACGGCGTGCAGCAGGAAGCGGCGGTGGGCTCGCGCACCGTCCTCGACATCCTCGATGCCGAGCAGGAACTGTTCAACGCGCGGGTCAATCTCGTCAGCTCGCAGCGCGACGAGATGGTGGGCGTCTATGACCTGACGGCGGCCATGGGGCAGCTTACGGCCCGCCAGCTCAACCTGCCGGTCGAGCTCTACGACATGGATGCCTACTACGAATCCGTGAAGGACAAGTGGGTGGGGCTGGGCGGCCCCCTCGACTAGCCGCTGCCGGCAGTTGCGGACGCGGGTGGCAATGTGCCGCCCGCTGGGGTAGACGGTCCGCCTCCCCGGACTGGAATCGGTGATGGCGGAGGCATGAAGCCATGAGTGAACGGCGCATTCCGCCGGATCCGTCGATGGAGGAGATACTGGCCTCCATCCGGCGGATCATTTCCGACGACGGCACCAGGCCCGGCGCTCCTCCGGCGCCGGCCCACGAGCCTGCGCCCGCCGAGGCGGCGATCGCCATGCCGCTGTCGCCGCCGGGCGG
>CAZQOA010000163.1:0-1817 GCA_964594715.1 uncultured Rhizobiaceae bacterium | reverse complement strand
TCCGGGAGGACGTGCTGGAGCTGACCCAGGTCCTGCGGGAAGACGGCGCCGTCGTGAACATCCTGCGGCCGGAGCCGTCTCCGCGCCCGGAGCCCTCCGCCCGCCCGGAGTTCGCCGACGAGCGCCCGCTCTACCGCCCGCGCGTCGCGGCGGCGGATGGCGGGGCGGCTGCCGACCTGGTATCGCCCGGGGTGGCGGCCGAGGCGGCGGCCGCAATCGCCGCGATCGGCCGTCTGGATATGGGGCGGGCGGAGACGGGGCAGGCGGAGGCGGTCGCCCCCGGTTCCGACCTCGGCCAGCGCGCCATCGGTGGCGGTACCATGGACGACCTGGTCCGGGAGCTGTTGCGGCCGATGTTGAAGGAATGGCTCGACGCGCGCCTGCCCGGCCTCGTGGAGGCGGTGGTACGCGAGGAGATCGAGCGCATCGTCCGCCGTTCCAACCTGCGCTGACCGCCAGCGCTACCGCCCACCATCGAAGCATACCAGCCCCACCGCCGCCGCCTTGCCAGGACGGCCGGCGGTGACCGGGCAGACGAGGTTTCCGCCAGATGATCGAGAAGACCTACCGTCCGGCCGAGGTCGAGGCGAAGCACTACGAGCGTTGGGAAAAGTCGGGCGCCTTCGCGGCCGATCCGGCGTCGGGCAAAGAGCCCTACACCATCATGATCCCGCCGCCCAACGTCACCGGCAGCCTGCATATCGGCCACGCGCTCACCTTCACCATCCAGGACGCCCTCATCCGCTATCACCGGATGCGCGGGCGCGACGCCCTGTGGCAGCCCGGCACCGACCATGCCGGCATCGCCACCCAGATGGTGGTGGAGCGGCAACTGGCCGACCAGGGCATCGTCCTGGAACGGCCGGGTATGGTCGAGGACGGCAACAAGCGGACCATCGGCCGTGACGCCTTCGTCCAGAAGGTGTGGGAGTGGAAGGCGGAATCGGGTGGCACCATCACCCGCCAGCTCCGCCGGCTCGGCGCCTCGCTCGACTGGCCGCGCGAGCGCTTCACCATGGACGAGGGGCTGAGTGCGGCGGTCCGCCGGGTGTTCGTCCAGCTCCACAAGCAGGGGCTGATCTATCGCGACAAGCGGCTGGTCAACTGGGACCCCAAGCTGCACACGGCCATCTCCGACCTGGAGGTGGAGCAGCGCGAGGTGAAGGGCCATCTCTGGCACTTCCGCTATCCCGTCGAGGGCATGCCCGACCGCTGGATCACCGTCGCCACCACCCGGCCCGAGACGATGCTGGGCGACACCGGCGTCGCCGTCCATCCCGACGACGAGCGCTTCCGCGACCTGGTCGGCCGCAATGCGATCCTGCCGCTGGTCGGCCGGGCGATCCCGATCGTCGCCGACGAATATGCCGACCCGGAGACCGGGACGGGCGCGGTGAAGATCACCCCTGCCCATGATTTCAACGACTTCCAGGTCGGGCGCCGGCACGGGCTGGAAGCCATCAACCTGTTCGACGCCGACGCCCGCCTGCTCGATTCGGTGCCGGAGCCCTATCGCGGGCTCGACCGCTACGCCGCCCGCGCGCGCGTCGTCGCCGACCTGGAGGCGCTGGGCCTGGTCGAGAAGATCGAGCCGCATACCCATGTCGTGCCGCACGGCGACCGCTCCGGCGTCGCGATCGAGCCGTGGCTGACCGACCAATGGTACGTCGACGCGGCGACCCTGGCCCGGCCGGCCATCGAGGCGGTGGAGACCGGCCGCACCGTGTTCGTCCCGCGCCAGTGGGAGAACACCTATTTCGAATGGATGCGCAACATCCAGCCCTGGTGCGTCTCGCGCCAGCTCTGGTGGGGCCATC
>CAZQOA010000162.1:0-6594 GCA_964594715.1 uncultured Rhizobiaceae bacterium | reverse complement strand
CGATCGAGCCGCGCATCTTGCTGCTCGACGAGCCGTTCGGCGCGCTCGACGCCAAGGTGCGCAAGGAGCTGCGCCGCTGGCTGCGGGGCCTGCATGACGAGCTCGGCATGACCACGGTCTTCGTCACCCACGACCAGGAAGAGGCCCTGGAGCTCGCCGACCGCGTGGTGGTGATGAACCAGGGCCGGATCGAGCAGGTCGGGCTTCCGGAGGAGCTCTACGACCGGCCGGCGACGCCCTTCGTCCAGCAGTTCCTGGGCAGCGTCAACGCGCTCCCCGGCCGGGTCGAGGGCGGCCGCGTGGTGACCGACGGCATCGACCTGCCGCCATTGACCGCGCCCGCCGGCAACCTGGCCCCCACCGTCTTCGTGCGGCCGCAGGAGATCGACGTCGCGCCGGCGGTGGACGGGGCCGGGCGCATCCGCTTCGTCTGGATCGTCGGCCCGGCCGCCCGCCTGGAGGTGGAGGTCCCGTCGGTCGGGCGCACGATCGAGATCGAGCTGCCGCGCGAGGTCGCCCGCGACCGCGGCCTGGCCGCCCGCCAGCCGGTCCATCTCATCGCCCGCCATGCCCGCATCTTCGGCGATCCGGGCGCGGCCGACCGGAAAGTGGCACGCGCCGCCGCGCCGGCGATCCTTTCGAACCCGTGACGAAGGCTATTGGGAATCCAGCGGCCCGCTGAAGAAGCGGTTTCCGCGAACCCGGTTCCGGGGCAAGATCGCGTCCCGCCCGCTCCCACGCAACTCCCCCGCTCTGGATGGAGGCCCCGCCCATGCCCCGCGCTCCCAGCGCCCTCTTCGATCGCATTCCGCCGCTGCTGCCGGCCGGCGCCGGCGACCTGCCGCAGCCCTTCGTCTATGACCTGTCGCCGCGCGCGCTGCGCGAGAAGGCGGTGGCCTACACGGCCAAGCGCTATGTCGACATGATGTATGTCAGCGGCCTGTCGCGGGCGACGGCCGACCGGCATTTCCGGACGCGCGCGTCCGGCCGGTCGGGCGGGCTCTCCAGCGAGCCGGCCTTCCCCAAGGCCGAGGCGGAGGTGAAGGCGGCGTGGGACGCGGGGCGAATCGTGGTCGCGACCGACGACGCCGACCGCCGCGCCACCGCCACCTGGACCGACCCGGATTTCGGGGCCCCGGTGGTCGGCCGGGCGCTGGCCCGGCCGGGCTATGGCGGCATCGTCCTCGGCCGCCACGAGGGGCTGGGCTTCGAGCCGAAGCCGATCGCGCGCGCGGCACCCGACCGTGCCCCGGCCTGGCCGCTGGGCGACGGCGGCGCCACCCCCGGGCGCAATCGCGGGCCGGCCGCCCTGGAGCAGGCGATGGAGCGCTTCTTCGCCGCCTCGCCCGGCCTCTACGGGGTGCTGGTGGCGACCGGCGACGGCGTCGTCGCCGAGCGCTATTCCGACCATGGCGCACCGGACCGGGCGACGCCCAGCTACTCCATGACCAAGGCCATCACCGGCACCATCATCGGCCGCATGATCCATGAAGGCTGGCTCCGCTCGGTCTACGACCCGGCGCCCGCACCCCTGTGGCAGGACCCGCGCGGCATCCACCATCTCATCACCATCGACGACCTGATGCGGATGCGCGCCGGCCTCGGTTTCCCGGCGGTCGACGCCGACGGCCGCGGCTCGGTCATCTTCGAGAACAGCTTCGTCTATTACGACGGCGAGGACGCGTTCGACGTCGCCCAGCGCGCGATCGTCGCCACCCGGCCGGGTGCCGTCTTCCGCTACATCAACACCGGGCTCAATGTGCTGGGCGCCATCATCCGCGACCAGATCGAGCGGCGCGGCCTGCCCTATCACGAGACGGTCTACGGCCTGCTCGCCGACCGCATCGGCATGGCCAGCTACCAGCACTCCGCCGACCGCGCCGGCAACTTCGTCGCGTCCGGCTCGGGTGCCGCCACGCTGCGCGACTATGCCCGTTTCGGGCTGCTCTATATCCAGGACGGGGTGTGGGACGGCCGCCGGCTGCTGCCGGAAGGGTGGGCCGACTATGCCCTGACCTCGACCCATCTGGGGTCGCACTATGCGGCCTGCTTCCGCACCAACCTCGACCGCCAGTTCCCGAGCCTGCCGGTCGATGCGGTCTGGGCGTCGGGGGCGTCGGACCAGAAGGTGATCATGCTGCGCCAGCACGGGCTGGTGATCGCGGTCGCCAACGAGGCCGACCATCCCGTCGACATGGCGGCGCTGGACGGGCTGGGGGTGGCGGCCATTGCGGCCGTGTCCGGGACGGCGGAGCGGGCAGCGGCGGAATAGTCGATTCCCGGGGGCGCCCTCTAGCCGAGGGCGCCCATCCAGGCGAGCACCACCACCAGGGCCGCGAGCAGGACCACGCCCTTGGCCAGCGTTTCGAGCTGTTCGTGAAGCATCGGCGCATGATGCCGGTCCGCGGGCGCCGGACAATCAAGAAAACCTAGGCCCCGACCCGCGAAAATCCTCATGCCCGGCCGCACCCAAGGAAACTTGAGGCGCGAACGAATATTTCTTGTTTGCGGGGGGCGGTGGCCTTCGCCGATATTCACCCTGCCTGACGGCCCGCCCACCTTGGACGGGACGCCCAGGTTCTGGACCCGAACGGTCCCGCGGCAATTTGACGGAAGCAGCTTGCGCCGCGTCACCAAACGCTAAAGCGCCACGAGGCGGCTCGTGGCTCCGGCACTGGATGCTAAGGAGACCGGCGATGATCAGGCCGAATTACACCATTCCATTCCGCCCTCGTGCCCGAATGTGTTGTCGGCATTGGTGTAGCCGCGCCGCCTGACCGGCGGCCGGCGCGGGCGCTAAGCGCCAGCCTTCCATCCCAAGCATTTTTCTCGGAATTCCGCGCCGCCCGAAGGGGCCGGCGCAAAGGAGCAGCCATGGCTGACGCCTTCGCCATCCTTGTCGACGACATCACCGCCGGAATCGTGGTCCGGCACGAACGGGAACGCGGCTACCGCTTCTACGCCTCGGAGCCGCGTTTCTACCCGATCGACGGACAGATCTTCCGCAACCCCGCGGCCGCGACCAGGTCCGCCGGGCGACTGCTGGTCGCGGCCGACCTGCGGAGGGCGGCATGACCCGCCTCTCGCCGTTCGCCATCCTGGCCGAGATCGACTTCGGCTCCCTCTACTACAGCGACCCGCTGCTGCGTGCCTGGGACCAGCATGGCCAGGACCTAGCCGACGCGCCCACGCCGTCCCGCCATCGCCCGCGCGGCGCGACGATCGGGCTGGAAGGGATATCGAAGGTCTTTTCCGGCACTTCCGGGCCCGGCACCGGTGCCAAGGCCCTTGATGACGTCTCCCTCGCCGTTGCCGGCGGCGAGATCTTCGGGATCATCGGCCGCAGCGGGGCCGGCAAGTCGACCCTCCTGCGCTGCATCAACCGGCTGGAGACGCCGACCGCGGGCCGCGTCCTCGTCGCCGGCGAGGACGTGGCGCCGCTGCCGCAGGACCGCCTGCCGGCGCTCCGGCGGCGCATCGGCATGATCTTCCAGCACTTCAACCTGCTGTCCGCCAAGACCGTGTTCGAGAATGTGGCGCTGCCCCTGATGGTGGCCGGCGAGCACCGCCGGACCATCCGGCGCAAGGTCGACGAACTGCTGGACCTGGTCGGCCTCGCCGACAAGCGCGACGCCTATCCGGCCCGCCTGTCCGGCGGCCAGAAGCAGCGGGTCGGCATCGCCCGCGCCCTGGTCCACGACCCCGAGGTCCTGCTCTGCGACGAGGCCACCTCGGCGCTCGATCCGGAGACGACGCACGCGATCCTGGGACTGCTCCAGGACATCAACTGCCGCCTCGGGCCGACCATCGTCCTCATCACCCACGAGATGGCGGTGGTGCGCCAGGTCTGCGACCGGGTGGCGGTGCTCGACGAGGGCCGGCTGGTTGAGCAGGGCCGGGTCTGGGAGGTGTTCGCCCGGCCCCGGGCCGACGCCACGCGCCGCCTGCTCGCGACCGTGACGGCACCCCTGCCGCGGTCGCTGGCCGACCGGCTGACCGCCGCGCCGGACGGCGACAGCGACGTCGTCGTCGACCTGCGCATCCTGGATGACGGGGGCGGACGCCCCGTCCTGGCGGAACTGGTCCGCGCCACCGGCAGCGACTTCCAGGTCCTGCATGGCGCGGTCGAGGAGATCCAGGGCCGCCGCGTCGGGCGCCTGCTGCTGGCGCTGCCGCACCGGTCGCCGGAGCGGCTGGAGGAGGTGCTGGATTTCCTTGGCCCGCGGTCCGAAGGCGTGGAGGTGCTGGGCTATGTCCGACGCGCTGCTTGAGCTCTTCCTCGACGCGCTGGTCGAGACCGCGGCCATGGTCGGGGTCTCGGGCGTGATCGCCTTCGCCGCCGGCATTCCGCTGGCGGTGGTCCTGGTGACGACGGGGCAGGGCGGCATCTTCGCCGCCCCCGCCCTGAACCGGGTGCTGGGGGCGCTGGTCAACGGCTTCCGCTCGACGCCGTTCATCATCCTGCTGGTGGCCCTGCTGCCGCTGACCCGCCTCGTCGTCGGTACCACGATCGGCACGGCGGCCGCGGTGGTGCCGCTCAGCATCGCGGCCACGCCCTTCTTCGCGCGGGTGGCCGAGGTCAGCCTGCGCGAGGTCGACCGGGGCCTGGTCGAGGCGGCGCTCGCCATGGGTGCCAGCCGCTGGCAGGTGGTCCGCCATGTGCTGCTGCCCGAGGCTTGGCCCGGCATCGTCGGCGGCTTCACCATCACCCTGGTGACACTGATCGGCGCCTCGGCGATGGCGGGCGCGGTCGGGGCGGGCGGCCTCGGCGATCTTGCCATCCGCTATGGCTACCAGCGCTTCGAAACCGAGGTCATGGCCGCGGTGATCATCGTCCTGGTGGCGATCGTCGGCGCCGTCCAGGCCGGCGGCGACCGCCTGGCCCGCCATCTCGACCGACGCATCTGAACCGAAGGAACCAGCATCATGTCGCGCTTTTCACGCCTCGCCCTCGCGGGCGCGGTCCTCCTCGCCTCGGCCACGGCCGGTCATGCCGCCGAGCGGCTGAAGGTCGGTATTTCCGGCGGCGACCAGGAGATCATCTGGGCCGAGGTGAAGAAGGTCGCCGCCCGGGACGGCATCGACGTGCAGCTTGTCGTCTTCAACGACTACACGCTGCCGAATGCCGCGCTCGACGCCGGCGACCTCGACGCCAATGCCTTCCAGCATTTGCCCTATCTCGACAACCAGGTGAAGACCAAGGGCTACCGGATCGTCTCCATCGGCCGCACCATCGTCGCGCCGATCGGCCTCTATTCGAGCCGGATCAAGTCCCTGGCCGAGCTGCGCCAGGGCGCCCAGGTCGGCATCCCCAACGATCCCAGCAATGGCGGGCGGGCCCTGCTGCTGCTGGCGGCCGAGAAGCAGATCACGCTGAAGCCCGGCGTCGGCATCGTGCCGCGGGTGACCGATGTCGTCGACAACCCGAAGAAGCTGCGCCTGCGCGAGCTGGACGCAGCGCAACTGCCGCGCAGCCTGGGCGACCTTGACGCCGCGGTCATCAACACCAACTACGCCACCCAGGCCGGCCTCAGCCCCCGCCGGGACGCCATCGTCATCGAGACAGTGGAGGACAATCCCTACGGCAACGTCATCGCGGTGCAGGAGAAGAACCGCGACAAGCCGGTCCTGCAACGGCTGGTGAAGGCCTACCAGGACCCGTCCATCCGCACCTTCATCACCGAGCGCTTCGACGGCGCGATGCTGCCGGTCTGGTAGGCGGCCCTAGTCCCCGCGGCGGTCAGATCGGATCGCGCGCCACGGTCAGGCCGCCGCAGACATAGAGGACCTGGCCGGTGGTGAAGCCGGCCTCTTCGCCGGCGAAGAAGGCCAGCGCCGATACCACCTCTTCCGGCCGGCCCATGCGCCGGACCGGAAGCGAGGCCACGATCGCGGCGGTGGCCGGGCTGTCGGGGGCGTTGTGGGCGCGGAACATCTCGGTGTCGATGGGCCCCGGCGCGACGCAGTTGACGGTCACGCCCTCGGCCGCCAGCTCCAGGGCCCAGGTGCGGGTGAAGCCCATGATGCCGGCCTTGGTCGCGCCATAGACGCCGCGCCCGTCCTTGCCCAGTGCCGACCGGCTCGAGACGTTGACGATGCGGCCCCAGCCCTGGGCCCGCATGTGCGGCAGGCAGGCGCGGGTCGCCACCAGGGTGGCGGTCAGGTTGAGGCGGATGATGGCGTCGAGGTCGTCGAGCCTGACCTCGCCCAGGCGCGCCATCCGGCCGGCGCCGGCATTGTTCACCAGCACGTCGACCGGGGTCTCCGCGACGATCGCCTCCATCCGCTGTCCCAGGTCGTCGCCCGACAGGTCGACGCTGTGGAAGCGGCCGGGGAACCCGTCCGGCGCGGCCGAGCGGGCGACGCCGACGACGCGGTGGCCGGCGGCGGCGAAGTGGCGGGCGGCGGCAAGCCCGATGCCGCGGCTGGCGCCGGTGATGAGGATGGTGCGGTTCGGTTCCATGGGTGGCCTCGACAATAGAACGGCCGCCCGGAGCCATGCTAGCGTCGCGGGCAATCCTCGCCCGTCTTGCTTCCAGGAGCCCCCGATGCCCGATACGGCCACCGCTGCCCCGCTCATCACGCTCGACGAGA
>CAZQOA010000161.1:0-6702 GCA_964594715.1 uncultured Rhizobiaceae bacterium | reverse complement strand
TACGACAGCAGGCGGACCGATTGGCCTTGAGCCTTCATCAACTTCACGGCCTTCCGGTCGAACGAGATGAAGGTGTCCGCGCCGAGCCAGCTTCCCTCGTAGGCGATCACCCCATCGGCAAAGTCGCCACCTGCATCCAACAGGGCCAATCCCGCTTCCGCCGCCGGGCGGTTCACCACGACATTTGCCCCGTTCATCAGGCGCCGGATCGCTTCCGCGATCTCCGCGGCGGGGATCCGGTAGCCCCGAGAAAGTACCCAGACCAGTTCGCAGAGCGCCGGCAGCGCCAGCGCGACCACATCCGCCTTTGCCAACTCCGCCTGGGCGGCCTTGCTTTGCCGCTGATCGTCGCCCGTGATCGCCCGGACGAGAATGTTGGTATCGGCCGTGATCTTCATCGCCTGCCAGCCCAGCCTCGGGCCGCAATCTCATTCATCTCCTCGATCGACAAGGACGGACCGTCCTCCCGCTTCAGGAAATCGAAGGCATCGGAAATCTTGCCGGTCGGCCGCGCGGCCTTCACCTCGATACGGCCGTCGGGAAGCTTGTCCACGGTGATCTTCTCACCAGGGTGGACCCCCAGATGCTTCAGGATATCCTTGCGGAGCGTAACCTGCCCTTTGGCGGTGACGGTCAACGTGCTCATGGCATGCCCTCATGCAGGAAGCCCTACATGTAAGGTGCAATCGCCTTACTGCCTAGGTGCTCCGAGGCCTTTGGGCGGCACCCGCCACAGGTACCAGGCGGCCACCGTCCGGTGCGGCGCCCAGGCGGCGCCGAGCTGGCCCAGGGCCTTCGGCTTCGGGGCCCGGTCGAGCGACTTCAGCCGGCGATAGCCGTCGCGCACGCCGAAATCATCGACCGGCAGGATGTCGGCGCGCTCCAGCGAGTAGATGAGCAGCATCTCGACTGTCCAGCGGCCGATCCCCTTCAGCGTCACCAGCCGTTCGACCAGCGCCTCGTCGTCCATGGCCGCCGCCTGCGCCCGGGTCGGCACCAGCCCCGTCAGCGCCCCCCGGGCGATCGCCTTCACCGTGGCGATCTTGGCCGCGGAGAAGCCGCAGGCGCGAAGCGCGTCGAACTCGGCCGCGACGATCCGTTCCGGCGCCGGAAAGGCCGCGTCCGGATCGAGCGCCTTCAGCCGGCCGATGATGGCGTCGCCGGCCTTGGCCGTCAGCTGCTGGTAGGCGATGGCGCGGACCAGCGCCTCGTAGGGCTCCCGCGCCGCCTTCGGCGCATGCAGGCATGGGCCGACCAGGTCGACGAGGCGGGCCCAATCCTGGTCGAGGGCGCGCAGGAACCGCGTCGCGTCATGGTATTTCTCGGCCGGGGGCTCGTGCATCGATATCCTTCGGGGGGTCCGATCCGGCAATATGCCGCCTCCTCGGCCGGCCGTTCCGGGAAAATTCGTGGGGGGAGCCGATGCCGCTGCAGAACCGCGTGACGCCGCAGGGCGACATCCTGGCCATCCCCCAGCGCGGGATGTTCACCGGCAATCGCGGGATCATCCACGACCCGGCGACGAAGACCCTGCTCGCCCGGCGCTGGTCCTCGAAGGCCTGGCTCGTCTGCGCCTGCGAATACAAGGGAAAGCGCCGGCAGGTGATGGCCGGACGGAGCTGGACCGAACTCTTCTTCCTCGACGAGGCGACGGCGCTGGCCGCGGGCCACCGCCCCTGCTTCTTCTGCCGGCGCGACGCAGCCCTGCGGTTCCGAGCGGCCTGGACGGCGGGAAACGGTGGCGAGCGGCCGCTGGCGGGCGCGATCGACCGGGTGCTGCATGCCGAGCGCCTCAACGGCAGGGCCAAGCGCCTCCACCCGCTGCCCGGCGGTCTGGACGGCCGACTCGACAGGTTGCCGGCCGGGACCATGGTCTGGGCCGGCGGGGCTGCCTATCTATTGGTTGGCCGGGAGACGTTCCGCTGGGCGCCGGCCGGCTACCAGCCGGCGCCGGTCCCCGCGGCGGGGGCGGTGCGGCTGCTGACCCCACCATCGACGGTGCGGGCACTCGGCGCCGGCTATCGCCCCGTCCTCCACCCGGACATCACCAATGGCGCATGACGGCAACCAGGCGATGACGAGCGGCGATCTCTTCGACGATGCGGTGTCCGAGGATGCGGCGCGGGTCGAGCTGGCACCCGGCGCGGTGCTGCTGCGCGGGCTGGCGCGACCGCGGGGCAGGTCGATCCGCCGGGCGCTCGACGACATCACCGCCCGGGCACCGTTCCGCCACATGGTCACGCCGGGCGGCTTCGAGATGTCGGTGGCCATGACCAATTGCGGCAGGGCCGGCTGGGTGACGGACCGCACCGGCTATCGCTACGACCTCGACGACCCCATCAGCGGCCGGCCCTGGCCGGCGATGCCGCCGCTGTTCCTCGAGCTCGCGGCAGAGGCGGCGTCGGCTGCCGGCTATCCGTCGTTCGTGCCCGATGCCTGCCTCGTCAACCGCTATGTCCCCGGCGCGCGCCTGTCGCTGCACCAGGACCGCGACGAGCGCGATTTCGCCAGCCCGATCGTGTCGGTCTCGCTGGGCCTGCCGGCCATCTTCCAGTTCGGCGGACCGAAGCGCAGCGAGGCGCCGCGCCGGATCGCCCTCCAACATGGCGACGTCGCCGTCTGGGGCGGCCCGTCGCGCCTGCATTTCCACGGCGTCCTGCCGCTGAAGGACGGCGAGCACCCCCTGTTCGGCCGGACGCGGGTGAACCTCACCTTGCGCAAGGCCCTCTGAAAGCGGCACCGGCTGGAATTCAAAAGCAAGGGCCGGAGTGTGCGGCGGTGGCGCGGTCGCTATCTCATGATGACAAGATCAGCATCAAGGAGCGGACAGATGAGCCTCGTCATCGCACCATCGCCCGGCACCGTCCCGACAGAAGAGGATGCGCGCTGGCAAGCCCTCGTCGATCGCAACGGGGCGCTGGACGGCACCTTCGTCTATTCGGTGCGCACGACCGGCGTCTATTGCCGCCCGAGCTGCCCGTCGCGGCTGGCGAAGCGGCAGAACGTCACCTTCCATGCCACCTGCGCCGACGCCGAGAGAGCGGGCTTCCGCGCCTGCCAGCGTTGCCGGCCGAACGCGGCATCGCTGGCCGAGACGCATGCCGCGATGATCGCCCGGGCGTGCCGCCGGATCGAGGCGGCGGAGGAACTGCCGACCCTGGAAACCCTGGCCGCCGCCGTCGGGGTGAGCGCGTTCCATTTCCATCGCATCTTCAAGGCGGTGACCGGCCTCACGCCCAAGGCCTATGGCGCCGCCCATCGCAGCCGGCGGGTTCGCGACCAGCTCGCCGGCGGCAAGGTCAGCGTGACCGAGGCCATCTATGGGGCCGGCTTCAACTCCAACAGCCGCTTCTACGAGACCTCGGACGCGGTCCTGGGCATGACGCCGTCGGCCTTCCGCGCCGGCGGTACCGACACCGAGATCAAGTTCGCCATCGGCGAATGCACGCTCGGATCCATCCTGGTCGCGCGCAGCGCCAAGGGCGTGTGCGCCATCCTGCTGGGCGACGACCCGGATGCCCTCGTGCGCACCCTCCAGGACCAGTTCCCCAAGGCCGCCCTGGTCGGCGGCGATGCCGCCTTCGAAAGCCTGGTCGCCAAGGTGGTCGGCTTCGTCGAGGCCCCGGCCCTCGGCCTCGACCTGCCGCTCGATGTCCGCGGCACCGCCTTCCAGCAGCGCGTGTGGCAGGCGCTGCGCGAGATTCCGGCCGGTGCTACGGCCAGCTATTCCGAGATCGCGCGGCGCATCGGGGCGCCGAAGTCGGTGCGGGCGGTGGCCCAGGCCTGCGCGGCCAACAAGATCGCGGTCGCGATCCCCTGCCACCGGGTGGTGCGCAACGACGGCGCGCTCTCGGGATATCGCTGGGGGGTGGAGCGCAAGCAGGCCCTGCTGCGCAAGGAGGCGCAGGCATGACCGCGCGGATGGAGCCGGCCGCCGCCATGGCCGGTTCCGCCGGGGATCGCGTCGGCCGGTACGACTGGGGCCGGATCGTGGCCGACCTCGACGAGGGCGGCCGGGCGATCATGCCGGGGCTGCTGACCCCGGCGGAATGCCGCGGCGTCGCAGCACTCTATCCGCAGGACGGGCATTTCCGCAGCCGGGTGCATATGGCGCGGCATGGCTATGGCCGCGGCGAGTACCGCTATTTCGGCTACCCGCTGCCCGAACTCGTCGGTGACCTGCGGACGGCCCTCTATCCACGGCTGGCGCCGGTCGCCAACGCCTGGAACGCGCGCATGGGCATCGCCACCCGCTACCCGCCGGGCCATGCCGGGTTCCTGGAGGCATGCCACGCGGCAGGCCAGGTCCGGCCGACTCCCCTCCTGCTGCAATATGGGCCGGGCGACTTCAACTGCCTGCACCAGGACCTCTATGGCGAGCTCGCCTTCCCGCTGCAGGTGGCGATCCTGCTGTCGGCGCCCGGGGCGGACTTCGCCGGCGGGGAGTTCGTGCTGACCGAGCAGCGGCCGCGGATGCAGAGCCGGGTCGAAGTGGTGCCGCTCGGCCAGGGCGACGCCGTTGCCTTCGCCGTGCATCACCGGCCGGTGCAGGGGACCAGGGGCAGCTACCGCGTCAACATGCGCCACGGGGTGAGCCGGGTGCGCACCGGCGCGCGCCACACGCTGGGCATCATCTTCCACGACGCGAAGTAGGCGGCGTTCGCCGCCGAAGATGCTTCCACCGCAAGAAGCGGAGCGCGCGGCCGGCCAGGCCCGCCTATCTCTTCCCCATGGAAACGAAGGCAAAAGCTGGAGGAAATCATGGCTGAGACCATTCGCTACGCCTGGGGGGCGAGCTCGCTCGGGTCCTTCATCGCGGCCTGTTCCGAGCGCGGCCTGGTCGCCTTCGAATTCGCCGATCCCGGCCCGGGGCCGGTCGGCGCGCTGCAGGACGATCTGGCCGCCCACATGGTGGGGGACGCGGCCGGCATGGCCGATACCGTCGGGCGACTGGCGGCCCTGGTCGACCGTCCGCACGCCGACCCGGGGCTGGCCCTCGACCTGCGGGGTACCGGCTACCAGGGCCGGGTCTGGACCGCGCTCCGCGACATCCCGCCCGGCCGAACCGTGAGCTACGGCGATATCGCGGCCGGGCTCGGCGCCCCGCGCGAGGCCCGCGAGGTGGCCGAGGCCTGCGCCGCCAACCGCATCGCCATCCTGGTCCCGTGCCATCGGGTGGTACGCAAGAGCGGTGCGGTCTCCGGCTATCGCTGGGGCTTCCGGCGCAAGCGCGAACTCCTGCTGCGCGAACAGAAGGCGCTGGAGTTCCAGCTCGCCTGAAGCCCGCAAACTCCTGCGGCCGGGGGTGTCGCGGCGGCCCGGACCATCCTAGTCTGGCCAGCGGACGCGATGGATCGACTTTGAAGGAGGATTTCCGCCGTGCCGCAGGAAGCCAAGTCAAGGATTCGCATCGGGGTGGGCGGCTGGACCTATGCGCCCTGGCGCAGCACCTTCTATCCGGCCGGCCTGTCGCAGAAGCGCGAGCTCGAGTTCGCCGCCGGCAAGCTTACCTCCATCGAGGTGAACGGCACCTATTACGGCTCGCAGAAGCCGGAGACCTTCGCCAGGTGGCACGATGAGACGCCGGACGATTTCGTGTTCGCGTTGAAGGGTCCGCGCTTCACCACGAACCGCCGGGTCCTGTCCGAGGCCGGCGAATCGGTCGAGCGCTTCTTCGCCAGCGGCGTCACCGCCTTGAAGGACAAGCTCGGGCCGATCAACTGGCAGCTCGCGCCGACCAAGGCATTCGACCCGGCCGATTTCGAAGGCTTCCTCAAGCTGCTGCCGAAGCGCGTCGACGGGCGGGCGATCCGCCACGCGGTCGAGGTGCGCCATGACAGCTTCCGGGTGCCGGAACTGGTCGCGCTGGCGCGGGAATATGAGGTCGCCATCGTCCTGGCCGGGGATTCCGACTATCCGCAGATCGCGGACGTGACCGCCCCCTTCGTCTATGCCCGCATCATGGGCACCCGCGAGGACGAGGAGGCGGGCTACGCCCCCGCCGCCCTCGATGCATGGGCGGAACGCATCCGGCGGCTGGTGGCGGGGCAGGCGCCGGAGGGACTGGAGGCCGTGGCGGAGAAGAAGAATGCCCCCGCCCGGCCATGCGACGTCTTCCTCTACGTCATCAGCGGCGCCAAGGTGCGCAATCCGGCCGCGGCCATGGCCCTGATAAAGCGCCTCGGCCCTATCAAGGGTCTGGCATAGCCGGCGCTAGGCTGCCTTCACCATGCGCCGGACCCGCTGGACCAGCTCCTCGACGTCGTAGGGCTTGGCCAGGAAGGATGCGCCCCGCAGCATCGGGCGTGGACTCGGTGGAAGATAGCCGGACGTGATCAGGACCGGGGTGCCGGGCCAGCGATTCCGCACGTCCTCGGCCAGGTCGAGGCCGGTCCGCTTTCCCGGCATGCGCACGTCGGTGACCACCACCCGGATATCGTCCCGCGCTTCCAGCACGCCGATGGCGGCGTCCGCCGTTTCGGCCTCGACGACGCGGAAGCCGGCGTCGCTCAGCAGGTCGGCGGCCACCAGCCGCACCAGCGGGTCGTCCTCCACCAGCAGCACGACGTCGGATTCAGGGGCGTTGTCCACGCTTGAACTACTTGCTGTACGGGGATTGGTTCCGGGACGTAAAGGCGCGGGGGGACCGCCCTGAAACGCCGAACGGGCCACGGGATCTCTCCCGTGGCCCGTTCATCTTGT
>CAZQOA010000160.1:0-6909 GCA_964594715.1 uncultured Rhizobiaceae bacterium | reverse complement strand
CCGGTCCCGGTCCATCCCCGGGGGGCCGCGTTTGATGTCCAGAAGGTAGTCCCCGACCGTGCCCCCCGCGAATCACGCCGGGTAACCATGACGTGACGCCAGGATGACCGTTCCGTGACCAGGGGCGCCCCGATCAACGATGCTTGTGGATCGGGTCGACCCACAGCACCTGCTCGGGCTTCTCCACCGGCTCGATGTCGAGATTGACCACCACCGCCTCGTTGTCGCTGCGCACCAGCACGCATTCCAGCGGCTCGTCGGAGGATGCGTTGATCTCCTGGTGGGGGACGTAGGGCGGCACGAAGATGAAGTCGCCCGGCCCCGCCTCGGCGACATATTCCAGGCGCGCGCCCCAGCGCATGCGGGCGCGGCCCTTCACGATGTAGATGACGCTTTCGAGTGCACCGTGATGGTGAACGCCGGTCTTGGCGTCCGGGAAGATCTTCACGGTGCCGGCCCAGATCTTCTGGGCACCGACCCGCGCGAGGTTGATCGCGGCCTCGCGATGCATGCCCGGCGTCTGGGCCGTGTTGGGATCGAGCTGGTCGCCGGGGATGACCTTCACCCCGTGCTCCTTCCAGTCGATGTGCTCGTGCCCATGCTCATGGTCGTGCGGATGGTCGTGGCTCATGGCGCGCATTCCTGTGGTGCGGTGTCGCGGGGGGTGTGATTTCTATGTGCGCCGACGTCCGCCGACGTTCAACGGGCGGCGGCCGGCCTCGGGGCACGCGTCGCTACCACTTCCAGGAAATCGCCATGCCTGCAATCGCCATCCGCACCGCCACCGTCGACGATGTCGGCACCCTGCTGCGCCTGGTGCGGGCCTTGGCCGCCTATGAGAACCTGTCGGGCGCCGTTGCGTCGACCGAGGACGACCTGCGGCGGGACGGTTTCGGCCCGCACCCGGCCTTCGAGGCGCGCATCGTGTCGCTGGACGGGCGCGATGTCGGATTCGCCCTGTTCTACCCGAACTATTCCACCTTCGCCGGCCGTTCCGGGCTGTTCCTGGAGGACCTGTTCGTCGAGCCCGACGCGCGCGGCCATGGGCTCGGGCGACTGCTGTTGACCGACCTCGCGCGCATCGCCGTGGCACGCGGCTGGCGCTCCATCGTCCTCCATGTCCTCGACTGGAACCCGACTCGCGAGTTCTACCGGCATCTCGGCTTTCGCCAGCATGGCGAATGGCTGCTGCAATCGGTCACCGGCGAGGCGCTGGACCGGCTGGGCCGGGATGCGCCGCCGGCGGCGTGACGTTCAGTTGCCCGACATTCAATTACACTGGCCGATGGAGCCCTCCGCGCAGACCCGCCGGCCGTCGGTCCAGGTCGCCCCCGACAGGTCGGCGTTGGTGAAGTCGGTACCGCGCACCGTCGCCCCCGAGAGGTCGGCCTCGCGCAGCGTCGCGCGAAAGAAGCGGGCGCGGGACAGGTCCGCATTGGCAAGGCTGGCGCCGGTGAGATCGGCGCGGGTGAAGTCCGACTCGGTCAACCGGGCCTCGCCGAGGCGGGTGCGGACCAGCTTGGCCGAGAGGAACTTGGCCCGCGACGCATCGGCCTGGCGCAGGTCGGCCCCCGTCAGGTTGGCGCGGCTGAAGGTGGCATCGCGCAGCGAGGCACCGGACAGGTCGTGTCCCGCCAGCTCCGCCCCATCCTGGTAGCAGCGCCGCCATTCCACCCCCGGCCCCGCGGGATCGTTGCAGCCGGCCATCGCGGCCGGCGACAGGATCGATGCCGCCAGGATCGATGCCGAAAGCAGCAGCACCGACGCGAAGAGCAACCGCCACCGGTCATGCCGCACGCCGACGCTCCATGCCGATCGCACGGCCGGCCTGGGGCGGACGGGGAACGGTGGCGTGGGCCGCGGCCATCGCCGACAGCGAGGCATGGGCCCCCTCCGGCCAGGGTGCGGCGCGGCGCACGGCCAGGTCGACATGGACCGCCATGATCTCGTTGGTCGCGGCGAGGAAGCCCTTTTCTGCGTGATACATGGCGTGGAAATAGTGCAGCCGCTTGGGATCGAGCCCCAGGATCTGGGTCGCGATGCGGTACGGCTCGCCTTCCACCAGCTCGCGATCGTAGGTCAGATGGGTTTCCAGCACGAAGAAGCCGCAATTGGTGGTGCGGGTGTAGCTGGAGCCGATGCCGTGGCGATGCAGCAGCGTGTCCGTTCCCTGGTCGAAGGCGAGCAGGTAGTAGGCCAGGTTCATGTGCCCGTTGACGTCGATCCATTCGGGCTTCACGCGGCCCGTATGCTCGGCGAACAGGTAGGGATGGATGGGCGTGTCCGACATGGCGGGGAGGATAGTCGATTGGCCGCCGCCATCAAATCCATGTAGCGTCGCCGACCGTAGGCATTCTTCCTTGATCCCCCTCCGCGCCCTCTCTTTCCTCGGCCGGCACGGCACCCGGGTGCTGGCGCTGGGCATCCTGGTCGGCCTGGCGCTGCCCGACCTGGCGCGCGAGCTGAAACCATGGCTGCCGGTCGCGGTCGCCATGACCATGGTCGGATCGATGCTGCGGCTGGAGTGGGCCGAGATCGCGCGCCAGGTCCGCGCCTGGCCGCGCATCGCGCTGGTCACGGCCTGGCTGATGCTGGCGGCGCCGATCCTGGTGGCGCTGGCCGCCCGGTTCCTCGACCACGTCCTGGGCCTGCCACTGCCCCAGGGCCTCGTCACCGCGATGGTGCTGTCGGCGGCGGGCCCTTGCATCATGGCCGCCCCGGCGATCTGCCTCCTGCTCGGCCTCGACGGCGCGCTGGCCCTGGTCGCCATGGCGCTGGCCCACCTGCTGGTGCCCTTCACGGTGCCGCCCCTGGCCCTGGGCCTGGTCGGCGTCACCCTCGACATCGGCATGGTCGAGCTGACGCTGCGCCTGGCCGGCTTCGTGCTGGGGGCCGCCCTGGCGGCGGAGATCATCCGGCGTATCGTCGGCCACGACCGGCTGCGGGCCCATGCCGACGCCGTCAACGGCTTCAACATGCTGGTGCTGGTGGTCTTCGCCATCGCCATCATGGACGGCGTCACCGAGGCCGCCATCACCGATCCCGGCCTGGTCCTCGTCTATTTCGCGGCGGCACTCGTCTTCAATGCCGGGCTGCAGGCCCTGGGCGCGCTGGTCTTCCGCGGTGCCGGAGCCGAGGCCGCGCTCGCGGTCGGCTTCATGACCGGCAACCGCAACATGGGGCTGATGTGGGCCGCACTCGGCGCCGACACCCCCATCCCCATCACCCTCTATTTCGCCGTGGCGCAACTGCCGATGTACATATTCCCGGCCTTGCAGGCGGCCCTCTATCGGCGCTGGACGGGCCGGTTCTGACCGGCCCGTCCGCAGCGGACCTCGCGCCATTCATCCCCGTTATCCCTAGGCACTGGGGATAACTCTGCGGATAACCGACCTCGCCTGTGGATAAATGGGGTGAACAACCCCACTCAAGCCGTTAAGGCGAAACGCTTCTCCGAGACCAGGACCACCTCGACGCCGACGACCTGGCGAAGGCAGCGGGCGACGTAGTCGGCCAGCTCGCGGTCCATGCCCTCCATCTGGATGTCGATGGACAGCTCGTCGCCGCCCGGGCCCTGGGCGCGCGCGACGAAGGCGGATGGAACCAGGTCCCGCTTGGCGAACAGCTCCAGCACGCGCGGCATCAGGCCCGCGGTGGAACGCGCGTTCAGCGAAAAGCAGGCGGTAGGTAGGTGGGAATCAGGACGGTGCATGACATGCAGCCTTTCGGAAAGGACAGGACGAACGACGAATGCCCGGCTCTTGCTCGAGAGCCGGGTCCGTAATTCGCCCGCCGATCCGGCGCTGCACGACATGGACCATGGCGGTAAATCTAGGTGCCGGGACGGTTCCGGTCAATGTCGGGTCCGGTGTAGGGTGGCGACCTGATGCTGCGCCGCCTCCTCCTTGTCCTCCTCCTCGCCTGCCTCGTCCCCTTCGCCGCGATGGCCGGGGAGGCCGACTGGCGCACCTTCGGCAGCCGCCTCGGCATCGCCGACCTCGACGGCCTGGTCGACACCCTGGCCCATCTCGATCGCACCGGCCGGCTGCCGCCGCGCTATGCGACCAAGGACGAGGCGAGGCGCCTGGGGTGGCAGCCGGGCCGCGACCTGTGGACGGTGGCGCCGGGCCGGGTCATCGGCGGTGACCGGTTCGGCAACCGCGAGCGCCGCCTGCCGCCGCTCGTCCGTGGCGGCGGCTACCGCGAGGCGGACCTCGACTATCGCGGCGGGCGGCGCAATGCGCGCCGGCTGATCTACGGCGCCGACGGTTCGCGCTGGGTGACGATGGACCATTACGAGAATTTTCACCGGGTACCAGAATGACACGGGTGCCGAAATGACGCCCACGCTCCGCCGCATCCGCATCGACGGCGCTGGCATCGCCACCCTGGCCCAGGCGTGGGACGCGCTCGACCGGGCGCTCGACCTGCCGGGGCATTTCGGGCGCAACCTCGACGCCCTCTATGACTGCCTCACCACCGACGTGGACGGCCCGCTGGAGATCGATTGGCGGGACGCCGACCGCACGGCGACCGCGCTCGGCGCCGATTTCGAGCGCCTGCGCCGGGCGATGGAGGACGCCTCGGCGGCGCGGCCCGACCTCCGGGTGCGGTTCCGGGGCCGCTCCGCTAGCCCAGTTCGCCCCACTACCCCAATTCGAAGCTCGTGATGCCGTAGATGCCGTCTTGGTCGACCAGGGGGGCGGGACCGCGATACATGCGCGCGGTCTCGAACGCCGGGGTCAGGCCATGCCGCTCGGCCATCGCCACGGCCAAGCCGTTCGTCTCCGGCACGTCGAGGAACAGCGGGCCCTCGCCCGCCTTGGCCGCCAGGCCACGGAACAGACTCTCCGCCAGCTCGGAATGGTCGGCGAAGAGCGGGCCGATCTTCCAGCCGATGCGGCAGCGGCGGACGATGCCGTAGCCGGCCAGCGCGCCGTCGCTCACTGCCGCGAAGCCGTGGCTGTTGGGCAGGCTGGCCCAGACCGACAGGAAGGCGCGCCGCGACGCCGGGAAGAAGCGCCGATCATAGGCGAGCAGCCGGTCGAGCGGCACGTCGGCCAGCGGCAGCAGGCCCGATTCGACGCGCGCCGATGTCGGCGCGCCGCCGAAGCGCACGTTGCGCTGGGTCAGCACGAAGCCCGAGCGGGCATAGTTCGCCAGTTGGGCCGGCACCCCATCGAGGCCGACCACCGCGCCCGAAAGATAACCCATGCCGGCCCGCCACAGGGCCATGCCGTGGCCCTGCCCGCGGAACTTCGGCTCCGCGATATAGAAGCCGAGGAAGCCGAAATCGCCGGGATAGCGCACGACCGAGATGGACGCGGCCGGGCGGTTGTCGACACGGGCCATGAGGAAGCCGGTCGGGTCCGCGGCGCGGAAGGCCAGTGCATCGGCGAGGCCGGGATTCCAACCCTCCGCCGCCGCCCAGTCGATCGCCAGGTCGAGGTCGGCCGCGCTCATCACGGCGATATCGGGAACAGGTTCGGGCATGGCGGCTGGCCTTCCGGGTTGGCTCGTCGGCGATGAAACTGCCCGGATCATCGGCACAGGTGCAATGGCCAACCCTTTAACGCGCCTGCAGCGCAAATCGTCCGCCTATCTGGGCGTTCGCCGCCGAAGGCGCTATATGCTGGTGGGATGCAGACATTCCTCAACATTCTGCTGGTCGTCCTGATGCTGGCCACGCTGGGCGTGCTCGGCGCAGGCGTGGTCGGCATGATCCGCGGCGGCAGCGACCCGCGGCGCACCAACAAGCTGATGCGCTTTCGGGTGATGTTCCAGATGGGAGCGGTGCTGGTGTTCGGCCTCATCCTCTGGCTGATGAAGCAGTAGCCGATGGTGCAGCTCACCCGCATCTATACCCGCGGCGGCGACAAGGGGCAGACGTCGCTGGGCGACGGCGCCCGCGTGCCCAAGCACGACCTGCGGGTCGCCGCCTTCGGCACCGTCGACGAGGCCAATGCGACCATCGGCCTTGTCCGGCTGCATACCGAAGGCGCGCTCGACCAGCTCCTGTCGCGCATCCAGAATGACCTGTTCGACCTCGGCGCCGATCTCTGCACACCGGAGGAGGGTCGCAAGGCCGCCGGCGCGCTGCGCATCGTCCAGGCCCAGGTCGACCGGCTGGAGACCGAGATCGACGGCTACAATGCCGCGCTGGCCCCGCTTTCCTCGTTCATCCTGCCGGGGGGGACGCCGGCTGCGGCATATCTGCACCTGGCACGCACGGTGACGCGCCGGGCGGAGCGGCTGGTGGGCGAGCTGGCGGCGCGCGAGGCGGTCAATCCCGAGGCACTGAAGTACCTCAACCGCTTGTCGGACCTGCTGTTCGTGCTGTCGCGGCACACCAACGGCGACGGTGCGGGCGACGTGCTGTGGGTACCCGGCGCCAATCGTTGACCCTGCCGCGGCGGGGGACGGTTTCGCTTGCCATGCCATTGTGCATATGCACAATTCGCGCGCCGCGGCGGCTCTGATCGGGCCAGCCGGTCGCCAGCCATTCGCCGCAGGCCAGCATTCATCACATGAGTTGGTGCCGATGAAAGTTCTCGTCGCCGTCAAGCGGGTCGTTGACTACAACGTCAAGATCCGGGTCAAGGCGGACAAATCCGGGGTCGAGACGGCAAACGTCAAGATGTCGATGAACCCCTTCGACGAGATCGGCGTCGAGGAAGCGGTGCGCCTGAAAGAGGCCGGCATCGTGACCGAGATCGTCGCCGTCTCGCTGGGCGTCACCCAGTCCCAGGAAACCATCCGCACCGCGCTTGCCATGGGCGCCGACCGCGGCATCCTGGTCGAGAGCGACGCCGTGCTGGAGCCGCTGGCGGTCGCCAAGCTGCTGAAGGCGGTGTGCGAGAAGGAGCAGCCCCGGCTGGTCATCCTCGGCAAGCAGGCGATCGACGACGA
>CAZQOA010000159.1:0-6945 GCA_964594715.1 uncultured Rhizobiaceae bacterium | reverse complement strand
AAATGTGTCCACCATGTCCTCGTACACCTGTCCACCATGTCTATGGGCAGGACACCTGACGAACCATGAGCTCGCCCAGGCTCCATGTTTCGGCAGCCGCTGCCCGCGCGCTACGACAGCGGCTGCAGCTCGCCCAGCACGGTCGGGATGAGCTCCGACACGGTCGGGTGGATGTGCATCGTCCGACGCAGGACCGTGTAGGGCGCCTTGGCGGACATGATGTCGAGGATGCCGTGGACGGCCTCGTCGCCGCCGACGCCCAGCAGGGCTGCGCCGAGGATCTGCTGGCTGTCGGCGTCGACCAGGATTTTCATGAAGCCCTGCGTCTCGCCCTTCTCCACCGCGCGCGCCACCCGGGTCATCGGGCGGATGCCGACCAGCGCGCGCCGGCCGGCGGCCCGGACCTCGGCCTCGGACATGCCGACCCGGCCGAGCGGGGGGTCGATATAGAGCGCGTAGGTGGTGATGCGATCGCCGACGCGGCGTGAATCATCATCCAGCAGATTGGCCGCAACGATCTCGAAGTCGTTATAGGCGGTGTGGGTGAAGGCCCCTCGGCCGTTGCAGTCGCCGAGCGCCCAGATGCCGGGGACGCTGGCGCGCAGCTGGTCGTCGACGACGACATAGCCGCGGCCGTCGGTTTCCACACCCGCCTTCTCCAGCCCCAGGTCGTCGGTGTTGGGACGCCGGCCGACCGCCAGCAGGACATGGCTGCCCGGCACCTGGGGCGCGCCCGCCACGCAATCCACGCCGACGGAAATCTGGTCGCCCCGGGGCTCGAAGCCGATGCATTCGGCGCCGAGGCGAATGGCGATGCCCTCGCCCTCCAGGATCTCGCGGATCGCGTCGGACACGTCCGCGTCCTCGCGCTGGATCAGCCGCGATCCCTTCTCGACGATGGTGACCGCGCTGCCGAAGCGGCGGAACATCTGGGCGAATTCCAGGCCGACATAGCTGCCGCCGACGACCACCAGGTGCTGCGGCAGCCGGTCCAGCTCCAGGATCGAGGTGTTGGTCAGGTAGTCGACCCGGTCGATGCCCGGCATGTCCGGGACCATGGCGCGGCCGCCGCTGTTGATGAAGATGCGATCGGCCGCCAGCAGCTCGTCCCCGACCCGCACCGAGCGCGCGGTCTCGAACCGTGCATGGCGGCGGTAGAGGGTGCATCGCTCCATTCCCGCCAGCCATGCCTCCAGCCCGGCGCGCGAGGCGCCGGCGACCCGGTCCTTGCGCGCCTTCACCTGCCGCATGTCGACGCCAACCGGGCCACCGGTCGTGACGCCGTAGTCGGCCGCGCGCCGCGCCAGGTGGGCGGCATGTGCGCTGGCCACCATCGCCTTGGTCGGCGTGCAGCCGGTGTTGACGCAAGTACCCCCTATCAGGTGGCGTTCGATGATGGCGACGGTCATTCCGGCCGCGGTCAGGCGGCCGGCCAGTGCCGGCCCCGCCTGGCCGGCGCCGATGATGATGGCGTCGAAGTTCCGCGTCATGCGAACGCCGCCACGATGGCGATCGCGCCGACGACCGCGACCGCATCCTCGAGCAGCGCGATCGGCAGGTCGCGCCCGCCGGTCGCCGCGACCAGCCGCCGCCGCAGCGCATAGCCGCCCAGCGTCCCGATCACCGCCCCGGCCACGCCCGCCACCAACCCGCCCGCCAGCGCACCCTGGTCCAGGCCGAGGGCAGCACCGCACAGGGCGCCCATCGCCAGCCGGGTCCCGAACTGCACCGGTACCTTGCGGCTGGGCGTGCTCGGCAGCTGGTCGGCGATCAACTCGCCCACCGCCAGCAGGGTGAGGATATAGGGCGTGTAGGCGTAGCCGAGGAAGGCCAGCCAGGTGCCTTGGAGATCGATCCAGCCGAGATGGGCGGCCCAGCTTACCGCGGCCGGGGCGACCATCGCCCGGAGCCCCGCGACAATGCCGATCAGCAGCGCGAACAGAAGGACATGCATTGGTTAGGCTCCGGGCTGGCGATAGGGAAACTCCCTCTGTGCGCGAATATTCTCCAGTATTGCCGCCTTCCGCCAGACCGGAAACATGCGAGCCAGCTTTCCAGCCGCCGGGCGAGCAGGAGAGGTAGCCCATACGCTCACCGCCGTGAGGAAGGGTCGTGCCCCGGCTAGCTGGAGCGCGGCCGCGTCGCGTAAGGTCCCGCGGATGACGATGCCGGATTGGACCTACCACGCCTTGCAGGGGGCGGCCGCCCTGGCTGGGCAGGCGGTGGTCCTGCCGTTGCTGGCGGCGGTGGCACTGCTGCTGCTCGTGACCGGGCGGCGGCAGGGGGCACTGGCCTGGGTGGCTGCGGTATCGGCAACGCTGGTGGTGATGCTGGTGCTCAAGCTGGTGGTGTTCACCCTGGCGCCGCCCCGCGCCTTCGAGCCCTGGATGCAGAGCCCGAGCGGCCATGTCGCGTCCGGGATCGTCGTCTATGGCGGCATCGTCGCCCTGCTCTGCCCGCCCGGACCGCGGCGCTGGCTGCTGCCCACGCTGGCGGCGATCGGCCTTGCCCTCATCCTCGGCGTGGCGCGCATCATCGCCGGCTACCATACCGCACTCGACGTCGCCATCGGCGCCATCGTCGGCCTGGCGGGCCTGGCCCTCTTCCTTCGGCTCCTTCGCCCCGACCGCGCCCGGGCGGCGCCATTGCCGCTGCTGGCGCTGATCGCGGCCGTCGCCATCAGTTTTGCCGGGATGCGCCTGGAGGCGGAAACCACCATCGAGGCGATCGGGGCCGACCTTCGCACCCTGATCGACAAGAAATGAACGGCGCGGCGGACCTTCGTCCGCCGCGCCGTCTCGTCCCCCGCCATCAGTAGTAGGGGTACCCGACGCCGTAATAATCATAGACCCGGCGCCCATAGGCCGGGTCCGACCAGGGGCGGTCGCTGGCCGAGTAGGTCGGCGCCCCCTTCAGCCGGTCGGCGTCGAGATCGACGACATATCCGCCCACGCCGGTGTCGTAGTTGAGGACCTTCCAGGGCAGTGGATGATACTTCTCGCCGATCCCCAGGAAGCCGCCGAACGACATCACCGCATAGGCGACCTGGCCGGAAACCTTGTCGACCATGAAATTGTAGACCGACCCCAGATGCTCGCCCTTGCGGTTGTAGACCGCGGTGCCCTCGACCTTGTCGGAGGCGATGAGGCGATCGGTTTCATTGGTGGCAACGGTGCCGTCGGAACCATGCGGGGCGTTGCCGGCGGTGGTGCCGGTGCTGCTCATGTTTGCCATTCGCCATCTCCTTGGTGATGCCAGGACAACCAGCCCTTTGCCCGACAGTTCCGTCCGCCGGAACGTCCGGAGAGGGTGCATCGTTACCCGGCAGCACGATGTCGAAACCTGGCCGGCAACCGGAAATAGGCCGGAAGCCGTGTCCCTGCATCTCGCGAGGTGACCCTTGGCCCCACGCGCCAATTGGCGAGGCTACCTGAAGCTGGGAGCGCTCAACTGCCCGGTCGCCCTCTATACGGCGGTGTCCGAGGGCGAGCGGATCCACCTGCACACCCTCAACCGCGAGACCGGCAACCGGGTGCGCCGGCAGTTCGTCGATACCGGCACCGGCGACGTGGTCGAGCGCGAGGACCAGGCCAAGGGCTACGAGATCGGCGACGGCCAGTTCGTGATGCTGGAGCAGGAGGAGATCGACGCGGTCATCCCCGAAGCCACCCATATGATGGACATCCAGGCCTTCGTGGCGGAAGGCGAGTTCGACGCCACCTTCATCGACCGCCCCTACTACCTGGCCCCCACCGACCAGGTGAGCCGCGAAGCCTTTGCGGTGATCCGCGCCGCGATGGCCGCGGAGGGCGTCGTCGGCATCGCCCGCACCGTCCTGTTCCGGCGCGACCGCAGCGTCCTGCTCCGCCCCCGCCCCTCGGGCTTCGTCGCATCCACCCTGCATTTCGATTACGAGGTCCGCGATGCGGCCGCGATCTTCGATGACGTGCCGAAGTTGAAGCTGTCGGCCGAGATGATCGACCTGGTGAAGCACATCATCGGCACCAAGCAGGGCAAGTTCGACCCCGCCGCCTTCGAGGATCACTACGAGGCGGCCCTGACCGAGCTGATCCGCACCAAGAAGGCCGGCAAGCCCCTGCCCAGGCCGGCGCCGCAGAAATCGGCCAAGGTCGTCAGCCTCCTGGACGCGCTGCGCCGCAGTGCCGGTACCGGTGGTAAGCTGGAAAAAGCCGGGGCCAGGGAGGCCGCACCGGCAGCGGGCAAGGCCAAGCCGGCCGTCGGCAAGCGAGCCACGCCGAAGGCGGCGCCGCGGCGGCGAGCCGGGTGATCCGGTAGCCTACCCGCGGTCGCCCGTCACTTCCTGCCCTTGCCTCCGCCTTCCAGGCTGCGCCGCAGCGCGTCCATGATGTTGATGACGTTGCCGCCGCTCCCGGCCGCTTCGGCAGGCTTAGCCTTGGCCGGCTTCCGGCCCTTCCGCTTGGCTGCGATGATGTCCTGCAACCGTTCCTGGACCCGGTCGCCGACCAGGGAAGCGTCCCACGGCCGGGTGCGCTCGGCGATGACCGACTGCGCGACCTTGACCATGTCCTTCGGCGCCGGCCCGTCCTTGAGCTTGCCGAGATAATCGTCGGCATCGCGGATCTGGGCAGGGTCGCGCAGGGTCCACAGGACGATGCCACGGCCGCGCGGCTCCAGCAGGGCGCGGCGTTCCCGCCGGTAGAGCACGATCCGCGACAGGCCGACGGTGCCGGTTTCCACCATGCCTTCGCGGATCACCGCGAACGCCTCTTCGCCGACCGGGTCGTTGGGCACCAGATAGTGCGGCCGGTCGAGCCAGATGCCTTCGACGGAGTCCCGTGCCACGAATTCCTCGATCTCGATCGACCGGGTGCTCTCCAGTGCCACGGAATCGAGCTCATCCTGCTCCAGCACGACGAACTCGTCCTGGCCGGTCTCGTAGCCCATGACCTCGTCCTCGTCATCCACCGGCCGGCCGGTGGCGCCGTCGACGTAGCGGCTGGCGACGGGGTTGCCGGTGTCGCGGTTGAGCGTCCGGAAGCGAATCTTCTCGCCCTCGGTGATGGCCGGGGTCATCGCCACCGGGCAGGTGACCAGGGACAGCTTCAGGTATCCCCTCCAGAAGGGGTGCGGGGGTGCCATGGCATCCCTCTCAGGGTGCGGCGGTTGCGGTTGAGGCTGCGGCGGAAACGGGCGGCGCCGCGATTGGTTCCGCCAATGGAACTACCGCCGCGAGCGCCGGTTACGCATCCGGAGGGCTCGCATACGCTGCCAGAATACCGCCATCGGCCGAGCTGACCTCCGCGATCTGCAATTGGAGAGCTGGAACCATGTCCACCACCTCGGAAACGCCGAGATCGCTCGGCGACCGCGACGCCCCCCACTGGAGCGGCGTCACGCCGGCGGAAGATGCGCGCACCATCATGATCAACACGGTTTCCTGGGGCGCCGTCGTGGCGGGTGTCGCGGTAGCGCTGGTGACCCAGGCGCTACTCAACATGCTGGGCGTCGGGCTGGGAGCCGCCACCCTCGATCCCCTGACCGGGGACAATCCAAGCGCGCAGTCCTTCTCCATAGGTGCCGCCGTCTGGTGGGTGGTAGCGGGCATCCTTGCCGCCTTCGCCGGTGGCTGCGTCGCCGGCCGCCTGTGCGGGCGTCCGAAGCATTCGACCGGAAGCTGGCATGGGCTGATCGCCTGGGCCGCGACCACGCTGATCCTGTTCTGGATGGTGGCGAGCGCCGTCGGCGGGCTGGTCGGCGGCGCCTTCAACGCGGTCGGCAGCGCCATGGGTGGGCTTGGCAAAGCCGCCGGCGGCGCCATGCAGATGGCCGCTCCGGCGATCGCGCAAGGCAGCAGCCCCTTCGCGCAGATCGAGCAGCAGGTGCGCGAGGCGACCGGCGGCAACGACCCGGCCGTGCTACGCGATGCGGCGACCTCGGCCGTTCGCGCCGCACTGACCGGCGACCAGGCACAGGCGGCGGAGGCGCGCGAGCGGGCGGCGGAGGCGATCATGCGGGCCCAGAACGCCGCCGGACAGAACATCACCATCGAGGACGCCAGGGCACGGATCGCCGCCTACGAGCAGCAGTATCGCGCGGCGGCCGAGCAGGCCAAGCGCCAGGCGACCGAGGCCGCCGACGCGGCCGCAAAGCTGGTATCGCGGTCGGCCCTGCTGGCCTTCATCGCGCTCGTCCTGGGGGCGATCGCCGCCTGGATCGGCGGGCGGATCGGCACGGTGGACCCGACCCTCACGGCCGGAGCCCGCCCAACCCGCTGGTAAGATAGCGGCGTCGACGATGCGTGGGGGAGTTTTGGCACTCTCCCACGCATCGTCGATGCGGTCCGGCGTCAGAAGCCCCGGCTGCCGTCGGCCTGCGCGTAGGCGTCGGCGTCATCCGCCGGCTCCTGGCGTTCGGCCACCATCGCTTCGGTCGTGATCACGAGGCCAGCGATCGAGGCGGCATTCTGGAGCGCCACGCGGACCACCTTCGCCGGGTCGAGGATGCCCGCCTTGATCATGGCGGTGTATTCGCCCTTCTGGGCGTCGTAGCCCCAATCATGGTCCTTGCTCTCGAGCAGCTTGCCGACCACGACCGCGCCGTCGGCACCGGAATTCTCGGCGATCTGGCGTACCGGAGACTGGAGGGCGCGGCGGACGATGTCGGTGCCGACCCGCTGGTCGGAATTTTCCGGCTTCAACCGGTCGATGATGCGGCTGGCGTAGAGCAGTGCCACGCCACCGCCGGCGACGATGCCTTCCTCCACCGCGGCGCGGGTCGCGTTGAGCGCGTCATCGACGCGGTCCTTGCGCTCTTTCATCTCGGTCTCGCTGTTGCCGCCGACGCGGATGACCGCGACGCCGCCGGCCAGCTTGGCCGCACGCTCCTGCAACTTCTCGCGGTCGTAGTCGGAGGTGGTCTCCTCGATCTGTGCGCGAATCTGCGTAAGGCGGCCCTCGATGGCCT
>CAZQOA010000158.1:0-6958 GCA_964594715.1 uncultured Rhizobiaceae bacterium | reverse complement strand
GGGAAACGCCGCCGGTACGACGACGTCGTGGAAGTCGTCGCCCAGTTCGGCCTGGGCGGTGGCGGGCAGATAGGTCGGGCTCGGCGGCATCGGGCTCTCAGCGTAAGGGCAGGGGTGTCGGTCGCAATGCTACGGGTTGCGCCCCGGTCAACATCGGCCATGTGACGAGGTGGCCGAGGGGGTGCGGTGTCGGGCGGATCGATCTGAAATCACCGGACGTGATTCAAAAGATCGAACAAAGAAGATGGCTTCTCCTTGTATTGCCATTGGCATCTGGCCACATCAGGTGAGTGGGCGGTTAAGGTCAAGGCTTTAATAAGTCTGACAAAAATCGCACCAATCGAGATTTCTGTTCCACCGATCAATGTCGATTTCTGTGACCGCGCGTGTGGCGGGCGCAAGTGTTTTCGCGCGGCCGGTCCAGCAACTCGAAACGATGCGGCAGCGTTCGCCTGATGGAAGGCGCCCGGCGCCTTTCCAGCATGAACCAGGAGGACATCATGGCGATCGAGCTTGCGCGTGCGCGGGCCGTGCGTAAACCCTGGGGCAGCACCGATCTGCGGCCCTGGAGCCGGGTCGAAGGCGACGGCGGCGCCATCGGCGAGCTCTGGTTCCAGCGCACCGTCTCGGGAATGCCGGATCCGGCCCTGCTCCTCAAATTGCTGTTCACGGCGGAGCCGCTATCCATCCAGGTTCATCCCGACGACGCCTACGCCCGCTCGATCGGCCTGCCGCACGGCAAGGCCGAGGCCTGGTACATCCTGGCTGCGTTGCCGGGCGCCAAGGTCGCCGTCGGATTGACGCGACGCCTTGCCACCGCGGAGTTGCACGCCGCGATCGAGGACGGTTCGATCGCGGACCTGGTGCAATGGCGCGAAGTCCGCGCGGGCGACGCCATCTTCGTCCCGGCCGGCACCATCCATGCGATCGGCGCCGGGTTGGTATTGGCCGAGATTCAGCAGCGCAGCGACGCGACATTCCGCCTCTTCGACCATGGTCGGCAGCGCGAGCTCCATGTGGACCACGCCGTCGCTGCGGCGAATGCGGGGCCGGCGGCAGCCCCGTCGGCGCCGAGCCGCCTCGGCGACGGTCGGACGCTGCTCGTCGCCAGTCCGCATTTCGTGCTCGAGCGGATCGACCTTCGCCCGGGATCGGGCGTGGGGTTTCATGCGGAGCACGAGACCTGGCTTCTCGTGATCGGCGGCGAGGCCCGGATCGGGTCGGTCGACGCCGCGACCGGCGACGCGGTTTTCCTCGAAGCGGATCGGACCGCAATCGAGGTCGGGTTCGCGGGGGTGCAGGCCCTGGTCGCCTATCCCGGTCCCGATCCGCGCCCGGGGCTGCTGCGTCGCCTCGAGGGGCGGAACGAACGTCCCGCCCCTCAGTTGCCCCTGTATCAACATCGCGCAATCGCGGGTTCGCCCGTTCGCTCCACGGAGGTGCCCGCATGACCCAGCCCAGCCGCATAGCGTTCATCGGGAATTCCCTGCCACGGCGTTGCGGGATCGCCACCTTCACGACCGATCTCCAGCAGGCGATCGCGACCGGCTATGCGGATGTGGAGACCTCGATCGTGGCGATGACCGACCACGGCCAGGCCTATGCCTACCCGCCGGTCGTCGGTCGGCAGGTCAATGACGACCGGATGGACGAATACGAGCGTGCGGCCGATTTCCTGAATGCGGGCCGGTATGAGGTGGTCTCGCTCCAGCACGAGTTCGGAATCTTCGGTGGCGATGCCGGCGGCCACGTCATGGGGCTGCTGTCGCGCCTGACGATGCCGGTCGTCACCACGCTGCACACGGTCCTGGCCGAGCCCACGGCGACCCAGCGGGAGGTGATGGATCGGATCATCGAAGCCTCGGCCCGGGTCGTCGTCATGGCGGCGAAGGGGCGTGACCTGCTGCGCACCGTCTACCGGGTGCCGGCGGAGAAGATCGAGGTGATACCGCACGGGATTCCCGACTTCGCCTTCGTCGAGCCCGACGCGGCGAAGGCGAAATTCGGCTTCGCCGGCCGGCCCGTGATCCTGACGTTCGGCCTGCTATCCCCGAACAAGGGTATCGAGGTCATGATCGACGCGATGCCGGCGATCCTGGAGAGCCGTGCCGATGCGGTCTATGTCGTGCTCGGTTCCACCCACCCCAACCTCGTGCGCCATCAAGGCGAGGCCTACCGCGAAAGCCTGGTGGCGCGTGCCCGCGCGCTCGGCGTCGAGAGCCAGGTCGTATTCCTCGACCAGTTCGTCGACCAGGCGACGCTGCTCGACTTCATCTCGATGTGCGACGTCTACGTCACACCCTATCTGAACGAAGCGCAGATGACGTCCGGCACCCTGGCCTACAGCTTCGGGCTGGGGAAGGCGGTGGTCTCGACACCCTATTGGCACGCGCGGGAACTGCTGGCCGACGGGCGCGGCATACTGGTGCCGTTCGGCGATGCCGGTGCCATCGGCAGCGAGATCGCCGGGCTGCTGACGGACGATACCCGGCGCCAGGCCATGCGCGAGGGCGCCTATTCGAGCAGTCGCTCGATGACCTGGAAGCGAACGGCCGAACGCTACCTGGGGGTGTTTGAAAGCGCGCGGCGCGGGCATCGGCTGCGGGTGATCGCGGGCCCCGGCCATCCGGTGCCGGCCCGCGCCAGCCATGCCCCGCCGGAGATGCAGCTCGGCCATTTCCTGTCGATGTGCGACGACACCGGGCTGTTCCAGCACGCGGTCCATTCGGTGCCCGACCGCTCCCACGGCTATTGCGTCGACGACAATGCCCGCGGCTTGCTGCTGGCCTGCGCGCTGACCCACGCCGGCGAGCAACGGCTGTCCGAGCCCTTGTCCGCGCGGCTGGCCGCCTTTGTGCAGCATGCATGGAACCCCGATACGCGGCGGTTCCGCAACTTCATGAGCTTCGATCGCCGCTGGCTCGAGGATCGCGGCTCCGAGGACAGCCACGGGCGCACGCTCTGGGCGCTCGGCGCGTGCGCGCTGACCGATGCCAGCCCGTCGCGGCGGCGGTGGGCGGCCGCCCTCTTCGCCGAAGCGCTGCCGACAGTGGAGGGTTTCCGCTCGCCGCGCGCCTGGGCCTTCACGCTGCTCGGGCTGGACGCCTATTGCGCGGCGGCCGCGGCCGATCGCGAGGCCGTGCGCATCCGCGGCCTCCTGGCCGATCGCCTGATCTCCATCATGGCGGCGGTCGAGACGAAGGATTGGGTGTGGTTCGAGGAGGGACTGGCCTATGACAATGCGCGGTTGCCGCAGGCCCTGATCGCGACCGGCATATCCACCGCGACACCGGCCTATGTCGCGGCCGGCCTTAGATCCCTGCGTTGGCTCATGACCATGCAGACGGCGCCGGCCGGCCATTTCCGGCCAATCGGCTCCGACAGTTTCGGCGGCCTGCGTACGCGGCCGTCGACCTTCGACCAGCAGCCCCTGGAAGCCACCGCGACGATCTCGGCCTGCCTCACGGCCTGGCGCGCCGATGGCGATCCCGAATGGAGGGGCGGTGCGGCGCGCGCCTTCGCATGGTTTCTCGGCAGCAACGACCTGTCCGAGCCCCTGGTCGACCTGGACACGGGCAGTTGCCGGGACGGGCTTCACCCCGACCGCCCGAACGAGAACCGGGGCGGCGAGTCGGTGGTCTCATACCTTCTGAGCCTGGCCGAGATTCGCCAGCTTTCCAGGCTAATCGGGGATTCCACGAAACCAGAGCCGCTGCGGGCCGTACGCGCCTAGACTGCGCGCGATTCCATTCCTGGATATCGCAAACAGATGACCCGAGGGCGTATTGTCACAAGTTACCTTCCTGAACCGGCAGGCCCTGTATCTGCGCCCGGATCCCGCGAGGGTCGTCGTGCGTCCCTTCAAGCCGGCGACGGAGCCGCGGGACCTCAACCCGACCGATAAGACCCGGGCGAACCATATCGTCGACCGGGTCCTGGCGCTGGACCCCAGGACGGCGGCCAGCCAACTGGCCGAGGTGCTGGAGAATTTCCAGGGCCGCCACCGCAACCTGCTGGCGACGTTCGAGGCGCGCGCGGACGAGATGGAGGAGGCCTTCGCCGCCCACGCGACCTTCACCAGAGTCCAGCGCCAGCTGGTCGGCGCCTATTTCCTGCACGAATATTCGTTCGAAGCCGCGGCCCTGTTCAATCCCAGCATCGTCGCGCATCCCGACCAGTCCGGCGCGCCGGAAGGCGGGCGGCGCTTCATCCTCAGCCTGCGTGCGGTCGGCGAAGGGCATGTTTCCTCCCTTACCTTCCGCTCCGGCACCATCGCGGCCGACGGCAACGTGACGGTCGATCCGACGGCGCGCATCGCTTCGATCTCCAGGACGGGAAGCCGGAAGCCCGGCCCGCTGGGTGACGAGGTGGAGGTGGTGTTCCATCCCGACGAGGATATCAGCGCGCGGGTGATCTTCCCCGTCACCGAATCCCAGTCGAACGGCATCGAGGATGCCCGCTTCGTCGAATTCGACGAGGACGGGAAGAAAACCTTCTATGCGACCTACACCGCCTACAGTGGTGCTGCGATCCGTTCCGAGTTGATCGAGACGACCGACTTCCTGTCCTTCCGGATGTCGCCGCTGCGCGGGACTGCTGCGCGGAACAAGGGCATGGCCCTGTTCCCCCGAAAGATCGGCGGCAGGTACGCGATGATCGGCCGGCAGGACAATGAGAACCTCTACCTCATGTATTCGGATGACCTGCATCGGTGGGACGGTGGCGAGCCCTTCCTGAAGCCGCAATTCCCATGGGAATTCGTGCAGATCGGCAATTGCGGGTCGCCGATCGAGCTGGATGAGGGCTGGCTGCTGCTGACCCACGGCGTCGGCGCGGTGCGAAAATATTCGATCGGCGCGGTCCTGCTGGACAAGACCGATCCCTCCAAGGTGCTGGCCCGATCCCGCGACCCGCTGGTCCGCCCCGAGCCGTCCGAGCGCGAAGGCTATGTCCCCAATGTCGTCTACACCTGCGGGGCCATCCGGCATAATGACCGGATCCTGCTCCCCTATGCGGTGTCCGACACCTTCTCCAACTTCGCGACCATCAAGATCTCCGCCTTGATGAAGTGCCTGGAGCGGCAGGAGCTCGTCCATTCGTAGGGAGAGCCCGCTTTAGGGGTTTCGTCACCGCAAGGTGGAATGCTGCAGGAAGAAGCGCAGCATCTCGCGGCTGGCGTCGGGGCCTCGCGGCTCGGTGTAGGATCCGGCCGCACTCCCTCCGGACCAGGCATGGCCGGCACCGTGAAGGAGCCAATGCTCGAGCATCGGCTGCCCGCTTCGGTCGGCATGGACGGTGCGGGTGTAGCCTATCCCTCCGGCAGCCTCGCCGCGGGTGACGGTGACCTGAAGGTCTGCCGCGGCCTTCGATTGGGCGATGACCTGGTCGCCGTTGACGGGGCTGACCGTGGTGTCGCGGTCGCCATGGAACACGATGGCCGGAGGGGTGCTGCCGGCCGCGCCGTGCCGGCCCGGCGAAGCGGGCCCGCCCTGCCGCATCGCGGCGAAGGCCGAGGGGATATCGCGGGCGGCCCCGCATGCCAGCCCGGAATGGACGCCGATGGCCGCATAGAGGTCCGGGTAGGCGGAGCCCATGATGGCCGCCGCAGCACCCCCGGCAGACAGCCCGGCGACATAGACGCGGCCGGGATCGACCGGGAATTCGCCCATGATCTGGCGGGTGATCCCGGCGATCAGCGATGGCTCGCCCCGATCGCGGTGCTGGTCGCCGGCGCTGTACCAGTTCCAGCATCGGGAGGCGTTGGCGGACTGGGCCTGCGCCGGATAGGCGACGAGGAAACGCTGCGCCTCGGCCAGTTCGTTCATCCGCGTGCCGGCCGCGAAGTCGTCGGGCGACTGGGTGCATCCGTGCAGCATCACCACGAGCGGCATCGGCGTACCGTCGTAGCCGCTCGGGATATAGAGCTTGTACACGCGGCTTCCCGCCGGGTTGGCGTAGGTGCGCTCACCGAACTGCGCCCCGCCCGGCATGGAGGCCGGCGCGCGCGCCGCCGCGGTGCGGGACGACCCGACGCGGTCGAGAAATGTGTGGAGCACGCCTTTGGGGCGATCGGCGGAGGGCGTCCCTCGGGCTTTCGGCGGCGTCCATGCGCTGCCGGTTGTCGCCGATGGCGGCACCATGTCGAGAACCGGCGCGGCATCCGCCCGTGCCTGCGACGGGGCGAGGCCGGGGGACGCTCCGCGCAGCACGGACATCGCCTCTTCCAGCCGCCCTTCGCGCGTCAGGCGGGTCGCCTCCGTCATCCTGGTCATCAAAGGAGCATTCATCGGATCGTATCCTGGGGAGTTGGTGCGGCGGGCAAGAAGCGGCGCCGCCTCATCCGGTGCGTCGCGGGGGCGAGGAACGGCGCATCAATGGATGCGGTCGCCCAGTGCCGCCTTCACCGCCGGGCTTGCCTGCAAGGCGCCGAGAACCCGAATGGAGGCAATGGTTTCGCGCGCCAGTTCGGGCGAGACGTCGGGGTCGATGATGGCCAGGCCCAGGACCTGGATGTGAATGGTCCGGCCGGCCACTCGCGACGCCTCCAGGTCCTCCCGGCTGTACCGGCGCAGGCCAAGGTCGAGGTGGCGCTGGGCCACCGACTTCTGGACGGCGTCGCCATGGCGATCGAGCAGATTGCGGATCGCCGTCCGGATCAGGTCGGTGCGGTTGGAGTAGAAGCCCTCCTGCACCAGCAGGTCGACATGGCCCAGGTCGACATAGCCGAGATTGATCGTGATCTTCTCGCTGTCCGATGCTTTCGGGCGAGCCTCCGGCGGCGTGCCTGCCATTTTCCCATCCCCATACCATCCATGTGGATGGTAGATAAGGTCGGGCGCAGGGTGGCGCAAGCGGTCGGGAGGAATTCGTCGGCGGAAAGGCGGCCGGGCCATGCCCGGCTCCCCTTCACATCAGGCCCATGCCCTTCAGGCTGGCATGGCGGTCGCGGGCGATGATG
>CAZQOA010000157.1:0-6985 GCA_964594715.1 uncultured Rhizobiaceae bacterium | reverse complement strand
CACGACGATCTCCACCGGCCGGTCGGTCGCATAGTCGGCGTCGTTCAGGGTGCGGACGACCTCCAGCCCCGCCAGCACGCCATAGACGCCGTCGAAGCGACCGCCGGTCGGCTGGGTATCGAGATGGCTGCCGGTCATCACCGGCGGCAGGTCGGGATTGCGGCCGGGGCGGCGGGCGAAGATGTTGCCCATGCGGTCGACGGCGACGCTGCAGCCGGCCTCCTTGCACCAGCGCACGAAGAGGTCGCGCCCCTGACGATCGAGGTCGGTGGCGGCCAGACGGCACACGCCGCCCTTGGGGGTCGCGCCGATCCGGGCCATCTCCATCAGGGACGCCCACAGGCGCTCGCCGTCGATACGCAGGTTTTCCATGCCGCTCGTCTCCGTCGGGGTCGTTCAGGCCAGTTGCCGGCCAGGCTAGTTACCGACAAGGCTTTCGGCGCGGCAAGCGTTAAGCGGCCGTTGCGGCGGACGATGGCGATGGGGATACTGGCGCGGCCCTTCCTCCGACCCGAGCACCCCATGCCCGACGCCACCCAGGAAACCGCGATCCGCGATGCCGTCGACCGCGGCTTCGACGAGCAGATCGACTTCACCTCGGCGCTGGTCCGCTATCCCTCGGTGCGCGGGGCCGAGCACACCGCGCAGGACTTCATGGCGCGGTCGATGCGCGAACGCGGCCTGGAGATCGACCGCTGGACCATCGACCTGGCGGATATCCGGCATCTCAAGGGCTACTCCCCGGTCAACGTCTCCTATGAGAACGCCATCAACGTCGTCGGCATCCACCGCCCGGCGGCGAAGAAGGGCCGCTCGCTGGTCCTGAACGGCCATATCGACGTGGTGCCGGAGGGGCCGCTGGACATGTGGACGACCCCACCCTACCAGCCGCGGGTGGCCGACGGCTGGCTCTATGGCCGGGGTGCGGGCGACATGAAGGCCGGGCTCGTCGCCTGCCTCTACGCCCTGGACGCGCTGAAGCGGGCCGGCTGGGCGCCGGCGGCCGAGGTCTTCGTCCAGTCGGTGATCGAGGAGGAGTGCACCGGCAACGGGGCGCTCGCCTGCGTCGGGCGCGGCTATGTCGCCGATGCAGCACTGATCCCCGAGCCGCGCGGCGGCAGCGTCATGAGCGCGCAGATCGGCGTCATCTGGTTCCAGATGCGCCTCAAGGGCCGGCCGGTCCATGTCGCCGTCGCCGGCGAGGGCGCCAACGCGATCGAGGCCGCCGCCCCGATCTTCCGCGCCCTGCACGCGCTGAAGGATCGCTGGAACGGCCAGAAGGCGAACTACCCGCCCTACAGCAGCGTCGAGCACCCCATCAACATCAACATCGGCAAGATCACCGGCGGCGACTGGGCATCGAGCGTGCCCGCCTGGTGCGACATCGACGTGCGCATCGCGGTCTATCCCGGCCAGGACCTGGCCGCGGCCCGGCTGGAGATCGAGGACACCATCCGCCAGGCCGCCCAGAAGGTGCCGTTCCTCGCGAACAACCCGCCCGAGGTGCATTATCACGGCTTCCAGGCCGAAGGGTATGTGCTGCCGGAGGGCAGCGAGGCCGAGCGCGTCCTCGGCCTCGCCCACCAGCAGGCCTTCGGCGAGAAGCTGCTGCGCACGCCGACCACCGCCACCACCGACGGGCGCTTCTTCGGCCTCTACGCGGCGATGCCGGCCCTGGTCTACGGGCCCAAGGCTTTGGGCGTGCATGGCTTCGACGAGAAGGTGGAGATCGAATCGATCCGCAAGACCACCCAGGCGATGGCGCTCTTCATCGCCGACTGGTGCGGGCTGGAGGTGGCGTGATGCTGGACCAAACCTTGGGCGCCGCCATCCGGGACGCCGTCGATGCCGGGTTCGACGACCAGACCGCCTTCACCATGGACATCGTCCGCTCGCCGTCGCTGCGCGGCGACGAGCAGCCGGCCCAGGACCTGATGGCCGCCGCCATGCGCGAGCGCGGCCTGGCGGTCGATGCCTGGCGGATCGACGTCGACACCATCCGCAACCTGCCCGGCTTCTCGCCGGTCGATGTCAGCTACGACCATGCCAGCACCGTGGTCGGAGCCTGGCGGGCGCCCGACCCGCGTGGCCGGTCGCTGATCCTGAACGGGCATATCGACGTCGTTCCGACCGGACCGCTGGAGATGTGGTCCGAGCCGCCCTTCGCGCCCCAGGTGGCTGACGGCTGGATGCATGGCCGCGGCGCCGGCGACATGAAGTCCGGCCTGTGCTCCACCCTCTTCGCCTTCGACGCCATCCGCCGCGCCGGCTACCGCCCGACGGGCGACATCTATTTCCAGTCGGTGATCGAGGAGGAATGCACCGGCAACGGGGCGCTCGCCTGCCTCGCCCGCGGCTACCGCGCCGATGCCGCCCTGATCCCCGAGCCGATGCGCGAGCAGTTGCTGCGGGCCCAGGTCGGCGTCATCTGGTTCCAGGTGAAGCTGCGCGGCTTCCCGGTCCACGCGGCCTATGCCACCACCGGCGCCAACGCCATCGAAAGCGCCTACGCGCTGTTCCCGCCGCTGCACGCCATGGCCGAGCGCTGGAACGAGCGGCGGCATGAGGTCGAGCATTTCGGCCATCTCGACCACCCGATCAACCTGAATATCGGCAAGATCGCCGGCGGCGACTGGGCGTCGAGCGTGCCGGCCTGGTGCACCTTCGACGTGCGGGTCGCGACCTATCCGGGCCAGGACCTGGGCGACGCGCGCCGCGAAATCGAGGCGACCTTGCGCGATGCCGCCCGCGCCATCCCGTTCCTCGCCAACAGCCCGCCGGAAATCCACTGGAACGGGTTCCAGGCCGAAGGCTATGTACTGCAGGGGGCGGCCGAGGCCGAGGCGACGCTGGATGCCGCCCATCGCGCCGTCTTCGGCGCCGACCTCGGCCGCATCACCTGCACCGGCACCACGGATGCCCGCTTCTTCGGCCTCTATGCCGGCATCCCCGGCCTCGTCTACGGGCCGATGGCGGAGAATATCCACGGCTTCGACGAGCGCGTGGACATGGAATCCCTGCGTCGCACCACCCAGGCCATGGCGCTGTTCATCGCCGGCTGGTGCGGGCTGGAAAGGGTCTGACGATGGAAGTGGTATTCAGCGAGGCCCATGCCGGCCACGCCCCGAAGCAATTCCTGCTGCGCGGCCACTTCGCGCCGATGGCCGAGACGACGGCACGGGCCGAGAACCTGGTCCAGGCCGCGCGCGGCGCCGGCCATCGCATCATCGCTCCCGACAACTGGGGCATGGCCCCGATCGCGGCCGTCCACGCCGTCGACTACCTGGAGTTCCTGGAGACCGGCCATCGCCGTTGGATGGAGCTTCCGGGCGCCAATGCGGAGATCCATCCCCATTCCTACCCCGGCCGGCACATGCGCACCCGGCCCGAGGGCATCGCCGGGCAGGTCGGCTTCTATATCGGCGACCTCAGCGCGCCGATGGTCGCCGGCACCTGGCCCGCCTCGCTCGCCAGCGCCCATGCGGCGGTACAGGCGACCGAACTGGTGCTGGCCGGCGCCCCCGTCGCCTATGCCCTCTGCCGCCCGCCCGGCCACCACGCCTTCGCCGACCAGGCGGCCGGCTTCTGCTTCATCAACAATGTCGCCGTGGCGGCCGAGCACGCCCGGACCAAGGCCGGCCGGGTCGCGATCATCGATGTCGACGTGCATCACGGCAACGGCACCCAGGGCATCTTCTACGACCGCCGCGACGTGTTCTTCTGCTCGCTGCATGGCGACCCGGGCAACTTCTACCCCTACTATGCCGGGTATGCGGGCGAGGGTGGCGCCGGTGCCGGCGCCGGCTATACCCTGAACCTGCCGCTGGCCCACGGCACCACGGACGAACCCTATCTGGCCGCCCTCGACCGTGGCCTGGCCGCGGTGCGCCGCTTCGATCCGGACATCGTCCTGGTCTCGCTCGGCTTCGACGCCTACGAGAAGGACCCGCTGGGGGTGCTGAAGATCTCGACCGATGGCTTCGCCGCCATCGCCACCCGCATCGCAGGCCTCGGCCGGCCGACCGTGCTGGTGCAGGAGGGCGGCTATCACGTCGACGATCTCGGCCGCAACCTGGTGGCCTTCCTCGGTGCCTACGAAGCGGCGATTGGCGGCGGCGGCCCCTTTAGGTAAGACAGGCCGGGTAAGAGAAGCCTTCCCCCAATGGGAGACGGGACATGACCGCGACCCAGTTCATCGACCTCAAGGCGCTGGCCGACCAGGTGCCGGATGGCGCCTTCGTCGCCCTGCCGCCGGACTACAGCAACGTCCCCATGGCCCTGACCCATGCGCTGCTGCGCCGGCCGGTGCGCGACCTGCGCCTGCTGTGCGTGCCGACCAGCGGTATCCAGGCGGACCTGCTGATCGGTGCCGGCGCCGTGGCCTCGCTCGAATGCGCGGCGATCTCGCTGGGCGAGCAGGGCCCCGCCCCGCGCTTCACCGCCGCCGTGGTCGCGAACCGCCTGCGGGTCGTCGACAGCACCTGCCCGGCCATCCACGCAGCCTTGCAGGCATCGGAGAAGGGCATTCCCTTCATGCCGCTGCGCGGCCTGCTCGGCTCCGACATCCTGCGCCACCGCCCGGACTGGAAGGTGATCGACAACCCCCTGGCCGAGGGAACCGACCCGATCGTGCTGCTGCCGGCATTGCGGCCCGACCTCGCCATCTTCCATGCCCGCTGGGCCGACCGGCAGGGCAATGTCTGGATCGGGCGCCGCCGCGAGTTGATGACCATGGCCCATGCCGCCCGGCGCTCGCTGGTGACGGTGGAGGCGATCTTCGACGGCGACCTGCTGGCCGAGGACGAGCTGGCGGCCGGCACCATCTCCGGCCTCTATGTCGATGCGGTGGCCGTCGCCCCGCGTGGCGCCTGGCCGATGGGGCTGGCCGATCTCTATGCCCCCGACGTCGCCCATCTCGCGGGATATGCCAAGGCCGCCCGCACCGACGAAGGCTTCCGCGCCTACCTCGCCGCCAACCACCTGGAGCCGGCCCGTGCCCACTGATGTGCCCGGCTGGCGCCGCGAAGAGCTGCTGATCGCGGTCCTGGCCCGCCTGCTGGACGGGGTCGAGCATGTCGCGGTCGGCGCCAGCTCGCCGATCCCGGGGGCAGCCGCCCTGCTGGCGCGGGCGCTGTCCAAGGGGGCGACGCGGGTGTCGGTCCTCGGCAGCCGCCGGCACAACCCCTTCACCGAGGGCGGTCGCGAGCTGTTCGACTGCGCGGCCCAGGGCCGTATCGGCGCCTTCTTCCTGGGCGGCGGCGAGATCGACGGGCAGGCCAACATCAACCTAGTCGGCATGGGCGACTATCCCCAGCTCGACGTGCGCTTTCCAGGCTCGTTCGGCTCGGCCTACCTCTACATGCTGATCCCCCGGGTGATCCTGTTCCGCGAGGAGCACACGCGCCGGGTCTTCGTGCCCCGCGTCAGCTTCATCAGCGCGCCCGGCACCAGCGACACGGGCGTATTCCGGCCGGGCGGCCCGCACGCCCTGGTGAGCGGGCTGGCCATGTTCGGTTTCGATCGCGACCGACGGCGTTTCACTTTGGCCAGCGTCCATCCCGGCCATGACGCCGCGGAAGTGGCGGCCGCCACCGGCTTCGAGTACGACGCGCCGGCCCTGGTTCCGACCACCGCGCCGCCGCCGCCCGAGTGGCTGGAGCTGCTGCGCGGCCGGATCGCCGGCGAGCTGGCCGAGACCTATCCCAAGTTCGCGAGCGCAGTGTTCGGCGCGGCCGCTGCCGCCTGACCGCCCCGCTTTCTTTTCGACAGCATCGGAGTTTCGGATGAACGCCTCCACCGGCACGCTCGCCGGCATCAAGGTCGTGGATCTCACCCGCATCCTGAGCGGCCCCTACGGCTCGCAGATCCTGGCCGACCATGGCGCCACCGTGGTGAAGGTGGAACCGCCGGCCGGCGACGAGACGCGCGACTGGGGGCCACCCTTTCGCGACGGCACCGCGTCCTATTTCGTCGGCGTCAACCGCAACAAGCGGTCGATCGCGCTCGACCTGACCAAGCCCGAGGGGCGCGAGGTCCTGTTCCGCCTGCTCGAGGACGCCGACGTCCTGTTCGAGAACTTCAAGACCGGCCAGCTCGCCAAATGGGGCCTCGACTACGAGACCGTGCTGAAGCAGCGTTTCCCGCGCCTCATCTATGCCCAGATCTCCGGCTTCGGGCCGGACGGCCCGCTGGGCGGCCTGCCCGGCTATGACGCGGCGGTGCAGGCGTCATCCGGCCTGATGAGCATCAATGGCTCGCCCGAGACCGGGCCGGTGCGCCTCGGCACGCCGGTCGTCGACCTCGGCACCGGCCTCAGTGCCGTCGTCGGCATCCTGATGGCGCTGATCGAGCGGCAGCGCTCGGGCCTCGGCCAGCATGTCGAATGCTCGCTCTACGATGTCGGCATCTCGCTGCTGCACCCGCATGCGGCCAACTTCTTCATGTCGGGCGAGCCGCCGAAGCTGCTCGGCAACAGCCACCCCAACATCTGCCCCTACGACCAGTACAAGACGAAGACGCGGCCGATCTTCCTGGCGGTCGGCAACGACGTGCAGTTCCGCCGCCTCTGCGAGGTGCTGGAGGTGCCGGACCTGCCGAACGACCCGCGCTTCAAATCGAACCGCGACCGCCTTGCCCACCGCGCCGAGATCAATGCCATCCTGCTGGACCTGCTGATGCAGCATGACGGGCCGGCGCTGGCCTCCCGGCTGCTGGATGCCGGCGTGCCGGTCGGCCCGGTGCAGACGATCCCGGAGGTGATGGAGGACCCGCACACCCGCCATCGCGACATGGTGGTCGAGATGGACGGCTATCGCGGCACCGGCATCCCGATCAAGTTCACCCGCACCCCAGGTACCGTCCGCACCAAGCCGCCGGCCTTCGGCGCCGACGGAGCGGCAGTGCTGGCGGAGCACGGCTTCACCGACCCGGAGATCGAAGCGCTGAAGGCCGCGGGCATCCTCTTCGAGGAACGCCGCAAGGGGAA
>CAZQOA010000156.1:0-7103 GCA_964594715.1 uncultured Rhizobiaceae bacterium | reverse complement strand
CACCTGGAACATCCAATGGGGCCTCGGCATCGATGGCCGCCTCGACCTCGCCCGTATCGTCGCCGACGCCAGGCGGATCGCCGATTTCGACGTGCTGTGCCTGCAGGAGGTCGCGGACAACTTTCCCGAACTGAAACAGAGCCGGGGCGAGAACCAGTTCGCCGAGATCGCGGCCCTCCTGCCCGGCTACACCGCCATCGAGGGGGTGGCCGTCGACATCCCCGACGACCAGGGCCGGCGCAAGCGCTTCGGCAACATGGTGCTGTCGCGGCTGCCGGTCGGGCGGGTGCTGCGCCACGCCGCCCCCTGGGAGGCCGATGGCAGCCGGTCGATGCCGCGCCTGGTGCTCGAGGCGGTCATCCATGCCGGCTTCGGCCCGGTGCGGGTGATGACCACCCATCTGGAGTTCTATTCCGACACGCAGCGCACGGCGCAGGTCGAGACCATCCGCGATGCCCACCGCGCCGCCGCTGCCCGCGCGGCGACCCCGCCGAAGCGCGCCAACGGCCCCTTCTCGCCCGATGTGCAGACCAGCTCGGCGATCGTCACCGGCGATTTCAACATGACCCCCGACGAACCGATCCTGCGCCGCCTCTTCGACCCGTTCGATGCCGACGCCCCGTCCTTCCTGGATGCCTGGACGGTGCTGCACGGCCACGCCCCGCATCCCTTGTCCTTCTGCATCTACGAGCAGCTCCACAAGCCGCCGCATACCAGCGACTACATCCTGCTGACCGAGGACCTGGCGCCCCGCCTGACCCACATCCACTATGACGTGGAGACGCAGGTGTCCGACCATCAGCCGGTGCTGATCGAACTCTCCGACCACTGACGCGGGCGACGCCGACCCGATGCCGATCACCACCGCCAACTTCGCCCGTGCCACCATCCTGCTGCTGATCACCGGTGCCGCGGCGCTGCTCGCCATCGTCGGCATGTCGCTGTGGCTGGTCGAGCGCACCACCGATTATTCCGGGGACGTCGTCCGCGAGCAGGAGACGCGGGCCGGCACCAGCACGCTGCTGGCCATGGTGCAGGCGTCGGAGGCCGGGCAGCGGGGCTATATCATCACCCGCGACCGGACCTACCTGGAACCCTACGAGCGGGTCTATGCGCGCATCCCGTCCCAGATCGAATGGCTGCGAACGAGATATCCGACGGGGAGCCCGGAACGGGCCGACATCGAGCGGCTGGACGGGCTGGTGTCGGCCAAGCTGAAGGAACTGGCCGAGACCATCGTCCTGGTCGAAGGCGGCCGGGCCGACGACGCGGTGGCGTTGATCCGCACCGACGCCGGCAAGACGATGATGGACGCCGCCGACCGCATCCTCCGCGGCCTCCTCGCCAGCGTCGATCACAATATCCGGCAGAGCATCGCCGCGACCCGGAGCAATGCGACCGCCCTCACCTGGGTGGTGATCGCCGGCGCGCTGATGATCGCGCTCGTTGCCGGCGGATCGCTGTGGATATCGCTGCGCCACACCCGCGACCTGGTGGCCGCCCGGCAGGAGGTGGAGCAGCTCAACTTCAGCCTGGAGGAGCGGGTCGCCGACCGCACGTCGGAGCTGGCCCGTGCCAACGACGAGATCCAGCGCTTCGCCTACATCATCAGCCACGACCTGCGGGCGCCGCTGGTGAACGTGATGGGCTTCACCAGCGAGCTGGAGGTCTGCCTCGCCACCATCCAGGGCTATTTCCAGGCAACCGAGGCCGCCGCCCCGGCCGATACTGCGGCCGAGGCGCGGACCGCGGTGTTCGACGACCTGCCGGAGGCACTGCGCTTCATCCGCTCGTCCACCGCGCGCATGGATCGGCTCATCAACGCCATCCTGCGGCTGTCGCGCGAGGGCCGGCGGACGCTCAATGCCGAGCCCGTCGACATGGGCGCGCTCCTGGAATCGGCCGCATCCAGCATCCAGCACCAGGTCCAGGAATCGGGCGGCTCGATCGTCGTCGAGAAGCCCATGCCCAATATCCTGGCCGACCGGCTGGCCGTCGAGCAGGTGTTCGGCAACCTCGTCGACAACGCGGTCAAGTACCTGGAACCCGGCCGTCCCGGCCGCATCGTCATCCGCGGCCATGCCCAGGGCAGCCGGCTCGTCTTCGAGGTCGAGGACAATGGCCGCGGCATCGCGCCACAGGATCACGAGCGAATATTCGAGCTGTTTCGCCGTTCCGGTACGCAGGACCGACCGGGCGAAGGGATCGGGCTGGCGCATGTCCGGACCCTGGCACGCCGCATGGGCGGCGACGTCACCGTCAATTCGGAACTTGGTCACGGCACCGTTTTCCAGGTAATTCTTCCACGCAAGTCTGACAGGTTCGCCAGCAGCCAAGACTCCGCCGCATAGAGGTCGCAGGAATGAACACAGCCGCACAGGCGGTGACCATCGTCATGATCGAAGACGATGAAGGCCACGGCCGACTGATCGAGAAGAACATCCGGCGCGCCGGCGTGCATAACGAGATCGTGCCCTTCACCGACGGCACCACCGCCCTTCAGTATCTCTTCGGCAAGGACGGCAGCGGCGAGGTCAGCGCCGGCCGCGGCCTGCTGATCCTGCTCGACCTCAACCTGCCGGACATGACCGGGGTCGACATCCTGGCCAAGCTGAAGGCGAACCAGCACACCAAGCGCTCGCCCGTGGTGGTCCTGACCACCACCGACGACCAGCGCGAGATCCAGCGCTGCTACGACCTGGGCGCCAACGTCTACATCACCAAGCCGGTGGATTACGACGCGTTCGCCAACGCCATCCGCCAGCTTGGCCTGTTCTTCGCCGTGATGCAGGTGCCGGAGATCAACTGACCGTGCCGGAACAGCACATGCGCTTTCTTTATATCGACGACGATGTCGGCATCGCGCGTCTCGTCCAGCGCACGCTGGAGGCGCGCGGCTTCGCCTTCGAGCACGCCATCGACGGCGCGACCGGCATCGCCCGCATCCAGGCGGGCGGCATCGATGTGGTCGGGCTCGACCACTACATGCCGGGCGAGACGGGCCTCGACGTGCTGCCGAACATCCGCGCCCTGCCCGACGCGCCCCCGGTCGTCTACGTCACCGGATCGGAGGACAGCCGGGTCGCCGTGGCCGCGCTGAAGGCGGGTGCCGTCGACTATGTCTGGAAGGACGTCGAGGGCACCTTCCGTGAGCTGCTGGGTGAATCGGTGGCGGCCGCGATGAAGACCGACCGGCTGCGCCGCGCCAAGGACGAGGCCGAGCAGGAGACACGGGCCGCTCGCGACCGCGCCGAGATGCTGCTGCGCGAGGTCAACCATCGTGTCGCCAACAGCCTGGCCCTGGTCGCCGGCCTCGCCTACATGCAGGCGCACACCATGACCGACCCCGGCGCCAAGGCGGCGCTGGAGGAGATGCAAACGCGCATCACCGCCATCGCCGGCATCCACCGCCGCCTCTACAACTCCGACGATGTCCGCTTCGTGGAGATCGACGCCTACCTGAAGGGCCTGATCGAGGAGTTACAGGCGGCGATGCAGGCAAGCGGCCGCGACCACCAGATCCGCCTGGAGGCCGAGCCGATCCGGGTGCCGACGGACAAGGCCGTGTCGGTCGGGGTAATCGTCACCGAGCTCGTCACCAACGCCTACAAGTACGCCTACCCGCCCGGCACCCGCGGCGATGTCCGGGTCAGCATCGCGCACGCCGGCGACGGCGAGGTGTCGCTGGTGGTCGAGGATGACGGCATCGGCTGGGTCGGCGACGGCAAACCGCACGGCACCGGCCTGGGCTCGCGCATCATCAAGGCGATGGCGACCGACCTGAAATCCTCCGTGCGCTTCGACGCGGCCCATTCCGGGACGCGGGTAACGATCAACTTCGGGCTGTAGAGCCCCCTACGGCCGCAACTCGATCTCGGTGCCGTCGGCAACCATCGCCCAGATCTCCTCCACCTCCTCGTTGGAGACGGCGATGCAGCCTTCCGTCCAGTCGCGCTTCTTCTGGGCACGGGCGTAGGATCGCGGATTGTTGGGCTGGCCGTGGATCATGATGAGGCCGCCGGGGGATTCGCCCCGGGCCTGGGCCCGCGCCCGATCCTCGGCATTGGGGTACGAGATCTTCAGGGCGCGGTGAAAGCCGCTCTGCGCGTTCCGCCCCTCGATCCGGTAGACGCCCTCGGGTGTGCGCCCGTCGCCCTCATGCTGCTTGTGCCCCAGCGTCTGCCAGCCGAGGTCGATGCGGTAGGTGCGGATCGGCCTGCCGTCGCGGATCAGCTCCATCCGCCGGTCCATCTTGTGGATGACGATGCGGTCGGCCAGCACCGGTGCCACCGCCGCGTCGGGCGGCGTCAGGCTGGCGCGCCGGAAATGCGGCAGCGCCGGCGGGCGGGCGATATCGGACCGTACCGCGTGCGCGGTGTCGGCGAAGCCCGGCATCTGCAAGGCCGCCGTCTGGTCGGATAGGGATGGGGATACCGCCGCCGGCTGGGGGGCGACGATCGCCGGGCGCGGCGCACAGGCGGCGACCGCGAGCAGGACGAACAGGAAGGGAAACCGCATCGCTCTCGACTGTTGGTGGCACGACAAGTCAGCTGGTCCGGCAGGTCGTTCAGGCGCGACCGATCGCGGCCATCAGCTCACGCCATTCACGGGGGCCGAGCCCGCTCTCCGGCTGTGCCACCGCCTCCCCCGCCAGCAACCGCCGGACGACGGCCAGCATCTTCGCGGACAGCATGGCGGCCCCCAGCCGGTAATCGACGAACGCATCATGCACGAGCGGAACCCATCGCCGTACCGCCTCCATCATCGCATCGGCGTAGACTCGGATCTCATACTGAGCATGAGGATCAGCCCGTAGGGACAGGAAATGCAAGAGATTATGCAGATCCGTCTTCCAGTACCACTGGGTATAGACGTTGAGCGTCAGGTTCATTCGCGCCAGTTCGCGCGCCAGCCCGTCGCGGTCCGGGTCCAGCCGCTCGCCCGACTCGGTCTCGTTCAGCATCTCCAGGTAATGGTCGTAGCTGCGGTCGGCGTCGGCGCGCAGCAATTCCAGGACGCGGTCGGCCTCCGCCCCTTGCAGCACCGAGCCCCGGCCCTGGCGATTGGCCGCCGACTGCGCCGCCAACTGCTCGGGTGCCGGCAGGTAGAATTCCCGGTCGAGCACGGAATAGCGCGCGGAATACTCGTTCACGTTGGCGGTGCGGTGGCGGATCCACTGACGCGCCACGAACACGGGCAGCTTCACATGGAACTTGATCTCGCACATCTCGAACGGCGTGGTATGCCGGTGGCGCATCAGATAGTTGATGAGCCCGCGGTCCTCGCTGACCTTGCGGGTGCCGCGGCCATAGGACACGCGCGCGGCCTGGACGACGGCGGCATCGTCGCCCATGTAGTCGATCACCCGCACGAAGCCATGGTCGAGCACCGGCAGCGGCACCTGAAGGATCTCCTCCAGGGCGGGCACGGTCGCACGCAGGGTGGGTCGGGATTCGGCGCGGGACGCTTCGATCTCGCGCAATTGCTCTTCGGTCAGGGCCATGGCCCACCTATAGCCTAGCCGGTCAAGTTGCCGCCATAAACTCCTGAGATGAAGGCGCCGCCGGAAAGCGCGCCCGCCCCTCCGGCGATCATCGAGCAGTCCCCGCCTGGAGCGAAGCCATGTTCGCCTGGTTCGAGCGCCGCATAGACCCGTTCAGGCCGGCACCGGTGGCCCAGCCGCCGGCCGGGCTGATCGCGTTCTATTGGCACTATGTCCGCCAGGTATGGCCGGCCTTCGCCGTCCTGCTGGTCACGGGCGGGCTGGTTGCCCTGCTCGAGGTCGCGATGTTCCGCTACATCGGCCAGATCATCGACCTCTTGAAGACGACCGAGCCCGGCCGGTTCTTCGCCGAGCAGGGGTCGACCCTGCTGGCCATGGCCGTGGTGGTGCTGGTGCTGCGACCGGTCCTGGGTGTCCTGCACGACATGCTGGTGCGCCAGACCGTCATCCCCAGCCTGACCAACCTGGTGCGCTGGCAGGGCCACCGCTATCTCGTGCGCCAGAGCCTCAGCTTCTTCCAGAACGACTTCGCCGGGCGCCTCGCCACCCGCGTCCTCCAGACCGGCGTGGCCTTGCGCGAATCGGTGATGGAGGTGGTGAGCTCGCTCTGGTTCGTCATCGTCTATGCGGTCAGCGCCATCATCCTCTTCGCCGAGGCGGACCCGCTGCTGGCGGTGCCGCTGCTGGCCTGGATCGGCCTCTACATCGCGACCCTGCTGTTGATGGTGCCGCGCATCCGCGACCGCGCCAAGGCGGCGTCCGAGACCCGCTCGGCGCTGACCGGGCGCATCGTCGACAGCTACACCAACATCACCACGGTCAAGCTCTTCGCCCATGCCGAGCGCGAGGACGCCTATGTCCGCCGCGCGGTGGAGCGCAACACCGATGCCGTGCGCGCCCAGCTGCGCCTCGTGACGGTGATGAGCGGCATCATCTCGGCCCTCAACTGCGCGCTCATCGGCGCCACGGTCGGGCTGGCGATCTGGCTGTGGACGGCGGGCGCGGTGACGCAGGGCGCGATCGCGCTGACCGCGGGGCTGGCGATCCGCATCTACAACATGTCCGGCTGGATCATGTGGGTGGTGACCGGCATCTTCGAGAATGTCGGCGTCGTCCAGGAGGGCATGGAGACGCTGGCCCGGCCGCACACGGTGGTCGACCGGCCCGACGCGCGCGACCTGACGGTGGTGGAGGGCGGGATCGTCTTCGACCATGTCCGCTTCCATTATGGCCGGCCGTCCGGGGTGATCGACGACCTGTCGCTGGTCGTCCGACCGGGCGAGCGGCTGGGGCTGGTGGGCCGCTCCGGGGCCGGCAAATCGACCCTCGTCAACCTGCTGCTGCGCTTCCACGACCTGGAGGGCGGGTGCATCCTGATCGACGGGCAGGATATCGGCCGGGTGACGCAGGAGAGCCTGCGGGCGGCGATCGGGGTGGTGACGCAGGACACCTCCCTCCTCCACCGTTCGGTGCGCGACAACATCCGCTATGGCCGGCCGGACGCCGACGACGCGATGATCGCGGCGGCGGCGGCGCGGGCGCACGCCGACCTCTTCATCCCCGACCTGGTCGACCCGAACGGGCGCCAGGGCCTGGAGGC
>CAZQOA010000155.1:1486-7242 GCA_964594715.1 uncultured Rhizobiaceae bacterium | reverse complement strand
CACCGCAGGGAAGCGGTTGGCGCCCGACCCGGCCGGCCCTATCATCCGGCCACGATCTCGGCCGCTCGTCAAAGCGGCCTCACCGACCAGCGGACAGGGGAGCGGCACGATGGGTCAGTTCGGCATGGGACAGGCGGTGCGGCGCGTCGAGGACATGCGCCTGCTGCAGGGCAACGGCCGCTATACGGACGATATCAGCCTGCCGCGCCAGACCGTCGCCTTCGTCCTGCGCAGCCCGCATGCCCACGCGGCCATCCGCGCGATCGACACCGCGGCGGCCAAGGCGGCACCGGGCGTGCTGGGCGTCTTCACCTGCGCCGACCTGCGTGCCGACGGCGTCGGCGACCTGCCCTGCCTCGCCCCCCTGACCAACGTCGACGGGTCGCCCTCCTTCTCGCCGCCACGGCCGGCGTTGGCCGACGGCAAGGTCCGCCATGTCGGCGACGCCGTCGCCCTCATCGTCGCCGAGACCATGGCCGAGGCCCGCGACGCCGCGGAGCTGGTGGAGATCGACTACGAGCAGCTTCCCGCCACCACCGCCACCGCCACTGCCGGCGATGCGGGACAGGCGCAGGTGTGGGACGAGGCACCCGGCAACCTGTGCTTCGACTGGGCGCAAGGTGACGAGAAGGGCGTGCGCGAGGCCTTCGCCAAGGCGCACAAGACGGTGTCGGTCGAGCTCGTCAACAACCGGCTGGTGGTGAATTCGATGGAGCCGCGCGGCGCCATCGGCGATTTCCAGCGCGGCGACGGGCGCTACATCCTCCATACCTCCTCGCAAGGCCCGCACCTGATCCGCTCGCAGCTGGCCGGGCACATCTTCAATGTGCCGGAGCACCGGGTACGCGTCGTCACCCAGGATGTCGGCGGCGGCTTCGGGATGAAGATCTTCCTCTATCCCGAACATGTGCTGGTGACCTGGGCCGCGAAGAAGGTCGGCCGGCCGGTGAAGTGGATCAGCGAGCGCCAGGAGGCGTTCCTGTCGGACACGCAAGGCCGCGACAACGTCACCAGGGCCGAGCTGGCGCTGGACAAGGACGGCCGCTTCATCGGCCTCAAGGTCGAGACCGTGGCCAATCTCGGCGCGCATCTGTCCAACTTCGCGCCCTTCATCCCGACCGCCGCCGGCACCGGCATGCTGGCCGGCGTCTACACCACGCCGATCATCCATGTCCGCGTGAAGGGCGTCTTCACCCACACCACCCCGATCGACGCCTATCGCGGGGCCGGCCGGCCCGAGGCGGCCTACCTGGTGGAGCGCCTGGCCGACCTGGCGGCCGACGCGCTGGGCCTGACCCCGGCCGAGATCCGGCGGCGCAACTTCATCCCGAGCAACCTGATGCCGTTCCAGACCGCGCTCGGCATCACCTATGATTCGGGCGAGTTCCGCCAGAACATGGAAGACGCCCTGAAGCTGTCCGACTGGGACGGGTTCGAGGCGCGCCGGGCGCAGTCGGCCAAGGCCGGCCGCCTGCGCGGCATCGGCCTGTCGACCTATATCGAGCAGTGCGGCGGCGGCGAGGACGAGGCGGCGACGGTGCGCTTCGACGCCTCCGGGTCGGTCACCGTCCTGGTCGGCAACCAGTCGAACGGCCAGGGCCACGAGACCGCCTATGCGCAGCTCGTGGCCGACGCGCTGTCGGTGCCGTTCGACCAGGTTCGCGTCCTCCAGGGCGATTCCGACGTCGTCTATTTCGGCCGCGGCACCGGCGGCTCGCGCGCCCTCCCGGTCGGCGGGGCAGCCATCCAGCGCGCCGTCGAGAAGATCATCGAGAAGGCCAAGAAGGTCGCCGCCCACATGATGGAGGCGGCCGCCGCCGACGTGGAGTTCGCCGACGGCGTCTTCCAGATCGCCGGCACCGACAAGAAGGTCGAGATCAAGGACGTGGTGGCGACCGCCTTCAATCCCGAAGCGCTGGGCGAGATCGAGCCCGGCCTGTCGGAGGTGGCGCACTTCACGCCGCCCGGCGCCACCTACCCCAACGGCTGCCATGTCTGCGAGCTGGAAATCGACGGCGACACCGGCGACGTGGTGATCCAGCGCTACACGGTGGTCGATGATTTCGGCCGCGTCGTGAACCCGATGATGCTGGCCGGCCAGGTCCATGGCGGCATCGCCCAGGGGGTGGGCCAGGCGCTCTACGAATCGACGGTCTACGATGCCGATTCCGGCCAGCTCGTCAGCGGGTCGCTGATGGACTATGCGCTGCCGCGTGCCGACAACCTGCCGATGGTGCAGTTCGCCTGGAACGTGGTGCCGTGCCAGAACAACCCGCTCGGCGTGAAGGGCTCCGGCGAGGCCGGCGCCATCGGCGCGCCGCCCGCGGTCATCAACGCCGTCGTCAACGCGCTGCGCCACCTGGGCGTGACCCATGTCGACATGCCGGCCACGCCCGAGCGCATCTGGTCGATCCTGCAGACCGCGAAGAAGGCAGCTTGAGCCCACTTGCAACGAGCGGCAGCGCGGTCGACCCGGCCGCGCTGCTGCCGGCGCTGCGTACGATCGCGGCCCGCGCCGGTGACGCCATCATGGGAATCTATGCCGGCGACCACGGCGTGCGCGCCAAGGCCGACGCATCGCCCGTCACCATCGCCGACGAGCTGGCGGACCGGCTGATCGTGGCGGCGCTGCATGAACTGACGCCGGACATTCCCGTGATCTCCGAGGAGACGGTGGAGACCAGCGGGCCGGCGGCGGCCGGCGCCCGTCTGTTCTGGCTGGTTGACCCGCTGGACGGGACCAAGGAGTTCATCAAGCGCAACGGCGAGTTCACCGTGAACATCGCGCTGATCCGGGATGGCCGGCCGATCGCGGGCGTCGTCCATATCCCCGTCTCGGGCGAGACCTTCGCCGGCGCCGAGGGCGCCGGCGCCAGCCTCCAGCGACGGGACGCGGCGCCACAGCCGATCCATTGCCGCCCGGCCCCGCCCGATGGCGTCGTGGTGATGACCAGCCGCAGCCACGCCGACAATGCGGCCCTGGACGGGTTCCTCGCCGACTGGCGCGTCGCCGAGCGGCGGATCGCCGGCAGCTCGCTCAAATTCTGCCGCATCGCCGAGGGCGTGGCCGACCTCTATCCCCGGCTGGGGCCGACCTCGGAATGGGACACCGCCGCCGGCCACGCCGTGCTGGAAGCCGCCGGCGGGTCGGTGACGACCCTGGACGGGGCGCCCTTCCGCTACGGCAAGCCGACCCTCCTCAACTCCCACTTCCTCGCCCGCGGCGCCTGAGCGGCTCATGCCCCAGCGACCCGTGATCGTGTCTGCCTGGGACCCACCCGATGGCGGGCTCCTGGAGGGGCTGCTGGCTTCGCTGGCGGCGCAGGATGACGGCCGGCTGCCACCCATCCGGGTCCTCGTGCCCGACGCGGCGACGGGCGAGCGGGTGCGCGCGATGGACGCCCCGCGCGACCTGCGGACGATCGCGGCCGACTTCGCCCTGGATAGCGGCACCGGCTCCGCCCATGACGCGCTACTGCCGGATCTGCCGCGGTTGATCGCGGACGCCGATGCGCTCATCTGGCTCGCCCCCAGCGTCTGGGTGCAGCGGCCGGGCGCCTTCGCGGTGATGGCCGAGGCGGCGGCCGGCGGCGGGCTGGTCGCGGCCTATGCCATCGACCGCGGCTACAAGGCGATGGCGACCGAGCACTCGCCCTGGCACGCCCATCGCGGCGCGACCGCCCGGGCCTTCGGTGTCGAGGTGGCGCGCCAGACCTGGCTGCGACCACCGGTCGAGGTCGGCGTCTTCGCGCTGCGGGCGGACGCCCCGCACTGGGAGATGTGGCGGCAGGCCCGCGCGGAGGCGCTCGCCCGCAAGCCGACGGCAGCCGACCAGAAACTGCCTGCCGCGAAGCCGTCGGAAGGGTCGATCGGCCTTTCCGCCATCGCGCTCAACGTCGCCATCGTCCGCCAGCGCCTGGCGGTGGCGCCGCTGCCGGCCAGCTGGAACTGGCTCTGCCACATCGAGCGCCCGATGTGGAACGGCCGCCAGGTGGTGGAGCCGGAGCCGCCCTTCGAGCCGATCACCATCCTGCATTTGTCGGGGCAGGCGCGCGACCGGGTGATGCCGCTGAAGGATCGCGCCGGGCTGCAATATCATTCGACGCTGCGCTTCCCCCTCGTCGTCTCGCCGGGAGCCCCCATTGCGGGCGTGGTGCGGTCGTGACGCCGCGGGCGATCATCGTCACGGGCGGCGACCATCATCATTTCCGCCTCGCCTGGGGCCTGCTGAAGTCCCTGTCCCGCTCCGGCCTGACGCGCCGGTACGACCTCGGCTTCATCGATGCGGGGATCACCGACCGCGAGCGCCAGGCCCTGCCGGACGACCGGGTCGCCGTCGGCCGCGCGGCCTGGGACTTCGATTTCCCGACGCGCGCCCACCTGGAGGCGGTGGCGCCCGGCGTCCGCACCCTCTACGGCAAGCTGCGCATGCGCGAGCTGTTCCCCGGCTACGAGGTCTATGTCTGGATCGACGCCGATGCCTGGGTGCAGGACCCGAGTGCCATCCCGATCATCATCGACGAGGCGGCCCGCAACGGCCTCGTCGCCGCCTACGAGCTGGACCGGGGCTACTTCCCCGCCAACCTGTCACGGGTGGTCTGGTCGAAGTACCGTGACTGGTACGGGCATGCCTATGGCCCCACCATCGCGCGCTTCATGGAACTGAAGCCGATGCTGAATGTCGGCGTCTACGGCATCGCCGCCACTGCCCCCCACTGGTCGATCTGGGAATGGCTCTACCGGTCCGGCCTGCGCCGGCAGGAGATCCACCAGCAGGCCTCGGTCTTCATGACCGACCAGCTGTCGCTCAACGTCGCGGTCCATTACCACCGCCTGCCGGTGTCCGTCCTGCCCGCCAGCTTCAACTGGCTCTGCCACCTGGCGCCGCCGATGTGGGACGCGGAGGCGGGTCGCCTCGTCGTCCCGGCCCCGCCCTACGAGACGGTGCGGATCGTGCATCTGTCCGGATCGTCGAAGAAGGCGCCGGTGACCATGCCCGGCCGGCGCGGCGGCCACTACGCCTCGCCGCTGCGCTTCCCGCCGCAGGTCCAGCCGGCCGCCGCCCCCCTGCCCGGGACATTGGAGCCGGTCGGGGAAGAAGAGGAGGTCGAGGCATGACGGGGACGATCATCGCCATCGCGCAGCAGAAGGGCGGTGCCGGCAAGACCACCTTCACCGCCCACCTGGCCGCGGCATGGGTGAAGGCCGGCCGCAAGGTGGCGCTGGTCGACGTCGACCCCCAGGGCAGCCTGACCGCATGGGCGAAGCTGCGCGAATCCCACGGGCCCCGATGGCCGCGGATCGCGGTGGAGACCGCCAGCGGCTGGCGCGCCGACACCATTGCGGGCCGCCTCGCCCAGAGCCATGACCTGGTCGTCATCGATACCCCGCCTCATGGCGAGATCGACACCCGGTCGGTGGTGCGCGCGGCCCGGCTCGTGGTCGTGCCGGTGCAGCCGACGCCGCTCGACGTCTGGGCGACCCGGCCGACGCTCGCCCTCTGCGCGGCAGAGAAGCGGCCGGTGCTGGTGGTGTTCAACCGCGTGCCGCCGCGCGCGACCCTGACGGATGCCATGCGCGACGCCATCTCGGCGGAGGGCGCCAAGCTGGCGAAGAGCTGGCTCGGAAGCCGGGTCGCCTTCGCCGCCGCCTTCGGAGAGGGCGCCACCGCCGTCGAGACCGCACCCGCCGGCCGCGCCGCCCAGGAGGCGATCGAGGTGGCGAGCGAGGTGCTGGCCGCCGCGCGCCGGGGCTGA
>CAZQOA010000155.1:0-1386 GCA_964594715.1 uncultured Rhizobiaceae bacterium | reverse complement strand
CCGATCCCGATCCACGGCGCCGACGGCTTCGCCGCGATGCGGCGGGCCGGGCGGGTGGCCGCTGCCACCCTCGACTTCATCGCCCCGCAGGTCGTGGCCGGGGTCTCCACCGCCGCGCTCGACCGCGCCTGCGACGAATTCATGCGCGCCCAGGGTGCGGTGCCGGCCACCATCGGCTATCACGGCTATCGCCACGCCACCTGCATCTCGGTCAATCACGTCGCCACCCATGGCATTCCGTCCGACGGCAAGATCCTGGCCGAGGGCGACATCCTCAACATCGACGTGACGCCGCTGCTGGACGGCTGGCACGGCGATTCCAGCCGCATGTTCACGGTCGGCCGGGCCAGCCTGAAGGCCCAGCGCCTGATCGACGCGACGCGGGAGGCGATGATGGCCGGGATCGGCGCGGTCCGCCCGGGTGCGACGCTGGGTGATGTCGGCCACGCGATCGAGACCGTCGCCCGGCGCGAGCGCTTCTCCATCGTCCGCGACTTCTGCGGCCACGGCGTCGGGCGCGTCTTCCACGACGCGCCAGATGTCAACCATTGGGGCAATCCCGGGACCGGCGTCGTGCTGCGGCCCGGCATGATCTTCACCATCGAGCCGATGCTGAATGCCGGGCGTCCGGAGGTGAAGGTACTGGCGGATGGCTGGACGGCCGTCACCCGCGACCGGACGCTCTCCGCCCAGTTCGAGCATTCCGTCGGCGTGACGGAGACAGGCGTCGAGATATTCACGCTGTAGGGTGGCGCGTTCGACGAATGTCGGGCGCCGGCGAAATGTCATGCTCGCCCCGGCTCCCCTCGCACTCAGATCCGCCGCCAGGGAATGATCCAGGGCGCCCCCTCATGCACCCCGGCCAGGGGGTCGACCCTGTAGACGGCCGCCATCGCCGTCGGCGTCAGCACCTCGCCCGGCGGGCCGCAGGCGACGATGCGGCCCTCGTCCATCAGGGCGACCAGATGGGCGAAGCGCGCGGCCAGGGCCAGGTCGTGGAGCACTGCCACCACCGCACCGCCGGCATCGGCCTCCGCCCGCAGGAGCTCCATCACCTGGAGCTGGTGGTAGGGGTCCAGCGCGGCGGTCGGCTCGTCGACCAGGAGCAGCGGTGCCGCCTGCGCCACCGCGCGGGCCAGCAGCACGCGGGCCCGCTCGCCCCCCGACAGCCGATCGACACGGCGCCGGCGCAATGCCGCCACGTCGGCCGCCAGCATCGCCCGCTCCACCGCCGCCGCATCCTCCGCCGTCTCGCCGCGGCCGAAGGACCCATGGGGCAGGCGGCCGAGTGCCACGACATCGCGCACCGCCAGGCCCCAGGCGATGTCGCGCTGCTGCGGCAGGTAGGCGACCATGCGCGCGCGCTGGCCGGGCGTCAGGGTCCGC
>CAZQOA010000154.1:0-7378 GCA_964594715.1 uncultured Rhizobiaceae bacterium | reverse complement strand
CCCCTACTGTTCGACGAACGCCTTCTCGACCACGAACTCGGCGGCCTTGGCCTGGCTGCCCTCCTGGAAGCCCTTGCCTTCCAGCAGCGCCTTGGCGTCCTTCAGCATCGACGGGCTGCCGCACAGCATCAGCCGGTCCACCGCCGGGTCGAGCGGGGTCAGGCCGAGATCGTTGAAGATCCGCCCCTCGCGGATAAGGTCGGTGATGCGGCCCTGGGTATGGAACGGCTCGCGCGTCACCGTCGGGTAGTAGAGGAGCTTCCGGCGCACCTCCTCCCCGATCAGCTCGTTGTCCGGCAGCTCGCGGGTGATGAGGTCGCGATAGGCCAGCTCTGCGGTCGAGCGACAGGTATGGGTCAGCACCACCTTCTCGAACCGCTCATAGGTCTCGGGGTCCTTGACGATGCTGAGGAACGGAGCGAGCCCAGTGCCGGTGCCGAGCAGGTAGAGCGTGCGGCCCGGCAGCAGGTTGTCCAGCAGCAGCGTGCCGACCGCCTTGCGCCCGACCAGGATCGACTGCCCTTCCTGAAGGTGCTGCAGGCGCGAGGTCAGCGGCCCGTCCGGGACCTTGATGCTGAAGAATTCCAGGGTCTCTTCATAGTGCCCGCTCGCCATGCTGTAGGCGCGCAGCAGCGGCTTGCCCTCGACCTCGAGCCCGATCATCGTGAACTGCCCGCTCTGGAAGCGGAACGACGGATCCCGGGTCGCGGTGAAGCTGAACAGGGTGTCCGTCCAGTGATGCACGGACAGCACGCGTTCATGGTGCAGGTTACTCATGGTGCGGCAGGCTCATCGCTAAAATATATCCGGTTGCCCCGTAGATGGCGACGCTTTTGGCTTTTTGTTGCGAATGATTTGCATTAACAATAATGCAGCGTCGCATCGCGTCAATTCGTCGCAAAAGGAGGCAGGGTTGGGCCCACCGGACCGGGACACCTCGAACGTCATCTCGCTCGCCGCCCGTGGCTATCCGACGAAGCTTCCGGTGGCGGACCTGACGCCGGGGGAGCTGTTCCCCCTGTCGGTGCTGCGCCTGTGGGCAGCCCCACACCGCGACCCGAACGGGACCCATGCCGACTGGCGCGAGCCGTTCAGCCTCGCCGACCTCGACCACGACACGGTGGCCGACTTCGACGGCTTCATGCGCATCGTGCTCGCCACGGCCGCGCGGTCGCTCGATATCCGCTGCGCGCATTGCCCGCGGCTGGGGATGGACGAGGCGACGTTCCTGCTGGTGGTCGGCAGCTTGCAGCGGATGCGGCCGCTCCGCGCCTCGACACTGCTCGGCCAATGGATGCCCGCAACGGCGGCGCGCATCGCCCTCCGCTATGCCGGCGCCTTCGCCCGGGCGGCCGCCGATGCGGGCCTGTGGATCCCATCCGCGCGGATGGGCCAGGGCCGGGTTGAGCGCGTCGGCGTCGACGCCGGCCTCGCCCGGATTCATTGACGGTCGCCGGATCGCGCCTCACGCGAAACGGGCGACGACCTCCAGGAAGCGTTCGCCGTAGCGCGCGATCTTGGCCTCGCCGACGCCATGCACCCCGCGCATGGCGTCCGGCGTGGCCGGCCGGCGCGCCGCCATGTCGAGGAGCGTGCGGTCGGCGAACACGACATAGGCCGGCACACCCTGGGCGCGCGCCAGCTCCGTGCGCAGCGCCTTCAGGGCCGCCAGCAGCGATGCGTCCTCCGGCGCGGCGGCGGCCGGCGCCGCCTTGGACTTGCCGGGGACCTTGCCCTTGCCGCCCATCACGTCGCGGCGGATCTCGATCCGCTCGTCGCCGCGCAGCACCCGTCGCCCGCGATCGGTGACGGTCCAGCGCCCGTGCTGGACGATGTCGAGCGAAATCAGGCCGCCGGCATAGATCTGGCGGAAGATCGAGCGCCAGTCGTTGGCGCTGCGCTCGCGCCCGACGCCATAGGTCGGCAGCCTGTCATGGCCGAAGCGCTTGATGGCCTCGGTCTCTGCGCCGGTCAGGATCTGCACCAGGTGCTCGGTGCCGAAGCGCTCGCCGGTGCGCAGGATGGCCGACATGGCCTTCTGCGCCTCCACCGTGCCGTCGAAGGTCTCGACCCCCTCGATGCACAGGTCGCAGTTGCCGCACGGCTCGGTCGTCTCGCCGAAATAGGCGAGCAGGGTCTGGCGGCGGCAGCGCGGCGCCTCGCACAGCGCCACCAGGGCGTTGAAGCGCTGCCGTTCCACCCGCTTCTGTGAGTCCGAGGCATCGCTCTCCTCGATCTGCACCCGGCGCAGGCGCATGTCGTCGAGGCCGTAGAGGGTCATGGTGTCCGCCGGCAGCCCGTCGCGGCCGGCGCGGCCGGTCTCCTGGTAGTAGCCCTCGACCGACTTGGGCAGGTCGGCATGGGCGACGAAGCGGACGTCGGGCTTGTCGATGCCCATGCCGAAGGCGACGGTAGCGACGACGACGATGCCGTCCTCGGCCTGGAAGGTGTCCTGCACCTGGTCGCGCGCGGTCTTCTCCATGCCGGCATGGTAGGCCAGCGCCCGGTGCCCCTTCCCGCGCAGGAAGTCGGCCAGGTCCTCGGTCTTCTGGCGCGACGCGCAGTAGATGACGCCATTCACCCCCTGCCGGGCCGCCACGAAGCTGGCGATCTGGGTGCGGGCGCTGCCCTTGGGCGCCATCGACAGGAACAGGTTGGGGCGGTCGAAGCCCTGGACGAAGATCTCCGGCTCGCCGTCGAACAGGCGCTGGACGATGTCGTCCCGGGTGGCGGCGTCGGCGGTGGCGGTAAGCGCGATCATCTGCACCCCGCCCAGCGCCGCCCGCACCCGGCCGAGCGCCAGGTATTCCGGCCGGAAGTCATGGCCCCATTGCGATACGCAATGCGCCTCGTCGATCGCCAGCAGCGAGGGCCGGCAATCGCGCAGCATGGCGATCGTGTCCTCGCGGACCAGCCGCTCCGGCGCGGCATAGAGCAGGCGCAGCGTGCCGGCGCGCAGCATGGCGTGGACGCGCCGGTTCTCGTCGGCGTCGTTGGAGGAATTCAGGCTGCCCGCCGCCACCCCATAGTCGCGCATCTGCCGCACCTGGTCGCGCATCAGGGCGATCAGCGGCGACACCACCACCACCGGCCCGTCGCGCATCAGGGCGGGAAGCTGGTAGCACAGCGACTTGCCGCTGCCCGTCGGCATCACCGCCAGCACGTCGTGCCCCGCCAGCACGGCGTCGACCACCGCCTCCTGGCCCGGGCGGAAGGCATCGAAGCCGAAGACCGTCTTGAGGGCCGCCCGCGCGGAGGAGACGGCGGGCGGGGCGGCAGCGAGTCGGGAAAGCATGGCGCCATATGACCCCGAAACGGCGGCGGGGGGTATCCCTGGTCAGGGGGGTGCGACGGCGTGCAGCTTGTCCGGGTTGCGCATGATGTAGACGGCGGCGATGCGGCCGCCCGCGATCTCCAGCGCGGTCGTCTGCGGCAGCCCGTCCGCCTCGACCGTGACGTAGCCCGGATGCCCGTTGATCCAGCGGACCGCGAAGGGATGCGCCAGCCAGCCCTTGCGCGACAGGCCGGCGAAGAAGCGGGCGACGCGCATGCCGCCATGGACCGTGTTGAGGGCGGCCGGGCGCCTGCCACCGCCATCGGTCATCAGCATCGCGTCCTCGGCCAGCAGGCGACCGAGTGCCGCCGCGTCGCCGGCCGAGACGGCCGCGCGGAAGGCGTGGGCGATGCGTTCCCCGGCCTCGCGCGAGACCGCGAAGCGCCGCCGCCCGGCATCGATATGGGCCCGTGCCCGGAGCGCAAGCTGCCGGCAGGCGGCGGCCGTGCGGTCCAGGATCGCGCCGATCTCCGCGAACTCGACCTCGAACACGTCGTGCAGCAGGAAGGCGGCGCGCTCCAGCGGGCTCAGGCGTTCCAGCGCCAGCAGCAGCCCGACCGAAAGATCCAGCCCGCCGTCCGACCCCGCCTCGGGCGAGAGCGCGGGATGGTCGACGACCGGCTCCGGCAGCCAGGGGCCGACATAGGTCTCCCGTCGGGCGCGGGCCGACTTCAGCTGGTCGAGGCAGAGGCGGCTGACGATCCGCGTCAGGTAGGCCGGCGGCTGCGCCACCCCTGTCCGATCGGCACTGCTCCACCGCAGATAGGCGTCCTGGACGATATCCTCGGCGTCGCTGATCGAGCCCAGCATCTGGTAGGCCAGCCGCAGCAGGCGCGGCCGCTCGCCTTCGAAGACCTGCCACCGGTCACCGGAAGCCAGGGCGCGCCTGCCGGGGCTGGCGGCCATCAGGCCGGATGCACCGTCCGGAACCCGACGGCGAAGCGGTTCCAGCCGTTGATGGTGATGATGAGCAGGGTCAGCTTCACCAGGTCCTCCTCGGAGAACTCCTTGCGGACGGCATCATAGACGTCGTCCGGCGCATGCGTATCGGCCAGCCGGGTCAGGGCGTCGGTCCAGGCCAGGGCCGCCCGCTCGCGCGGGGTGTAGATCGGCGATTCGTGCGAGGCCGATACGAGATAGAGGCGCTGCTCGGTCTCGCCATGCTTGCGCGCGTCCTTGGTATGCATGTCGATACAGAAGGCGCAGCCATTGATCACCGACGCCCGCAGCTTCACCAGTTCCATGAGCGACGGCTCCAGGCCGCTGCCCCTGACCGCTTCCTCGAGTGCGCGCATCGCCTTCATGGCGGCCGGCGCCGCCTCGAAGGCATTCAACCTTGCTTGCATCTGATCCTCACCGCTACGGCCGGCCCGATGCCGGCACTCCGCGAGAAGACGATGCAGGCGGTACCGGCGTGACATGCCATCCGCGATTTCGTCCGCCGACAAGTGACGACGCGACTTTCAAGAGAACGCACGCGGGGTGTATGCAACCAGTGACGTCAGGGGCGGGCAATGGCATGATCATATTCCTCGTCACCGGCAAGCAGGGTTTCACCCACGCCGACGTGCTGGCCGCGGCACCCGCGCGGGCCGCGACCTTGTCCTACGAGGACGCGCTCAACCGCCGGACGCTGCCCACCGCCACCTACGTCTTCACCGACCTCGACCGCCTGTCGCCGCTGGGGATGGAGCGGGCCGCCCTCTACTACCGGCAGATGCGCCATGCAGGCTTGCGCGTGCTGAATGACCCGTCGCGCTTCGTCGGCCGCTACGCGCTGCTGCGGGCGCTCCATGCGGCAGGCATCAATCCCTTCACCGCCCACCGTGCCCAGCCCGACGTGACGCCGTCGCGCTGGCCGGTGTTCCTGCGCAAGAAGGCCGGCCACCAGGCACCGCTGAGCGACCTGATCCACGATCCCGACACCCTGCGCCGGGCGATCGCCGGCGCGGTCGCGGACGGTGCCCGCCAGGACGACCTGATCGTCGTCGAATACAGCGCCGAACCCCTGCCCTGCGGCCTCTTCCGCAAGCTGTCGGTCTACCGGATCGGGGACCGCTATCTCGCCGACAGTTGCGTGCATGACCGCGGCTGGATGGCGAAGATCGGCCAGGACGGCATCGCCCCGCCCGAGCTCTATGCCGACGAATTGCGCATCATGCGCGACAACCCCTTCCAGGAGGCGGTGCGCCCGGCCTTCGAACTGGCCGGCATCGAGTATGGGCGGGTCGATTTCGGGCTGGTTGGCGGTCAGCCGCGGATCTACGAGATCAACACCAACCCCCATGTGCAGTTCCTGGGCAACACCGCCTCGCCCTTCCGCACGGAGACGCGGCGCCTCTTCAAGGAGAAGTACCTGGCGGCGCTGGCGGAGATAGATCGTGCCGGCAATGACCAGGGGCCGACCGGCTAGGCCGGCAGGCGCTGCGCCGATGGCGCCCGCGGAGATCGCCTTCCATGCAGGTTGATGGACACCTCCACCTCGATCCCCAGGCGGTCCAGGATGGTCATCAGGCGGTCCACGGTGAAGCGGTCGAGCTTCACCTGGCGAATACGGGAGAAGTCGGCGGCGGCGATGCCGGTCGTCTCCTGCGCCTTGCGGACTGTCAGATTCCGCTCGCCGAGGACACGAATGATCTGGGCCGCCAGCAACGCCTTCAGTTGACGAAGCTGCGGGTTCTCCATGCCGAGATCGGAGAAAACATTCCCGCTCCCGCGAACGAGATCGGTTTCGTCACTCATTTCAACGCCTCCACCAGCCTCTTCAAGCGATCACGGACCACTTCTATTTCGTACCTGGGCGTCGCGATTCCCGATTTCGACTTCTTCTGGAAGGCGTGCAGCACCCAGATTTCCGAGCCGATCTGCAGCCCATATATGACGCGATAGGCGTCACCGCGTGTCTTGATCGCCAACTCCCAAATCCCGGAGCCTAACCCTGTCATGGGCTTTGCGATCTCTGGCGTACCGCCTTCGGCAATCACGGTCAGGGCATCGGCCGCCCGAATCTTGGCCGCTACGGGGAATGTGTCGAATTGCTTCCGCGCTGCCTTGATCCAACTGATCGGTCGCGTGTCCCGCATGGGGCAGTGTTGTGGCATATGACTACGACATTCAAGAGCGGGTTCCATTCCTGCGCGATCTACCGCCATCCGCATTCCCGTGGCATCCTTCCTCCCCGTCGGCCCGGGAGACAGCCCTATGACCGTGCGCCTCTACGCCCTCACCTGCGGCCGGCTCGATCTCGACATGACGACCATGATCGAGGGCGGGGTGGGGCGCGCGCTGCTGCCGGTGCCGAGCTACCTGATCGAGCACCCGAAAGGCCGCGTGCTCTATGACACCGGGATGCACCCCCTTCTCCAGACCGATCCGGCGGCGCGGCTGGGGGCGGCCAAGGCGGCGCGCTTCGGCTACGACTACCAGGCCGGCGAGGAGGTGAGCGGGCGGCTGGAGGGCATCGGGCGCGATCCGGCGCAGGTGGACTTCATCGTCAACTCGCACCTGCATTTCGACCATTCCGGCGGCAACGGCCTCGTCCCCAACGCCACCCTGGTCATCCAGCGCGCCGAATGGGAGGCGGCCCAGGACGCCGAGCTGAGCCAGCGCCTCGGCTTCGACCGGCGCGACATCGACCATGGGCATCCGGTGTGCAAGGTGGATGGCGAGCATGATCTGTTCGGCGATGGCCGCATCGTCTGCATCCCGACGCCCGGCCACACGCCGGGCCACCAGTCGCTGAAGGTGCGGCTCGACGAGGGCGAGATCGTGCTGGCGGGCGATGCCTGCTACTTCTGCCAGACACTGCGCGAGCGGCGCCTGCCGACCTTCGCCTTCGATCGCGCCGCCATGCATGCCTCGCTCGACCGGCTGGCCGGGCTGGAACGCGGCGGCGCCCGCATCTTCTTCGGCCACGACGCCGAGTTCTGGCGGACGGTGCCGCAGGCGCCCGCCGCCGTCACCTTCTGAAGGGGAAGCCCGACATGCCGAAGCCGGCCGCCACCATCTACCACAACCCCGCCTGCAGCACGTCCCGCAAGGTGC
>CAZQOA010000153.1:0-7445 GCA_964594715.1 uncultured Rhizobiaceae bacterium | reverse complement strand
GTCGGTCCTGGCTGCCGGCGGCGCATCGCTCGAAGTCCAGCCCGGCCCGGCATCGCTGTCGGTCGGCGACCTGCTGGCGGCCGGCGGCGCCACGATCGCAGTCACCGGCGGCCCTGCGGCCCTCGTCACCGGCACGGGCGCCGTCCTCGCGGCGGGCGGGACGGCCATCGCGCTCGCGGGCGGCCCTGCCGCACTGGTCGCGGGCACCGGCCTAGATCTCACCGTCGGCGGCGGCTCCATCGCGATCACGGGCGGCACGGCCACTGTCGATGCCGGCGAGAACGTCGAGCTTGTCGCGACCGGTGCGCGTCTCGCGCTGGCGGCGGGCTTGGCGGCGCTCGTCATCGGCCAAATTCTCACCGCTGGCGGCGCGGCGCTGGCGGTCACCGGCGGCCCGGCTTCGCTGGTGGCCGGGACTGGCAGCGTCCTCACCGCGGGCGGAGCGTCCATCGCGGTTGCTGGTGGCCCTGTGGCCGTCCAGGCGGGCACGGGCGCGGTCCTGACGGCCGGTGGGGCGAGCGTCACCGTCACGGGCGGGGCCGCCGTCCTGACGCTGGGCGACGTGCTGACGGCCGGTGGCGCGGAACTGGCGCTGACTGGCGGGCCGGCGACCCTGGCGGCCGGCACCGGCGCGGTGCTCGATGCTGGCGGGGCTTCGCTCGAACTGACCGGCGGGCCGGCTGCGATCGAGGCTGGCGTCGAAGCCGTGGCGGGCGGCGCTTCCGTCGCGCTGACCGGCGGTCCGGTGGCGCTGCTGGCCGGGGCCGCCATCAACCTCACGGCCGGCGGCGCCGATATCCGGGTCACCGGCGGCCCGGCGTCCGTCCAGACGGAGCAGGGCGTCGAGCTGACGGCCGGCGGCGCATCGCTCGCGATCACAGGCGGCCCAGCCTCCGTCGTCGCCACCGCGCCCTGGGGGCCGACCTATCCCGAACCGGGCAACCTCGCCGCCCTCGTCGGCGACCGCAGCGCGACCCTGCAATGGATCTTCATCGCCTACCCCTACGACGCGGAGACCGAGGCGGAGACGGTCATCCGCTACTCGTCGCACGGCCTCACCACCGATCCCGATGCCAGCATCCCGAACGTGCGGCTGCCGGATCGCCTGAAGGACTACCAGTTCAGCCGCGGCTTCTGGAGCGGGAACCGGGTCTTCGGCGGCTCCGATGCCGGCGACGGCGTCGTGGTGCTCGACAACGAGGATGGCGGGCTCAACTGGCTGGGCGGCGTCACCACCAGCGGCGAGCGGCGATACCATTTCCGCCGCCGCTACGCCGAGATGCTGCTGGGGCACGAGACCTGGAGCTTCGACGACTTCGTGCAGGTGTGGGGCGGCCAGCTTGAGGACGCCTCGTTCAGCCAGCGGGAGATCACCCTTCAGCTTCGCGACCCGCTGGAGCGCCTGGACGGGCCGGTGCAGAAGCGGCTGTTCGGCGGGAATCGGCGGCTGCTGAACAGCGCGTCGAGCGTCGCGGTCGCAACCGGGTCGAAGACGTGGACGATCCCAGACCTGGTCGCCAACGGCGCCTTCACGACCAACCTGACGGGCTGGACCGCCGGCAGCGGCTGGGCGCAGTCCTCGGCCAAGGCCGCTAAGACCGCCGGCTCGGCGTCGGGCCTGGAACAGGCGATCTCGACGGCCGCGGGCAATCTCTACTACTGCCGCTTCACCGTCACCCGGTCGGCCGGCTCGCTCCAGTTCACCGTCGAAGGCGACGCCATCGGCGATCCGATCACCGAGGCCGGCACCCATACCCGCCAGTTCACGGCCGCCGGCTCGTCGACCGATATCAGCTTCGAGGCTGACGCCACCTTCGCCGGCACGGTCGACGACGTGACCGCCCGGCTCGACGGCGAGATCGCGATCGGCGACACGATGCGGACGGCCCGCACGGCTGCGCTGTCGACGACATGGCTCGAAGGCCCCGTCACCGGCTGGGACGCGGCCACCGGCGTCGTCACCGTCAACGTGACCCGCGTCGGCGGAACCGGAACCTATACCGACTGGTCTCTGTGGCTGCGGCCCTACGAGGGCGAGGCCGAGTGGGCGGGAAAACCGAAGCCAATCGCGCTGGGGACGGCGCGGTTCGTCGAGGTCGAGCAGATGGGGTCCGTCCAGGGCCTGTTCCTGGCGGTGGTGACGGACGAGCCGTCGTCGATCTTCGCGGCCTATGACGGCAGCGCGCAGCTCACGGAATCGGTGGCATTCCCGCCCGGCGCCAACGAAGTCTGGTTCGACGAGGCGACCGGCGTCCTGTGGTGGGCGACGGAGACGGAATATCCACTGACGGTGACCATCGGGGCGACCGGCGGGGCGCTGACGGCGCGGCGCGTCTACGAGGCGCCGGGCAGCTATTCCCTGACGATCCCGGCCGGCGTGACCAGCATCAGCGTGAGGCTGTGGGGCGGCGGCGGCGCGGGGAACGCCAGCGGAATCGGCGGCGGCGGCGGCTTCGTCGATGCGGATATCGACGTGACCCCCGGCGAGACGCTGACGATCGTCGTGGCGGATGGCGGCAAGCTGGCGCTCGCTCCGGCAAAGGGCGGCGGCGGTGCGTCGGCAATCTCTCCCGGCGGACAGGGCGGCGCCGGGACCATCGCGGCATCATCGGGCGGCGGCGGCGCATCCGGCATCCTGCGCGGGGCCACGCGGGTTGCCATCGCGCCCGGTGGCGGCGGTGCCGGCGAGAACGGGACGCAGGGCGGCCCCGGCGGCGGCCTCGACGGCGAGGATGGTGACGCGGGCGGCACCGAGGACGGCAAGGGCGCCTCCAGCATTGCGGGCGGCGCGGCCGGCGCCGCGGCCGTCACCGGCTCCCCGGGCACGAGTGCGGTGGGTGGGGCGGGTGCGAATGCCGAGCCGCCTGGTGCGGGCGGCGGCGGCGGCAAGTTCGGCGGTGGCGGTTCGGCGCGGCTGGGCGCGGCCGGTGGCGGCTCCGCACTGGTGCCCGCCGGCGGCTCCACTGATCCAGGTGCCGACGGATTGCCGGGCGGCGACGACGACGCGGACTGGGATGGCGTGGCCGGCATCGGCGGCACCGGCACGACGGCCGCGCTGCGCGACGGCCGGCCCGGCCGCGCGGTCATCTCATGGGATGCCACGATCCCGGCCGGCGACGAGCCGAACGCGGCCGACCTCGTCGTCACGCTGCTGCGCGACCGGATGGGCTTCCGGCATGTCGTTGCGACCGAGGCGACGCTGACTTCGGTTAGCGCGGACGCGGCGACGCGGACATTCACCTTCGGCGGCGGCAGCCTGATCGACCTCGGCGTCGCCGTCGGCGATGCGGTTTCGTTCACCGGGCTGAGCGCGAACGCGGGCGTCAGCTACACGGCCACGGCGGTCGCGGCCACGGCGCTGACGGTCAAGGAGGCGATCGAGAATATCCTGACGCCGGATACGAGCTTCAACCTCACCACGGGCGAGATCGACGGCCCGACGCTGGCGGCGCTCGACGCCTTCTCGACGGCGCCGCTCGGCGACTATCTCCGCGAGGAAGTCACCGGCCGCGACGTGCTCGACCGCATCATGAACACGGTCGGCGCCGCGCCCTACGGCGACCGCAAGGGGCTGCTGGCGTTCGCGATCATCGCGGGCTCGGCCGACGCGGCGGTCATGGAGATCGGTGACGACGACATCATCGATGTCAGCCGCGAGCCGGTCGGCACCTCCGCGCACCGTCTCCGCATCGGTGCCCGACGCTGCTGGCGAGTCCACGAGCAGGCCGAGATCAATTCGAGCGGCGACCAGGCCGACAAGGATTTCGTGCGGAAGCAATGGCGCGAAGGCATCGCCGAGAACAGCGGCGTCCTGGCCCGCGACCCCGGCGCCGAAGACCCGTTCGTCGAAAGCCTGTTCGATGTCGTCGACGACGCCACCGACGAGGCCGAGCGCCGTCTCCCGCTGCTGTCGCCGGCTCGCCTTGCCTACAAGGTCGAACTCGACGCGGAAATCTGGCTGCTGAAGCTCGGCGACACGGTCGAGCTGACCTCGACCGATGTCGGCGTCGGCGCCAAGCGCTTCGTCGTCGTCGAGATCGAAGAAGAAGCGTCGCTCGACGGCGGTCGCATCACGGTCCTGGGGTAGTCATCATGTCGAACTGCATCATTGGCGGCCTCAACTGGATATGGGAGGGGTCGCCGACCTTCTCCGGCGGCGACTGGTCGCTGTCGCTGGACGCGCTGAAGGACTGGGAGACGAAGAACTACGCGCGCACGGCGTCGCTCGATCCGGAGGATATGGTCGCCACGATCAGCTTCCCGGCGTCGCGGCTGGTCGACACCATCCTGCTCGGCTACGCCAATGCGTCCGATGACGGCGAGTTTCGCATCATGGCGGGCGGGCCGCCGCTGGACGTCGACTACACCGCCCAAGCGGCCGGCGTGGTGCCGACGGGCTGGACCTACACGCGGGCGTCCGATGGCAGCTACTGGGATGCCGCCGGCGTCCTGCAGATTGCGACCACCAATGCGCCGCGGTATGACCACGACCCGCTGACGCTTGCGCCGCTCGGCTACCTGTCGGAGCGGGCGTCGACGCAACTGTTGGTCGATCCGGAGGCGCTTGGGTCCTGGACGCTGTCGGGCGCCACGGTGTCATCGAACTCCGCGGCGGCGCCCACCGGCGGCACCACGGCCGACCGGATCGTCGAGGCGACCGGCACCACCGCCCATGGGATTACGCAGGCGCGGACGTTCTCTTCGTCGACCAGCTACATCTACAGCGGCCACTTCAAGGCCCAGCAGCGGTCGTGGCTGGTCCTCCGCATCGCCGACGGGATCGGTAGCATCTACGCGTTCTTCAACCTCGGCACCGGCGCTGTCGGGCACGTCACCTCCGGCGTTAACAACGTTGCGCAGATCCAGGCACTTCCCGGCGGCTACTATCGATGCTCGCTCGCCTTCCGCACCGCGGTGGGCGCCGGGGCGGGAACGGTCGGGATCTTCCTGGCGACCGGGGACGGCACCGATTCGACGCCGAGCTATGCCGGCAACACGTCGAACGGGCTTCTGGGTTGGGGGCTTCGCATGGAGGCTGGCGGTAGCGGCAGCCATCCGACCAGCTACCTCGCCGGGAATCGCTCCGCCGATTCGATGACGTTGGCCGGCGACGACTTCACCGACGCGCTCGGCAGCGCCGCCGCACTGACGCTCGGCGTCGAGTTCTCCTATCCGAACTCGCGACCGGACAGTGGCGTCCCGGTCCTGGCGGCCACCGAGGGCGTCGGCAACGAGACGATCACGCTCTCGGGGTCGTTCGACGACAGCAGCCTCCGCATGGTGGTCGTGGCCGGCGGGGTCGCCCAGGCCAGACTGTCGCTGGCGAGTGCGCTGGCCGGCGACGGGGTCGCCATGGTGTTGGTCGGAACGTCGTCGTCCAATCGCGCGCGGGTGGCGGCAGATGGCGACCTGTCGTCGCTGGACTCCACCGTGACGGCCCCGGCAGTCGACCGGCTCGTGGTGGGCGGCGGAGACCTGCCGACGCATATCCGCCGGGTGTGCGCCGCCGCCGGGTCTTTCGATGATGCAGGGCTAACGGCGTCGAGCTTGGACCTGGACGACTTCGCCGACGCGGCACCGGCCGTCGTCCCGTGGGCGAAGATCGTCCCCACCACGCACACGCCTGTCGGCGGCTACCTGCCGTTCGGCCGCCCAGGCACCGGCCAGCAGCCGACCGACGAGCGTGACCCGCGCGGGGCGTCGCGACTGGTGATCCTAGACGAGGCGGTGGAGATCGACGGCTGCACCATCCAGTTCCGCGACCCGACCAACGCAGACGGCTTTTTCCAGTTCTCGATCCTGTGGATGGGCAAATCCGAGCGCCCCGAATTCGGCGTCGAAAGCGGCGGCATGTCCATCGGCCCGGTCGAGGAAAGCCGGCGGAAGCGGAGCCTGGGCGGCAGCTTCTTCGGGCGCAGTCTCTGGAAGCGGATGCGCGTCGTCGGCGCGATGCGGAAGGAGGGGCAGGGGTCGGCGCTCGCGACATGGCTGGAGCTTCAGAAGAAGGTCGGCGCCACCCGGCCCATCCTGTTCAGCCTCTATCCCGACGACGCCGGCATTCACCAGGACCGGCTCACGGTGCTGGGTGTCCTGGAGGAACCGTCGCCGGTCGAGCACGAGGTCTACGTGATCTGGGGCTGGCCGTTCGCGATCGTCGCGCTGTAAGCCCGCCGCATCAAGGAGAACGCCCCATGAAGCGCGCACTGTTCGCCGCCGCAGCCCTCGCGCTGTCCGCGACCCCAACGCTTGCCCAGGGCCCATGCGCCCCCGTGGCCGCCGTCCTGTCCCTGCTGGAGAAGAACGCGGGCGAGGTGCCGGCCGCCAATGGCCGCGACGAGCGCGGCTACATCGCGGTCCTGACGCTGGCGCCGGGCGGGTCGTACTCGGTCCTCGCGGTGCGGCCGGACGGGATCGCGTGTCTTCTCAGCACGGGCGCGGGCTGGTCGGCGACCGCCCCGAAGCCGCCGGGCAAGGAGTCCTGACGGTGGCCCTCACCAACAATGGAGGCGCGCCCGGGGCCGGCCTCTCGAAGTGGCAGTCCGTGATCATTTTCGCGGCCGGCCTCGCCATCCAGGCGCTGGTCCTGGTCTGGATCGTCGCCGGCTGGCGGGCGACCACCGAGGCAGCCCTGGGCGACCACACCCGCCGCATCGATCTCCTCGAGCGCTCCGACCGCGACAGCGTGCAGGTGCCGGCAAAGCTGGAGGAGATCGGCGCGCGAATCACGCGCCTGGAGGTTCGCGACGAGGAGGCGCGGCGGGCGGACCGGCTGACGTTCGAGCGCATCGTCCGCGTCGAGGGGCAGGTCTCCGGCGTCTCGGACCAGATCCGGCAGCTGCGGCAGGAGGTGCTGGATGCCCGGATGGAGCGCCGGCAGACCGGGCAGGCCGCGCCCGGCTATGTCGTCCCGCCGAGCCCGCCACCGTCATCGCCGGCATCGCAGCGGCCGGGGGATCAGTTGCGGGGATTTCGACAGTAGCCACCTCGCTGCCGCGGCGGGCGATCCGCGGCGCCATCACCATCCCGCGCCTTCCCGCCCTGCCCGGCATCCCGCTGGCGGGCGATGGCGCCTGCCGCCATGGAGATCCACATGCCGCAACTGCCGCGGGGCATCCGCAACCACAATCCGGGGAACATTCGGAAGTCGAAGGACCCTTGGCAGGGGCTAGCGCCGCAGCAGCCGGACAAAGAGTTCCTGTCGTTCGAGGCGCCCAAATGGGGCATTCGGGCAGTCGCGCGCACCCTCATCACCTACCAGGACCGGCACGACCGGAACACGATCGAGCAGGTCATCGGGCGGTGGGCGCCGCCGAGCGAGAACAATACCCGCGCCTACGTCGAAGCGGTCGCCAGGGCGGTGGGCGTCACCCCGACTGAGGTTGTCGATCTTCAGCGCTATGAGGTGATGGAGCCGCTGGTGAAGGCGATCATCAAGCACGAGAACG
>CAZQOA010000152.1:1592-7503 GCA_964594715.1 uncultured Rhizobiaceae bacterium | reverse complement strand
CCAGGCGATCCTGCCGCTGCGCGGCAAGATCCTGAACGTCGAGCGCGTGCGCTTCGAGAAGATGCTGAGCTCGCAGGAGATCACCACCCTGATCACCGCGCTCGGCACCGGCATCGGGCCGGATGACCCGAAGAAGGGCGGCTTCGACATCAGCAAGCTGCGCTACCACAAGATCATCATCATGACGGACGCCGACGTCGACGGCAGCCACATCCGCACCCTCCTCCTGACCTTCTTCTTCCGGCAGATGCCGGCACTGTTCGAGGGCGGCTACGTCTACATCGCACAGCCGCCGCTCTATCGGGCCAAGCGCGGCAACTCGGCGGTCTACCTGAAGGACGACCGGGCACTGGAGGAGTATCTGGTGACCGGCGGCCTCGACGACGCCACCTTCGACCAGCATGACGGCGCCCGGCGCATCGGCATCGACCTTCGCGCGGTGGTCGATGAGGCCCGCCAGGCGCGGGCGCTGATGCTCCCGCTCGCGCGCCGCATCGGCCACCTGCCGACCATCGAGCAGGCGGCCATCGCCGGCGTCCTCAATGCCGACCGCCTGTCGGACCCGGCCCGGCTGGCGGAGACCGCGAAAATCGTCGCCGACCGCCTCAACGTGCTGGCACAGCCCCTGGAGCGGACCTGGATCGGCACCGTCCAGGACAAGAGCTTCGCCGTGCAGCGCATGGTGCGGGGCGTCGCCGAACGCTATGTCGTCGAGGCCTCGCTGGCCGCGGCGGTGGAAGCCCGCCGGCTGGACGCGATGGCGGTCGACCTCGCCGCCAACTTCGCCGGCGCCGGCACGCTCCGGATCAAGGACCGGGCCAATCCCGTGACCGGTCCCTTGTCGCTGGTGGAAGCCGTGATGGCCGAAGGGCGCCGCGGCGTCGCGGTCCAGCGCTACAAGGGCCTGGGCGAGATGAACCCCGACCAGCTCTGGGAAACCACGCTGGACCAGAATGCCCGCGCGCTGCTGCAGGTGAAGGTGAGCGACGCGGTGGAGGCCGAGCAGGTCTTCTCGACCCTGATGGGTGACGTGGTGGAGCCGCGCCGCGACTTCATCCAGGAGAACGCCCTCAAGGTCGCGAACCTCGACGTCTGAACGCGGCCCTCGATGCCAGAAGCGCTGACGGCCGTCCTGACGGTCTGGAAGCGGGCGACCCTGGAGCGGCAGCTGGCCGCCCTGGCCGCCCAGAGCCGGCCACCCGAGGCCGTCTGGATCTATCATTGCGGCGACCACCTGGACCCCGAGCCGGTCGTCCGCACCATCGACTGGGCGGAGGTGAACTACTTCCGCTCCGAGGATGATCTCAGCTTCTTCGGGCGGTTCGCGCTGGCCACGCTGGTGCGGACGCCGCTCGTCACCATCATCGATGACGACATGATCCCGGGGCGCGGCTGGCTCGACCGGGCCTGCGCCAGGCAGGCGCGATACGGCGCCGTCATCTGCGGCCAGGGCTGCATCCTGCCCGACCGCGCGAACGATCCGCGCAACGGCACCTATGTCGCGGACCGCGGCCAGGTGGCGCGCGACACGCGGGTCGATTTCGGCTGCTGTTCCTGGCTCTTCCGCAGCGAATGGGCGGCGTCGATGTGGTCGATCCCGCCGATCCACCTGCGCAACGCCGAGGACATGCATTTCGCCGCTGCGATGGCACGCAAGGGCATCCGGACCATCGTGCCGGCGCAGGAGTTGCCGGATACCTCCGCCAACATCGAGCCGGCGCTGGCGTGGGACGAGAACGCCGCCTATCACGACGCCGGCCGCTATGCGGTGGAGCGCAACGTGACCCTGGCCCATCTGCGCGCGCTGGGTTGGCAGCTGGCCTGGGAAAAGGGCCGGCAGCGGGCGACGGCGCCCGCATGAGCAGGGTCGATCCCCTGCCCCGCCGACCGCAGCGCGCGACGGTCGCGGTCACCGCGCTGTTGCATGGCGGCACGGCCGCCGGGGTGGCAGCCCAGCTCGACGACCTGCGCGCACAACGGCTCCAGATCGACGCGGCCTGGGTGATCCAGTCGCCCCATGATCCCGCCATCACCGCGCTCGGCCGGCGTGAGGGGCATCCGGCGGTGCGCATCCTCGGGTCCGACCGCACGCTCGGTCCCTGGGCGCCGATCCTCTTCGCCTGGTTCCTGGCGACGCCCTACGCGCTGCTGCTGGCGCCGGGGATTCGGCTGGGGCCGGATTTCGTCGGCGCCGCCATGCTGGCGATGCGCCGCCGCCGGGCCGTGGTCTCGCCCTTCGGCAGCCGGCAGGGCGCGCCCGTCGCGGGCGGCGCGGAAGACCGCCCGGTCGATGCCGGCGGCGGCGCGTGGCTGTTCGAGACGAGCTGGATCCGCCATGTTTGGCGGACGCCGCCCAGCGACCTGCAAGCCGATCCCACGGCAGCGCTCGAGGCGGCCTTCCGGCAAAGCGGTATCCCGGCCGTGGTCCCCGCCCTGGCCGGCGGCACGGCATCCCACCTGGCCGCGTGACATCCGCCGTCCTGGCGGTGATCGCCGAGCCCGACCTGGCACCGCCCGACCGTGCCCGCATCGACCGGCTGCGCCGGCGCTTCGACCCCCGCTATCGGACGCTACCGACCCACCTGACGCTGGTGTTCCCCCAGGCCGGTCTATCCGTCGCCGATGCACGGCGCATGCTGCGGTCCGTCCTGGGCCGAGCGCCCGGCACCGTCCAGGGGCGCCTTGCCGGGGCCGAGACGATCCGCACGCCCGGCCCCCACGGCTGGTTCGTCGTCCTGCCCGTCGCATCGGGCGCAGCGGCCCTGGCCCGGCTGCATGCCCGCCTGTCGCAAGGCCCATTCCACGGCAACCGGCGCGGACCCACCCCCTACCGCCCGCACGTCACCGTGGCCGCCGGCCTGACGGCCGCCGCCGCGCAGCGCGCCCGACGTCTGGCGGCCGGCCCGGGGATGCCCTTCCGCATCCGGTCGGCGGCACTGGTCCGATGGGACGGCGCACGGCTGGAGACGCTGGCACGATGCCGGCTGGGCGGCCGGTAGCCGGCAGGCCGCTCACCGCCCCCGGAACGTGGGCAGGCGCTTCTCGTGCCAGGCGCGCACGCCCTCGGCGGCGTCCTCGGAGCGGATGCTTTCGGCGTAGGCGGCGTCGGCGGCGGCGCGGTCCAGGGTGTTGCGGGCGATCGCGTTGAGGGTGCGCTTCATGCCGACGATGGCCCGGGGCGAGCCGACCGCGAGCTGCGCCGCCAGCTCGTCGACGCGGCCATCGAGGCCGTCGGCGGGTACGATCTCGTCGAGGTAGCCGACGTCGCGCATCGCCTCGGCATGCAAGGTGTCGCCGGCCAGGAAGAGGCGCTTGGCCGCAGCCAGGCCGAGGCGTTCCACATAGCGGCGCTGTCCGGTGGTGTAGTATTGCAGGCCAAGGCGCGCGGCCGGCATGAACATCCGCGCGCCCTCCACCCCGATCCGGAAATCGCAGGCAAGGCCCAGATCGGTGCCGCCGCCGAAGACCCCGCCATTGAGGGCGGCGATGGTGGGCAGGGGCAGGTCCTCCAGCCGATCGACCACGTCGCCGAAGAGGGGCGGCGAATCGGCCCCGCCTACGGGCACGCGACCGCGGGCGAGCGCCCCGATGTCGTAGCCGGCGCAGAAGGTGCGGCCGGTCCCGGTCAGGACCAGCACCCGCACCGACTCGTCGGCGGCGGCCGCGGCGAAATGGTCCATCAGTGTCCGCAGGTCGTCCGGCTCGATGCGGTTGTGCTGCGCCGGGCGGTTCAGGCGGACGGTGGCGCGCGCGCCCTCGATGGTGAGGACAGGCGGGGTCGAGGGCGATTCGGCTGCGGACATGGGGGCTCCTGCTCGGTCCCTGGCGCTACCATGGGCGATGCGACGCGGGCAACGGCTTCGCAGAATTGTCAAGATATTGACATGACCCGTGCCCATGGACCTAGATATGGGGCCGCGCTATTCGACGAGGCCGGGGGGCTCGGTCGCTTGAGACTTCGACGGCAGGGTGCAATTCCAGGAAATTCGGCCGCGGGACCGCCAGGGTCCGGCGGTTCCACGGCCGCCGGGCATCCGCGGGCCGCAGGCGGGATTCGGCCACAGGCGGGATTCGGGCCGAGCACAGATTTAGGGGGAAGCATGGACGGTGATTTCCGGGCGCTCCGGGTCGGACGCGTGACGATCGACCCGACGCGGGATGCGCTGCTGACCGACTTCGGCAAGGCGACGCTGAACGACCGCTACCTGCTGCCCGGCGAGACCTACCAGTCGCTGTTCGCACGGGTCGCGGACGCCTATGCCGACGATGCCGACCATGCCCAGCGCCTCTATGGCTACATCAGCCGCCTGTGGTTCATGCCGGCGACGCCGGTCCTGTCGAACGGCGGCACCGGGCGCGGCCTGCCGATCTCGTGCTACCTCAACTCGGTCGGCGACAGCCTCGACGACATCGTCGCGACCTGGAACGAGAATGTCTGGCTGTCGGCGCGCGGCGGCGGCATCGGCACCTATTGGGGCCGGGTGCGGGCGATCGGCGAGCCGGTCGGGCTGAACGGCAAGACCTCGGGCATCATCCCCTTCATCCGGGTCATGGATTCGCTGACCCTGGCGATCAGCCAGGGCTCGCTGCGGCGCGGGTCGGCGGCGGTCTATCTCGACGTCGACCATCCGGAGATCGAGGAGTTCATCGAGATCCGCAAGGCGTCGGGCGACTTCAACCGCAAGTCCCTCAACCTCCATCATGGCGTGCTGCTGACCGACGCCTTCATGGAGGCGGTGCGCGACGGCACGGAGTTCCCGCTGAAGAGCCCGCGCTCGGGCGAGGTCATGTCGCATGTCGACGCCCGCGCCCTCTTCCAGCGCATCGTCGAGACGCGGATCGCCACCGGCGAGCCCTATGTCGTCTTCATCGACACCGTCAACCGGACCATGCCGGCGCACCAGCGCGAGCTCGGCCTGAAGGTCACCACCTCCAACCTGTGCAGCGAGATCACGCTGGCGACCGGCCCCGACCATCTGGGCCAGGAGCGCACGGCCGTGTGCTGCCTGTCCTCGATCAACTGCGAGACCTGGGAGGAATGGCGCTCCGAGAAGCGCTTCGTCGAGGACATCATGCGCTTCCTCGACAATGTCCTGCAGGACTTCATCGACCGGGCGCCGGACGCCATGGCCCGGGCCAAGTACAGCGCCATGCGCGAGCGCTCGGTCGGGCTCGGCGTCATGGGCTTCCACAGCTTCCTCCAGGGCATGGGCATCCCGCTCGAGAGCGCGCTCGGCAAGTCGTGGAACCTGCGCATCTTCCGCCACATCAAGGAGCGGGCCGATGCGGCCAGCATGGTGCTGGCGGTGGAGCGCGGCCCCTGCCCGGATGCCGCCGATACCGGCACCATGGAGCGCTTCTCCAACAAGATCGCGATCGCGCCCACGGCCTCGATCTCGATCATCTGCGGCGGCACGTCCGCCGGCATCGAGCCGATCCCGGCCAACCTCTATACCCACAAGACCCTGTCGGGGTCGTTCCCGGTGAAGAACCGCCACCTGCAGCGCTTGCTGCGCGACAAGGGGCAGGACCGGGACGAGGTGTGGCAGTCGATCCTGGAGCATGAGGGCTCCGTCCAGCACCTGGCCTGCCTCTCCGACGACGAGAAGGCCTGCTTCCGCACCGCCTTCGAGATCGACCAGCGCTGGCTGCTGGAGTTCGCCGCCGACCGCACGCCCTACATCTGCCAGTCGACCTCGCTCAACCTGTTCCTCGCGGGCGATGCCGAGAAGTGGGACCTGCTGATGCTGCATTACCGGGCGTGGGAGATGGGGCTGAAGAGCCTCTATTACTGCCGCTCCAAGAGCGTGCAGCGCGCGTCCTTCGCCGGCGGCGTGGAGGCCGACAACACCATCGACCGCCGCCGGCTGGTGGCGGAGGTCCGCGACTACGACGAGTGCCTCGCTTGCCA
>CAZQOA010000152.1:0-1492 GCA_964594715.1 uncultured Rhizobiaceae bacterium | reverse complement strand
GCTTGCCAGTAGGGGGCCTGCCAATAGGGACCCGCCAATAGGACCAACAGGAGGGACTGCCATGCGCTGCGAAATCCGCCCGCTCCGGCCAGAGATGCTGGCCCGCTTCGGCATGCCCGGCTACCAGACGCCGATGGCGGCCGGCATCGACCTGGTTGCCTGCCTGGAGGCGCCGCTGGTGCTGTTCCCGCAGGCACCGGCGGTGCTGATCCCGACCGGCATCGCCATCCACATGGACGACCCCCATGTCGCGGCGATGCTCTATCCACGCTCGGGCCTGGCCCACAAGCGCGGCCTGGTCCTGGGCAATTCGGTGGCCGTGATCGATCCCGACTACCAGGGCGAGGTCATGGTTTCCGCCTGGAACCGCAACCCGCCGTCGGAGGCCGAGACCATCACCATCCATCCGGGCGACCGCATCGCCCAGATGGTCTTCGTGCCGATCCTGCGCCCGGAGTTCGCCGTCGTGTCGACCTTCTCGGCCGCGTCCGAGCGCGGCGCGGGGGGCTTCGGCTCGACCGGCATCGCCGCCGCCTGACACCATATCTCGCACCCCAGAGCCCCGGATTCCCGATGCCCCTCCTCTCCGCCCGCAAGCTCTACAAGCCCTTCGAGTACCCGTGGGCCTATGAATTCTGGAAGCGCCAGCAGCAGATCCACTGGATGCCGGAAGAGGTGCCGCTGGGCGAGGATTGCCGCGACTGGGCGCGCAAGCTGACGCCGCACGAGCGCAACCTCCTGACCCAAATCTTCCGCTTCTTCACCCAGGCCGACGTCGAGGTCCAGGACTGCTACCACGAGCGCTACGGGCGGGTGTTCAAGCCGACCGAAGTGAAGATGATGCTGACCTCGTTCTCCAACATGGAGACGATCCACATCGCGGCCTACAGCCACCTGCTCGACACGATCGGCATGCCGGAATCCGAATACGGCGCCTTCATGCAGCACCGCGAGATGGCGGCCAAGCACGACTACATGCAGAATTTCGGCGTCGAGAACGATGCCGACATCGCCCGCACGCTGGCCATGTTCGGCGCCTTCACCGAGGGGCTGCAGCTGTTCGCCAGCTTCGCCATGCTGATGAACTTCCCGCGCTTCAACAAGATGAAGGGGATGGGCCAGATCGTGTCCTGGTCGGTGCGCGACGAGAGCCTGCATTGCGAGGGCATCGTCCGCCTGTTCCACGCCTTCGCGCGCGAGACCGGCTGCCTGACCAAGGCGGTGAAGGACGACATCGTCGATTGCTGCCAGACCGTGGTCCGCCTGGAGGACGACTTCATCGACCTCGCCTTCGAGATGGGGCCGGTCGAGGGCATGAAGGCCGAGGACCTGAAGCGCTACATCCGCTACATCGCCGACTGGCGCCTGAAGCAGCTCGGCCTGCCAGCGGTCTACCTGGTCGACCAGCACCCCCTGCCCTGGCTGACCTCGATCCTGAACGGCGTCGAGCACGCCAACTTCTTCGAGACGCGCTCGACCGAATATTCCAAGG
>CAZQOA010000151.1:0-7507 GCA_964594715.1 uncultured Rhizobiaceae bacterium | reverse complement strand
CCCGGCCGCTGGCGTCGCTGGTGATCGAGCCGATGTAGTCCTGTGGCAGGCTTGCGGGATCGTCGGCACGATGACGCAGGTTGGTGAAACGGTGCGGAAGGCTGTCGCCGCTGGCGATGCTGATGCCGCGCGTGGTGCCGTACCACCAGTCGTCGCCCACCCGTGCGATCTGCCGCACCGTGTCGCTGGCGAGGCTGGTCGGGTCCTTCGGTACGTGGCCGACGTGGTCCAGCGCATGACCGCGTATGTCGTAGCGGTAGATGCCGTCGTAGGTGCCGATCAGGATGCGCGAACCATCCGGCTGCAGGCTCAGCACCGGCTTGTCGTGCAATGCCGGCAGTACCGAATCCTCGATCGCCAGCGTGTCCGGGTCGATCCGTGCAAGCCCTTGCGTGCCCACCCAGATCGAGCCGTCCGCAGCTTCAGTGAGGCTGCGCACGTCACGCTGGGTCTGGCTGCCGTCGAGCTTCAAGTGGTGCATGCTGCCGGCTTTCAGGTCGATCACGTCGATGTGGCAGGTGTCGCCCGCCATCCGCCCGTCCGGGCCGATCACCGGCTCGCCCGCCGGCGAGCGCGCCACGCCACGCTGGGTCGTCGGCTCGCCGACGCCCTGGCGGATGGTGTCGAAGCCGATGCGCCCACGCTTGGCGGCCGCATCGGGATCGACCTTGCCGCCATAGCCGGGGATGGTGCCCGGCCGCAGCTCCAGCGACGCTTGCGGCCCGATCAGGCGGCGGCGGGCGGCGTTGTAGGTTTCCGACAGCAGGTGATCCATCGGCACCTGCACGAAGTTCGGGTCGCCGTAGAAGGCTTCACGATCGGCGAAGGCGAGCTTGGCCGCCTCCACCACCCAATGGACGAAGTCCGGCCCGTCATAGGCCATGCCGGCGATGTCGACGTCCTTCAGCAGGGCCAGCTGCTGGAGGAACACCGGGCCCTGGCCCCAGGGGCCGGTCTTGCACACGGTGTAGCCGTGATAGTCGAAGCTGGCGGGGGCCTCGTAGGTCGCCTGCCAGCTGGCCATGTCGTCGGCGGTGAGCAGGCCGGCATGGCGCCGGCCCGAGGTGTCCATGACCGGCGTGCGGAAGGCGCGGTCGATCGCCTCGGCGACGAAGCCCTTGTACCAGGCACGCCGCGCCGCCTCGATCTGGGCCTCGCGGTCGCCGCCCGCGGCCTCGGCCTCGCGGAGGATGCGGCGGTAGGTGGCGGCCAGGACCGGGTTGCGGAAGCGGGTGAAGTGGGCGGGCGGCTCGCCGTTCTTCAGGTAGATGGCGGCCGAGGTCGGCCACTCGGTGCGGAACAGGTCGGCCACGTTGGCGATCGCATCGGCGACGCGCGGCACCATGGCGTAGCCGTCGGCGGCGTAGCCGATGGCGTATTCCAGCACGTCGGCCAGCCGCAGCGTGCCGTAGTCGCGCAGCATGATCATCCAGGCGTCGAAGGAGCCGGGGACGACGGCCGGCAGGTGGCCGGTGCCGGGCACCATGTCGAGGCCGAGGCCGCGATAATGCGCGATCGTCGCCTTGGCCGGCGCCACCCCCTGGCCGCACACCACCCGCACCCGGTCCTCGCGCGCGGAGTGGAAGATGATCGGCACGTCGCCCGCCGGCCCGTTCAGGTGCGGCTCCACCACCTGCAGCGCGAAGCCGGTCGCGACCGCGGCGTCGAAGGCGTTGCCGCCCTTCTCCAGGGTCGCCATGCCGGCCGCGGTGGCGAGCCAGTGGGTGGATGCGACCACCCCGAAGGTGCCGAGGATTTCCGGGCGCGAGGTGAAGGAGAAGGGGGGCGTGGCCATGGGAACTCCTGCGCTGCCGACCTTGGTCGGCGATACGGCGGACGCGTCCCGGCGAGGATAGTACTTGCATCCGGCCATGCAACCCCGTGGTTGCTGGCCTTTCCATCGACCGCATGGCCCCTGCATGACGCCGTCGCTGCAAGTCACTGCCGGGCGGGGGTGCGGATGGCCGATGCAATGAGGGACTGGGCCCGGCGCCTGGTCGAGGAACGGGGCCTGCTCTACTGGCTGTCGATTGCCACCTACATCTTCGTGGGCTCGATCGCGGCCGTCGTCTGCCTCGACATCGCCTTGCATCTCACCGACCGGAATGAATTCCACCGGGTGACCCCGGCCCGCCTTCTGGTGGCCGCGATTGCCCTCGTGGTCGGCATCGGCCTCTATCTGCTGCGCGAATACCGCGAGAAATACTACGCCGCGACCGAGGTCATCGTCGGCATGGCCGCGGCGTCGCTGTTCGTCCAGCAGAACCCCGACACGCTGGTCGGGATCATCGCCCTGGCCGGCGGCATCCGCATCATCGTCGAAGGGTTGAAGCGGCTGTTCTCGCCCTGACGCCGGCCGACGGGGTCAGGTCCCGACCTTCAGCGGCGCCACCAGGCCGCGAAGGGCCGCCAGCACGCTGAGCGGCGTGATGCGGCCGGTGCGGGGGTTCTCGGACGGGATGTTCTCGATCGTCATGGTCAGGCGCGCGCTGTCGCCCTCGACGACGATGGTGTGCGTATTGCGGGTGACGGTGGGGTCGGCCCAGATCTCCAGCCGGGTGCGGTCGGGGCCGATGCCGGCCAGCGACAGGGCCGCGGCGACATTGACGTTGGCCGGAAAGCCGCGGGCGCCGTCGCGGGCCGAGCCGTCGAAGATCAGCGTCGGCTCGGTGATCGCCAGCACGTCGATGCCGTGCTGGTCGAGGTAGGGCGCACCGGCCAGGCCCTTGGGCGGCTTGCGGGTCACGATCCGGGCGCTCTCGATGTTGCCCTCCGCGGCCGCGCGCACCGCATCGAGGCCGAGCAGTGCCCCGGTCGGCACGATGATGCGCGCGCCGGTTCCTTTCGCGCGCTCGACCAGGTCCATGCGATCCAGCAGCGCGCCCACCGACAGCGGCATGACGATGCGGCCGGCATCGATCGCGGGCTCCAGGATCTGGGCGAAGACCGCCTTGGGTGCGCACTCGACGACGACGTCGGCGACATCGGGCAGCTCTTCCACCGCCAGCACGGGGACCGGCTGGGCGAAGCCGGCGATGCGGCGCTGGGCGCCCTCGCGGTCGCGGGCCGAGACGGCGGTCAGCCACAGGCCGGGGATCCCGGCATCCAGCCGCCGGGCGATCTCGAAGCCGATGGCGCCCAACCCCGCCACCGCGACCCGCAGTTCCGTTCCCGCCGCCATCTCCAGCCCCCCTCAAAGTGATAGCGGCTCTCGTAGCCGAAAGTGTGTCGCCGGTCCACGGGATGGCGGGCATCCACGCCGGCGGGGGGGTGCGCCCAAGCGGCGCGCCGGGCTTGCGGCGGATGGACCCCCGGACCTACATTCTGGCGCCTTCCTGATCCAAGGTTTCCCCCTGTCCGGCGAAAGGATATCGAGCCCGTGACCGCCCTTCGTACGCCCTATCTCATGTTCATCGGCGACTCCCATGACCAGCTTGCCGCCAAGGTGGCCGACGGCGTGGTGTTCTGGCGCCGCGACTGGTGCGTGGGCCAGTTCCGCCTGCCAGGGTGCAAGGCGGACCTGAAGATCCCCGACATGACCATCGAAGACGCCGCCAAGGCCGGCGTCGGCACCGTCATCGTCGGCGTCGCCAATCGCGGCGGCAAAATCCCGGACAGCTGGGTCGAAAGCCTGGTGAAGGCGCTCGATCTCGGCATGGACGTGGCGAGCGGCCTGCACAAGCGGCTGGCCGATATTCCCGAGCTGGCGGCGGCCGCCAAGCGCAACGGCCGCATCCTGCTCGACGTCCGCCACCCCACCCAGGCCTTCGACGTGGCCGACGGCAAGAAGCGGTCGGGCAAGCGGCTGCTGGCGGTCGGCACCGACTGCTCGATCGGCAAGATGTTCACGACGCTGGCCCTGGAGAAGGAGATGCGGGCGCGCGGCAAGAAGGCCGATTTCCGGGCGACCGGCCAGACCGGCATCTTCATCGCCGGGTCCGGCATCGCGGTCGACGCGATCGTGTCCGACTTCATCTCCGGCTCGGTCGAATGGCTGTGCCCGTCCAACGACGATGATCATTGGGACATCATCGAGGGGCAGGGGTCGCTGTTCCATGCCTCCTATGCCGGTGTCAGCCTGGGGCTGCTGCATGGCGCGGCGGCCGATGCGCTGGTCATGTGCCACGAGCCGACGCGCAAGCACATGCGCGGCCTGCCGACCTATCCGCTGCCCAGCCTGGAAGAGTGCATCCGGGTCAACGAGCAGATGGGCCGCCTGACCAACCCGAACTGCAAGGTCGTCGCCCTGGCGGTGAATACGGCTGCCCTCGATACGGCTGCGGCCGACCGCTATCTGAAAGAGACGGCGGACAAGTTCGGCATGCCGGCGGTCGACCCGGTGCGCACCGGGGTCGCGGCCATCGCCGACGTCCTGGTCTGATCGGGACGAGAACGGACATGGCCACCCTTTCGATTCGTCGCGAGCAGTTCAAGCTGGCGCAGGTCTTCACCATCTCCCGCGGCAGCCGTACCCATGCGGAGGTCGTGGTCGCCGAGATCACGGACGGCGCCCATGCCGGCCGCGGCGAGTGCGTGCCCTATGCCCGCTATGGCGAGAGCGTGGATAGCGTGATCGCGCAGATCGAGGGGGTGTCGGCCGCGGTCGCGGCCGGTGCCGATCGCATGGCGATCCAGTCGCTGCTGCCGGCCGGCGCCGCCCGCAACGCAGTCGATTGTGCGTTCTGGGACCTGGAGGCCAAGCGCAGCGGCCAGCCGGTATGGCGGCTGGCCGGGCTGGAGAAGGCACCGGGGCCGCTGACCACGGCCTATACGCTCAGCCTCGACACGCCCGAGAACATGGGCCGGGCCGCCGCCGCGAACAGTCACCGTCCGCTGCTGAAGATCAAGCTGACGGGCGACGGCGACATGCCGCGGATGGCAGCGGTCCGGGCCAACGCGCCCTCCAGCCGCCTCATCGTCGACGCCAACGAGGGTTGGAGCGAGGCGCAATTTCCCGAGTACGCGCCGAAGCTGGCCCAGCTCGGCGTGGTGATGATCGAGCAGCCGCTGCATGCCGACCGCGACGGGCCGTTGGCCCGCATCGCCCGGCCTATCCCGGTCTGCGCCGACGAGGCCTGCCACGACCGGCATTCCCTGCCGAACCTGGTCGGCAAGTACGACCTGGTGAACATCAAGCTCGACAAGACCGGCGGCCTGACCGAGGCCCTGGCCCTGGCCAAGGCAGCACGGGCGTCGGGCTATGGCATCATGGTCGGGTGCATGATCGGCACTTCGCTCGCCATGGCGCCGGCGGTGCTGGTGGCGCAGGGGGCGGAGTTCGTCGACCTCGACGCGCCGCTGCTGCTGGCCGAGGACCGGCCCGGGGGCTTGCGCTACGACGGCAGCATCGTACAGCCCGCCGAACCCAAACTCTGGGGATGATCCGATGGTGGCGGCTTCAGCTTCGGGTCTGACCGCCACCATCGAAGCGGCGCAGCTGCGGGCGAATGCCGGCGACCTGGCCGGGGCGGTGCTGCTCCTGGCCGGGGCCGGGGAGGCGGCGGAACCGCATCTGGCGGCGATCGGCCAGGCGGCTGCCGCGGCGGGCCGCCATGCCGATGCCGCGCTTGCCCTGCGGGTGCTGGTGGCGCGTCGGCCGACGGTGGCGCCGCTGCAATACAATCTGGGGCGGGCCCTGGCGGAAATCGGCGAGACCGCCGAAGCGGCTGCTGCCTATCGGGCGGCCCTGGCCCTCGACCCGACGCTCCGGGTCGCCCATCTCAACCTCGGCAACCTGTTGCGCCTGGATGGCGGCCTCGACGAGGCCGCGAAGCATTTCCGGGCGCATTTCAACCTGAAGCGCCGGGTGCAGCCGCCCGACCCGCGGCTCGATACCTTCCGCCTGACCACCCGGCCGAAGCTGGACCACGATATCGAGCAGTTCCGCCATCTCGCCGCCCAGGGCATTCACCCCCGGGAGGCTGCGGCCTGCGCTGCGGCCTTGCTGCGGGTTCGCGACGAAATCGCCTGGCCGGCAGGGGGAGGGGACGGGCGGGTGGCGCTCACCCCGGCGCAGATGCAGCGGGTCTCCGGCTTCTATAACCGGGCCTGGCATGTGGAGTCGGCGCCGGAGCAGTCGGGCGACGTGCTGGGGGCAGGGGTCGACCGAGCCGCGATCCTCGACCGATGGGCGCGTTCCGGCCCGGGTATCGTCGCCATCGACAATCTTCTCTCGCCCCGGGCCCTGTCGGCGCTGCGGCGCTTCTGCCTGCGATCGACCATCTGGTACGACTTCAAGCGCAATGCCGGGTATCTCGGCGCCTATCTGGGCGACGGCATCGCGGCACCGCTGCTGATCCAGATCTCGCGCGCGCTGCGCGCGCGGCTGCCGGAGCTGCTGGGGGGCCACCCGCTGCGCCAGCTCTGGGCCTACAAGTACGACAGCACCCTGGCCGGGATCGGCATGCATGCCGATTTCGCCGCGGTGAACATGAATTTCTGGATCACCCCGGACGAGGCCAATCTCGACCCGGCGTCGGGGGGCCTGCGGGTGCATCCGGTCGAGGCGCCGGCAAGCTGGGATTTCGCCGACTACAATGCCAATCCGGCCAAGATCCGGGCCTTCCTCGCCGATTTCCCGGAACAGGAGCTGGTCATCCCCTACCGCGCCAATCGCGCCGTGCTGTTCAACTCCGACCTCTTCCACGCCACCGACACGATCCGCTTCCGGCCCGGCTACGAGAATCGGCGGATCAATGTGACGATGCTGTTCGGGGACCGCCGCTCGGCTGTCCCCGAAAGCGCGGGCTGAGGTCAGCCGCCCTTCACGCCCTGGGTGTTGACGTAGAGCGCATAGAGGGACTTGCTGGCCGTCATGAACAGGCGGTTGCGCTTCAGGCCGCCGAAGGCGACGTTGGCACAGCGTTCCGGCAGCAGGATGCGGCCGATGGGCTCGCCATCCGGGTTGAAGACGACGACCCCGTCCAGCCCCGCCTGGCCCATGCCCCAGCCGCACCAGAGATTGCCGTCGACGTCGCAGCGCATGCCGTCGGGGGTACCGGGGCCGGCATTGATGTGGACGCGGCGGCGGCCGAGCCCGGTGCCGTTGCCGGTCACCTCGAATGCCTGGATGTTGCGCGGCGCCTCGCGCGAGCCGACGACGTAGAGGATCGATTCGTCGGGCGAGAAGCAGAGGCCGTTGGGGCCTGCCACGCCTTCGGCCGCGACCGTGATGCGGCCGGTCTTGCCGTCGACGCGATAGACATTGGCCGGCAGCTCGGATTCCGCGATATGGCCCTCGTAGTTGCTGATGATTCCGAAGGCCGGGTCGGTGAACCAGATCGACCCGTCGGACTTCACCACCACGTCGTTGGGCGAGTTGAGGCGTCGGCCGTCATGGCGGTCGGCGATGACGGTGACCGAACCGTCGATCTCGGTCCGGATGACGCGGCGCGCATCATGCTCGCAGGTGACGAGCCGGCCTTCGCGGTCGCGGGTGTTGCCGTTGGCGTTATTGGACGGCGAGCGGTAGATGGAGACGGCACCGGTCTCCTCCTCCCACTTGATG
>CAZQOA010000150.1:0-8128 GCA_964594715.1 uncultured Rhizobiaceae bacterium | reverse complement strand
CTGATGAGCGGCCTCGACTATGAGCGAGCCGTGCTGGCCGCCGGCCCGATCGGCATCATGCAGTCCTGCATGGACGTGGTCGTGCCCTATATCCATGAGCGCAAGCAGTTCGGCCAGGCGATCGGCGAGTTCCAGCTCATCCAGGGCAAGCTGGCCGACATGTACACGACGATGAATGCCGCCAAGGCCTATGTCTATGCGGTGGCCAGGGCCTGCGACCTGGGCCGCACGACGCGCAAGGACGCCGCCGGCGCCATCCTCTATGCGGCCGAGAAGGCGACCTGGATGGCGCTGGAGGCGATCCAGTGCCTGGGCGGCAACGGCTACACCAACGACTATCCGACCGGCCGCCTGTTGCGCGACGCCAAGCTCTACGAGATCGGTGCCGGCACCAGCGAGATCCGCCGCTGGCTGATCGGGCGCGAGCTGTTCGAGGAATCGCGATGACGCGGTTGCTGGCGCTGCTGGCCCTGACCTGGATGCTGGGCGGCTGCGCCATGCTGGAATCGCTGCTCGTCGTGCGCGGCGACTATGGTTCCTCGAGCGGCATGCGGGGCGAGGTCGGCGTCCGGTTCTGACCGGGTCGTCCGCAGGAGAGTTCGAACATGCAATTCACCGAAGAGCAGACCATGGTGCGCGACATGGCGCGCGCCTTCGCGGCCGAGCACCTGGCCCCCCACGCCGCCGAGCGCGACGGTGCCGGGCACTTCCCCAAGGCGGTGCTGGAGGAGATGGGCGCGCTCGGCCTGATGGGCATGACGGTGCCCGAGGAATGGGGCGGGGCCGGCATCGACAATGTCGCGGCGGCCCTGGCGATCGAGGAGATCGCGGTCGGCGACGGCTCCTGCTCGACCATCGTCTCGGTCCACAACTCGGTCGGCTGCCTGCCGATCCTGCGCTTCGGGTCGGCCGACCAGAAGGAGCGGTTCCTGAAGCCCCTGGCGCAGGGCCGGATGCTGGGCGCCTTCTGCCTGACCGAGCCGGGGGCGGGGTCGGACGCGTCCGCCATCACCACCCGGGCCAGGCGCGACGGCAACCACTGGGTGCTGAACGGCACCAAGCAGTTCATCACCTCGGGCAGCACCGCCGACCTTGCCATCGTCTTCGCGGTGACCGACCCCGATGCCGGCAAGAAGGGCATCTCGGCCTTCCTGGTGCCGACCGCGAACCCCGGCTGGAAGGTGGCGCGGGTCGAGACGAAGCTGGGCCTGCGCGCGTCCGACACCTGCCAGATCCTGCTCGAGGACGCGCGCCTGACCCCGGACATGATGCTGGGGGAGGAGGGCAACGGCTATCGCATCGCGCTGGCCAACCTGGAGGGCGGGCGCATCGGCATCGCAGCCCAGGCGGTCGGCATGGCGCGCGCCGCCTACGAGGCTGCGCGCGACTATGCCAAGGAGCGCAAGACCTTCGGCAAGCCGATCATCGAGCACCAGGCCGTCGCCTTCCGCCTGGCCGACATGGCGACCCAGATCCACGCCGCCCGCCTGATGACGCTGGACGCCGCGGCCAGGCGCGACCGCGGCGAGCCCTGCCTGACCGAGGCGGCGATGGCCAAGCTCTTCGCCTCGGAGATGGCCGAGCGCGTCGCGTCCGACGCGATCCAGGTCCATGGCGGCTATGGCTACCTGGCGGATTTCCCGGTCGAGCGCATCTATCGCGACGTCCGCATCTGCCAGATCTACGAGGGCACCAGCGACATCCAGCGCATGCTGATCGCGCGCGCGGTAGCGGCGGAATAGGCGGCATCCCTGCCGCAGGGACCAACCGGAGGACTTGATGGCCGATCCGATCGACTATTATTTCGACTTCTCGTCACCCTACGGCTACGCCGCCTCCGGCCGCATCGACGCGCTGGCGGCCCGCCATGGGCGCGACGTGCGCTGGCGGCCGATCCTGCTGGGGGCCGTGTTCAAGGTCACCGGCGGTCAGCCGCTGACCATGGTGCCGATGAAGGGTGACTACGCGAAGCGCGATTTCGCCCGCACCTCCCGCCTCATGGGGCTGCCCTTCACCCTGCCGCCGACCTTCCCCTTCGCCACGGTCCCCCACGCCCGCGCCTTCTACTGGATCGAGGCGCAGGACCCGGCCAAGGCGCGGATGTTCGCGCATGCCGTCTTCCAGCACAGCTTCGGCCAGGGCCGGGACATCGCCGGCCCGCAGGAGCTGGGCCGCCTGGCCGAGCCGCTCGGCTATGCCGCGGACGAGGTGGTGGCCGGCGCCAACGAGCCCGCGGTGAAGGAGCGGCTGAAGGCGGAGGTGGATGGCGCCATCGCCCGCGGCGTCTTCGGCTCGCCCTTCTTCTTCGTCGACGGCGAGCCCTTCTGGGGCTCCGACCGCCTGGACCAGGTGGATCGCTGGCTGGAGACGGGGGGCTGGTGAGGGGCCTCACCCCTCGGTTGCTGGAGAGATGAGTTTACCCGGGCTCCGTCCACCGTCGGGATCAGCGCTTGCCGTCGGTGGCCGCGGTGCGGGCCCAGGAGGGGCGGGCCGCGATGCGCGCGACGTAGGGCGCCATCGGGCCCTCGCGAGGCAGGATGCCGACGCCCATGGCCCAGGCCAGGGTCGAGCCGACCATGACGTCGGCGGCCGTGAATTGCTCGCCCAGCAGGAACGGGCCGGGTGACATGGCGTCGGCCAGGATGCCGGTCATGGTGTCCCACTCGCCCCAGGCGAGCGCGCCCGGCGGTGCCTTGACGTCGATCTTCAGCAGGGCCAGCGCCATCAGCGGCTCCATCACGCCGATCGCGTAGAATAGCCAGCGCAGATAGTCGGCCCGCCGCGGATCGTCGATGGCGGGGGCCAGGCGGCCGGGGGCGTAGCGGTCGGCGAGGTAGACGCAGATCGCGCCCCGCTCGGTGATGATGGTGTCGCCGTCGGCGACGGCCGGTACCTTGCCCGACGGGTTCAGCTTCAGGTAGGCGGCGCCGCGCTGCTCGCGCCTGGTGTTGTCGAGCTGGTGGATGCGGTACGGGCGCCCCAGCTCCTCCAGCAGCCACAGGATAGTGATCGAACGGCTTTGCGGGATGTGGAAGAGGACGAGTTCCTTGGTCGCCGGCATCGCTGCCTCCTCAGTCGGGCGAATTCCTGACCAACGGCGGTCGCGCGAGCGGGGTTCCCCCCGCCGTCAGGCCCGCCCGTCAGGAAAGCCCGACCACGTTCCCGTCCGCATCCAGGCCGATGGTCTCCGCGGCTGGGACGCGGGGCAGGCCGGGCATGGTCATGACGTCGCCGCACAGGGCCACCACGAAGCCCGCACCCGCCAGCAGCCGCAGCTCGCGGATCGGCACGACATGGCCGGTGGGGGCGCCCTTGGCGTCGGGGTCGGTGGAGAAGCTGTACTGGGTCTTGGCCATGCACACCGGCAGGTTGCCATGGCCGCTCTTCTCCAGCTCCTGGGCGCGGGCCACGACCCGGGCGTCGGGGGCGATGTCGCCGGCGCCGTAGAGCGTGGTCGCGATGGTGCGGATCTTGTCCAGGATCGGCATGGCGTCGGGATAGAGCGGCTTGAAGCGGGCGGTGCCGCCCTCGGCCAGCGCCACCACCGCGCGCGCCAGCCCCTCGGCGCCGGCCCCGCCTTCGGCCCAATGGGCGCAGTCATAGGCATCGACGCCGAGCTTGCGGCAACCCTCGACCACGGCCTCGCGCTCGGCCGGGGTGTCGGTCGCGAAGCGGTTGAGGGCGACCACCGGCGGCACCCCGAAGCGGCGGACATTCTCGATATGGCGGGCGAGGTTGGCGAAGCCGGCGGTGACCGCGTCCACATTCTCCCGCCCGAGGTCGGCCTTGGCGACGCCGCCATGCATCTTCAGCGCCCGAACCGTGGCCACGACCACCGCGGCCGCCGGCGAGAGGCCGGCCTTGCGGCACTTGATGTCGAAGAACTTCTCCGCCCCCAGGTCGGCGCCGAAGCCGGCCTCGGTCACGACATAGTCGGCCAGGCCCAGCGCCGTGGTGGTCGCGAGCACGGAGTTGCAGCCATGGGCGATGTTGGCGAAGGGGCCGCCATGGACGAAGGCGGGATTGTTCTCGATCGTCTGCACCAGGTTGGGGGCAAGCGCGTCCTTCAGCAGGACGGTCATCGCGCCGTCCGCCTTCAGGTCGCCGGCGGTGACCGGCTTGCGCTCGCGCGTCGCACCCACGACGATCCGTGCCAGCCGCTCCTGCAGGTCGCCCAGGTCGCGCGCCAGGCAGAAGATCGCCATCACCTCCGAGGCGACCGTGATGTCGAAGCCGTCCTCGCGCGGCACGCCGTTGGCGACCCCGCCGAGGCCGACGATGGTCTGCCGCAACGCCCGGTCGTTCATGTCGAGCGCCCGGCGCCACGCGATGCGGCGGGAATCGAGGGCGAGCCCGTTGCCCCAGTAGAGATGGTTGTCGAGCAGCGCGGCCAGCAGGTTGTGGGCCGCCCCGATGGCATGGAAGTCGCCGGTGAAATGGAGGTTGATGTCCTCCATCGGCACCACCTGGGCCCGCCCGCCGCCGGCCGCCCCGCCCTTCATCCCGAAGGAGGGGCCGAGGCTGGGCTCGCGCAGGCAGATGGCGGCGTTCTTGCCGATGCGGTTCAGCGCATCGCCCAGGCCGACGGTGGTGGTGGTCTTGCCCTCGCCGGCCGGCGTGGGCGTGATGGCGGTGACCAGGATCAGCTTGCCGCGCGGCCGGGCGGCATGGGCGGTGGCCCAGCCGAGGTCGATCTTCGCCTTGTGCGGCCCGTACCGGAAGAGCGCCCCCGCCGGCACCCCCAGGCGCTGGCCGATCTCTTCGATCGGCTTCAGGGTGGCGGCGCGGGCGATCTCGATGTCGGTCTTCATGATGGGTCCCTCGCGGCCAGGATCGGGGCATAGACGGCACGGTCGACATTGCCGCCGGACAGGATCAGCGCCACCCGCTTGCCGGCCATGCGCTGGCGTTCCTGCAGCAGGGCGGCCAGGGGGGCGGCACCCGCGCCCTCGGCCACATTGTGGGTGTCGGTGAAGTAATGCCGCATGGCGGCCGCGATCCCGGCCTCGTCGACCGTGACGATGCGGTCGGCGCCGGCGATGATGTAGTCCAGCGCCTCGCCGTCCGGCACGCGGCAGGCCATGCCGTCGGCGATGGTGTCGGCGCTGTTGGTGGAGATGGCCTTGCCCGCCGCGAAGGACAGGGCATAGGCGGGGGCCCCGGCCGCGACCACGCCCACCACCTTGGTCTTCAGGCCCAGCGCGTCGCGCGCGGCGATGGTGCCGCAGATGCCCGACCCGAGGCCGATCGGCACATAGACCGTGTCGATGTCCGGCACCGCCGTCAGCAGCTCCATCGCGTAGGTGCCGACCCCGGCCACGAGGTCGGGCAGGAACGAGCGCACCATGTGCAGCTTGCGCTCCGCCGCCTCGGCCACGGCGAACTCGTGGGCGGCCTGGAAGTCGTGGCCATGCTCCACCAGGGCCGCACCCTGGGCGCGCATGGCGGCATTCTTCTCCACGCTGTTGCCGTGCGGCACGACGATCGTGGCCTGCACGCCGACCGCGCCGGCGGCGAGCGCGATGCTCTGGCCGTGATTGCCGCGGGTGGCGGCGATCACGCCCTTCAGGCCCGGCTGCTCACGCTTCAGGCGGGCCATGTGGACGATGCCGCCGCGCACCTTGAAGGCGCCGATCGGAGTATGGTTCTCGTGCTTGACCCAGACCTCGGCGCCGCTGCGGGCGGAGAGGAGGGGCCAGCGGATCTGCGGTGTGGCGCCGAAGACGGCATGCACGGCCGCCGCTGCCTGCTCCAGTGCGGCCCGATCGGGGAGTGGCATGGTATGGAGCCTCGCTTCGCGCCCGTGGTGGGAGGGCCGAAGCTAGCGGCGGCCTCCCCTCCACGGCAAGGCCCCATACCGCCGGACGGTCAGTAGCCCTCGGCCAGCAGCGGGAAGGCGCTGAGCGCATGGGCTGGTGCGACCGGCGTCGCCCTCGACAGATGCGAGCGCGACAGTTCGCCCAGGTTGCGGGCACCCAGCAGGGCCAGCGCGATGGTGATCTCCTCGTGCAGCAGCTCCAGCGTGCGGGCCAGCCCGTCCACCCCGCCGGCGGCCATGCCGAGGCCGGTCAGGCGGCCGATGCCGACGCAATCGGCACCCAGCGCCACGGCCTTGACGATGTCGGTGCCGCGATAGAAGCCGCCATCGACGATGATGGTGGCACGGCCGGCGACCGCGTCCACGACCTCCTCCAGCACCTCCAGCGAGCCCCGACCCTGGTCGAGCTGGCGGCCGCCATGGTTGGAGACGTAGATGCCGTCGACACCGAGCGCGACCGCGGCCGCGGCGTCCTCGCCGGTACCGATGCCCTTCAGGATCAGCGGGACGCGGTGCTTGTCCTTGAAGCGCCGGACATTGTCCCAGCTATAGGCGGCCTGCCAGTCCATGCCGGTCGCCGCCTGGCGCCACGGCTTGACGAAGCGGTTGGCGAGGTCGCGCTCGCGCCGGGAATAGTGCGCGGTGTCGACCGTGACGGCGAAGGCGAAATAGCCCTGGTCGACCGCGCGCTGCACATAGTCGTCCTCGAAGGCATGGTCGCCACGGACATAGAGCTGGAAGATGCGCAGCGCGTCCGGGCCGGCCGCGGCCACCGCTTCCAGCCCGGGATTGCACACCGAGCTCAGCATCAGCGGGATGCCGGCCCGGCCGGCGCTTTGCACCGCGGTGGCGCCGCCGCCGGCCTCGAAGGATTCGAGCGAGCCGATCGGCGCCAGCAGCACCGGCATGGCGAGCCTTCGCCCGAACAGGGTCTGCGTGGTGTCGATCGCCGACACGTCGCGCAGCACGCGCGGGCGGAAGGCCCAGCTGTCGATCGCCTGGCGGTTGCGGCGGAAGGTCGTCTCCGTCTCGGTCGCACCCATCAGATAGTCCCACCGCCCCTTATCCAGCCGCTCGCGCGCCGCCTTGGCGATTTCGTGCAGGGTCAGGAATTCCTCGGCCGCGTCCGCCATGGTGGGGGTCCTCAGGGTCTGGATGGATGGTGCGTGGGGTGGGTCGGGTGGAGCCTAGCATCACGGCCGGGCGCAGGTGAACCCGGACCTGCGATCTGCCAAGTGCTGCGACCTGCCAAGTGCTGCGACCTGGATGCCGAGCTGTGCCCAGCGCATAGTCGGGGGCATGGGCAGATGCTGGACCAGCCGGGCGCTCGTCGCCCTGACCTTCGTGTCCTGGATGGCTGCAAGCGCCGGGGCGGCCGAGCCGCGGAGCTTCGTGTGCGACGTGCTGTCGGCGGCCGAATTGACCGACGCGGGCGACCTCGCGCCCAGCCCCTACACGCGCCTCCTGGCCGAAGGCGCCAAGCTGCGCTTCGACGAGAAGAGCGGCCGCTTCGTGCGCGAGCTGGCCGACGGCGACCTGCCGGCCCGGCGCTTCGTCGTCGTGCAGCGTGGCGGCGACCAGGACGACATGGTCGCCCGCCTGGTCGGCCCGGGCGGTGCCGCCGCCCGCCACGACGTCTTCCGCATCCGCCTGGGCGCGCCCTCGATGCCGTTCATCTACCTGGAGGGGACGACGGTCGTCACCGGCATCTGCGCCGGTGGATGAGGGGGCCGGAGGCGGATCATCCACCTTGACATCCACCCGGAAACCCCTGAAAAACCGGGCGCTGCTGGAATCCGGGGCGTAGCTCAGCTTGGTAGAGCGCTTGCTTTGGGAGCAAGATGCCGGAGGTTCGAATCCTCTCGCCCCGACCAGTGGGAGCAGCGCAAAACCAAGGAGCGGGACCGAGGGCAATGGCAGAGGCGCGCATCTATCTTCCGGCCAAGTCGGCGATGCAGTCCGGCCGGGCCGGGACCCGGCTTTGGGTGCTGGAGTTCGTCCCCGCCGAGGCCAAGCGCCATGACCCGCTGATGGGCTGGATCAGCTCCAACGACACCCGCCAGCAGGTCCACCTCACCTTCCCGACCTTGGACGAGGCGGTGGCCCACGCCGATCGGCTCGGCATCACCTACCAGGTGGTGGCGCCGCACAGCCGCACCATCAAGCCCAAGGCCTACGCGGATAATTTCCGCTATGATCGCGTGCGCGGATAGCGACCGCGTGACGCCGGACGCGCCCTTAGCTCAGCCGGATAGAGCACGCGCCTTCTAAGCGCGGGGTCGCTGGTTCGAGTCCAGCAGGGCGCGCCAT
>CAZQOA010000149.1:0-8584 GCA_964594715.1 uncultured Rhizobiaceae bacterium | reverse complement strand
GCCAGCTTGATCGTGCAGCCATAGGCGCGGGTGACGGGCGTCTCCACCGCCTTGCCGGCAACCACCGCGGCCATCGCCGGCCGCACATAGTTGGCGGCGGTCTTCAGGGTTTCCGGGTTGGCGCTCGGCTGGTCGTCGATGGCGCCCATGTAGCGCAGCACCCCTTGCGGGTCGATGACGTACATGTGCGGCGTCACCTGGGCCGCATAGGCACGGCCCGCCATTCCCTTGGGGTCGAGCAGGACGGCGGCCGGCACGGCCTTCCGCTTGGTCGACAGGGCCGTCGCCTCGGCGGCGGTGACGTGGCCCTGCTGGCCGGGGGGCGACGACACGATGGTCAGCCAGACCACGCCCTGGCCCTGGGCCTCGCGCTGCAAGGCCTGCATGTTGTCGCCGTTGTAGTGTTTCCGCACGAAGGGGCAGTCATGGTTGGTCCATTCCAGGACCACCACCTTGCCCTTGAGCTGGGACAGGCTGACGGTCTCGCCCGTGGCGCTCGCCAACTGGAAGTCCGGGGCGGCGCTGCCGATGGCAGGGGCGGCAAGGGCGGGGCGGCTGGCCAGCAGCCCCGGGATCGCGCCGGCGGCGGTGGCCACGGCGGCGCTGGCTAGAAACGTTCGGCGGTCCATCGTTTCCACGTCCTCCTCTCGATCCATGCGGCCTCCCATTGGCGGATATGGCCGCATTCGGGCCGTAGTCAACCGAAGCAATCGGCGAGCCTGGGAAACTGGCGCCGCCTGCCGCCAACCGATATCCTCGCCCATTCATCAGCAAGTGGAGGAACCGATGCCGGCATATCCGGGGATCGTCGACTGGTCGGGTGAAAATCCGGGCATGTATCTGAAAGAAGACCCGAACGGCCCGTTCGTGACGCTTCTCAGCCTGTTCCGCGTGGTGGTGTCGCCGCACGGCCGCGGCCATGCGCTGCTGATGCTGCGCCGCCCGCAGGATGCGGGCCATGCCGACAATGTCTGCCTGACCGACAACGAGGCGCTGGCGCGCTGGCTGGTGGCGGACTATGCGTCGAACTTCGGTGCCTTCAAGGGCGCGCCCGGCATGAACGGGTTGCGCTACGCGCCGCTCGCCAGCGTCGTCACCTCGGGCGACACCGGCTCCACCTATACGGAAACCGTCAAGGGCGACGGGATGACGGTGGAGATGTCCTGGCAGGATATCGGCGCGCCCTTCGCGCTCGAGATGCCGGTTGCCCACTCGGCGACGGGCAAGCACATCATGCTCAGCACCTTCGCGGGCGCCGGCCGGGCGGTCGCCAAGGTCGACGGCAAGGTGCTGCCGGGCAAGCCGATCCCGCGCGACATGGTGGGCAAGCCGATCACCTCGGCCTTCCTCGCCTTCTCGGAGACCTGGATCCGCCCCTGATGCGGGCCTAGGCGATCGCCCGCAACAGGGCGACCGTCACGATGCCGGCCATGATCGCCGCCAGGTCATGGCCGACCATCCGCATGACGGCGGCCGCGACGGCGGTGCCGACCGCCTCCGGCCAGCCGCCCGCCGCCACCATCGGGGCCAGCAGCGAGATGATGACGGCGCCCGGGATGTGGCGCAGCCACGCCTCCAGGCCGGGCGACATGGGCATGAAGCGCATCAGCCAGAAGCCGCCCGCGCGCATGGCGTAGGTGGCCACCGCCATGCCCAGGATGGCGGTGGCGGCCAGCGGGTCGAGGCTCCACGCATCAGCGGACATCGCGAACGGCACCTGCGATGGAGCCGGCCAGGGCGCCGATGATGACGTGCCAGAAGCCGGGCAGGAAGATGTGCACGACGACCGCGGTCGCGCCGGCCACCACCCACGGCATGGCGTCGCCACGGCCGCGCCACAGCTTCAGCAGGACGGCGGCGAAGAACGCCACCACGGTGAAGTCCAGCCCCCAGGTGCGCGGGTCGCCGATGGCGGCACCCATGGCATGGCCGAAGGCGGTCGAGGCGACCCAGGTCGACAGCATGAACAGGCCGCTGCCGACCAGGATCGCGCCCTCGCGCTGGCCGCGCATGAAGGCCTGTAGCTGCAGCGGCCAGTTGGTGTCGGTCATGAAGAAGAGCGAGCCATAGGCCCGGCCGCGCGACATGCGGCTGTACCAGGGCCGCAGGGCGGCCCCCATCAGCAGGTGGCGGGCGTTCACGATCAGGGTCGCCATCACCACGGCGAAGATCGGGACCGGGCTGCCCCAGATGCCGATGGCGACGAACTGCGAGGAGCCGGCAAAGGTGAGGGCGCTCATCAGCGTTGCCTCGACGAGGGAGAGGCCGGCCTCGCGCGCGGCGATCCCGAACACCACCCCGAAGGCGGCGCCGCTGAGGGCGAGCGGGATGGCATCCCGCGCCCCGCTCAGCGCCCCCGCGCGGGTGAAGGTGATCGGCCGCAGATGTTCGCTCATGCGGGCAGCGGACCCTCGATGTGGAAGGACCGGTCGACCGGGCGGGTCAGGATGCCGTCGGCGATATCCTGCTTGCCGGCATTCCATCCCGCCCGCTCCTCCGCCGACAGGAGGCCGGCGAAGCCGCGGCGTGCCAGCAGCGAGTATCCGGCGGGGACGATCTCGTCGCGCAGTACGAAGACCATCCGTCGGCCGTCATACTGCACCTCGAAATAATAGTGCCCGTTGAAGGATTCGGGGCCGATGCCGATGGCGCGGTCGACCACCACCCGGCGGTCGGAGAAGGCGCGGGTCAGATATTCGAACCCGTCCATCACCCCCGGCGGATCGAGGCCGAGGAGCAGGCGGATCCGACGTCGGTCGAGCGGCTTGCCGCCGCCCAGCCGCTCGGTCGCGGTTCGGATGATGACGAAGGCTTGCGCCAGCCCGTTGAAGAAGTCGCGCCCATGGTACTTCGCCAGATCGTCCATGGTGACGCCATGGACCCGGTCGCCGTCGGCGACGAAAAGCGTCTCGGCCATTGCGGTTCAGGTCTTTCAGAGATCGGGATTCTTCAGGAACCAGTCGAGTGCCGCCCAGGTCTCGTGGGGCGCCTCCTCGGCCAGGTAGTGGCCGCTCGGGATGGCCCGGCCGGTAATCTCGAGCGCCCGCTTGCGCCATTCGGCGATGGGATCGAAATGCTCGGCGACCACCCCTTCGGCACCCCACAATGCCAGCATCGGACACTCGATCTTGTGGTCAAGGTCGGTTTCGTCATGGTCCAGGTCGATGCTGGCCGCGGCGCGGTAATCCTCGCAGATGGCGTGGATGGTGCCGGGCAGCTTGTAGCAGCGCCGGTACTCGGCCATTGCCTCGGGGTCGAAGATGCCCGCCCTGGTCGGCTGTCGCCGCTCCATGTGCCAGGCCAGGAAATAGTCGGGGTCGGACTGGATCATCCGCTCCGGCAGGTCATGGGGCTGCACCAGGAAGAACCAATGATAGTACGGCAGCGCCCAGGGCAGGGTGATGTGCTGGTACATGGCCCGCGTCGGCACGATGTCGAGGGCGGCGAAGGCGCTGACCCGGCCGGGATGGTCGAGGCACAGGCGATGGCCGACCCGGCCGCCGCGGTCATGGCCGACCACGGCGAAGCGGTCGAAGCCGAGGCCGGTCATCAGTTCGACCTGGTCGGCTGCCATGGTGCGCTTGGAGTAGGCGGCATGGGTGATGTCGCTCTCGGGCTTGGCGCTGTCGCCATAGCCGCGCAGATCGCTTGCCACGACCGTGAAGTCGCGCGCCAGCAGCGGCGCCACGCGGTGCCACATGGCGTGCGTCTGCGGGTGGCCGTGCAGTAGCAGGACGGGAGGGCCGTTGCCGCCGATCACATAGTGGATGGCACCGGCGCCGGTCGCGGCGTCGCCGGTCCGGAATCCTTCGAACAGCATGGGCTCCTCCGGGGTATCGGAGGCTCCATCCTGCCCCAGCACCGGGGCGCCCGCCAGGGCACTCCGGCCTGGAAATGCGCTCAATCCCTGCGGCGAACCGTCTCTGCCAGCTCGCGATAATGGGCGAGCGGCGGCGTAGCCAGCCCCTCGACCTTGCCGATATCGTCCCAGCGGCGGACCGCCACCGCAGCCCGCGCGTAGGGCTGGGCGATGAAGGCGTCGGCATCGGCATCGCCGAAGACGCCACCCTGCAACGCCAGGCTGCGGACCGATGCCGGCGAGAGGGTCGAGAGATAGGTGTCCTCGGCATGGCACAGCCAGCGCTTGGCATCGACATGCAGGCGCACCGGCTCGGTCACGTCCGGTCCGAACCAGCGGGCGAGGATGGCCGCGCCGGAGAACTCATGGCGATCGTCGATGCCGCGGACGGCCGCGTCGTCGCCGAGGTCATGGATCAGGTGGCCGACATCATGGAGGAGGGCGGCCACGACCGACGCCGCCGGGGCGCCCGCCTGCTCGGCCAGCTGGGCGCATTGCAGGGCATGCTCGAGCTGGCTCACCGCCTCCTGGCCATACTGATCGGCCCCGGCCTTCTCCATGACCGCGAACAGGTCGTCGAACTTCTCCATGATGGTACCTCAGTAGAGCGTGGTGCGGAGGCGGGCGGGCAGGGCCGCGTCATATTCGGCGCCGCCGACGCGGCCGGCGCTGAGGGTGGCCAGGATGGTGCCGCCGCTCGGCAGGGAGGCGCGCGGGACGTGCTTCTCCGGGTTCCACAGGCCCGAGCGCACCAGGGCGCGCGAGCATTGGAAGAAGACCGTCTCGACCGCCACCACCAGCACCGAGCGCGGCTGCTTGCCGTCGACGGCGAAGCGCTCCAGCAGGGCCGGGTCGACCGAGATTGTGGCGGTCCCGTTGACCCGCAAAGTCTCGCCGACGCCGGGCACCAGGAACAGGAGCGCGATCCGCGGGTCGTCGAGCAGGTTGCGCAGGCTGTCGACGCGGTTGTTGCCGCGGCGATCGGGGATGAGCAGGGTGTGGGCGTCCTCGACGACCACGAAGCCGGCGCCGTCGCCGCGCGGCGAGGCGTCCAGCCCGCCGGGGCCGCCGGTCGCCAGCACGAAGAAGGGTGCTGCCTCGATGAAGGGGCGATAGAGCGGGTGGACGTGGTCCACCTCCTTGGCGATGGAGGTCTCGGTCGGCGTTCCGTAGAGGCGCTCCAGGACGGCCGGGTCCCGGATCAGATGTTGTTCGCTCGTCATGCCACTCGCTGTCCTTCCCGCCATACGGCGCGCACAATCGGAATGCCTTCGATCTCTTGCATCCGGATCAGGTCCGCCCGCCGCCCGGCCTCGATCCGGCCGCGGTCGCCCAGGCCCACGGCCGCGGCCGGAATGTCCGACACGGTTGCGATCGCGTCGGGCAGGGCCATGGCGATCGGGTCGCGGGCCAGCATGAGCGCGCCGTGCAGCAGGCTCTGCGGATAATAGTCCGACGACAGGATGTCGACGACCCCCCGTGCGGCCAGGTCCGCGGCCGAGACGTTGCCGGAATGCGAGCCGCCACGCACCAGGTTGGGCGCGCCCATCATCACCTTCATGCCGGCGGAATGGGAATGGGCGGCGGCATCGATGGTGGTCGGGAACTCCGCGATGGTCATGCCGTCGGCAAGGGATTCCTCGACATGCGCCTGGGTGGCGTCGTCATGGCTGGCCAATGGCCAGCCGCGGGCGCGGCACAGGTCCGCCATCCAGCGCCGGTGCCGGGCGCTGTTGTGGGCGGCGAGTTGCTTGCGATGGTGGGCGAAGCGCTCATATTCGGCGTCGTCGACGCGGTGGCGCCTCTGGTAGTAGCGGCGATATGCGGTTTCGTCGGCGAATTGCCGCTGCCCTGGCGTGTGGTCCATCAGCGACACCAGCCGCACCAGCGGGTCGTCCTCGAAGGGTTCGAACAGCTCGCGGACGTCGGGTTCGCTGACCTCGATCCGCATATGCAGGAAATGGTCGGCCTTCAGCATCCCACGCGCCAGCGCGATGTGCAGGCCGGTGGCGGTGACCTGCAGGCTGCGCAACCGCTCGGTGCCGGGCACCACCACGCCGACCGAGACGGCGTCGAACACGGTGGTGACGCCGCATCCGCACAGCAGCATGTCGTGGGCGACGATCGCCGCCTCCGCCGGCCACTGCACGCCAGGGCGCGGCGTCAGGTGCTTTTCCAGATTGTCGGTGTGCAGTTCGACCAATCCGGGCAGCAGGTAGTCGCCATTGAGCCGCTGGGCGCCGGGCAAGGCACTCTGGCCCTCGTCGATGGCCGCGATGCGGCCGTCGCGGACGACGACGGTGCCGTCGAATACGCGGTGGCGGGTGACGATCCGGGCCTGGGTCAGGACCGTCTCGGTCATGCGGCCATCGCCGGCGGGCGCATGGCGATGACACGGTCGGCCACCGCGTCCCGCACTTCGGCATCGTGGAAGATGCCGAGGATGGCCGCGCCGCGCGCCTTCGCTTCGCCGATCAGGCCCATCACCGTGCGCCGGTTGTCGGCGTCGAGCGCTGCGGTCGGCTCGTCCAGCAGCAGGACCGGGAAATCGACGACGAAGCCGCGGGCAAGGTTGATGCGCTGCTGCTCGCCGCCGGAGAAGGTGGCCGGCGGCAGCGACCACAGCCGTTCGGGGATGCGCAGGCGCGACAGCAGCCGCTCGGCGCGACGCTCGGCCTCCGCCATGCTCATGCCGACGGCGCGCGCCGGTTCGGCCACCACGTCGATCGCCGGGATACGGGGGATGACCCGCAGGAACTGGCTGACATAGCCCAGCGTATGGCGCCGGATCTCCAGGATCTTCTGCGGCGAGGCGGTGGCGACGTCGACGCTGTCGCCGCGATGGCGGACGCGGATGCTGCCGGCCTGGGCGCAGTAGTTGCCGTAGACGAGCCGCAGCAGCGAGCTCTTGCCGGCGCCCGACGGGCCGTTGAGGGCGACGCACTCGCCGGCTGCGACACCGAGCGTCATCCCGGACAGCACCGGCAGCACGATCCCGCCCTGGACATGGAGGGTGAACTGCTTGCCGACGCCGGCAATGGCCAGGGGCAATTCGGGGGATGCGATTTCGGGGGATGCGTTCATGGGTGCAGGATCGAGGCGACCAGGAGCTGAGTGTACGCGTGTTGCGGGTCGTCGAGTACCTGGTCCGTCAGCCCTTCTTCGACAACCTGGCCGGCGCGCATCACCATCAGCCGGTGGGCGAGCAGGCGGGCGACCGCCAGGTCGTGGGTGACGACGACGACCGACAGGCCGAGGTCGGCGACCAGGCCGCGCAGCAGATCGAGCAGGCGCGCCTGCACCGACACGTCCAGGCTGCCGGTCGGCTCGTCCATGAAGATGAGGCGCGGCTGCGAGACGAGGTTGCGCGCGATCTGGAGGCGCTGGAGCATGCCGCCGGAAAAGGTGCGCGGCAGGTCGTCGATGCGGTCGCGGGGGATTTCGACGCGGCCCAGCCAGTCGAGCGCGCTGGCCCGGATGCGGCCGTAGTGCCGCGCGCCCACCGCCATCGGCCGTTCGCCGACATTGGCGCCGGCGCTGACGCCCATGCGCAGGCCCTCGACCGGATGCTGGTGGACGATCCCCCAGTCGGTGCGCATGAGCAGGCGGCGCCGCGGCTCCGACAGGGCGAAGACATCGCATTCGCCCTCGTCGCGCGTCGTGTACCGCACCGAGCCGGCATCCGGCTCCAACTGCGCCGACAGACACTTCAGGAGCGTCGTCTTGCCGGAGCCGGATTCGCCGACGATGCCCAGCACCTCGCCCGGCCACAGGTCGAACGACACGTCGCGGCAGCCGATCCGGGTGCCGTAGCGCTTGCTCAGGCCACGCACGCGCAGCAGGGGGGCGGCATTCATTCCCCACCTCCTTGGTCGAGCGCGTCCGGTTGCGGCCCGACATGGCCGCCCGCCCGCCGCTCGCCGCAATGGTCGCTGTCGGAGCAGACGAAGATGCGGCCGCCCTGGTCGTCGACGATGACCTCGTCGAGGAAGCTGTCCGCCGCGCCGCAGATCGCGCAGCAATGGTCCCACTTCTGCACCTCGAACGGGTGGTCGTCGAAGTCGAGGCTGCGCACGCTGGTGTAGGGCGGGACGGCGTAGATGCGCTTCTCGCGCCCTGCCCCGAAGAGCTGGAGGGCTGGCGAGCGGTCCATCTTCGGATTGTCGAACTTCGGGATCGGCGAGGGGCGCATCAGATAGCGCCCGCTCACCATCACCGGATAGTCGTAGGCGGTCGCGATCCGCCCGTGATGGGCCACGTCCTCGTACAGGCGGACATGCATCGGGCCGTACTCGGCCAGGGCATGCATCTTCCGCGTCTCGGTCTCGCGCGGCTCCAGCCAGCGCAGCGGCTCCGGGATCGGCACCTGGTAGACCAGGATCTGGTCGCCGCGGAGCTGGGCCTCGGGGATGCGGTGGCGGGTCTGGATGATGCTGGCCTCCGCCGTCCTTTCGGTCGTCGCGATGCCGGTGGTGCGGGCGAAGAAGCGGCGGATGCTGACGGCGTTGGTGGTGTCGTCCGCCCCCTGGTCGATCACCTTCAGCACGTCCGCCAGGCCGATGATCGCCGCCGTCACCTGGATGCCGCCGGTGCCCCAGCCATAGGGCAGCGGCATCTCGCGGCTGGCGAACGGCACCTGGTAGCCGGGAATCGCCACCGCCTTCAGGATCGCGCGGCGGATCATCCGCTTGGTCTGCTCGTCGAGGTAGGCGAAGTTGTAGCCGT
>CAZQOA010000148.1:0-8818 GCA_964594715.1 uncultured Rhizobiaceae bacterium | reverse complement strand
CTGCCGCCCTTCACGCTGGTCGGCGCCACCACCCGGTCCGGCCTCATCACCACGCCGCTCCGCGACCGCTTCGGCATCCCGCTGCGCCTCGACTTCTACCAGCCGGACGAGCTGGAAGGCATCGTCTCCCGCGGTGCCCGCATCCTCGGGTTCGACCTGGCGGCGGAAGGGGCGGGCGAGATCGCCCGCCGCTCGCGCGGCACGCCGCGCATCGCCGGCCGCCTGCTGCGCCGGGTGCGCGACTTCGCCGAGATCGCCGGCACCGGCCGGGTGGACGCCAAGGCGGCCGATGCCGCGCTCAGCCGACTCGACGTCGATGCCCGCGGCCTCGACGCCATGGACCGCCGCTACCTGCGCTGCATCATCGACAATTATGCCGGCGGCCCGGTCGGGGTGGAGACGATGGCCGCCGCACTGTCCGAGCAGCGCGACGTGATCGAGGAGGTGATCGAGCCCTACCTGATCCAGCAGGGGTTCCTCCAGCGCACCTCGCGCGGGCGGCTCGTCACCAGCCAGACCTATGGCTATTTCGGCCTGGCCCCGCGGCCGGCGCCGCCCGGGCAGTACGACCTGCTGGCCAGCGACGAGGTGGCCGGTGGCTGACATCCCGGGCTCGGGCACCCTGGTGGCGAGGGAGCATGTCTTCCCGATCCGCGTCTATTACGAGGACACGGACGCGGCCGGCATCGTCTACTACGCCAACTACCTGAAGTTCGCGGAGCGCGCCCGCACCGAGATGATGCGCGCGGCCGGCACCGAGCATCGCCGCCTGATGGAGGCGGTGGGCGTGCTGTGGGCGGTGCGGCGCTGCAACGCCGACTACCTGTCGCCGGCCCGTCTCGACGACCAGCTTGCCGTCCGCACCCGCGTCACCGACGTCGGCGCCGCCCGCCTCGACCTGGCGCAGACGGTGCGGCGCGGCGCCACCGACCTCGCCCACCTCGCCTTGCGGCTCGCCTGCATCGACCGGGACAGCGGGCGCGCCACCCGCCTTCCGGCCGGGCTGCGCGCGACCCTGGAGGCCCTGGTGACGGATTCCACGCCGATGCAAACACCAACCATGCAATTACGGGCCTGACACCTATGGAGAATCGTGCGGTCGATGCCGTGAACCTGGGCGGGGCTGCCCATGATCTCTCGGTCTGGGGGCTGTTCCTCCAGGCCGACATCATCGTCAAGGTGGTGATGCTGATCCTGCTGGTGCTCTCGTTCTGGTGCTGGGCAGTCATCTTCGACAAGTGGTCGCGCCTGCGCCGCCTCAATGCGCGGGCCCGCGAGTTCGAGGAGAGCTTCTGGTCGGGCGGCTCGCTCGACGACCTCTATGATCGCGTCGGCACGCGGCCGGCCGATCCGCTGGCGACCGTGTTCGCGGCCGCCATGCGCGAATGGCGCCGGTCGGCGGCGCGCGGGCTGATCGCCACCGAATCGATGCGCGGCAACCTGCAGGAGCGGATCGAGCGGGTGATGGCGGTGGCCGCCGGCCGCGAGATGGAGCGGCTGGAGAAGTACATGTCGTTCCTGGCCTCGGTCGGGTCGACGGCCCCCTTCATCGGGCTGCTCGGCACGGTCTGGGGCATCATGAACAGCTTCCAGTCGATCGCGGCCTCCAAGAACACCTCGCTGGCAGTGGTGGCACCCGGCATCGCCGAGGCGCTGTTCGCGACCGCCCTCGGCCTGGTCGCGGCGATCCCGGCCGTCATCGCCTACAACAAGCTGTCGACGGAACTGGCCCGCTATGGCGGCCGCCTGGATGCCTTCACCAGCGAGTTCTCGGCCATCCTGTCGCGCCAGATGGACGAGAAGGGCTGAGCCATGGCCGCCGCCGTCATCAAGCGCTCGAAGGGCGCGCGCCGCTACACCGCGATGGCCGAGATCAACGTGACGCCGTTCGTCGACGTCATGCTGGTGCTGCTCATCGTCTTCATGGTCACGGCCCCCCTGCTGACGGTGGGGGTGCCGGTCGACCTGCCCAAGGCGACCGCGCCCACCATCAGCGAGCAGAAGGAGCCGGTCACCGTCTCGGTCAACGCCCAGGGCCGGATCTTCCTCCAGGAGGCCGAGACGACCCTGGAGAACCTGGTCGCCCGCCTGGTGGCGGTGACCGAGAACGATCGCGAGGCGCGGGTCTTCGTACGGGGCGATCGCAACATCGTCTACGGCCGGGTGATGGAGGTGATGGGCGCCTTGAACAGCGCCGGGTTCGCCCGCGTGGCGCTGATCGCCGAATTGCCGGGGGGGGCGGGCGAGGAGCAGCCGCGCCGCGGCCGGCAGCGCTAGCGCACAGCCATCATTAGGACACAGGTCATCATTAGGGGACGGGCCAGGGGCATTCGGAGTTGATCATGAAGCGCGGCTTTACCGGATCGGCAATCCTCCACGCGGGCGTCCTCGCGCTCGTGGTGCTGGGGCTGCCGGAACTGTTCAAGCCGGAGCCGCGCGAGGAAATGCCCGTCGTGTTCGAGGTGGTGACGGTGGCCGAGCGTGCCACGGCCCCCAACCAGTCCCTGCGCCCGCCGCCACGCCCGCTGCCGAAGCCGGAGCCGCAGCGCGCCGAGGCACCGAAACCGGAGCCGCCGAAGCCGCAGCCGCCGAAGCCCGAACCACCGCCGCCGCCCCCACCTCCGCCGCCACCCCCGGCGCCGGCGAAGCCCGAGCCTGCGAAGCCGGAGCCCCCGAAGCCCCAGCCTCCCAAACACGAGCCCGCCAAACACGAGCCGCCGAAGCCGGAGCCGCCCAAGCCGCCGCCGCCGCGGGCTGAGCCGCCGAAGCCGGAACCGCCGAAGCCCCAGGTGGCCGACGCGGAGCCGATCTCGCGTCCGCAGGCGAAGCCCCATCCGCCCAAGCCGGAGCCACCGAAGCCGGAACCGCCCAAGCCCGCCAAGGTCGAGCCGCCCAAGCCCGAGCCCCCCAAGCCGGAGCCGCCGAAGCCTGCCAAGGTGGAGCCGCCCAAGCCGGAGCCGGCCAAGCCCCAGGTCGCCGCCAAGCCGGAACCGAAGGTGGAGCCGAAGAAGGACGCCAAGCCGGCGCCGCAGTTCGACGTCAACGCGATCCTGAACAATCTGCGGCCGGCGCCAACCAAGCAGCAGGACCAGCGGCCGGCACCGACGCCGACGTCGCAGCGCACCCAGACCGCGTCGGCCGCGCCGATGGCGCCGATGCTGTCGCAGAACCTGACCTCCAGCGAGGAGAACGCGGTGCGCCAGCAGATCGAGCGCTGCTGGAACTTCATGGGCGGCGGCAAGGAAGTGCAGCACATCACGGTGGATATCCGGGTGCAGATGAACCCCGATGCCACCGTCCGGGAGGCACGGATCGTCGATGGCGGCCGCAACCAGTCCGATCCGCTCTACCGTTCCGTCGCCGAGAGCGCGCGCCGCGCGATCCTCAACCCGGAATGCAGCCCGTTGAAGCTCCCGCGCGACAAATACGACCTGTGGAAGTCGTTCATCTTCACCTTCAGTCCGAGGGATTTCGGGACATGAGCCACGTCACCACCACCACCCGCTCGCCGTCGGCCGTGCTGCGCGCCCTGTGCCTGGCCCTGTTCGGCTTGATCGCGGCCGTAACGGCGACGGGAGAGGCCGTGGCGGAACTGCGCATCGACATCACCCGCGGCCGGGTGCAGCCGATGCCGATCGCGATCCCGCGCTTCTCCGGCTCCGGGCAGGAGGCCGCCGTCGGCGGCGAGATCGCCGGCGTCGTCGCGGCCGACCTGGAGCGGTCGGGGTTCTTCAAGCTGCTCGACCAACGCTCCTTCCTGCAGGACCCGCAGGCGCTGCGCGGCACCCCGCGCTTCCAGGATTGGCGCGTCATCAACGCCCAGGCGCTGGTGAGCGGCACCGTCGAGCGCATGCCGGACGGCCGGCTCAAGGTCGAGTTCCGGCTCTGGGACGTGTTCGCCGAGCAGCAGATGACCGGGCTCGCCTATTTCACCCAGCCCGGCAACTGGCGCCGCATCGCCCACATCATGGCCGACGCCATCTACAAGCGGATCACCGGCGAGGACGGCTATTTCGACACCCGCATCGTCTATGTCGCGGAATCCGGCCCGGCCAACCAGCGCGTGAAGCGCCTGGCCATCATGGACCAGGACGGCTTCAACCATCGCTTCCTCACCGACGGCAGCAGCCTGGTGATGACCCCGCGCTTCTCGCCGACGTCCCAGGAAATTACCTACCTGTCGTTCGCCGACCGCCAGCCGCGCGTCTATGTCCTCAATATCGACACCGGGCGGCGTGAATCGATCGGCGACTTTCCCGGCATGACCTTCGCCCCGCGCTTCTCGCCCGACGGCAACAAGGTCATCATGAGCATGTCGTCGGACGGCAACACCGAGATCTATGCGATGGATCTCCGCAGCCGGGCGATGCAGCGCCTGACCAACCATCCGGCGATCGATACCTCACCCAGCTACTCGCCGACCGGGCGCGAGATCGTCTTCAACTCCGATCGCGGCGGTGCCCAGCAGCTCTACGTCATGGGCGCCGACGGCGCCGGCGCGCGCCGCATCAGCTTCGGGTCCGGGCGCTATGCGACGCCGGCCTGGTCGCCGCGCGGCGACCTGATCGCCTTCACCAAGATCGAGGGCGGCAAGTTCTCCATCGGGGTGATGCGCCCCGACGGGTCCGGCGAGCGCATCATCACCGATGGGTTCCTGGTGGAGAGCCCGACCTGGGCGCCCAACGGCCGCGTCCTGATGTTCTTCCGCCAGCAATCGACCGACCGCGGCGGCCGAGGCGGCGGCACCCGCCTCTTCACCATCGACCTGTCCGGGTTCAACGAGCGCGAGGTCCTGACGCCGCAGGACGCGTCGGACCCGGCCTGGTCGCCCTTGATTCCTTGACTGGGTCTAGATATCGTGGCCAACAGCAGGAAGACCGCGAATTCTTGTGAGTCTTTGGCCATTCTCTGGGGCCAAACATTCATTTGGACGGCCGCTGCAGCGCTCTACCCCGTGACCAACCCCAGCTCATGCCGAAGGAGAAACAGTGCATGCGCATGAAGATTCTGAGCTTGCTCGCCGCCGTCCTGCTGGTGGCGGCCTGCGAAAGTACACCGGAGACCGCGACCGACGGTATGCCGGCGACGTCCTCCACGTCCGGCGTTGATTCGAGCAGCCTCGGCAGCCAGTCCGGGGTGCAGTCCCAGGGCCTGGGCGCCGGTGATGCCGCGCCCGGCTCGCAGCGGGACCTCGAGGTCAATGTCGGTGACCGGGTCTTCTTCGACACCGATCGCTCCGACCTCAACGGCGAAGCGCGTGAAACCGTGGGCCGCCAGGCGGAATGGCTGCGTCGCTATCCGAACACCCGGATCGTGGTCGAGGGGCATGCCGACGAGCGCGGCACCCGCGAGTACAACCTGGCCCTGGGCGAGCGGCGAGCGGTGGCCGTGCGCAACTACATGGTGGCGCTGGGCATTCCCGCCGGCCGGGTGACCACGACCAGCCTCGGCAAGGAGCGTCCGGCCGTGGTCGGTTCCAACGAGGCCGCCTATGCGCAGAACCGTCGCGCCGTCACGGTGGTGAATTGATGGGCGTGGACTGATGGGCGTCAACTGACGGGGTATTTCCCGTCGGAGGGGATCGGAAAGGGTCGGACGCGCGTTGACACGTCGCGCCCGGCCCGTTTCGACATATAAAGTTTCGCAAATGAGGAGCGCGATCATGCCGCGTCCATGGCTTGGTGCCGCCCTGGCAGCGGCCTTCGTCGTCTCGCCCGCCGTAGCCCAGGTACCCCAGGGCTACCAGTCCCAGCCTGGCTATCAGGGCCAGCCGGGATTCCAGTCGCCGCAGGTCTATGCCCAGCAGGAGCAGCGGCTGGCCCAATTCGAGGACCAGATTCGCCAGCTCACCGGCCGCGTCGAAGAGTTGAACCATCAGCTCCAGCAGGTGCGCCAGCAGTTGGAGCGCGCCCAACGCGACACCGATTTCCGCTTGTCCGAGATGGAGCGCGGCGGCCGCAGCCAGGGCGCCGCGGCTGCACCTTCGTCGACGCCACCCGCGGCCGAGCCGCCGCGGGCCGCCGCGGAGCCGCCGCGCGCGGCGCCGACGCCGTTGCGCAACGGGCAGGGTTCGTCCGAGCCGCCGCAGCCGGGCCAGGCGCGGGTGATCGCACCGCCCGGCCCCGGTACCACGACCATGCGCCCGTCGGCAGCACCGCCCCAGCCGAACCCGCCGCCGTCCAACGGCCGGCCATCGGAGCAGGCTGCCGCCCCGCGGGCGCCGCAGGCGGAGGGCACGCTGCCCGCGGGGGCGCCGCAGCAGCAATATGACCAGGCCTTCGCGCTGCTCGCCCGGGCCGACTATGACGGCGCGGAGCGCGCCCTGAAGGCGTTCCTGCGCCAGCACCCGAATGATGGGCTGGCCGGCAACGCGCAATATTGGCTGGGCGAGACCTATTATGTCCGCCAGGACTACTCGAACGCCGCCATCGCCTTCGGCGAGGGCTTCCAGCGCTATCCGAAGAACAGCAAGGCGCCCGACAATCTGTTGAAGCTCGGCATGTCGCTGGCCCAGATCAACAAGAAGCCGGAGGCGTGCGCGGCCCTGGGGCGCCTCGACCAGACGGCGGACGCGCCCGCCAACGTGAAGGATCGTGGACGGCGCGAGCGCCAGCGCCTCGGCTGCTGATCCCCGACCCTTCCTCCACCCCGGAGCCCATCGCCGCGGCCGAGTTCGCCGCGGCGATGGCCCGCCTCGAACCCTTCGAGCCCCGGCCACGCCTGGCGGTCGCCGTGTCGGGCGGACGCGACAGTCTGACCCTGGCGTTGCTGGCCGACCAGTGGGTGCGCGCCCGCGACGGCAGCCTGCTGGCGTTGACCGTCGACCATGGGATCCGCCCGGAAGCGGCTGCCGAGGCGGCGATGGTGGGAAGCTGGCTCCGGGGTCTTGGCATTGCCCATCGCGTGCTGCGCCATGACGGCGCCGTCCCCGCCAGCCGCGTGCAGGAGCGGGCGAGGGCCATCCGCTATGCCCTGCTGGCGCAGGCCTGCCATGGCGAGCGCATCCTCCATCTGCTGGTCGCCCACCACCGTGACGACCAGGCAGAGACGGCGGCGATCCGCGCCGGCCGGGGCAGCGGTCCCGACGGGCTCGCCGGCATGGCCGCGCTGCGGGAGCAGGCGGGCGCCCGCCTGCTTCGCCCGCTGCTGGATTTCCCCCGCGCGCGCCTGACGGCGACCCTGGCCGCCCGCGGCCAACCCTGGATCGACGACCCGAGCAACGCCGACCCGCGCTACGAGCGGGTGCGGCTGCGCGGCGGCGGCGACCTCTCCGGGGGACTGGCCGGCATGCGCGCGGCGGGGCTGGCTCGGGCGGCGGCGGAGGCGGAGATCGCGCGGCTGGCGGCCGAGCTCGTCTGGATCGGGCCGGAAGGCTACGCGCTGGTCGAGCTGGCCGGCTTCTCCGACCTGCCCGAGGATGGGCGGCGACGGCTGTTTCAGGGGGTACTGCGCATGGTCGGCACCACGACCTACGCGCCGCGCCACGAGGCGCTGGAGTTGCTGCTGCGTGCGGTGGGCGACGATCGGCCGCATGGCCGCACGCTGGCCGGGTGCCGGGTGCTGCGGTGGCGCGGGCGGTTGCTGGTCTGCCGCGAGCGGGCGGCGGTCGGGCCTGATGTCGCCGTCGCCGGGCCGGGCCGGGTGCGCTGGGACGACCGCTTCGCGATCGCGGTGCCGCCCGGCTGGCCGGCCTCGCGCATCGCGCCGCTCGACGCCGCCCGCCCGCCCGGTTACCCATTGTTCGCCGCCGATCTGCCGGTGGTGCCCGGGCCGGTGCGGGCGACGCTGCCGGCCTTGTGGAATGGGCGGGACCTGCTGGCCGTTCCTACCGCTGGATGGTCCGCCCGTGCGGACTTGCCGCGGCCCGATGTCGTGTTCAGCCCGGCGCAGGCGCTTGCCCGGGGGCCGTTCGCGGTTGTTTAATGCCGGCGTCGCATTATGTGTGGAACGGGCCCGCCATCACCACGGTGGGCTCCATTGGCGGTCGGGGTCTTTAGCGGCGACGCCGCGGACGCCTCGGATGCGGAGGGGAAGGGCCCCGGACGTGAACAATTTCGGCAAGAATCTCGCTCTCTGGGTCATTATCGGGCTGTTGCTCGTGGCGTTGTTCAACCTCTTCCAGGGGTCGACGACGCGCGGTCCACAGGCGAGCCTCGCCTATTCCGACTTCCTGAACGAGGTTACCAACGGCCGCGTGGCCGATGTCACCATCCAGACGGCGGGTGGCGGCGGCAGCACGCTGGCAGGGCATTTCAGCGACGGGCGGGCCTTTACGACCTACGCCCCGCGGGATGCCAACCTGATTTCCAAGCTGACGCAGCACAATGTGCGGGTCGCGGCCTCGCCGGAGGATTCCGGGTCGCCGTCGCTGCTCTATGTCCTGATCCAGTGGTTCCCGATGCTGCTGCTGATCGGTGTCTGGATATTCTTCATGCGCCAGATGCAGTCGGGCGGCGGCCGGGCCATGGGCTTCGGCAAGTCGCGGGCGCGCCTGCTGACCGAGAAGGTCGGCCGCGTCACCTTCGACGACGTCGCCGGCATCGACGAAGCCAAGCAGGAGCTGGAGGAGATCGTCGAATACCTGCGCGATCCGCAGAAGTTCCAGCGCCTCGGCGGCCGCATCCCCAAGGGCGTGCTGCTGGTCGGCCCGCCCGGCACCGGCAAGACGCTGCTCGCCCGCGCCATTGCGGGTGAGGCCAACGTGCCCTTCTTCACCATCTCGGGCTCGGACTTCGTCGAGATGTTCGTCGGCGTCGGCGCCAGCCGCGTCCGCGACATGTTCGACCAGGCCAAGAAGCAGTCGCCGTGCATCATTTTC
>CAZQOA010000147.1:6368-8979 GCA_964594715.1 uncultured Rhizobiaceae bacterium | reverse complement strand
GGATCGAGGCATCCGGCCGCGCCACCGTCTTCAGCTGGATCGTCGTCCGCCACCCGGTGCCGCGCGAGGTCTATGCCGGCGACGTGCCCTACGTCGTGGCCCTGGTGACGCTGGACGAGGGGGTGCGGATGGCGACCAACATCGTCGGCTGCGCGCCCGAGGCGGTGACGGCCGGCATGGCGGTCGAGGTGCTGTTCGAGCACGCGACCGCGGACATCTCGCTGCCGAAGTTCAAGCCGGTTCTGCCCGGGGCGCATTGATGGGCGAGGCGCTGGGGTTTCGCGGCGCGTCGGCGACGCTGGGCACGGTCGAGCGGCTGACGCGGCCGGAGCTGGAGGCCCTGCAACTGCTGAAGCTGCGGGCGCAGCTGGAGCGGCTGTGGCACACCAACCCCTTCTATCGCGCGAAGCTGGAGGCGGCGAAGGTGGCGCCGGACCGGATCCGCTCGCTCGACGACTTCAATGCCCGGGTGCCCCTGTCGACCAAGGCCGACTTCCTGGCCGACCAGGCGGCGCATCCGCCCTTCGGCCGCCGCCTGGGGGTGCCGCGCGACGAGGTGACCCTGGTCAACATGACGGGCGGCACGTCGGGCCAGGGGCAGGAGGTCTATGGCCGCACCGACCATGACATCGCCGTGCAGGGCTACCTGCACCTGCTGCCCTGGTTCATGGCCGGGCTGCGCCCGGGACAGATGGCGCTGAATTGCGTGCCGACGGGCGGCCTCACCACCGGCGGCTGGGGGCCGCCGGAGGGCTTCCGCATCGCCGGCGCGACCGCCTTCCATGCCGGCGGCACGCTGTCGACCGACGCCAAGATCGACCTCATGCTGCGCTTCGGCGAGATGCACTTCATCTACGCCTCCACCAACTATCTCCACACGCTGAGCGAGGCGCTGCGCCGGCGTGGCATCGTCCCGGCCGAGCGCTTCCCGATGATGCGCGCCATCCATATCGTGGCCGAGGGCTACCCGCTGGAATGGGCGCGCGGGATCGAGGCGTTCTGGGGCTGCCGGCTGCATGAAGGCTATGGCAGCACGCAAGGGGCGGGCTTCATCGCGTCCACCTGCGAGGACGGGGTGGTGCGCGCCGATGGCGGGCGCGGGCTGATGCGCCTGCTCGAGTGGCTGAACTATGTCGAGGTGATCGACCCCGATACCGGCCGGCATGTGGCGCCGGGCGAGGAGGGCGAGATCGTGCTGACCAACCTCGACATCCAAGGATCGCCGGTGATGCGCTTTTCCACCCGCGACCGGGCGCGCTTCCTGCCGCATCACGCCTGTGCCAGCGGCCGCGCCTGGAACTGCCTGGAGGCGGGCACCATCGGCCGCTACGACGACATGCTGAAGATCCGTGGCAACAATGTCTGGCCGCTTGCCGTCGACACCGCCGTCTTCGCGGAGCCGGCGGTCGCCGAATATGTCGGCCGCGTCTTCGTCGACGATGCCGGCCGCACCCGCGTTCAGATCCGCCTGGCGCTGAAGGACGGCAGCGCCGATCTGGGCGAGGCGGAGCGGAGCGCGCTGGCCGGGCGCCTCGGCCAGCGCATCAAGGAGCGCACCAACGTGCAGATGGAACTGCTGCTGGTGCCGCGCGACGAGCTGCCGGTCTTCACCTACAAGGCCCGCCGCTGGACCGACGAACGCAAGGCGGGACTGAGCCGATGAACCGACCGCCGCTGACCGACGCCGACGAGATCGCCCTGCTGCGCGAGATCGAGGAACGCGCGCGCCGCCTTCTCGACAGCATGGACCCGCTGATGCGCGGCCAGTACCAGCATTTGAGGGGGCGCGTTTCCGCGCTCCTGGCGATCAAGGGGAAGGACCCGCAATGAACCGTCCGACAGGGACAAGACTGGCAGGCCGGGTCGCCCTCATCACCGGCGGCGCGTCCGGCCTGGGCGAGGCGACGGTGCGGCGCTTTCATGCCGAAGGTGCCTGGGTGATGATCGCCGACATCGACGCGCCGCGCGGCAAGGGGTTGGCCAGGTATCTCGGCGACGGCGCGGCCTTTGTCGCCTGCGACCACACCGACCGGGCCCAGAACGAGGCTGCGGTCGCCGCCACCGAGGCCGAGTTCGGCGGCCTCGACATCCTCTACAACAATGCCGGCGGCCCTTTCGCCGGCGCCTTCGAGACGGCCGACGACGAAACCCTGGAGCGGGTGGTGGGCGTCAACCTGATGGGCGCCATGAAGATGACCCAGGCCGCCCTGCCGGCGCTGCGCCGGGCGGGGGAGGCGCGGCCGGGCGGGGCGGCCATCCTCTTCACCTCGTCCCTGCAGGGGCTGAAGGCGAAGCCCAACTTCAGCGTCTACACGGTCGCCAAGCATGGCATCGTCGGGCTGGTCCGCAGCCTGGCGCTGGAACTGGCGCCGGCCAACATCCGCGTCAACGCCATCTGCCCGACCGTCACCGAGACACCGATGCTGGCGAAATTCCTGCCCGGCATGGCCGCCGACATGGACGAGGCGCGCCAGCGCTTCCGCGCCACCATCCCGCTCGGCCGCATGCCCGAGCCCGAGGACACCGCCAACGCCGCCCTGTTCCTGGCGTCGGACGAGGCCCGCTCGATCACCGGCATCGCCCTGCCGGTCGATGGCGGGCAGATGGCGAG
>CAZQOA010000147.1:0-6268 GCA_964594715.1 uncultured Rhizobiaceae bacterium | reverse complement strand
CGTTTCCCAGCTTCCGGCTCGACGGGCAGGTGGCGCTGGTCACCGGCGGCAGCGGCGGCCTGGGTTCGCTCGCCGTCCGCGCCTTCGCCGACGCCGGCGCCGATGTCATCGTCGCGGCGACCGACCTCGGGCGCTGCGAGGCGGTGGCGGCCGAGGCTCGCGCCATGGGCCGGCGTGCGCTGGCGGTCGCCGTCGACGTGACCCGGCGGCCATCCGTCGATGCCATGGCGGCGGCCGCGCTCGACGCGTTCGGCCGGGTCGACATCCTCTTCAACAATGCCGGGGTGACCACGCCCGGCACCCTGATGGAGCTGGACGACGAGGACTGGCATCGGGTCATGGATGTCAGCGCCACCGGCACCTGGCTGTGCAGCCGCGCCTTCGTCCCGCAGATGGTCGCCCGCGGCTCCGGGCGGATCATCAACATGGCCTCGATCCTGTCGTCGCGCGGCATCCCCAACCGCGCGCCCTATTGCGCGGCCAAGGCGGCGGTGGAGAACCTGACGCGGGCCATGGCGGTCGAGCTCGGCCCCCAGGGCATCAACGTGAACGCCATCGCGCCGACCGTCATCGTCACCGACCTCAACCGCCACCTCGTGGACAAGCAGCCGCAGGTCTATGGCGCCATCCTGTCGCGCATGCCGCTGGGCCGGCTCGGCCAGCCGGAGGACCTGGCAGGCGCCCTGGTCTTCCTGGCCGCCCCCGCATCGGCCTTCGTGACCGGGCAGATTCTGCATGTCGACGGCGGCTTCACCGCCACCTGAACGGCCTGCCGCTGTTGACTTCCTTCGACTGAATGAACCATCATTCAGTCGACCGAAGCGGCCCTTTCGCGGCAAGCGGAGAGGGGACAAGCGGCCGCGCGGGGAGGGGAGGAAGATGATGCTGCGGCGCGCGCCCGGATGGTGATCAACATCCTGAACGGCCTCGTCTATGGCGGGCTGCTCTATATCCTCGCGGTCGGGCTGGTGCTGATCTTCGGCCTGCGGCGGGTGGTGAATTTCGCCCATGGCAGCCTCTTCATGGTCGGCGGCTACGTCGCCTTCGCGGTCGCCGCCTATGCCGGCTTCTGGGTGGCGCTGCCGGTGGCCATCATCGTCCTGGCGGTCCTCGGCGTCATCCTCGACCGCTTCGTCTTCCGCCCGCTCCAGCACGAGGACCCGATCGCGACCGTGCTCGTCACCTTCGGCCTGCTGCTGGTGCTGGAGGACGTGGTGAAGACGATCTGGGGCAAGGACTTCCTGTCGCTGCCGGCGCCGGCCCTGCTGTCGGGGACGGTGTCGATCGGCGGCGAAATCTTCCCGGTCTATCGCCTGATGGTGATCGTGGTCGCCTTCCTGGTGGCGCTCGGCCTCAGCCTGTGGCTGCGCTTCAGCCGCATCGGCCTCTATGTCCGCGCCTCCAGCGTCGACCCGGTGACGACCGGGATGCAGGGCGTCGACACCGACCGGGTCAGTGCGATCGTGGTCGCCATCGGCGCCGGCCTGGCCGGCCTGTCCGGCACCATCGCGGCGCCGCTGATGGCGCTGTCGCCGTCCATGGGCAGCTTCATCCTGATCGACAGCTTCATCGTGGTGGTGGTGGGCGGGCTCGGCAGCTTCTCCGGCGCCTTCATCGCCGCCCTCCTGATCGGCCAGCTGCATAATTTCGGCATCGTCTATGTGCCGTGGGCCGCCTCGATGATCCCGCTGCTGCTGATGGTGGGCGTGCTGGTCTGGCGCCCGACCGGCCTCGCGGGAGGCCGGGCATGACCGACATCGTCGCCGGCGCGGAGCGTCAGTCCAGCCGGCGCGGCTATGGCTTCGTGGCCGGCCTGCTGGTCATCGGCGCGGCCGGCTGCGCCTTGCCGGCGGTGGTAGCATCACCCCTGTTCCTGACCCTGATGACCCAGGCCGCGATCAATGCCGTGCTGGCGACGGGCGTCGGCTTCCTGGTGCGCCAGAACGGCACCGTCAGCTTCGGCCACGCCGCCTTCTTCGGGCTTGCCGCCTATGCCGCCGCCCTGCTGATGAAACATGGCGTCGCGGCCGAGCTGGCGATCGTGCTCGCCATCGCGCTGCCGACCCTGTTCGCGCTGGCGCTGGGCGTCGTCATCGTGCGGATCACCGGCGTCGCCTTCTCGATGCTGACGCTGGCGGTGGCACAGGCGTTCCACGAGCTGGTCCTGAAATGGCGCGAGCTCGCCAACGGCGACGACGGCATGTCGATCCCGTTCCCGGCCCGGGTGTTCGGCATCGACATGGCGACCTTCCAGCAGCCGGCCAGCATGTTCCTGGTGTGCTGGGTGGCGTTGATCGCCGTCATCCTCGGCCTCTGGCTCCTGTCGCGCAGCCGCTTCGGCACCCTGACGCTGGCGATCCGCGAGAACGAGGAGCGGGCCCGCTTCATCGGCTATCGCACCGTCCTGCCGCGCGCCGTCATCTATGCGGTCTCGGCCGCGGTCGCGGCCCTGGGTGGGCTGCTCTTTGCCCTCTACAACGGCTTCGTCTCGCCCGGCACGCTGCATTGGAGCCTGTCGGGCGAGGCGCTGATCATGGCCATCATCGGCGGCCCGCGGCTGGTCTGGGGGCCGGCGCTGGGCGGCGTCATCTTCTTCTTCATCAAGAATGCCGCCGGCGACTTCACCGAGCATTGGCCGGCGGTGATCGGGGTGACGCTGATCCTGGTGACCGTGCTGCTGCCGCGCGGCGTGGGCGGCCTCATCGCCGCCGGCTTCCGGCGCATCGGCGGGCGGAGGGAGCCATGACCGCGCCGGGTGCCGCCTCGGGGTTCGCCATCGAAGGGGTCGGGATGACGCGCCGCTTCGGCGGTTTCGCGGCGCTGGACGACGTCTCGATCGCGGTTCCCCAGGGCGAAATCCGCGGCCTGATCGGCCCCAACGGCGCCGGCAAGTCGACCCTGATGGACGTCCTCTCGGGGCGGGCCGAGAACTGGAGCGGCCGGGTCCGGCTCGACGGGCGCGACATCAGCCGGCTCGACGCGGTCGAGCGGCGGCGGGCCGGCCTCGCGCGCTCCTTCCAGAAGACCAACATCTTCGCCGACCTCACCATCGACGAGCAGATCCGCCTGGCCGCGGCCACGGCCGAGCGCGACAACAGTGACGAGGTGATGGCCGAGCTCGGCCTGTCGGCCCTGGCCCACCGGCGCGCGGCCGACGTCTCCTACGGCGACCAGCGCCGGCTCGACCTGGCGCTGGCCCTGGTCGGCCGGCCGCGGGTCCTGCTGCTCGACGAGCCGGCGGCCGGCCTGTCGATGAGCGAATCGATGGTCCTGGCCGCCATGCTGCGCGACCTGGCCGGCCGCTGGGGGGTGACGGTGCTGATCGTGGAGCACGACATGGAGGTGATCTTCTCCATCTGCAGCCGGGTCACCGTGCTGCATCTGGGGCGGATCCTGGCCGACGGGACGCCGGACGAGATCCGCCGGGTGCCCGAGGTGATCACCGCCTATCTCGGAAGCTCGGTCGAATGAGGATGGGCGAATGAGCCTGCTCGCCTTCCGCGACGTCGATGCCTATTACGGCCGCGCCCAGGTGCTGCGCGGGGTCAGCTTCGAGATCCGGCCGGAGGAGCGGGTGGCGATCCTCGGCCGCAACGGCGTCGGCAAGACCACGATCGTCAATTCCTTCCTCGGCATCGCCACCATCCGCCGTGGCGAGGTCGACCTGGCGGGCCGCACCGCGACCCGCTTCCAGCATTTCACCGCCGCCCGCAGCGGCATCGCCGTGGTGCCGCAGGGGCGACGCATCGTGCCCGGCCTGACGATCCGCGAGAACCTGCTGCTGGGTGCGGCCGTGGGCCGGCCCGGCGCCTGGAACATGGAGCGCGTGTTCCAGCTCTTCCCGATCCTGCGCGAGCGGGCCGACACCATGGGCACGGCCCTCAGCGGCGGGCAGCAGCAGATGCTGGCGATCGGCCGGGCGCTGATGGCCAATCCCAGCCTGCTGGTGCTGGACGAGCCCAGCGAAGGGCTGGCGCCGGTGATCGTCGACGAGTTGGCGGACATCTTCCGCCGACTGGCCGCGGAGGGCGCCGGCATCCTGCTGATCGAGCAGAATTTCGGCCTCGTCCGCCGGGTGGCGGATCGCTACTACGTCCTGTCGAAGGGGACCGTGATCGAAGCCGGGGAACTGGCCGGCCTGTCGATGGAGACCCTGAAGAAGCACGTCGCGGTATGACGACGGCGTGGGGGAAGACCGAGGGAAACGCCTGAAGGAGACGAGCATGCACATGGTTTGGATGCGGCGCATCGGCCTGGCCGCCGCGACCGTACTGGCGACAGCACCGCTGGCGGCGCAGGACACCATCAAGATCGGCGTGCCGACGGCGCTGACCGGCACCTATGCCGACCTGGGCGACCAGGCGCGCCGGGCCGTGGTCTTCGCGGTCGACGAGGCGAATGCCGCCGGCGGCGTCGGCGGGGCCAAGGTCGAGGCCCGCTTCCTCGACACCGAGGCCAAGCCCGATCTCGCCCGCCGCCAGGGCGAGAAGCTGGCGCTCGAAGGCTACAAGCTGCTGATCGGCACGATCGCGTCGGGCGAGGGGCTGGCGATGGGGCCGATGCTGGCGCGCTGGGACGCGCTCTACATCTCCACCATCAACAAGGCGAACCAGATCACCGGGGCGGCGTGCCAGTCGCGTATGTTCCGGGTCAACCGCCTCGACGCCTCCGACGGTGCCGTCGTCACGCCCTGGCTGGCCGGGCGCAAGGAGACGAAGTGGGCGATCATGGGCGCCGACATCGCCTGGGGCCGGGATTCGGGCGCCAGCTTCACCAAGGCGGCGCAGGCCAACCAGCGCACCATCGTGTCCGAGAACTACTCGCCCTTCGGCACCAACGACTTCGCCCCCTACATCCAGAAGATCCGGGATTCCGGCGCCGAGGGCCTGTGGGTGGCGCTGGCCGGCCGCGACGCCATCAACTTCGCGACCCAGGCCAAGCAGTTCGGGCTGTTCGACAATGTCTTCACCGCCGGCGTCAGCTTCGTCACCGACAACACGGTGAAGACCCTGGGTGAGGCGTCGAAGGGCATCTGGGGGATCATCAACTACAGCTCGACCCTGGATACGCCGGCGAACAAGAAGTTCGTCGCCGACTGGGGCAAGAAGTATCCCGGCACCGAGCCGACCAACTTCGAGGGCGAGACCTATATCGGCATGCAGGTGCTGCTCCAGGCCGTCCAGAAGGCGAAGAGCTCCAAGCCGGGCGACGTCGCCCGGGCCCTGGAGGGCACGACCTTCGAGACGATTCTCGGCAAGCAGCTGATGCGCAAGGAGGATCACCAGATCGTCGGTCCCAACTTCTTCGGCTATGTCGGCGAGGAGGGTGGCAAGCTGAAGCCGATCGTGACCATGTCGGTGCCGGCGGAGACGGCGACGCCGGCCCCCGACCCGGCATGCAAGCTGCCGGGCTGACGGCGGTTCGGGGCTGAGGCGTCCCCGCTTCAGCCCCATTCTTTCCTCCAGAACCCCTTTTCCCAGAGGCTGGGTTGCCGGACACCATCAAGAGCAAGGTCGACGACCCCGAACTGGTGCAGCGGCGGCGCCAGCAATTGACCGGCGCTGCCATCGAGCTCTTCAGCGAGCGCGGCTACCACACGACCACCATTCGCCATGTGGCCGAACGCGCCAATGTCAGCATCGGCCTCATCTACCAGTATGTCGAAGACAAGGAGGATCTCCTCTACCTCGCCCTGGCGCAGGTCCTCGACAGCTACAAGGCGCGCATCCCCCAGGCCCTGGAGGGGGTGTCCGATCCGCTCGACCGCTTCTGCACCGCGGTGCGGACCTACTGCCGGGTGAACGGGGAGTCGGTGGCGGCCACGGTGCTGGCCTACCGGGAGACGAAGTCGCTGCGCAAGGAGCGGCGCAACCTGATCAAGCAGACAGAGGTCGAGACCAACGAGCTGATCGCCGCCTGCATCCGCGACTGCGTCGAGGCCGGCCTGTTCGAGGAGGTCGATGTCGAGCTCTTCACCTACCAGATCGTCATGTTCTCGCACGGCTGGGCGCTGAAGGCCTGGCGCTTCGCCCGGCGGATGGACGTGGAGGAATATGTCGACCGCGGCCTGCGCCTGATGCTGCGCGCCGTGCTGACGCCCGAGGGCGAGCGGACCTTGCGCGCATCGGCCTGCTGCGGCGCCGCCGGGCTGCCGCGGGGGGCGGCGCCCGGGTGACATCCCTCGGCTGGCCGAGGGCGGTTCCTGTGTTTCAGCCCTCCGCGTCGTCGCCGTCGCCGACCTCCTCGTGGAGCGGGAAGCGCAGGGTGA
>CAZQOA010000146.1:0-9199 GCA_964594715.1 uncultured Rhizobiaceae bacterium | reverse complement strand
ACCGGCAAGGCCGTACAGTCCGGCCACCATGTCAGCCATGCGAACAACAAGACCAAGCGCCGGTTCCTGCCCAACATGCAGGTGACCTCGCTGATGTCGGACGTGCTCGGCACGACCATTCGCATGCGCGTATCCGCCAACGGCCTGCGCACGATCGAGCACAATGGCGGCATCGACGCCTTCCTGCTCGGCACGTCCGATGCCAAGCTGCCGGTCGAGGCGGTGCGCCTGAAGCGCCGGCTCGAGCGCGCCCAGGAGAAGCGGAACGCCGCGGCACCCGCCGCCGCCTGATCCGTCGATCCGACACCGCCCGAAACGTGACACGGCCCGCCCTAATCGGCGGGCCGTTCGCGTTTCGGGGCCCGTCTTCGGCCGATCTGGCGATATCGGCGGCGAATTGAAAACGCTTACATTTCATTGACAGTTTTTCGCGTCGCGTGCCAACCTCCGGGCGCGCGCCAGTTGGCTACCCCGCTGATTGCTTCGAGCGACGCAAGGACGCGCCGATCCCCGACCGACGCGTCGTCGAAGCAGGAGATATCGCATGACCGCGACCCCGTCGCCGATCGCCTCTCGTGCTTCCTGGAAGGGCTCCACACTCGATTGGAAGGCGGAGGCGCTGCACGTCTTCCAGCCGGCCGAGATCGAGGAGATCGATGCCGGCCTGCAGCACCTGAAGCGCCTGGGCGACCTCGACTTCCCGGAGATCACGCCCGAGACCTTCCCGTTGCCCACCGTCGGCGGCTATTTCGCCCGGCTCCGCGACGAGCTTCGCCACGGCCGTGGCTTCGTGCTGCTGCGCGGCCTGCCGCGGGAGCGCTACTCGGTCGACGACATGGCCCGCATCTATTACGGCTTCGGCACGCATATCGGCGTGCCCGGCCCGCAATCCTGGCAGGGCGAACTGTTCGGCAACGTCATCGACGTGAGCGACGTGGAGGCCGATCCGCGTGGCTACCACAAGGGCGGGCGGCAGAACTTCCACACCGATTCCACCGACGTCGTGGCGCTGCTCTGCCTGCGCCGGGCCAGGGCCGGCGGCAAGAGCCGGATCGCCAGCTCGGTCGGCATCCACGACGCCATCTGCGAGCGCCGCCCGGACATCGCGCGGCGCCTCTACCAGGGCTATCGCTACCGCCGGATGGAGCTCGACGCCAGGTTCGGCGAAGGCGTCCAGGTCAGCCCCGAGCCGGTGCCGATCTATGTCAACCGCGGTGGCGAGCTGTCGTCCTACTACATGCTGAACTATGCCAAGACGGCGGCCGAACACGGCTACAGCACCCTCTCGGACTTCGACATGGAGGCGCTGGAAGAGATCCAGCGCCTGGCCAACTCCGACGAGTTCTACCTCGACATGAGCATCGAGGAAGGCGACATCCAGTTCCTCAACAACCGCATCATGCTGCATAGCCGCAGCGACTATGAGGATCATCGGGACATCGCCCGCCGGCGGCACATGCTGCGCCTGTGGCTGCAGATGCCAAGCTGGCCGGAGATGCCGCTCTCGCAGGTGTTGCACACCGCCGGCGACCGGCTGTTGTGGCGGCGCCAACGCCGGGCGCGCATGGAATTTCCGTCTGCCTATCTGGACGATATGGCACAGTATCTGCGGGAAGGGCGGAAGCTGGTCGCCGCGGCCTGAGATCCGGGCGGCTCGGCCACCATCGGATTCAAGGACCGCGTCCATCGCTCGCCGCCCGCGCGACCAGGGACGAGGTCCAAGAAAAACAGGGAGAAGAACAGCAATGGCGCAATTCGGAACCGCAGCGCGGGCCGCGGTCCTCGCTATCGGACTGGCGCTGGCCGGCACCACGGCGGCCTCTGCCCAGAAGACGCTCAACGTCGCGATGGGGGCCGCCGACCTGGGCTCGCTCGATCCGCACCGCACCGCCTCGACCCAGGACAAGGCGATCATCGGCTGGATGTTCAACGGGCTGGTCCGCTTCAAGCCGGGCAGCCTCAATCCCGCCGACATCGAGCCCGACATCGCCGAGCGCTGGGAAAGCTCCGCCGACAAGCTCACCTGGAAGTTCTTCATCCGCAAGGGCGTGAAGTTCCATGGCGACTATGGCGAGCTGACCGCCGACGACGTGGTCTTCTCGATCGAGCGCGCGGCCAACCCGAAATCCTCGGCCTTCTCGTCCGACTATCGCGCGATCGAGTCCGTGAAGGCGCTGGATCCGCTGACGGTCGAGGTGAAGTTCAAGAACCACATCCCGAGCGTGCTCGGCATCTTCACCAACTTCCAGGGCGGCTACATCGTCAGCAAGAAGGCGGTCGAGACGCTGGGCGACGAGTTCCGCTCCAAGGCCATCGGCACCGGGCCCTTCGCCTATTCCGAATACCAGCGCAACCAGGCGGTGACGCTGGTCGCGCACAAGGGCTATTTCCGCGGCGCGCCGAAGATCGACAAGGTCGTCTATCGCTATATCCCCTCCGACGCCAGCCGCGACCTGGCCTATACCTCGGGCGAGGTCGACCTCATCTACGGTCGCGCCGACGAGCGCTGGGTCGAGCGGATGAAGGCCACGCCGCATACGGTGATGGAGATCTTCGGGCCGGGCGAGCTCGGCCATCTCCACCTCAACATCACCAAGAAGCCGCTCGACGACGTGCGCGTGCGCGAGGCCATCGCCTACGCCATCGACCGTGCCCAGCTCGTGAAGTTCCGCGGCGCCAGCGTCTATCGCCAGGCCGTCTCGATCGTGCCCGAGGGCTATCTCGGCACCGACGAGAAGGCGCCGATCCGCAAGCACGACCTGGCCAAGGCCAAGGCCCTGCTGGCCGAGGCCGGCTACAAGAACGGCATCACCCTGAAGGCGATCCAGACCTCGCAGCCCAGCATGCTGACGGTGATGGAGGTGGTGCAGGCGCAGCTCAAGCGGGCCGGCATCGACCTGCAGTTCGAGGTGGTGGACCATCCGACCTTCCACGCCCAGATCCGCAAGGACCTGAGCGACGTCGTCTACTACTCCTCGGCACGGTTCCCGATCGCGGACGTGCATCTGACGCAGTATTTCCACTCGCGCAGCACCGTCGGCACGCCGACCGCGGTCACCAACTTCTCCCATTGCGCCGCGGCCGACGCGGAGATCGACGCCGCCCGGGTCGAGACCGATCCGGCCAAGCAGATCGAACTGTGGAAGACCGCCCAGCGCAAGGTGATCGAGGCGGCCTGCGCCGTCCCGCTGGTCGCCAACACCCAGGTCTGGGCCCACCGCGATACCCTCAACCTCGGCTACGAGCTGAAGGGGTCGCTCAGCCTCGGGCCGCTGATCACCGAGAAGACGACACTGAAGTAGGGTGCAGCGGGCCAATCGCAGGGCGTCGGCAGCCTCCAGAAGGTCTGCATGATCGGCTTCATCCTGAAGCGCCTTCTGGTGGCGCTGCCGACGCTGTTGGCAGTGCTCACCATCGTCTTCCTGTTCGTGCGGGTGGCACCGGGCGACCCGGCCATGGTGATCCTGGGCGATAGCGCCACCCAGGAGGCACTGGAGGCGCTGCGCCAGCAGCTCGGCCTCAACAAGCCGCTCATCGTGCAGTATTTCGACTTCCTGCTGATGGTGGCGTCGGGCGATCTCGGCCGGTCGATGCTGACCGGCCGCCCCATCCTCGACGAGGTGGTGGACGTGCTGCCCTACACGATCGAGCTGACGGTGAGCTCGCTCGCGGTCGGGGTGGCGGTCGGCGTCCCGCTCGGCATCCTGTCCGCCAAGCGCCGCAACGGCTGGTTCGATTATGTCGCCCGCGTCGTGTCGCTGATCGGCCTCAGCTTCCCCGCGTTCGTCTCGGCGGTGCTGATGCTGCTGATCTTCGCCATCCACCTGCGCTGGTTCCCGGTCATCAGCTCGGCCGCCCTGGACGATCCGGGTGCCCGCCTGCGCAGCCTGGCGCTGCCCGCCTTCAATCTCGGCCTGATCATGCTGGCCTACGTCACCCGGGTGACGCGCTCCAGCATGCTGGGGGTACTGTCGGAGGACTATATCCGCACTGCCCGCGCCAAGGGCGTGCCCGCCCGGCTGGTGGTGTGGCGGCATGCGCTGCGCAACGCGCTCATCCCCGTGGTCACCGTGGTTGGCCTCTATCTCGGCGTGCTGATCGGCAATTCGGTGCTGACGGAGATCGTCTTCAACCGCCCGGGGCTGGGCAAACTCATCGTCGGCGCGCTCAACCAGCGCGACTACACGATGCTCCAGGGGCTCATGGTCATCTATGCCTTCATCATCGTGCTCTGCAACCTGCTGACGGACATGACCTACGGGCTCATCGATCCGCGGGTGAAGCGGCAATGACCGCGGTCCACGTCGCCCGCACGCCGGGCGGGCTGGCGCTGTTCTGGTCGCGGGCTCGGCGCAACCGGGGGGCCGCGATCGGCCTCTCGCTGGTGCTGCTGATGGTCGCGAGCGCGGTCCTGGCGCCATGGATCTCACCCCACGACCCGCTGGAGCAGAACATCATCAGCCGGCTGGAGCCGCCATCGGCGGAGTTCCTGCTCGGCACCGACCCCTATGGCCGGGACATCCTGTCGCGCATCCTCTGGGGCGGGCGGGTGTCGCTCTTCGTCAGCACCTCGGCGGTGCTGATCGCCATGTTCGTCGGCAGCGCCATCGGCATCCTGGCCGGCTATGTCGGCGGCCGCTTCGACCGCGTGGTCATGGCCGGCATGGACGTGCTGCTGTCCTTCCCCAGCCTCATCATGGGCCTGCTGGTGGTGGCCATGCTGGGGCCCAGCGTCGTCAACCTCATCCTGGCCATCGGCCTGACCGCCGTCGCCCCCTTCGCGCGCATCGCGCGGGCGCCGACCCTGGTCATCAAGGAGCGGGAATTCGTCGAGGCCGGCCGCGCCATGGGCTTCTCCCACGCCCGCATCATGGGCATCCACATCCTGCCCAACGTGATCTCCGAGGTGCTGGTCATGGGCTCGCTGTGGCTGGCGACCGCGATCCGCACCGAGGCCTCGCTCAGCTTCATCGGCCTCGGCGTGCGCCCGCCGACGCCGACCTGGGGCAGCATGATCCGCGAGGGCTTCGAGAACATCCTGGACGCGCCCTGGCTGGCGGTTTTCCCCAGCATCGCCATCCTTCTCGTCATGCTCGGCCTCAACCTGATGGGTGACGGCCTGCGCGACGCCACCGACCCGAAGCTGCGCCATGAGTGAGGCGGTGGCAGTGCAAGGGGCGGCGGCGGCGCCGGTCCTGCGCGTCGAGGGGCTGACGACGGAGTTCCGTATCCACGGCGCCTGGCACGCCGCCATCCGTGGCGTGTCGTTCGACCTGGCCCGGGGCGAGACGCTGGCCATTGTCGGCGAATCCGGCTGCGGCAAGAGCATCACCGCCTTGTCGGTGATGCGGCTCGTCCCCGAGGGGGCGGGCCGCATATCCGAAGGCCGCATCCTGCTGGAAGGCCGCGACCTGGTGCCCCTGTCCGAGCCGGAGATGGAGAAGGTCCGCGGCAACCGCGTCTCGATGATCTTCCAGGAGCCGATGACCTCGCTGAACCCGGTGCTGACCGTGGGCTTCCAGGTGGCGGAGAGCCTGCACCATCATCGCGGCCTCGGCCGCGCCGAGGCACGCCGGACGGCGCTCGCCCTCTTCGAGCAGGTGAAGATCCCGTCGGCCGCCCGCCGCTTCGACGATTATCCGCACCAGTTCTCGGGCGGCATGCGCCAGCGCGTCATGATCGCCATGGCGCTCGCCTGCAACCCGGCGGTGCTGCTGGCGGACGAGCCGACCACCGCGCTCGACGTGACGATCCAGGCGCAGGTGCTGGCGCTGCTGGCGGAGGTGCGCCAGACCTACGGCATGGCGATGGTCTTCATCACCCACAATCTGGGCGTCGTCGCCTCGATCGCCGACCGGGTGATGGTCATGTATGCGGGCGAGGTGGTCGAGATGGCGGGGATCGACGCGATCTTCGCCCAGCCGACCCACCCCTACACCGAGGCCCTGCTGCGCTCCATCCCGCGCGTCGACCGCAACACGGCCGAGCTGCAGGCGATCGGCGGGCAGGTGCCACCGATCACGGCGATGCCGCAGGGCTGCCGCTTCGCCGACCGCTGCGCGCTCGTCGAGCCGCGCTGCCGCGTCGAGACGCCACCGCTGACCATGCTGCCGGGTGATCCCCGCCACCATGTGCGGTGCTGGGTGCGCGGTGGCAGCATCGCGGTGGGGGCGGCGCAATGACCGCACCCCTGCTGGAGGTCGCCGACCTCACCAAGACCTTCACCGTCCGCCGCGGCTTCCCGCGGACGGAGACCGTGCACGTGAAGGCGCTGGCCGGCATCTCGTTCCGCATCGACGAGGGCGAGGCGTTCGGGCTGGTCGGGGAAAGCGGCTGCGGCAAGTCGACCGCCGGCCGTGCGCTGCTGCGCCTGATCGAGCCCGATGGCGGGCAGGTGCTGTTCCGCGGCGAGAATTTCCTGACCGCGCCGCCGGCGCGCCTGCGCCATCTCCGCCAGAAGCTCCAGATCGTCTTCCAGGACCCCTTCGCCTCGCTCAACCCGCGGCGCACCGTGGGCCAGACTCTGGCCGAGCCGATCTATGTCCACGGCCTCGGCAACCGCGAGCAGATCGCAGCCCGGGTCGGCGCCGTCCTCGACGAGGTCGGGCTGCCGCGCAACGCGATCGAGAAGTACCCGCATGAATTCTCCGGCGGCCAGCGCCAGCGCATCGGCATCGCCCGCGCCCTGGTGCTGGAGCCCGACCTGATCGTCGCCGACGAGCCGGTGTCGGCCCTGGACGTGTCGATCCAGGCGCAGATCCTGCTGCTGCTCGACGGGCTGAAGGCGCGGCGCGGCCTCAGCTTCCTCTTCATTTCCCACGACCTCGGCGTGGTCCGGCATTTCTGCAAGCGCGTCGCCGTCATGTATCTCGGCCGCATCGTCGAGGACGGCCCGGCCGAGCGCATCTTCGACGCTCCACTGCATCCCTATACCAGGGCGCTCCGGGATGCCTCGCCGGTCCCCGACCCACGGGCGAAGGTGACGATGGCGCGGCTGGAGGGTGAGGTCGCGTCGGCCATCAACCCGCCGAGCGGCTGCCATTTCCACCCGCGCTGCCCGCACGCGATGGATCGCTGCCGCGTCGAATACCCGGCCCTCCGCGAGGTCGAGCCCGGCCGCCGCGCCGCCTGCCACCTGCACGACATGGTGGGTTAAAGGTCGAGCGCGCCCCAGCTGCGGCGGCGGGCGGCGGCGATCAGGGTATTGCGGAGGAGGCAGGCGATGGTCATCGGGCCGACGCCGCCGGGGACGGGGGTGATGGCGCCGGCGACCTGCGCCGCCTCCGCATAGGCGACGTCGCCCACCAGCCGGGTCTTGCCGACGCCGGTATCGATCCGGTTGATGCCGACATCGATCACGGTGGCGCCGGGACGCACCCAGTCGCCGCGCACCATCTCCGGCCGGCCGACCGCCGCCACCAGGATGTCGGCGGTGCGGGCGAGGGCGGGCAGGTCGCGGGTCCGGGAATGGGCCAGCGTGACGGTGCAGTCCGCGCCCAGCAGCAGGGCCGCCATCGGCTTGCCGACGATCGCCGAGCGGCCGACGATGACCGCGTTCATGCCGGCAAGGCGGGGGTGGACAGCGCCCAGCAGCAGCATGCAGCCCTGCGGCGTGCAGGGCACGAGGCCGGTGCCGGTCGTCCACAGGCGGCCGGCATTGATGACGTGGAACCCGTCCACGTCCTTGGCCGGGTCGATGGCATCGGTTACCGCCGCGGCCGAAATCTGTGGCGGCAGGGGCAGTTGCACCAGGATGCCGTCGACCGCCGGGTCCGCGTTCAGGTGCCGGACCAGGTCCAGCACCTCGGCCTCGCTGGCCGACGCGGGCAGGTGGTGCTCCGTCGACACCAGGCCGGCGGCACGGGTGGCGGCGCCCTTGTTGCGGACATAGACCCGGCTCGCCGGGTCCTCGCCGACCAGCACCACGGCCAGCCCCGGCCGCGCGCCATGCAGGCCGAGCAGGCGCGCCGCCTCGGCTGCGATGCGGTGGCGCAGGCGTTCGGCGATCGCCTTGCCGTCGATCCGGGTCGCTTCAGCCATCGCTTTCCATCGCTTCCGTGATGCGGCCCAGCAGCGCCGCCGGTTCACCGGTGATCGAAACCACCTTGCGGCGGTTGGCAGCACCCTGGGCGATGGCGATGCTGCGCTTGGGCAGGCGCCAGCGCTTGGCCAGCAGCGCCACCAGGGCGGCGTTCGCCTTGCCGTCCTCCGGTGCGGCGGTCACCTGGGCACGCAGCACCGGCATTCCCGCCTCATCGGCAGCCACCCCGAGCAGCCGGTCGGCCGAGGCCTTCGGCGTCAGGCGCACGGCGATGCGGACACCATCTGCATGGAGCGACAGCAGGGTCGCGGCCTCAGCGCGGGATATACTCAATGATCAGGTCGCGCACGAAGAAGAGGAGGAGGATCAGGACGATCGGCGAGATGTCGACGCCGCCCAGGTTGGGCAGCACGCGCCGGATCGGCCGCAGCGCGGGCTCGGTCAGCCGGTACAGCACCTCGGCGATCGAATTGACGACGCGGTTGTAGGTATTGACGACGTTGAACGCGATCAGCCAGCTCATGATCGCCGACGCGATCAGGATCCAGATATAGAGGCTGATCGCCGAGGAGATGAGATTGACGATGGCGTTCATGGGGTCATGCAGGTTCCCGAATCTGCCGGGACACTACCGTCCGTTGCGCCGGGCGGCAAGGCGAGGGGTCGGCCAAAGGCAGGGAATCAGTCCGCGTCGGGGCGGGCGGCCCAGACCTGGAAGATGCGTGGCAGGCCGATCATCGTGTCGTCGCGGCTGGTGAAGGCGTCGAATTCGGCGATCAGGTCGCGGATCTCGTCGGCGGCTGCCAGGCCGGCGCGCTCGATGGCGGGGGCGATGCGGCGAAGGGTCACCAGCGACAGCGACTCAGCAGGCGCCGCGTCGTCGGGCGGAATACGTCCGAGAGGAGGCCCAGTCGCTCCTTACCGGCGCGGCCTCCGTCGATCACATAGTCCGACTGCTGCATCGCCCGCCCCCCGATTCCCCGGCGTGTCCCGCAATTCCGTTCGTCCGGGGCGGTTCGCCTTGACACCGGCACCGGAGATTCACATTATCCGCGCCGCCTCGGGCGCCAGCGGCGGCCGGTCGGCGTGATGGGGCGGTAGCTCAGCTGGGAGAGCGTCGCGTTCGCAATGCGAAGGTCGGGAGTTCGATCCTCCTCC
>CAZQOA010000145.1:0-9228 GCA_964594715.1 uncultured Rhizobiaceae bacterium | reverse complement strand
GGCGCGCCATTCCACCACCATTCCGGAACAAGGATCGGCACCACGGTCTACATCTGACCGAGGCCAGCCTTCCGGAAGCGGGCGTCCAGTTGTGCGGCGCCTTGGTCGTGGTTCAGATTTTGTCGAAGCCACCGCCTGCCGCGACAAAGCCTCCGACGATGCGCAAAGACTCGATCGCGCCATGTTGCTCGATGGGCGACACACCCGGACCGTTGGTCTTGACGCCGCCGGAAATCTCGATCTCGCGCGCCGAGCCACCCGGCTTGATGCTCAGACCGATGGCGGAAAGGCTGATGACCTTGCCCTTGACCAGCGACGGCCCGGTGCCGCCGAAGGTTTCGATACCTCGGCGGACGACGAGCTTGCCGATCGGCTGGCTGATCTGGATGCCGACCGCGCCGTCGGCATGGGTGATAACGCGGTCGAACTCCGCCAGGTTGACCGTGCCAGTGTAGACGTTGAAGCCGCGCGCGCCCTGGCCGAAGGTTTCGATCGGCGCGGTGACCTTCAGTTCGTGCACGATGCCGAAATTGACGAAGCCGATGCCGCTCGGGCCATGGGAGGTGACCTTGGCCTCTGCGGTCCAGCGGTCGACCACGCCCCAATTGTCGAGCACCATGTCGTTGACGCCGTAGGTCACGACCGGGCCGCGATTGCGCACCACATCGACATGCGCGCCATGGACCGTGAAGACGCCGCCGGTGATCTGGTCCGGCGTGCCGGGCGCAATGCCGCCATCGCTGTAGACGGCATCGGTTTCCAGGCGCCGCACGGTGAGCCGGCCGGCCTTGTCTCCGCCGCCGCTGACGAAGATGCCGCTGCCGCGCACTGGCGCGCCATCGCGACCGGCGGAGAGGCCGACGAGATCGGCGCTGATGGTAACGCCGGTATCCTGCTGCATGTTCCACAGCGTGAAAGCGCCTTGCAGCACATAGACGCCGTAGCCCTGCGGGCGGTCCTGCTCGCCACGCGCGTCGGCCGCGACGATGTCGAGGCCGTTCACATCGACATGGCCGCCGCGCACCTTACCGCGGGCGAGAATCTGCACACGGCCGGTGGTCGTGACGCCGCGCAGCTCGATACGCCCGAGACTGTCCACGGAGGTGTCGTTGAAGATCGCGCACTTTTCCACCGAAGCGTTGAGACGGATATGGTGGATTCGGTTGTCCGACGAAAGCCGAAGGCCGTCGGCGCCGTCAGCGAATGTTATGCTGGAGCCTTCGTCTGCGCCGCGCAAAGATTGTCCGGGTGACAGGTGGACGGCAGGCGTGTCGGTCAAATGACCGACAACAACTATTCGCCGAATGTTCATATCCTCTGCGGCCGCAATCAATGCATCGACCGTTTCTACTCTCTTTTCCAAACCAAGCATGACTACCTCCTTGGGCGTTGTTTGCCGCATATAGGCGTCTGAACCCTCTGTTGTCCTTCAAACCACCGCCTCGGAACGTCCTGATCGGATGGAAAGCAGTCCTTGCGGCTGTCGCAATCACCCCCTCAACGCCGCATCGCCGTAGCGAGCACCTCGAACATCCGCTCGTCTCCGGACTGAGCCACGTTGAAGCGCAGGAAGCCGCTGGCCGTCCGGGAGAGGCTGAACGCATTGCCGGGGGCAAGCACGATGTTCTCCGCCAACGCATGGCGGGCGATATCGGACGCATCGATCCCCTTGGGCAGGCTGCACCAGAGGAACATGCCTGCTTGCGGCCGGAGCCATGGCGTGATCCCGATCGCCGTCAGTCGGGTGATCGTCTCGATCATCGCGCGAGACAGGCGCAACCGCACCGTCTCCATATGCTTGCGATAGCTGCCGTCCTTGAGCAGCGTCAGCACCAGCTCCGCCGAGAGCCGTCCGCCGCCGAAGGACGTCGCAACCTTGAGATCGGCCAGGCCCTCGATCCAATCATGCGGCGCGGCGATGAAGCCGCAGCGCACTGAGGCCGAAAGCGTCTTGGAGAAGCTGCCGACATGAACGACCCGGTCGAGCCCGTCGAAGGCTGCCAGTCGTGGCGCGGGAGTATCCTCGAAATCGGCGAAGATATCGTCTTCGATGATCGTGAGCCCCGATTGGCCGGCGAGCGTCAACAGGCGATGCGCGACGACGGGTGAGAGGGTCGCACACGTTGGATTGTGAAGCGCCGAGTTGGTGATGTAGAGGCGTGGCCGGTGTTCGGCCAGCGCCTGGGCAAACAGGTCGATGTGCGGCCCGGAAGGCGTGTAGGGAACGCCGACGATGTTGGCTCTGTGCGCGCGCAGCAGCGCATGAAAATTGAAATAGCATGGATCATCGACCAGAACGGTGTCGCCGGGTTCGAGCAGGAGCCGGCAGAGAAGGTCGATGGCCTGCGTGCCCGATTCCGTCAGCACGATCTGGTCGGGCGACGCCTCGATACCGTACGCGCTCATGCGCCGCGCCAGAAGCTGGCGCAGGGGGGCCAGCCCAAGCGGCGTGCCGTAGTCTGTGAGCACCGCGTCGTCGGCGCGCGCCAGCGTCCGCAGCGCCCGGCGCAATCCTGCCTCCGGCATCCATGAAGCCGGCAGCCAGCCGCAGCCGGGCTTCAGCACATCCCCGCGCGCGTCCAACGACTGACGCGACACCCAAAGCGGATCGACTTCCCGGTCAAGCCTGGGGCCGATCTCCGCCAGCGACAGCGGCGCGAGCGGGCTGGAAGCATAAAAGCCGGAACCGGGTCTGGAGCGGATCACGCCTTCCGCTGCCAACCGCTCATAGGCTTCCACAACGGTGGATGTGGAAACCTGCATGGTCTTTGCGAAGGCCCGGATGGACGGCAGCTTCGCCCCCGGCGTCAGATTGCGTGCAGCGATCCGCTGGCGGATCGTGGCCATGACGTCGCCGATGAGCGTTTTACCCTTCCCGCTGATGTTGGTTCGTTGATCCATCCGTATTGCTGCGAAGCCCATAACAGTATGGCCGAACTGTACTACTCTGTCTCTGGCCACGCTACCCGCCGCCGCCGACAAGAGCCGAAAGCAGATGGAGCCTGTGGTGGACAAGATGGCGAGCGGCTGGATCAACGGGTTCGTGGGAGTGGTCATATTCAGCGGATCGCTGCCCGCGACGCGCGTGGCGGTGATGGATTTCGATCCCGTCTTCCTGACCGTAGCGCGCGCGGCCATCGCCGGGCTGCTGGCGCTCGCGCTCCTGCTGATGTTTCGGGAGAAACGCCCGGAGCGTGGCGACCGGCTCTCGCTGACGATTGTGGCGTTCGGTGTCGTGGCAGGCTTCCCGCTGCTGACGGCACTGGCGCTCGAGCACATCACGTCGGCTCATTCCATCGTCTTCATCGGCCTGTTGCCGCTGGCGACAGCGATTTTCGGCGTACTGCGGGGCGGTGAGCGCCCTCGCCCGGCCTTCTGGCTTTTCTCCTGTCTCGGCAGCGCCCTCGTCGCCGGATTTGCACTGTCGCAGGGTGTTACCGCCTCACCGATCGGAGACCTTCTGATGTTGGCGGCGATCATTGTATGCGGCCTCGGCTACGCCGAAGGGGCGAACCTGTCACGCAGGCTCGGCGGCTGGCAGGTGATCTCCTGGGCGCTCGTCCTGTCGTTGCCGATCATGCTGGTGCTGACGTTCATCACCATGCCGCCGTCCCTTGCGGGCATCGGCGGCGCGGCGTGGGTTGGACTCGCCTATGTGTCGCTGTTCAGTATGTTGATCGGATTCGTGTTCTGGTATCGCGGACTGGCGCAGGGTGGCATCGCCGCCGTCGGGCAGTTGCAGTTGCTCCAGCCCTTCTTCGGTCTCGTCCTTGCTGCAAGCCTGCTGCATGAACCGGTGAGCGCGATGATGCTCGTCGTCACCGTTGCCGTCGTGCTGTGCGTCGCAGGGGCGAGGAAGTTCGCGAAGTAGAAGACTTGTCGCAAATCTCCCGATGAGGATGATCGTTTCGTTTCCAGGTTTTCTTGCACCCTCAACCGAAATGCGGCGGCGACGGGTCAGCGCAATCCTCGATGCCATCCGCAAGCGCTGACCCCGACAGCACAATTCCGCGACAGGCTTACGCCCGCGTCCTCCTCACTTGACGCCCACCGCCACAATCATTTCGCACGGCCCTTCGAACCCGCCCTGGGTCTCGAAGCTTCGCAGCTCCGCCTCGATCTCCTGCCATGCGGCATCCCGGCCGGCATCGTCCAGGCCGGCCAGCATCTGGTGAAGGGCGCCGAAGGATTCCTTCTCGAATCGTATGCATTCGCCGGCAGTCTTCATGCGCACCGGTGCCGGCACCTTCCTGCTCTGCACGTCGCGGAAGCCGGCCTTGCGAAAGGTCTCCTCCAGGACGCCGGGACCGCCGAGGCTGAAGGGGCCGGGCTGGCCCGGCAGGGGCGGCGGGAGGTTGGCCCGACGGCGGATCACCGAGACCGGAATGGAGAAGAACCTGTTGTTTTCCGCGGTGCTGTAGACGATGGCCGCAACCCGGCCGCCGGGCTGGAGGGCCCGCTTCATGCCGGCCAGCGCCTTCTGCTGGTCCGGGAAGTAAATCAGGCCGACGCGCGAAATGACCGCGTCGAACGACCCTTCCGGCACGTCCAGCGCCTCGCCGTCCATCACCCGGGTCTCGACATTGTCGTGCCCGGCCCGGCGAGCATTCGCCGCCGCGAACGCGAGAATGTTCGCGGAGATGTCGGTGGCGAGCACATGGCCGGTCGGCCCGACGCGATCGGCTGCCTGCAGCGTCTGGTCGCCGGCGCCGGCCGCCACGTCCAGCACCCGGTGGCCGGGTCCGACGTTCGCCATGTCGAGCATGACCTCGGTCGCCGGACCGAGCCAGGCCCGCAGGGACGGGCCCCAGTCGTTCCAGGCCCCGGCGGCGGTCTGCCATTGCTCGCGGGTCGTTTCCTTGTACTTGACCGGGTCGAACGACTTCACGGCGGCTGTGCTGGTCATGATGGCGTCTCCTGGTGCTGGGGGAATCGCGACAGCCGGGGTCTTCAATCTTCGCTTCTCCCAGATATTTCCCGGTATTGTCTTGGGCTACAATGGTCCAGGTCCGTGGGAGCGCCCGTGGGAAGCAGCGTTGGAGTGCGGCGAAACGGCAATCGGGGCCAAGAAGCATGGAAGACCCCAGCCCGCTTAGAATCCGTCTGCTCGGCGACCTGCAACTAGCCGGCGGCGATGGACACCTGGTGGCGTTGCCGCCGTCGAGGAAGACGCGCGCCCTACTTGGCTACCTGATCGCCACCGGACAGGCGCATCGCCGCGAACGGCTGTGCGATCTCTTCTGGGACGGACCCGATGATCCTCGGGCGGAACTGCGCTGGAGCCTGACCAAGATCCGACCGTTGCTCGCCGGCGGCGGGGGTGTGGCCCTGGCGGCGGACCGTGAGCGGGTCGGCATCGAACTCGGCAGTGCGACCGTCGATCTAGCGTCCGTGCGCTCACTGCTCGGGACGGATGTCTTGGCCGCGCCGACCGATGCGTTGAAGCAGGCGGCCTCGCTGTTCGGCGGCGAATTCCTCGACGGCCTCGACCTCCCGCTCTGCTATCGCTACCAGGAATGGTGCATGGCCGAACGCGACGCCGTGAGCCGCCTGCGCCTCAGAGTCCTCGCCACCCTCGTCGAGCGACTCGAGGACCATCCCGCGGATGCGCTGGCCTATGCGCGCGCCCTTGCCGTGGCCGACCCGCTGTCCGAAGCCGGCCATGCCGCTGTCGTGCGGCTGCTTTCCCGCGGGGGACGGAACCGGGAAGCGCTCGGCCATTACGAGCATGCAAGACGCCTCCTCGAAACGGAGCTCGGCGTGCCGCCGTCGGCCGAACTGGAAGAAGCCCGGCGGCGCTTGCGGTCCGGCGGGGCCGCAAGCGCCGCTGCCGAACCCACCATCCAACCGTCGCGCGCCCCTGCGATACCGGTGCCTCCGCCATCCTCCGCCTCGGCCCTGGTCGGGCGCGCCGCCGAGCGGGCGCTGATCCAGCGGATCACGGAGACGCCGGCGCACCAGCGGGACGTGGTGCTGGTGACCGGCGAGCCGGGCATCGGCAAGAGCCGCCTGCTCGCCCATATCGGCGAGCGCATGACGGCCGCCGGCGGGCACGCGTTCGGTGCGCGCGCCTATGAGGCCGAAGCGGCACGCCCCTATGGCATCTGGATCGACGTCCTGCGGGCGATGCTGTGCGACCGGGCACAAGACGGGTTGCCGTCGGACCTTGGCCTGCTGCTTCCCGAAGCCAGCGCGCTGGCGGCGGATCCGGGCGATCGCGGGCGAATGTTCGACGCCGTGGTCGGCCTGCTGCGACAGGTCGCATCGGAACGGCCCGCTGTCTTGACGCTCGACGACATCCAGTGGATCGACGAGGCATCGTCGTCCCTTCTTCACTATGTCGCGCGCCATATCGACGCCGCCCCCGGCCTGATCGTCGCCTGCGCGGCGCGCGCAGGCGAGATCGAGGACAACGCGGCCGCGTCGCGCGTCCTGCGGTCGCTGCGCAACGACGGCCGACTGCACGAGATCGCACTCTCCGCCTTGGGCGCCGCGGAGACGGCAGAGCTCGTACGCCTGGTCGATCCCGCGCTGGATGCGGCGCGCATCTTTGCCGAGAGCGGGGGCAATCCGCTGTTCACGCTGGAACTTGCGCACGCCCATCGCCGGGGCGATGCCGGCCCCGGCAGAACCATCCAGGCCGTCATCGCGGGGCAACTCGCCCCGCTCACGGATCCGGCGCGCGAGGCGCTTCTCTGGGCCGCAGCGCACGGCCGCGCCTTCACCCCGGACGACCTCGCGCGTGCCGCGCGCCTCGATCCCTCCGGGCTTCTGATGGCCCTTGGCGAACTGGAGCGGCGTGGGCTCGTGCGCCCCATCGGCGAGGATGCCTACGACTTCGCCCATGACCTCGTCCGCCAGACCGCCTATCGCACCCTCTCGCAGCCGCGGCGGAAGCTGTTGCACCGACATATTGCACGCGCCCTGGATGCTGCCGCCCGGCGCGACGGCGCCCTCGCGGCGGACCTCGTCCACCATGCCGCGCTCGCCGAGGACCACCAGATGGCGGCGCGCGCCTGCATCCTTGCCGGCACGCAGGCGCTGCGCCTGTTCGCCAACACCGACGCGGGCAGCTTCGCCGAACGAGGTCTGCGCCATGCCGAGCGGCTGCCGGACAGCCCGGCGAAGCTGGAGGCCCGCATCGCCCTGCTCAAGCTGCGGGTTCTTGCCGCGGCCGGCCCCGGCATGCGGCCGCTTCCGCCGCTCGCCGAAACCATCGCCGAGGCGACGAATGCGGCCGAAGCCCTTGGCCTTCAGGCCGCGGCCGCCACCGGACATCACCTGCTGTCCGTCCTCCACCAGGAGGCCGGCCACGCGCTGCGGGCAGAGAGCAGCACGCTCCGCGCGGCAGAAGCCGGTCGCGCCGCGGACGACACGACGCGGGCGCACCAGCTGGCCAACACGGCCCGCTGCCTTATCGAGTTGGAGACGGAAATCGGCCGCTCGCGGGCGCTGATTGCCGAGGCCGGCATCATTGCCGATGCCCTTCGGCTGGAAAGCTGCGAGCTGCACTGGGCGCGTGGGCTTCTCGAGCGGTGGGATGGCCGGGAGGACCTGGCCCTTGCTTCCATCGCCCGCGCGCTGGCACTGGCCCGACACGACCAGGACCGATGGCGCGAGTACAAGTGCCTGACCTGGCTTGCAATCCTGGAGCACGAGCTGGGCCGCCATGAGAACATGCACGGCCGTTGCACGGAGCTGACAACCGTCGCGGCTCGGCTGGGCGAAGATGAGACGCCCTTCGCCGAGACGTTGCGGGCCCTGGCCACGCTGGCGACGGCGGATGCTTCCGCGGATGGCGCGCTGGCGGGCGCCCTGGTGCGGCTCCGCGCGGTCGACGACAAATCCTACCTGGCCTACGCCCTGAACGGCGCCGCGCACCTTCATCGCCAGGCGGGTCGCGCCGACCAGGCACGCCTCTGCGCCACGGAGGCGCTGGCCGCCGCCTCGATCATGCGCCGGCGAAACGAGGTCGCCATCGCCCGGGCGATGCTGGCGCAGACCGGCGAGGACTGTCCCGCCCGGACCGTCGAGGATTTCGGGGGACTGTCACCGGGCCCGGACGACCTCAGCGCCAGGGCCCGGGCGGCGTTGCTCGCCTCGGCAGAGCCGGCTCGCGCGGTTCCAACGGCGGCTCCCACGCTGGCCCGGCAGATTTGAAGGCGGCATCCGACAGAGAGGTGAGCCCATGCCCCATATCATCGTTGAGCGGAGCTTCGAGACGCCGCTGACGCAAGCGGAGCTCGACGCGGTCGAGGTACGGATGGCGCCCTGCCTCGACCTCTACAATGTCCGCTGGATTCGCAGCTACTGGTCCGCCGATCGCCGGCGCATGATCTGCGAATACGAGGCCGCCGACGTTGCCAGCGTACGCAATGTCCAGCGCGAGGCCGAAGCCAGGTTCGAGCGGGCCTGGGCTGCGGACGTGCTGGGCGGAGGGTGAATGCACGTCACGGGCATCGGCTACGCTGCGCCGGATTGCGTGCCGTAGGTCAGGCGGACCTGGCCGGATTTCAGCGGCTCGACCCCGACGAACTCCAGCGCCCGGCGCTCCTTCACGTCCTCGAACAGTGCCTTGCCTCCGCCCAGGACGATCGGATGCACCACCAGCCGCAGCTCGTCGACCAGGCCGAGATTCATCAGGCTGCCGACCAGGGCGGCGCCGCCGACCGCATGCATGTCGCGACCGGGCTGGCGCTTCAGATCCCGGATCTCTTCCGCGTCCCGGACGATCCGCGCGACCTTCCAGGCAACGTTTTCCAACGTCCTGGACAGGACCAGATGCGGGGTCTTATCAGCGAACTGCGCATAGGCGATCTCGCCCTTGGAGGCGACCTTGCCCGTGAATGGCAAGACAGCGCCGGGGTCGGCCAGGATGGAAAGCCAGTACTGCTCGTAGAGCGGATACATTCCCGCCCCGAGGATGCATGTATCGATCTGGGGAAGCAGATCGAAGGGGTCCTCCCACGTGTCGACCCAATCCAGCTCCCCGTTCGGGCCCTCGATGAATCCATCCACCGATACCTGCAAGGCCGCGATGATCTTCCGCATGTCGGTCCTCCTTCGTGATTTCGATACGGAGGACGATCGGCGGCGCGGCGGGCCGACACCCGGGCAGGTTTTCTTGCGGTGGCGCAGAGTTCGCAACTACCCGGTCCCCCGGAAACCCGCTCTACGACAGCAGGCGGACCGATTGGCCTTGAGCCTTCATCAACTTCACGGCCTTCC
>CAZQOA010000144.1:0-9411 GCA_964594715.1 uncultured Rhizobiaceae bacterium | reverse complement strand
TGCCGATCGGGCCGGCGGCCAGCACGGCTCGCTCATAGTCGAGGCCGCTCATCAGCACGTTGACGCCGCGGCCGAGGTCGCCCAGCACGTTGTCGGCCGGCACCTCGCAATCCTCGAACACCAGCTCGCAGGTGTTGGACCCGCGCATGCCGAGCTTGTCGAGCTTCTGGGCCGTGGAGAAGCCCTTCATCCCCTTCTCGACCAGGAAGGCGGTGATGCCCTTGGCCCCCGCCTCCGGGTCGGTCTTGGCATAGACCACCAGCACGTCGGCGTCGGGGCCGTTGGTGATCCACATCTTGCCGCCGTTCAGGACCCAGCGGTCGCCCCGCCGGTCGGCCCGGGTGCGCATCCCGACCACGTCGGAGCCGGCCCCGGGCTCGCTCATCGCCAGCGCGCCGACATGCTCGCCGGAAATCAGCCGCGGCAGGTAGGCCTGCTTCTGGGCGGCACTGCCGTTGCGGCTGATCTGGTTGACGCAGAGGTTGGAATGGGCGCCGTAGCTCAGCCCGACCGAGGCCGAGGCGCGGCTGATCTCCTCCATCGCCACGCAATGCTCCAGGTAGCCCAGCCCCGCACCGCCATATTCCTCGGCGGCAGTGACGCCGAGGACGCCGAGGTCGCCCATCTTGCGCCACAGGTCCATCGGGAACTCGTTGGAGCGGTCGATGTCGGCGGCACGCGGCGCGATCTCGGCGGCGGCGAAGCTGCGCACGCTGTCGCGCAGCATGTCGGCCGTGTCACCGAGATGGAAGTCGAGCGACGGATAGTCGTTGCGCAGCATGGGGCACCTGCCAGGTCCGGGTCGCGAGCCGGACTATAGCGCGCGGCACCCCGGGGTCTATATCGCGGGACCATCCGGGCGGCCGGCCATCAGCATCAGCGTGCCGAGCGACGCCGCGCACAGCGTCCGCCGGCCGCCTTCGACCGCGAATATCTCGGTCTCGCAGACGACGATGCGGCGGCCGGCGCGGACGATCCGCCCCAGCCCTTCCAGGCGCTCGCCACAGCCGGGGGCGACGATGTTCAGCTTGTACTCGATGGTGAGGATGCTGGCGTCGGCTTCGGCCATGGTGAAGGCGGAATAGCCGCCGCAATTGTCGGCCAGGGTGCCGATCACCCCGCCATGGAAGAAGCCGTGCTGCTGCGCCAGCTCCGGCCGGTAGGGCAGCGAGATGCGGCAGCGGCCGGGCAGGACCTCGTCCAGGCTGGCGCCGATGAAGGCCATGAAGCGCTGCCGGGCGAAGCTCGCGCGCACGCGGGCCTGATAGTCCGGATCGGGGGGCACGAGATCGGGCATGGGGGTCATCCTAGGACGAAGCGCGGCGGATGGCCCGAAGCATCGGTAACGGCGTGGGCCCTGGTGGCCGGCCCGCCGCGCCCGATCACCGGCTGCCGGCTGGCGGCAGGCGGAAGAACATGGCGAGCTTCAGGCTCCGGGCGATCCGCTCCGCGCGGTCGATGAACACCGCCGCCACGTCGGGCGCACAGAGTTCGCGCGCGGTCTCACCGAAGATGCGGAGCCAGATCGAGAAATCATCCTCGACGACCGTCTTCAGCTTGAGGTGGGCGGGAACCGGCCGGCCATCGTAACTGCCGTCCCTCAGGATGACGGAACACCAGAAATCGACCATTTTCTCCAGATGCGGCCCCCAGTCGTCGGCGATTGCGTGCGCGAAGATCGGTCCGAGCCGTTCGTCCATCCGCACCCTGGAATAGAACTCGTGCACCAGTATGGCGATGAAAGCCCGATCCACCTCGCCATGATCGGAGGTCCTCTCGGCGAGGGGCAGGGCGCGTTCAATGGCATCGTCGTGCATTCATCGGACCTTTCAAATGGCATCCTGAATGCCGGGTTGATGGCGGACCCTCAGATCGCCGTGGCCGCGACGCCGGCGCAGGGCGGCGTTCCCCGGCGCCGGCGATATTGACAAGCGGCTACTTCGCAGGACCCGAATGCATGATGTCGTCATTCTCGGGGCCGTCGACGATCAGGTAGCCGGCAAGACCGCGCTCGGCACGGGACAGCGCGTGATCCACCAGCACGTAGGTTCCGCCGCGATCGATCTTGAAGTCGACGATGGTCGCGCCACCGGGCGGAACGGACACCGTCTGCACGCCGGCCAGCGGCGGAGAGATGACGCTGCCCATGGAATAGACATGGTCGAATATCTCGCCGATGACGTGGAACGATGAGGTGAAATTCGGACCGCCCACGCCAAAGAATATCCGCACGGTTTCCCCGGCATTGGCATAGAGCGGATGCGTCTTGGTCAACGAACCCACGGCCCCGTTGAACAGGAAATATTCCGGACGCTCCGAGATCAGCTTGTCGTAATCCATCTCCATCTTGCCCTGCGTACCGAAGGGTTCGACCGTATAGAGCTCGCCTTGCATGACATAGAACTCGCGGTCGACCTGCGGCAGGCCGCCTTCCGGCTCCACCAGGATCAATCCGTACATGCCACTGGTGATGTGATGGGCCACGCTCGGCGTCGCGCAGTGATAGACGTAGATGCCGGGTTTCAGCGCCTTGAAGGTCACCACGGTCTCGTTGCCGGGATCGGTCTGGGTGGCGTGCGCCCCGCCGCCCGGTCCGGTCGCCGCGTGGAAATCGACCGAATGCGCCATGACGCTGTCGCCGGGGTTCTTCAGGCGGACCTCGACGGTGTCACCGACGCGTACCCGGACGAAGGGGCCGGGCACCTTGGCATTGAACGTCCAGTAGATGTAGGTGGTGCCGTCATCCAGCTTGCCGGTCAGTTCCACCGTCTCCAGATCGACCTTGACCACCTGCGGCGCGCGCCGTCCGAGCGGCCCGGGCAGATCGGCCGGGTCGCGCACGATGTCGGCCGCGTCCGAGGCCATTGCCTCGCGTGGCCCGGGCATGACCTGGATCAACCCTTCCATGCCGGCCAGGCGATGCCCGGCGATGGAGCAGAAATAGGCGAACTCGCCGACCTTGCTGGCGGTGAACGAAAAGGTCGAGGAGGCGTTCTTCCCGACGATGATCGAGGAACGAGCCGCGTGCTGGTCGATCACCACGTCATGTTCGGCACCTTCGCCGTTGATCAGGTTGATCTGCACGAGTTCGTCTTTGTGGACCATGAGGGTCGGGTTGACCTGACCGTCGATCGCGCCGCCGACGCCGATATAGACCATGCGCCCCGTCGCGATCCCGGTCTTGAGCGTGAAGGTCGTCGGGCTGTGGTAGCTGGTCGCCGCGGGCGCTGTTGCGCCAACCGGCGCGGGCGATGCCTGCTCGACGGCGGGCGCCGTCGGTGCCGGTGCGGCCTGCGTCGCGGCCGCCCCATGCTGGTGGGTCTGGGCAAATGCCGGGGCGAGGAAGAGCAACAGCATGGCGGCAGCGATTGCCGCGAGCCTTTCCGGGATGCGCACATGGAGGGCCCGGCGCCGCGTGGCATCGGGCCCTCGGTCGGGCTGCATTCTCTCTTCGTTGAACACGAGTGACTCCCTTGCTGCCTGCGGTCATCCACCGCGAACGGTGAGCGGGCCAGGCATGGCGGGGCGGCTCGGGGCCGCCCCCGCACCATCGTTCAGTTGGCGGCGGCCTGGGTGAGGAGATCGGCAAACGCCTTCTTCGCCTTGCCGGGGTGTGGTGCAGCCCGTGCCTGTTCCAGATTGACCGGCTTGCCAACCACGATCAGCGCCACCATACCCATCCCGTAGTGCGGCGTGCATTTCACGCCATAGACGCCTTCGGCATTGACGGAGATCGTGATTTTCTCGCTCATCTTGCCCTTGAAGGGCTCGGCCCCGTCCGGAATCATGCCCTTGATGGACGCGGCATCGTGAGACTTGTCAGTGGGCACGAAGGTGACCGTATCGCCGGGCGCTGCGCGGATGAAGTCGGGCTGAAACACCATGGCGCCCTTGTCGCCCTTGTTCAGCATGCGCACTTCGTGATCCGCGGCCTCAGCGCCTGCGCCCATGGTCAGCGCCGCGACGGTCGCCGCGAAAACCCAACTCCGTTTCATATTCTTACCCTTCCTGGCCGTGATGGCATCCGTGTCGACCGTCTTTGTAGGTGGCCGGCCAGGAATCCTGTTTGCTGCAACGCAAACAGAAACGAATATCCACAGGGAAGCGCCGGAAGGGGCCGGTTCCGATTTGAGTGACCTTGACCGCGCGCTGATCGCCGGGTTGCCGCAGTTCCAGGGAATGGAGCCGGAGGATCTCGACCATATGCTGGCCAACGCCCGGTCGTTGCGGTTCGCCAAGGACACGGCCGTTTTCGAAGAGGAAGCGGAGGCGCACTCCTTCTTCCTGCTACTCGACGGGCATGTCCGCGTGGTCAAGACCACGCCGGACGGCCAGCAGGTGATCGTGCGCTATATCAGTTCCGGGGAACTTCTCGGCATTGCCCATGGGCTTGGCCGGACGCGCTATCCGGCAAGCGCCATCGCCGCCGTCGATTGCGTCGTATTGGCCTGGCCAAGCCGCCTCTGGGCGGAATTCTCGGCGCGCTCTCCGGCGTTCGGCTCCAACACCTACAGGGCGGTCGGTGCCCGCCTCCAGGAGGCCCACACGCGCGTCGTCGAAATGTCGACGGAGCAGGTCGAGCAGCGGGTCGCCCATGCCTTGCTGCGCCTGGTCCACCAGACCGGACGGAAAACGGAAGACGGCATCCTGATCGATTTTCCGATATCGCGGCAGGACATCGCGGAAATGACCGGAACCACGCTGCATACGGTCAGCCGGCTGCTGACCGCCTGGGAAGCCAAGGGCCTGGTCCGGAGCGGAAGGCAGAAGGTCACCATCGTCGAGCCGCAACGGCTGGTCGTGCTGGCCGAGGGCGCTTCGAAGCGAGATTGATGATGAACGCCGCTACAGCAGGAGCAGGCTCGCCAGCCCGAGGAAGGAGAAGAACCCCAGCACGTCGGTGGTGGTGGTGAGGAACGGCCCGGCGCCGACGGCCGGGTCGATCTTCATGCGCTGGATGGTGATCGGGATCAGGGTCCCGGCGAGGCCGGCCCACACCATGTTGAAGACCATGGCTGCCGCCAGCACGAGGCCGATGCGGGGGTCGGCGAACCAGAAGCCGGCGATGGTGCCGAGGATCGATGCGAAGACGATGCCGTTGAGGATCCCGACGACCACCTCCTTCAGGATGACGCGGCGGACATTGTCCGTCGCCAGATCCTTGGTGGCGAGCGCACGCACCACCACCGTCACCACCTGCATCCCGGCATTGCCGCCCATCGCCGCCACGATCGGCATGAGCACGGCAAGCGCCACGATGCGCTCGATCGTCGCCTCGAACTGCGAGATCACGGTGGAGGCGATCAGGGTATTCACGAGCGTGATGAAGAGCCAGCGGATGCGGGTCCGGGCAGTATCCATCACCGAGGCGTTGATGTTGGTGTCGCCGACGCGCCCCAGGCGCATCAGATCCTCCTCCGCCTCCTCGTCCAGCACCTGGACCACGTCGTCGACGGTGATGACGCCGACCAGCCGGTCACCGTCATCCACCACCGGGGCGGACGCCAGGCCGTAGCGCTGGAAGAGGCGCGCCACCTCCTCCTTGTCGGCGGTGGCGGGGATGCGGCGGAAATCCCGCGTCATCAGATCGGCGATGCGCACCGGGCGCTTGGCGCGCAGAAGGTGGCTGACCGGCACCACGCCCACCGCCTTGTGGCGCGGGTCGATGACGAAGATGTCGAAGAAATGGTCCGGCAGCTCGGCATCGCTGCGCATGAAATCGATCGCCTGGCCGACCGTCCAGTGCGGCGGCAGCGCCACCAGCTCGCGCTGCATCAGGCGGCCGGCGCTGTCCTCGGGATAGGTCAGTCCCTGCTCGAGGACGGCGCGGTCTGCGGCCGGGATGTGGCGCAGGACCTCGCGCTGCTCCAGCTCGTCGAGGGATTCCAGGACCTCGACCGCATCGTCGGTGTCGAGTTCCGCCACCGCCTCGGCGACCCGCACCATGCCGAGCTGGTCCATCACCTGCTCGCGGACCGAATCCTCCAGCCAGGGCAGGCATTCGGGGTCGAACACGTCGCGGACGGCATTGACCAGGCGCTCACGGTCCTCGCCGTCCAGCCGCTCGATCAGGTCGGCCAGGTCGGAGGGATGGAGCGGTCGCACGAAGGCGCGGACATGGCTGTCCTTGCCAGTGTCCAGCGCCTCGCTGATCGCGGCCATGAGCCGCGGCGTCAACCCGTAGAGGTTGGCCGGCGGCTCCCGCTCGGCCGCCTCCGCCATCAGTCCTCTCCCCGCCCTTCCTCACTACGGCCCTGGGCATCGACGACGGCGACCGCCGTCATGTTGAGGATGCCCCGGGTGGTGACGGTCGGGGTCAGCACGTGGGCGGCGCCCCCCGCCCCCACCAGCATCGGCCCGACCGACAGCCCGTCGCCCAGCGCCTTCAGCAGGTTGAAGGCGATATTGGCGGCGTCCACGCTGGGCATCACCAGCAGGTTGGCGCTGCCGGTCAGGCGGCTGTTGGGGAACAGGCTCTGGCGGATCTGCTCCTGCATCGCGGCATCGCCGTGCATTTCGCCCTCCACCTCCAGTTCCGGCTCGCGCGCGCGGATGATCGCCAGGGCGTCGCGCATCTTGCGGGCCGCAGGCGCGTCGGACGTGCCGAAGCTGGAATGGGACAGCAGGGCCACCTTCGGCTCCATCCCGAACCGCCGCACCACTTCGGCCGAACGCACCGCCATCTCCGCCACCGTGGCGGCATCGGGGTCGACGTTCACATAGGGATCGGTAATGAAGATGGTGCCCCGGCTCAGGATGAGAAGGGTGAGCGCGTGGACCGTGCGCGCCTCGCCGCCACGGCCCGGCCGGTCGGTGCCCAGCACGTCCAGCACATGGGCCAGCTGGCGATGATAGCGACCGCTGACACCGCACAGCATGGCATCGGCGTCGCCGCGGCGCAGCATGAGGGCCGCGATGATCGTGTTCCGGGTGCGCACCAGCGTGCGCGCGGCGTCGGGCGTGATCCCCTTGCGCTCGACCAGCCCGTGATAGGTCTTCCAGTAGAGGTCGAAGCGCGGGTCGCCGTTGGGGTCGACCAGCTCGAAATCCCGATCGGGCCGGATGCGCAGCCCCAGCTTCTCGAGGCGGCGGGTCACCACCTCGCGCCTGCCGATGATGATCGGATAGGCGATGCCCTCGTCGAACGCATTCTGGGCCGCCCGCAGCACCCGCTCGTCCTCGCCGTCGGCATAGGCGACGCGCTTGGGATCGGTCTTGGCCTTCTCGAAGACCGGCTTCATGACGATGCCGGAGCGGAAGACGAACTGCCCCAGCCGCTGGCGATAGGCGGCAAAGTCGAGGATCGGCCGCGTCGCCACCCCCGATTCCATGGCGGCCAGGGCCACCGCCGGCGCGATCTCCAGGATCAGGCGGGGGTCAAAGGGCTTGGGGATGATGTAGTCGGGCCCGAAGGTGAGCGCCTGGTCGCCGCCATAGGCGGCCGCCACCACGTCCGACGGCTCGGCCATGGCGAGGTCCGCCAGGGCCTTCACCGCGGCGATCTTCATGGCCTCGTTGATCGTGGTGGCGCCAACGTCCAGGGCCCCCCGGAAGATGAAGGGAAAGCAGAGGACGTTGTTCACCTGGTTCGGATAGTCCGACCGGCCGGTGGCGATGATCGCGTCCGGCCGGGCGCCCCGCGCCACCTCCGGCATGATCTCCGGCACCGGGTTGGCCAGCGCGAAGATGAGCGGATCAGGCGCCATCTTCTTCACCATCTCGGCAGTCAGCACGCCCGGCGCCGACAGGCCAAGGAAGACGTCCGCGCCGCCGATCACCTCGTCCAGGCTGCGCTGGCGGATGTCCTTGGCGTAGCGGTCCTTGCGCGGGTCCATCTCCTCGTTGCGGCCCTGCCAGACGACGCCGTGGCGGTCGGTGACGATGACGTTCTCCACGCGGAGGCCGAGATCGACCATCAGGTCCAGGCAGGCGATCGCCGCCGCACCGCCGCCCGAGGTGACGAGGCGCGCGTCCGCAATCGGCTTGCCGACGAGGCGGAGCCCGTTCAGCACCGCGGCCGCGACGATGATGGCGGTGCCGTGCTGGTCGTCGTGGAAGACCGGAATGCGCATCCGGGCGCGCAGGCGGGCCTCGATATCGAAGCATTCCGGCGCCTTGATGTCCTCCAGGTTGATCGCCCCGAAGGTCGGCTCCAGCGCCGCCACCACCTCGACGAAGCGGTCGGCGTCGAGCGCGTCGACCTCGATGTCGAAGACGTCGATGCCGGCGAATTTCTTGAAGAGGACGGCCTTGCCCTCCATCACCGGCTTGGAGGCGAGCGGGCCGATCGCGCCCAGGCCCAGGACCGCCGTGCCGTTGGTGATGACGCCGACGAGGTTACCCCGGGCGGTCAGGCGGGCCGCCTCCTGCGGGTCGTCCTGGATGGCCTGGCAGGCATAGGCGACGCCCGGCGAGTAGGCGAGCGCCAGGTCGGCCTGGGTGCCGAGCGGCTTGGTGGCGACGATCGCCAGCTTACCCGGCGTCGGCAGGGCATGATATTCGAGCGCGCTGCGGCGGCGTTCGTCGGTCATTGGTGGTCCGGCCCCTTCCTGCCGGCCAAAGCGGGAGCGCCTGCCACCGGCCTCGCACCCCCCGCGGAAAGCGGAGGGGTGCCTACAAGCTACGAAGCCCGCACGAGGCGCGGGCTTCGGAAGGATGGTGCGGTCGAGAAGACTCGAACTTCCACGAGGTTTCCCCCACAGCGACCTCAACGCTGCGCGTCTACCAATTCCGCCACGACCGCATGATGCCCAGCCGGTAGAGTTGCCGGCTACGGCCGCGGGGTGTTAGCAAATCCCCGATGGCATGGCAAGCAACTGACGCGATCGTCGAGGGGGCCGGGACGATGATTCCGACACCCGTCGAATGGCGCATCGACGACACCTACGTCGACTATCCGGACGCTCTGGCCGCGATGGACCAGCGGGTGGCGGCGATTCGCGCCGGGACCGCCCCGGAACTGGTCTGGCTGCTGGAGCATCCGCCGCTCTATACCGCCGGCACCAGCGCCGACGACGCCGAGCTGCTCGACGCCGGCGGGCTGCCGGTGCATCGCAGCGGCCGCGGCGGGCGCCTCACCTATCACGGGCCGGGCCAGCGCATCGGCTATGCGCTGCTCGACCTCCGGCGGCGCAATGCCGACGTGCGCTGGTATGTCGCCCGGCTGGAGGACTGGCTGATCGAGACGCTGGCCCTCTTCAACGTGAAGGGCGAGCGTCGCGAGGGTCGCATCGGCGTCTGGGTGGTCGGCGGCGATGGCCGCGAGCGCAAGATCGCGGCGCTGGGCGTGCGCGTGCGGCAATGGGTGACGCTGCACGGCGTCGCCATCAACGTCGACCCCGACCTCGCGCGCTTCGGTGGCATCATCCCCTGCGGCGTCCGCGAATTCGGCGTCACCTCGCTGGCCCGCGA
>CAZQOA010000143.1:0-9797 GCA_964594715.1 uncultured Rhizobiaceae bacterium | reverse complement strand
TCCATCGGCGTGCCGCAGCCGAAGTACGAGTAGCAGAGCCGCTGCAACTTCTTGTCGGGGATGAAGGTGTCGAGGAAGTCCGGCATGTGCAGGATGTGCAGCATCGCCTGCCGCGCCTGCACCTTGTCGAAGGGGGGCTGCAGATGGTTGAGCTGGATCACGCCGATCGCCCCGGCGGCCGGGTGCGACGTCACGGTCACGCCGGGGGTGGCCTCCAGGATCGGCAGGAAATCCACCTGCGGCGCTTCCAGGAAGTCGATCTCACCCGCGACCAGCGCCGCCTGCTGGGTCTGCGGATCGGACAGGGAGACGAACTCCACCCGGTCGACCTTCACCACCTTGCCGCCGGCCTGGCCGGATGCCGGCTCCTTGCGCGGCACATAGTCCTTGAACTTCGTGTAGACGACCTTCGACCCCGGCACCCACTCGTCCTGCTTGAACATGAACGGGCCGGACCCGACCATCTCCTTCACCGCCTGGAACGGGTCGGTCAGGGCCTCCTTCTCGCGCATGATCGCCGGCAGTGCGCTGCTCTGCTTGGCCAGCGTATCGATGACGAGGCCAAAGGGCTCCTTCAGGCGCCACTCGAAGGTGCGGTCGTCCTTGGCCACCAGCGCATCGGTATAGCCGAACAGGATCTTTCCGCCGGCGTCGCGGACACCCCAGCGCTTCATCGATGCGATCACGTCCCTGGTCGTGACCGGCGTGCCGTCATGGAACCGGAGGCCATCGCGCAACGTGAAGACATAGACCTTGCGGTCGTCGCTGACGGTCCAGGTGTCGACCATCTGCGGCTGCGGTTGCAGCTGCTCGTCGGACGAGAAGAGCCGGTCGAAGATCATGTTGCCATGCATGGAGGTGATGACCTGCGTGCTCCAGATCGGGTCGAGCGCGCGCACGTCGGCATGCAGGGTGGCCCGCAGGGTCTTCGGCTCCTGGGCGGCGACGGATGGGGGGTCGAGGACGGCTGCGACCAGGCCGGCCGCAACGCATGCGAGTAGTGGCGCATGCGCCATTCGGGGGTTAAGCATCGTTGCTCCTGGGCTCGGGAATCGCGCGCGGAACGCGGGCGACGGAAATCTTGCGGGGAGGGCCGGATCGTGGTCAGGGAATTGAAAACTGTCAACAGTTTCGCCACCCATTATTGCCCGCCGAAACCGCGGCGTGCGGGACCATGAGCCGGCCGGAGGACCCCGCCGCGTCGGCGATGGCCGCGATCCGGCAGCGCCGCTCGGAATCGCTGACCACGATCGTGCAACGAGAGCTGGAACGCCTGATCCTGAGCGGGGTGCTGAAGGCGGGCGAGCGATTGAGCGAACAGGGCATCGCCGCCCGCCTCGGGGTGAGCCGCGGCCCCGTCCGCGAGGCGGCAAGCGCGCTGGAGCGCAGCGGCCTGCTGACCAGCATCGCCAATCGCGGCGTGTTCGTGCGCCAGGTGAGCACCGACGAGCTGCTGGAGCTCTACGACATGCGGGCCCTGCTGACCGGCTTCGCCTGCGCGCGCCTCGCGGCCGCGGCCACGGCGGAGCAGAAGGGCCGGCTGCGGCAGATGGCCGACGAAATGGCCACGGCCCTGCGCGATGGCGACGGCCAGCGCTACTACCAGGGCAATCTCGACTTCCACGCGGCGGTGATGGCCTATGCCGGCCACCGCAAGGCGGCCAGCATCTACGAGACGCTGCTGAAGGAGGCGCACCTGTCGCGGCGCGAGGTCTTGTCCATGAACGCGATGATGCAGCAATCCGACGCCGAGCACGGCGAAATCGTCGCCGCCATCGAAGCCGGGGACGTCGCCCGCGCCCGGGAGGCCGGCGAGCGGCATGTCCTCAACGGGAAGCGCAGGCTCCTCTCCACCCTGCCGGGGGCGGAGTAGGAAGGGAGACCCGCCGGCGCTTACCCCAGCACCCGCTCCGCGATCACCCGCTCGTCGCCCGGCTTCAGCGCGACCAGGCTGAACAGCACCAGCCCGTCATGCACCCGGGGCGGGTTGGCGTGGACCGACGGCGTACCATCCTGAAGCTTGCGGACGAGGTTGAGCGCCGACATGCCGGCCGCCCCCTCGTCCAGCGCCAAGTGGATGGTCGGCACCGACGGCCGGCGGCGGTCGCGGACCAGGATCGCGGCGGCGTGACAGGGTGTGCTGAGAGCGTATTGGGCGTTTTAGCTCGACGGGCCGTTTTTACCCGTTTCTGGCGTTTATGATCCAATGCCGAACGGCAGCTATGCGCCCATCTGCGATGTTCAGCGTGTTGTAGGCTGCGCCCGAAAGCTGCTGCCGGATCAGTAAATCTGGCGCAGGTGCAACCGCATTGGAAAAGGTCCCGCATAACGGGCAGCGAGTCCTTGACTTCGACCTCGGTTAAGCGACGATCTTGCGTGGGGGGTGTCGATGCCGAAGGTCATCTACCTGACTGGTGCGCCCGCAGCGGGCAAGAGTTCGACCACGAGGCTGCTGCTCGAGCAGGCGCCGGACCTGGTTATCTGGGAATACGGAGCGCGTCTCACTGAGCACTGCGCCGCCCGGTCGGCGGATGTCACCGGGCAGCACGAGCTGCGTGCTAGGTCAGCCGGCCTAGTCACGCCTGAGGACGTGGCCGAGGTCGACCGCGCGCTGATGGCTTTCGTCGACGAGAACCGGCCGAGCCGACACGTGCTGATCGACAGCCATCCAGTTACCAAAGAATCGTACGGCTACCGCATTACGCCGTTCTCACTTGAGCAGTTCGCGCAGCTGCGGCCGGACGAGATCTGGGTCCTCTTCGCTAGCCCGGAGGAGACGCGGCGCAGGATCGAGACGGACCCGGGTGGCCGCCCCCAGGTCACAGAAGAGGAGGCGCGCACGCACACTATGCTTCAGGCGTCTGTCGCGGCCACGTATGGCATGTCCATTCGCTGCCCCGTCTACATGTTCGACACGGCCGGCCCCCGAGAAAAGCTGGTCACACGGCTGGCGGGGAGGCTGTCATGAGCAAACTGGTAGGCTGGATCGGTGACTTCGTCCGCGGCAGCGCAGCCTCGCCGGCAGCACCTCCGCCCATGCAGCCCGCCGAGCGCAGGCGGGTCGACCTGCGGAATGCAATCAACGCAGTGTCGGACGTGGTCCAAAACCGTCCGCGGCCCCTTCGAGTGTTCGACCAGATCCACATGAAGACCGGCGACATGGTGCTGCAGAGCGAGATGATCGCCGATTGGGCAGACGGGAAGCGGCTGGCGTTCATTGGCGACGGCGACGCGATCAGCGTCTGCGTAGCTTATCTGCAGGTACGCGACGTGCTGAACTTCGGCCCGTCGCATATCACCGTGTTTGACTTCGACGAACGCACCGTCGAAGCTGTCAAGAATTTCGCCGATCGCGAGCGGATCCCCAACCTGGATGCGCGGCTCTACAACGTCCTCGACGCAATGGAGTCTAGTGAACTGTACGACTGCTTCTACACCAATCCGCCGTGGGGTGCATCCAACAATGGCGAGAGCGTGAACGTGTTCGTGGAGCGCGGGATGGAGGCGACCGGCCATGCCGGCAACGGCGTTGTAGTTATCGCCGACAACGACGAACTTGAGTGGCCGAAGCGCGTGCTCGCCAGCGTGCAGAGGTTCGCGGCCGGGCAGGGCTTCTACGTGTCGCAAATGCAGCGCAAGCTGCACGAGTACCATCTCGACGATGCGCCCGAGCTCAAGTCCTGCAACCTCTACCTTGCGGCGTTGCCCGGCAATGTGCCGCGAACGCCGAGCGCTCCTATAACCGACCCGCAGCGGCTCGAGAATTTCTACGGACTATTGCAACGGCCGACGGTCCGCTACGTCAGGGCAAAGAAACGTCTCGACTACGGCGTGGCGCACGAAGACGAGTACGAGCTGGAGTTGCTGGAGAGTCGCCGTGAATGAGATCGTTATGCCCGGTGCGGGTCTGCTCTTCATGAAGATCGGAACCCATGCCAACGAGAGCTTGGCCGACATCATCGCAAGGAAAAGCGCCGAGATCCGGAACACTGGCTTCGGCATGTGGGGCTATGGTGGGAACACCTGCCATCCCGCCTCCATGGTGCAGCCCTTCGCCCGTACCTTCGCCGAACGCGGCCAGACCATCCATCTTTGCATGGAGGAGATGGAATCGAACCACTTCGGCGCGGGCATCGCAGGCGAATTCTCGGCAAACGGCATCAATTGGCAGAAGATTCCCGATACGATTGAGGTCCGGGGATCGCGATATGCGTTGGTAATCGAGGATCTGCACGAGAAGAAGTTCACGCTGCCGCTGTACCAGACCCGCGTTCCGGTCGGCCCGAGCCTCGGTCGGCTCGGCAGCCTCTACATCAAGGGTCGCGTGGACAAGGCCTGCCTCGAGGTTCTCGAGGCGCCCACTCTGCCCAACGATGTCGAGCCGCGCACGATCGGCATCGACTTAGTAGCTAAGCTGAAGGATCCCTACGCGGTGTTCCTACGGGGACAGCGCTGAAGGCGCTCGATTCTCCGGTCCTCGTTGTAGATGCGCTCGGGTTCACCGAGCGCATAAGAGCCGCGGACAGCGCGGGTCTGCTGGATCTCGCCGCCAGCCTCGAGCGCCAGTTCCACCAGTTCAGGGCCAAGGTGCCCCACCGCGCGATGGTAGTCGGTCGCTCGAGCGTGATCGCGACGCGCGAGTACGCGACGCTGCGGCTCAACGACATGTTCGTTCTGCACGCCACCCGCCAGCTCCAGGATGTGCAGACGCGGTTCTTGCTATGCGGGTCGATGCTGTTCCAGTCCATGCTCCTGGCCCACCAGGTGCCGCGGGGCGGGTTGGGCTTCGGCCCGATCTACCGTTCAAAGGACTTGCTAGTCGGCAACGGCTTCGTGGACGCGTACGAGGCCGCTGAGAAGCGCGACGACCATTCTCGACACATCTGCGCGGTCCAGCTGTCGCCCTCGTTCCTGCTTCGCATGCCGAATACTAAGAGGGCCTTTCAACTGCTGTGCTTTTACCGAGGCCGCTTCTTTGTGCATCCCTGGGGGCTGGTCGATCCGCAGATGGGCCCGTTCGACCCTGAACGGATCCTGTCGCTGTTGGAGGTGGCGGGTGCGAACCACCCCAAGATGGACGCCACGCAGCACTTCCTCAAGAACCTCGAGAACTACGAGGCCGCGATGCTTCCGGGATCGACGTCTCGGTGGTTGCGCGAGGAGCTTGGCGACCCTTGGTATCCCCCTTCCGAGCGCGAACCGGACCCTTCGGCATGATTAGCCTGATTGCCCGGGCGCGGCTGCCACGTCGAATTCGCGCATGAGCACGCCGGGTGCGCCGCGGTCGAGGTGGCCGATGTAACTCGTTAGTCCCGCGAGGACGTCTCCCGGGGCGACGGTGCCCCGGGAGCAGGCGAAGCAGAAAGTGATCGCGCGATCGACGCGGGGTTCGCCGCAGACCCGTGGACGCACGACCTCAATCCCTGCGGTATCCACGAGCTGCGCCATGAGCTGCTCGAGGCAGCCGATTCGGTTCGCCGCCAGCTTGGGTGCGACCAGCGCCATCGCGGTGATGGCTCGCTTGTCGCCCGTGATCAGCAGACGGCATGCGCGCCTGACGAGTATGGCCAGTAGCTGGCTCTCCCCGCCATCGAGCTCGAGGTCGCGCCGATTAGCCTCTGTCTCGAGGTCCGCAGCCAGTGCGAGTTCCTCATCGTCCGGCTCGAGCAGGGCCACGGCTTCTAGCAACTGCTCGAACGCTGCCTTGGCGCCCGGCACGTCCGCGATGTTCGAGGCGCGGTCGAGTCTGCCGCGAATGACGAACCTGCCCACGCCGAGCATGGCTGGTGGCGTGTCTCCGATGTTGACCGCCATCATCTCGGCCACGAGAGAATAGCAGGCGATCTTCAGCGCCACGTCGTTGTCGAGCAGCACCTGCTCAGGCATCGGCGCCGAGCATGACGTTGCGCAGGTAGTGTGCGGCCTCGTCGCCCAGCTCGTCCCACGAGAGTTCGCCGTCCGCGATACCGTTCACCTCGCGCCACGTGGGCCTTCGCTCGGGGTAGATGAACCGCAGCGCCGACATCGCCACGGGCCACGCGTCGCGCCGGTACGCGAGGCACAGTGCCAGGGTGCCGGGTTCGACGTGGTAGCGCAGCGCCGCGTCCAGCACGGCGCGCGCCAGCGTAGGGGCGTTGAACCGGTCGAGACTGGTCTGGATGTCCGGCTCGGGGGAGCCCGTCAGCAATGTGAGCGCGAAGCGGTCGGCATCATTCTCTTGGTCGTCGCCGTCCCTTGCGAGCGCGGGATCCTTAAGGTCGACCAGCGCAAGCGCGTTATCGAGATGGCCGAGCATCACGTGTCCCAGTTCATGGGCGAGCGTAAATGCGACGGGGGCGGGGTACTGCGCGTCGCGTCCGAGCAGGATGGCGAAGCGGCCCTCTACCCTGACCACCATCGCATGCATCGACTTGGCCTCGAGTGGGAACACGCGCAGGTGGATGACGGGTATACCCATGGCCCAGCAGGTGGCGATGAGCGACCAAAGGTCGACGAACCGGTTGCCGGCGCGGATGGCGGCGCGCAGGATGTCAGCCGGGGCAATCTCAGTCTCGAAGGGTGCCGGTGTCGCGCGTAGCAACAGGCGACCGATTGACATGCCGAACGAGGCGAGAGCGGCCTTCTGCGCCTCATGCTCGGCGGAGAGGTGCTTGAATTTCGCCTCGTCGTTCCAGACGAACTCGACACGCTCGCCCAGCAGTGGCTTGGGCTCAAGGCCGAGGCGACGGGCGAGTGCGAAGCGGAGTTCGGCGCGGCCCGATGGGGACGCATCTGCCTCCTCCGTCCACCACGACGGCCACGCAGCCTGGATCGCGGCGCCGCTCAAACCTGCCCTGCGCAGGCGCTCGATCAAGGTCTTCCAGTCGCCGGCCACTGCTCCCCCTGCCGGTGTCTATTAGCACAGCGCGATTCGCTCGCGAAGTGCGTGGTCACAGGAGCGCGCCACGTGCCTCCGGCGCGTCGCGCGACGACCCGCTTCTTATTCGCTTCGCCACCCTGCACCACTGCTCGGGACCGAGGTCCGTTGCCGAGGCCAGCACGGTCAGTCGCGAGGCATCGAGTTCAACTGGATCGGTTAACCGCACCCAATAGCTATCGACCAGCCAAGCGGTGATGTTCGCCTCGTAGTCGGATTCAACCGAGTCGTCAGCCACTCGCCTGAGCAGCGCGGTCACCTGGGATGCGCCGACTGGTGCCCCAGTGCCGCCCGCGTTGCGGAACGCGGCCGGATCGAACGGCACACCGCGGCGGATGACGAGGGGTTCGTCCGACCGGCACATGAGCCCGTAGTGGGTGCGCTTGGCGCCGCTGGCGCTGTCGCCCCGGCTGGTGACCAGGGCGTGCGGGGGGAGTGGCCGGTCGGCGCCATGCGCGTCAATGTAGCGCCGCCAAGCGAGAGTGCGCGCGGGCGCGACGTCCACCGTCTTCGGACGCGACTTCATGATCGAGAAGATCGCGCGCACCGGCGCACCGGCGTGCGCGAGCACATTGGTGGCAACGGCAGGAGAGTTGCCAACGCCCCATAGGAAGCGGCCGCCACCCGCCCGACGCTCGAGTTCCTTTCGGGCGACGATCGCCTCGAGTTGCTGGCCGGCCTCAGCCTGCATCCGCGACCAGCAGACGTATTCCTCTCGCGCTAGGCCCTGTGTACGGGGCCGCGCGGCAGCACCGCCGGTCATTTCCATCAGCAAGTTCATAGTGCGATTCTCATCCGGTGATTGTCGCACCGGGGTCCCCCTGCACTCAATGAGCCTCTGCCCATCTGTACGAAGAAATATGGGTGGAGAGCGTTGTGGAGTGATCTATGCGTAACAAGCCGTCGAGGTATCGGGAAATTTCGCTGGCTGTCGAATGATCCCGATATGTTCCATATGGTTAGTGCGCCACTGTCGCGGTCAATGGACGACGATGGGAGTTTGAGTGCATGATCTCCAGCTGTGCGCGGGAGGGAGCGACCTCGCCGGGACGATGGTAGGCGGGATGACAGCTTTAGCTCGTGGGTAGCTGTAAGCCGTCGTTCCGCTTCTGGCCAACTGCCGACAATCTGAAAGACCCGTCCAACTGACCGCTTCCAGCGCATAGCCGCCACCTTCACCCTCACCATCCACGAACACCGACCCTAACGCCCGTCCCCCTACCCCAACACCCCCCGCACCCGCTCCGCGATCACCCGTTCATCCCCCGGCTTCAGCGCCACCGGGCTGAACAGCACCAGCCCGTCATGCACCCGGGACGGGTTGGCGTGGACCGACGGCGTGCCGTCCTGCAGCTTGCGGACGAGGTCGAGCGCCGACATGCCGGCCGCTTCCTCGTCCAGCGCCAGGTGGACGGTCGGCACCGACGGCCGGCGGCGGTCGCGGACCAGCGTCACGGTGGCGTGGCGGACGCCGGCTAAACCCGTGACCAGGTTCTCCATCAGCACCGTCCAGCGGGCGATGCGGGTGTCGTCGCCCTCGGCCACGAAGTGTTCGAGCGCGGTCAGCAGGCCGACGATCGCCTCCTTCCCCACCTTGGCGGGGCGGCCGATGCCGTGCTGGGGCAGGCCCGGGATGCGGGCCTTGTCGAACAGGGTGGCGGGCGGGTTCCACTGTTCCCAGTAGATGTCCTGGTCGAGGTGCTGGAGGGCGGCCGCCATCACCAGGTCGCGCTTGCCGCAGAGGATGCCGGATGCCTGCGGGCCGCCCAGCGCCTTGCCGCCGGAATAGCAGACGAGGTCGGCACCCTCGGCGATGAAGCGCTTCAGGTTGGCGGCCGGCGGCAGCTGGGCGGCGGCGTCGACCAGGACCGGCACGCCCTTGGCATGGGCGGCGGCCACCACCTCGGCCAGGGGCGGCCTGGCGTCGGTGCCGGCGACATAGAGGACGGCCGCCGTGTTCTCGGTGATGGCGGCCGCGATCTCCCACGCCTCGGTGTCGCGCACGCCCGCGCCCGAATAGCGGTCGGAGATGCCGACCTCCACCAGGGTCACGCCGGCGGCGCGGACCGCGTGGTCGTAGAAGTTGCGGTGGCTGCGGGCGACCACGACCTCGTTCTTCATGCCGCGCGTATCGGGCAGGCGGTTCATCCTGGCCGGGTCAAGGCCGGTGACGCAGGCGGCCGTGCCCAGCAGCAGAGCGGCGGCCGCCCCCGCCGTGACGTAGCCCGCCTCCGCGCCCGTGTAGCCGGCGATCAGCTCCGACGCGCGGCCTTCCAGGGTCGCCATGTCGACGGTCCATTGCGTGGCCTCGCGCATGGCGTCGGCGACCTCGGGCCGCATGATGCCGCCGGACAGGCGCGTCGCGGTGGTGTGGGCGTTGATGACGGTGGCGACGCCGAGCCGGTCATAGACGGTGGAGTTGGGACGGGTGGTCATCGGCGGGGCCTCGGGCGTCAGTTCCAGGGGTCGGGGTCGAGCGGCCAGATCGGCCGCGGGATCTTGGTGTAGGGCAAGGTGCGGACGTCGCGCGGCAACGGCCCCGGCGCGCTGGTGTAGAGCACCTCCTCGGCCACCGGCCCGAAGGCGGCGAAGAAATGGTTGGTCGACTTCACCACCACGATGCGGCGCTGGGCCGGGTCGATGCCGAGACCGGTGAAGAGGTCGGTGCCCAGCGCCTGCACCCGCCTGGTGACCAGGACGACGGCGATGCCGTCGACGTCGATGGCGGCCACGTCGCCCAGGTGCGAGCGCGCCTTGCCGAAGGTCTGGCTGGCGTCGCGCACCAGCTTCGTCACCGTCACCGTGGCGTCGATCGGGGCGGCGCCGGTGACGGCGACCTTGCCGCCGAAGCGCAAGGCAAAGCGCGTGCCCTCGCCGGCGT
>CAZQOA010000142.1:0-9832 GCA_964594715.1 uncultured Rhizobiaceae bacterium | reverse complement strand
ACCTGCTCTCCAAAGACGACTGGAGGGCGGCGCTCGCGGATGAGCCGATACCAATCCGGCCAAAGGTGGCGCTCGTCCGATTGCTTGGTTCTTTTCCCGGCGCGGCTAAATGGCTGGCATGGACAAGAGCCTGTCCAAACAGGTCGGTCATCGGCCCATCCGGCGAGGCGGAGTGCGAGGCTCCAGCCGCCAATTCCGGCGAAGAAATGGCACTGGGCGTATCCATCCAGATCCTCCGATCGCACGTCGGCGATGCTTCGGTCATCCACATCGCCAGGCGCGATCAGACCGGCCGCGATCAGGTTCCGCAGCCATTGAGCCGCGTAGGGGTCGTTCTCGTTGTAGTAGGCCCGCGCCCGCTCGATCGTCTCACCGCTCGGCATCGTTCTCTCCCTCTGCGATGGCGGCCAGGGCCCGGAGGGCGACAGCCGTGCGGGCGAGGGGTTCGGTGCCAGCCTGTCCCTCCTGCGGCTCGTTCCGGTCGCTCTCGGGGTCGTGGTCGGGTGCCGTCGGCGCGTAGGCGGTCACACCGCAGAACGCAGGATCAGCATTGAGGACGACAACGGCTGACCACCCCTCCGGCATGAGGCTCGCCGCGGCGTCGATGGAGTGCGTCGGTCGCGGCAAGTCTGACGCGAGGCATTCCGAGCCGCCCGGCCTCCAAGCCTCCGTGTGCAGGATCGCGGGTATGCTTTTCCAGCACCACCCGAGGGCCTTGATGATCCGCGCGTCCATCTCCCGGCTCGGCCCCGTCAGCCGCTCTACCTCATCTGCCAGGGCTCGGAGTGCGGTGGGGTCAGCGGTCATGGTCGGGTTCCTCCGCGAAGTCGCTGTGCGGGCAGAACATCGGACCGGGGCATCGTCCGGGAAGATCCGACCCGCACTGGCAATGCGTCGCTCGATGCCGTGCGCGACGCTCGTCGATGGCATCCCGGCGGGCGTCATCGTCGATGTCTCGAAAGTCTTGCTCACCCACGATCGGCCTCCGCGGCTGCGAGGGCAGAGCGACCGGCGGGGGCCTCGTTGATGGGAATAGCCGCTCTCTCCAGCGACCGCATGGCCTGGAGGTATAGCCGGACGCCGTTGAAAAGCTGTTTGGCGACCGCCGCACGCGCTATCGCATCTTGCGGACTCACTCGGCCGGCGCGCATCCCCTTGAGGTCGTCGGCGAGCCCGAGGATGATCTCGCGCAGCCCGAGCCCGTCGGAGACGGGTGACGAGGCGTAATCACGAGGCGGCATGGGTCTCCTCCCACCGGCGAGAGTGCGCGTATGCGTTGAGCGCGCCCGCCAGCGCTATTCCATGCCGGACGATTCGGCGGTCGAGGTATGATCCGGCGCTATCCAGTCGGTGATCACGTCCGCTGAACTGGTGCTCGCAGCCCCGACATAGGGGCGGGATGGTGGCGTCCGGCCCCGGTCGGTTCCACCGCATGCAGATTTGACGGTCGCAGATGGCGCAGATGAAGTCTGCCTGCGCCGCCGTCAGCCGCTGCCTATCGGTCATGGCTGCTCACTCCGATCCAGGCGCTCGATCTCGGCGGCGACGGCGTCATATTCGGCCTCCGCGTCGGCGACCCTGCACTTAGCGCATTCCAACTCGATCTCTAGTCGAGCGCGGTGCCGCCGCCGCTCGGCCGCGATCTCGTCAATGACGGTCATGGCAGGTTCTCGATCATGTGCCGCACCATCGCCTTGGCCTGGGTCGCGTCGAGCAGGTTGGTGCCGACCGGCTCAGCCTTCATCGGGTGGGGCGTGTGTTCGTTGTAGGTCGCCTGGAAGCTGATCCCGCCATCAGGGTTGAAATCTTCCGGCAGCTTCCAGTTAAGGAAGCGGTCCACCATGTGTGCGACCTGAGCTTCGGTAATGTTGCGCCCCCCCTGCTGGCCCACGCTCTCCTCCCGCAGCTTGGCGTTCTCGGCCTCCAGGGCGGTGATGATCGTGTCGGGCGTACCCAGATCGAACCGGAGCCGCCCCGCGGCGTCGATATCCCTCAGCTTGGCGCCAATGAGGGAGGAAAGTTCGGCCACAACGGGGTCGGGAGCCGGATCGGCAGGGGCGGATCGGTAGGCAACGACGGCGTGGGGCCCGGATGTCGCCCACGCATACGGCCGCGGCACTTCCACCCATCTTTCGGCGCCGTTCGCGAACCGAAGGTAGAGGCGGCCTGTGGGGACGAACGTCGCGCCATCCCACTCAATCCAGCCATCGCTGTCGGCCGGCTGCGGCACGGGGGCGATGGGCTCGAAGCGGCGGAGCGTCAGTTGATCCTGGTCGTCGCCGTTCCGTATCCATACCTCGCCATCGAACTCGCTCGCCGCCCGTACCCACCGAATGCCGTCCTGCGCCTCGTAGACCACCATCGGCTGGCGGTCCCCTTCGCGCTCGACCCGCATCAGTTCCCGGTACAGCCCGCCCTTGTAGTGGCGGTGGGTCGGGGTCCATTCGGGCTCGGCCGGCGGCGCGGCGGGGAGGGGCAGGGCACGGATGGCTGCCCTGCTGGCATTGACGCCTCGCATGTACGCGTCGGTGAAGCCGACGATATCGGGGCCAACGACATACTCGACAGCCTGCGCCGCCGCCTCCCGCATGGCCTCCGCTCCCTCGGCCCTGGCCGCTGCGATAGCGCGCACTCCGGCCTCTCGCATCTTCTCGACGGCCGCCGCGATGCGGGCGGGCTCTGTGAGACTGCGTTCAGCGGCGTCGAATACGACCTTCAGATCGCGCCACATGACGACGTGCTGGCAGCCCTCGACCTCTTCTCTCAACCGCGCAAGCCACTCAGGCGTGAGCGTCACAGTGGTGGGGTCAGCCATGGTCCTGGTCCTCCGTGCTGTCGTCGTCCTGGCACATCGGGCAGGACGCAGGCCCGGGGCAATGACCGGGCATGTCGCCGGAGCACCGGCAGCGCGTCGCCCGCAGGAAGGCGCGGCGCTCGTCGATCGCCTCGCGGCGGAGTTCTTCCCGATCGCGGTAGTCGTCAAGGTCAGCGTCGAAAAGCATCGCTCAGCCCTCCTCGTCCAGGCCATCGCCGTCATCATCGCCGAGCCAGGGGAACCGTTCGAGCAGCGGGTCGCCCCTCTCGGTGCCATGCGCTGCTTGGGCGCGCGACGTGTCCTCGGTCGGGATGGTCAGGGTGGGGAGGGGGCCGGATATCCAGGCGCCGAGCATGCGTCGGTCGGTGTCCTGGGATGGGTCGTCTGGCAGCCAAGCCCACGATCGTCGGTGCACGATGTGGCGCACTTGCGTCAGTCCGACCGGGAACGCGCGCGCCAGCGCCCGCATCGCCTCGCCCGCCGAATGGCGGCGCCGTATATCTCTGACCTGCGCCTCTGAAAGTTTGTTCGTCGTGGACATGGCGCCGAATGACTCGTGCACGCGGCCATGCCGGATCGTGTCCAGGCAGTTCTCGGCGTTGGTCGCCCAGCGGAGGTTCTCGACCCTGTTGTTGGAGGGCACCCCATCCCAGTGCGCGACTACATGCTTATCGCTGGGCGGCGGTCCGATAAATGCACGCGCGACCAGTTGGTGGGCGAACATCGCCTTCCGCCGCGCCGGTCCGTCAGCCAATTGTATAACGATGTATCCACGCCTATCGGCTACGCCGTTACATATCCGATGAGGCCTTACCCCGGTCCTGGGCGGACGGCCGTCGCGCCGCACGCGCCCAAGGTTACTGACCTCGTAGGGCCAACCCTCAACGGGGCGCCACTCCTCGTCGCTCATCGTCATCGGCTCGATCGGCTGGGCGGTCATGGGGTCTCTCCGCGGGCCTTGGCGAGGGCGGCTCGGGCCAGGGTGATGTCTGGCGAGTCCAGGCTGCCTGGGGCCGGCTCGGAGGTATCGTCGTCTCCGAGCGACGCGACCATCTCGTCATATGCCTCGACCGCGGCCTTGACCGCCGCGTAGAGGTCGGGTGCGGCGGCGATCAGGTGGGCGTTGGCGCGGCATCGTTTGTCGGTCGGGGCGCCCTTCCGCACGCTCAGGATCAGGCAGTCGGCCGTCATGAAACCATCGGGGCCGAGGACTGTGGCGACCTCTTCGGCATCAAGCCGCCACGGTCCCGGCGTAAATCTGGTCTCGCTCATCTCTCTCCTCCCCGCGCCCTCAGGGCTGCGTCTACGCCGCCTCGCCACCGACCAGCCGCTCCCGGATCGTCCCGCGCCGGACGGCGTCCTCCTTCGCCAGCGCATCGAGCGCGGCCCGGTTCGCGAGCTCGATGTCGGCGCCGAGGTCGGGGTAGCGCTCGTGGACCTCGAAGATGGCGTCCTGGAAGGCACGCCAGTCGGGGTTGCTCTTGTTCGGGGCGGGGACGGCGAGGTCGTGGAAGGTGGGGGTGGCGACCGTCGTCGGCTCGCCGCCCTGGCGCGGTGGCAGCGCTCCGTCGTCAAATGGCGGCCGGCCGTCCCTGCCAGCGGTGACCTCGCGATCCCCACCGGCGCCCTGTTCCTCGGCCTCCTTGTCGGCTGCCGCAGCGATCGACTTGAGGTTGTCCGCACCCGGCTTGAGAGCCAGCTTCTGCTCCCGAGTCAGCGCGTCCCAGAACATCCGCATGCGGGCCGATCCGGCCTCGGCGGCCTCGACGGCGTCGCTCTCCAGGCGGCGTTGCGCCGGCGACTTGCCGCCCTCGGCCTGCGCCCATTCGCGCAGCTTCCGGCCCATCGCCTCGTCCATGACCTGGCCGGCCGCGAAAATCTCCCGCAGCATGCCCGGGCACTTCCCCGCCGGCTTCCCGATCGTGAACTCACCGTCGCCCAGCATCTGGGCCATGATTGTCATGTCGAAGCGGAGCGACTTCTCCTGGATCGGGACGACGGGGCCGGGCACCAGCTTCTTCCGGCCGTCGACGAACTCCTCGATCAGCGGCTGCTTCGCCCGCGAGCACAGGATGACGTGGAGGTCCGACGACAACAGTCGCCCCGTCATCTTGGCGAGGCGCCGTTTCGGCCTCGCCCATTTCGCCATGTCGTTCTTTTCGTTGGCGACCTCGACCATATCGAGGATGCCGCCTTCGCCGAACCACGCATGAGAAATTGAGTCGATCACCAGCAGGTTGACGCCGCGCGCCTCAATCTCGTTGATGGCCTCGGCGTAGCGCTCGGGCGTGAACGGGCGCGTCAGGTGGGCGTAGAGGTAGCCGCCGTCGATATGGTCGACATACGCTCGCCCGCGCTGGCCGCCCTCGGTGTCGAGCAGCATGCGCTTGGCCGGGTCGGGCTCGATGCCGGCGGCCAGGCGGAGCGCCGACAGCGTCTTCCCCGTCTCGCTCAGGCCATAGAGGCTGATCAGCAAGCGGATGCCCGATCGGGTGACGGGGGCGATGTTCAGGATTGCCATCGTCACGCCCCCATCGCGAGCAGCGGATGGGCCGGCTCGCCCTCGCGCTCATCGGCGTTCACCGCCACCACCGCGCCATCCTCGATCACCACCCCGATCTTGCCGGTGGCGTCGACCTTCTCCATCCAGACCTGCATGTCCGCGGCCTCGACCAGGTCGCGCAGCATGCGGAGGCCGTCGGGATCCAGGAGCGAGCCGTCCTTGACGAGCATCACCCGCAGCTTCGGGTTGGCGGCCATGGCGATGCCGACAGAGACCCGGAGCTGTTCGGCGCTCGACGCCTGGGCGAACGGGATGCCTCGATACAGGATCTCGCCATCGCCGAACGACAGCCCGTCGACCGGCATTACCGCCCGTTCGATGGCACCCTGCCTCTCCTCGTCGCGCGCCTTCATGGCGGCGGTCAGCGCGGCAGACGCCGCCTCGGCCTTCGCCGCCTCCGCTTCGATCTTGGCGCGCCTCTCGCGAGCCTCGATCCCCGCATTGTCTCGGCCCGCCCTGTCGATGTCGGCGCGCAAGGCAACAATATCGATCGGGTCGGCGAGGGCCGGGGCATCGTCGAGACGCTTCTGCAGACCGTCGGCCTCGCTGTTCAGCGTCGCGATCTCGGCTTCGATGCGCGCCTTGCTGTCAGCGATCTCGCGCTCGGCGTCTTCGGTCGCCTTGATGATGCGAGCTTCCAACGCTGCGATTTGCCGGCGAAGGTCGGCGATCATCTCGTCGCGGCGGCGGTTGACCGAAGCCACGCCTTCCGCGATGCCGCCCGCCAGTTCGGAGATGCGCGCCCGGTTCCGAGTGATCGTGGCGGCCGCGCTCTCCCGCGCAGATCGTCGGGTCTCGATGTCGCTATTGTGCTTGGATGCCTCCGCCATGCGGTCCATAAGCGCCGCGACGTCAATCGGGTTTGCCGGAAGCCCATCGGGGACGGCGATCGCGGCGGCTTGGGTCCGCAGCGCCTTCGCCTCCCGATTCTCGTCGGTCCGGGCTTCGTAGTCCGTCTTGTTCTTGCCGGCGAGCGCGTCGATATCGACGTCAAGCTTCACGACCTGGCGCAGCATTTCGTACTGCTGCTCCGGGCCCATGCGCGAAAAGGCCAGCGGGTCGAAGCTGATGGCCCCGATCAGATCATTCAGCATCCGCTGCGGTGACGAGATCCGGGCGCCGTTGGCCCCCTCCACGACTAGTGTCGAACCAGTCGGAGTGAACTTCCTCGTCACGATGATCTCGCCGAGGTCGAGACGGACGACCGCCTTCGCCTCGCCCTTGCGGATCGGCTGCGAGGGCAGGTCCTTCCCGCCGGCCAGGGCGTAGAAGATGCTGTCGATGACGCTCGACTTGCCGGCGCCGTTGCGCCCGGTGATCTGGACGAGCGCGCCGTCCGGCTTGATCTCCACGGCCCGGAGCCGCTTCACGTTCTCTGCCTGTAGGCTGATGATCTTCATCGGGACGGCCTCAGTTCGGGGACTGGAATTCGGCGCCCAGCTCGGCGGGCGTCATCGCAACACGGTTGCCGACGACGCGGCGGCGACCGAACTCCCCGGCCTCGATCCGCTCATGCATGTCGTATTCGGCGTACTTCGGGAGCCCGATCTTGACCGGCGTCGGCGTCCGGCCCGGCCACCGGCCCGTTGCCAGACACTCGGCGAACAGGTCGATCGCGGAGCGGTTCATCATCGCCCCTGCCTCGATGGCGCGCGGGTCGACCGGCATGATGGAGACGAGGTAGGGGGCCTTCTTCTCCTGGGCGATGAACCAGAAGTCCTTCGGGCGCTCGCCATAGACGGCCTCAACGCCGTCGAGATACCAAGCCGCCTGCTGGTAATAGCCCATGTCCCAGGCGTGCCGCTCGAAGCGACGGGGCCCGCTGTTCGCGGTCGTCTTGTAGTCGAACAGGATCGCCCGGCTGGTCGGCATGATGTCGGGCCGCGCCTTCCGCCAGACGCCGGTTTCGCGATCCTGCCAGACCAGCGTCGTCTCGCATTCGGCGCCGGCCAGCGCGTCGCGCACCATCGGCGTCCGACGGGCGGCTTCGCCCATTGCCAGGATGGCATCGCGGTGCTTCGGCAGCAGGGGCACCTTGCCGGCGAGCCGCGCGGATTCACGGGCTATCTGCGCGGCCTTCGTCTTGTAGTCGTCAGCCTCGATGATCTCGACGCGCTCGTTCCAGGTGTCCGGCTCCAGCAGGCCCAGATGCGCAGCCGTTCCGATGTCGAAATCCATCCGGCCCGCCTGCTCGCGATCCGGGTTCAGGTAGGATTCCCACCAGTAGAGCGCCGGACATTCCTCAATCAGCGTGTGTGCGCCGCTCGCGCTCAGCGACGGTCCGACCGTGAGCTGCCCGTGGTACACCTCGTTGGGGATGCCGGGGTATGCCCCCGACTTCGCAATGCCTCGCGTCGGCTCAATTCCATCCATCACGCAGCCCTCCTCATCTCGCCAGCCACCGCCGGCACCTCCACGAATTCCACCAGTCGGCCGTCCGCGAACGACTGCCAGCCCCACACGCCCTGATGCATCCAGAGAAACCGGCGCAGCGCGGTCGCCGCGTCCGGGGCGTCGATCTGCTCGCGGTAGCCGTCGGCCGGCAGGCCCTTGATCCAGACCTCGCATTCGAAGCGCGGCATCACGCGTCTCCCGTCTCATCCGGGGCCGCCTCAACCGGCCGCCCCAGGGCATCGTCGAGCGCATCGAAAATGCTCTGCACCGCCGCATTCGACAGCCGGCAGCGCTGGCCGCGCGGGGCGGACGCGACCTCGGCGCGGTAGAGCGCGAGGTCGGCGTCGGAGAGGCGGGGCGGGGTCATGGTCGGACGCTCCCGGCGAGGCCGCAGTAGCCGACCTGGACGCATCCATGTGCGCCGTGGGTCGGGCCGTGGGCCATCACATGGAAACCAGGTTCGGTTTGACTTCGCTCAAGCGAGCCGTCTCGGAGGAGATTCACCCACCCGAGCCACCGCCACGCCATACAGGCGGAGGCTATGCAGTCCGTATTTCCAACCCGATAGACCTCGCCGGTCTCGCGATTAACCGAAGCGCAGGCGCCCGTTTCGTGGCTGGTAACCCCCGCCACCCGCGCAAACGGGCACCACTTCCCCTTGGCCTCGGCCTCGGTCATCGCGCTCATCGCATCACCTGCGCGACCGCCACCCGCTCCACCGCGGACGCCCGCTCCGGCACCACCCACGGCAGCGCCAGGAGGAACACGATCACCCCGACCGCCACGGGGCCGGCGACGCGGCCTGTGATCCGCAGGGCCTGATCGGCCCAGGCCACGTCCGCGTTGTCGCGGCGGGGGCGACGGCGGACGGACATGGCCGGCACGGTGACCCGCGGCAGGACCGGCAGCCCGGGCGGGGTGCGGAGCGGGTAGGCGGCGTCGGTGAACGGGCGCATGGCTATGCCGCCTTCGCTGCGGCCGGCGCCGGGTCGGTCGGCGTCAGCCCGAGGGCCTTCAGCGCCTCGTCGATCGCGGCGATTTGCTCCCGAGCCCGCTTCGCGTTTTCCGAAGCCTCGACCGTGCAGCGGCGGAAATTCGCCGCGTCCTTCATCATCGCGTCGGCGTCCTCCACGAGCTGGGCGCGGAGTTCGCGGAGCGTCGAGACGCTGCCGGGGGTGACGGGGCTGATGGCCATCCCCATCACTCCGCGTGCCGCTTGCCGGTGGCGCGGTGCGCCCCGGCGAGGGCGGCGGGCATGGGGTCGGCGGAGGCGGGCAGGGCGGCGAGGAGGGCGTCCGCCGCCTTCAATTCCGCCTGCGCCAGGCGGACACCGGCCCGGGCACTGGCAAGGCTGATCGCCGCGGCGTCGCGATTGTCGGCGAGTGTCTTGCGGAGATGCGCGGCCGGATCGGCGATCGTCGTCTTGGCTTGCGCCAACCGACGAGTGCGCCAGTCATGGTCGTCATCCAGGTCGGCCAGGTCATCCACCGCGGCCACCGCCGCCGGCATCGTGTCCGCCGCACCGGCGACCATCTCGACGTTCTCCGCGCTCCTCGCCTTCGCCATCTTCCGTCTCCCTCACAGGGCCGCGGGGTGCGGCTGGTGTGTGTCTGGAAGCATCATGTCTGCATCTTTGCAGAAGATCAAGCAAAAATGCAGAACATGAAAACGCGAGCGGTGTGGCAGGGTTTCTCGCCAAACAATGGAGGTGGCGATGGGCGCGGGGCGGGGGTTCGGATGGATGCGCGGCTGCGCGGTAGGGTTAGTGGCGATGGCTTCGTCGGCGTCCGCCTTCGGCCAGGGCGGAGCGCTCGACCGCGACGTGGCGGCATACCTGGCGCGCGCGTCCTCGGCGGAGCGGTCGACGTTGCAGGCGATCTACAATCAGTGCGACGAGGCGATGGGCTACGACGGTCGCGCGCTGAGCCGGGAGAACAAGGCGTGCGGCGAAGAGATCGAGAAGTGGGATCGGCGCCACAAGCAGGAGAAGGTCGCGAAGGGTTCCGTGGCCGCGCACATGAACCTGTTCATGTCCATGCTGGGCCTGTCATCGGCCGGCA
>CAZQOA010000141.1:0-10030 GCA_964594715.1 uncultured Rhizobiaceae bacterium | reverse complement strand
ATGATGTTGCCGATATACATGCTGGCGACGATCCCCCAGAAGATGTCCGGCTTCTGGATCATCAGCAGGGGCCCGGGCTGCAGCCCATGCACGATGAAGGCGCCGAGCAGCAGGGCCATCACCACGTTGGGCGGGATGCCCAGCGTCATCAGCGGGATGAACCCGCCGCCGGCCGCGGCATTGTTGGCGGCCTCCGGGCCGGCCACCCCCTCGATCGCCCCCTTCCCGAACCGCTCCGGCGTCTTCGACAGGCGCTTCTCCAGCCCGTAGGAGAGGAAGGACGAGATCACCGCGCCGCCGCCCGGCAGGATGCCGAGGAAGAAGCCCAGTACCGAGCCGCGGGCCAGCGGGCCGGCGCTGCGCCGCCAGTCGTCGCGGGTCGGCAGCAGGCCGGAGATGCGCGGCGCGAACACCTCGCGCTTCAGCTCCTGCTCCAGGTTGGCCAGGATCTCGGCCACCCCGAACAGCCCCATGACGATCGGCACCAGCCCCAGCCCGTCGACCAGCTCCATGCGGTCGAAGGTGAGGCGCGGAATGGCGGTGATCGAGTCGAGCCCGACCAGCCCCAGGATCAGCCCGGCGGTGGCCATGATGATCGCCTTCACCAGCGACCCGTGCGAGAGGTAGGAGAGGATCGAGAGCCCCAGCACCATGAGGCTGAAATATTCGGCCGGGCCGAACTTGAGCGCGAACCGTGCCAGCGCCGGCGCCACCAGCATCAGGCCGACGACGGCCAGGGTGCCGGCCAGGAAGGAGCCGATGGCGGCGATCCCCAACGCCGCCCCTGCCCGCCCCTGGCGCGCCATCTGGTAGCCGTCGAGGCAGGTCACGACCGAGGCGGCCTCGCCCGGGATGTTGACCAGGATGGCGGTGGTCGAGCCGCCATACATCGAGCCGTAATAGACGCCGGCCATCAGGATGATGGCCGACTCCGGCGGGATCGCGAAGGTCGCCGGCAGCAGCAGCGACATGGCGGCGACCGGGCCGATGCCCGGCAGGACGCCGATCAGGGTACCGACGAAGACCCCGGCGAAGCAGTAGGCGAGGTTGATCGGCGCCAGCGCCACCGAGAAACCGAGGCCCAGGCTGTTGATCAGGTCCATCAGGCCACGGCCATGCCGATCACAGGGAGAAGATGCCGCGCGGCAGGCCGACGCCGAGCCACTTGTCGAAGACCAGGTAGCAGATGGCCGTCGCCGTCACGGCCACGGTGACCGCGGTCGCCGGCGGGTTGCGATCGACCGTCAGCAGCAGGACGAGGAGGAAAGCCACCGTGGAGACGAGGAAGCCGACCGGCAGCAGCGCCATCGCATAGATCGCCAGCAGCACCACGGCGTAGGCCGGCTTCCACCAGCGCACGTCGCGCCACAGGTCCGCGAGGCCGGTCACGGCCGGGCGCGCCGCCGCCTGGGCCAGCTGGATGGCCGCGAGCGCCGCCAGCAGCAGGCCCGCCCAGAACAGCACGAAGCCCGAGCCCGGGTCGTTGGTCGTCCCAAGCCCGAGGTCGTAGCCTTCCCAGGCGACGAAGGCGCCGGCTGCCAGCCACAGGAGGCCGGTCGGCAGGTCCGGCTTCATCGCCCGTCCCCTCGCCCGCCCGTCGTCCGTCGGCTCAGTTCTTCTTCAGCCCCAGCATCTCCACCAGCTTCGCCTCCTGGCGGATCGAATCGCGGGCGAACTTGTCGTAGTCGGCGGTCGACATATAGAAGGGCTCCATGTCGAACTTCTTCATCGCCTCGGCATAGGCCGGCTCCTCCATGCCCTTCTTGAAGGCGTCATGGAGCGTCTGCACCACCTTGGGGTCCATGCCCTTCGGGCCGGCGATGCCGAACGGCGAGTTGGAGACGAGGTCGAAGCCCGCCTCCTTCAGGGTCGGCACGTCGGGCCAGCGCTTCGAGCGCTCCTTGCCCCAGATCACCAGCAGCCGCAGCTCCTTGGCGTCCACCAGCCCGCCCCAGCCGGTCGAATCGGCGACTGCCCCGACATGGCCGCCCAGCACCGCGGCATTGGTCTCCGCCCCGCCCTTGAACGGCACATGGGTGAACTTCACCCCGCTCATGGCGGCGATCTGCTCCATGGTGACGTGCAGCGAGGTGCCCGCGCCCGGCGTGCCGTAGCTGACCTTGCCCGGGTTCGCCTTGGCGTCGGCGACCAGTTCGCCGAAGGTCTTCCACTTCGCGTCCGCCTTGACGACGACGCCGAAGGTGTAGCCGGTGACGTTGATGATGTAGGTGAAGTCCTTGCTGGGATCGAAGGTGGTCTTCACCATCTGCGGCAGCCGGAAGACGGTGATCGGCATCTGCGCCACCGTGTAGCCGTCCGGCTTGGCCGACGCCGCCATCACCGCCGGCCCGGCCGTGCCGCTGGCGCCCGCGCGGTTCTCGATGATGATCGGCTGCCCCAGATGCTTGGATGCCGATTCCGCCAGCGCCCGCATGGTCAGGTCGCTCGACCCGCCGGCCGGCCAGGGGATGATGAAGGTGACCGGCTTCGAGGGATAGGTATCGGCCAGCGCGGGATCGCCCGCGGCCACTCCCGACAACGCCGCCGCGGCGAAGGCCGCCAGCACCACCCTGCGATTGAACATTTCCACCTCCCGTTTTTCGCTTCTTGGCGCGAGATACTACGAATTTCTCGCGACATGCGATCAGAATCTGTCGATCCCGTGCCGGCGCAGGATTTCCAGCTGCTCGCGGCCGCCACGCTCGCGATGGCGGCGGTGCAGCTCGCGGGCGCCGTCGGCATCGCCGCGCCGGATCGCGTCCAGCACGGCCACATGGTCCTCGACCGAACGCAGCGGCTTCGGCCGCAGGCGCAGCGTGAAGATGCGCGCCCGGTGGGTCTGGTCCCAGCACTGCATCACCATCCCCGCCAGCCGCCGGTTGCCGCACAGCTGCAGCAGGTGGAGGTGATAGTCCTCGTCCGCCCGGGCCCAGCCTTCCAGGTCGTCGCTGGCCAGCGCCAGCGCCATGTCGCGGCAGGCGGCATCGAGGGGCAGCAGTTCCTCCTCGCCAGGACGCCGGGCCGCGACCAGGGCGACCGCGGTCGGCTCCAGGCTGGCCAGGACCTCGTAGATCTCCTGCATGTCGGCCAGCTCCAGCGGCAGGATGCGCACGCCGTGGCGCGGCACGATCGCCACCAGGCCCTCCTCCTGCAACCGGATCAGCGCCTCGCGGACCGGGGTGCGGCTGACCCCGCACATGCGGGCCAGCTCCTGCTCCAGGAACCAGCCGCCGGGCGGCAGCTCGTTGTCGAGGATCTTCTCCTTGATCGCGGCGTAGGCGCCCTCCCGCGACGACCGGGGGCGGCGTGCGGCCCCGGTCATTGCCGCCTCACGTCCGCGCGACCACCCCCGACACCGTCCGCGACAGCAGGCTCGACAGGCCGAGCACCAGCAGCAGGATGACCGACTGCAGGACGCTGAAGGCGGCCGTGGCGCCGGCATTGCCGCCCTCGTAGAGGTCGAGCAGCAGGACTGCCATGACGATGGTGTCGTTGGTGAACAGGAACAGCGACGAGCCCAGCTCGCGGATCGCCAGGATGAACAGCAGCGTCATCGCCGCCACCACGCCCGGCCGCGCGATCGGCAGGACGATGCGCAGGATGGTCTGGAACGTGCCGCGCCCGCAGATGCGCGACGCCTCCTCCAGCTCCTTGTGGATCTGCATGAGCGAGCTGGAGAGGACCTTCAGCGTGTCCGGCAGGAAGCGCGCGACCAGCGCCAGGGCCAGGATGTAGGTGGTGCCCCACAGGCCGCCGGGCAGGCCGATCCAGGCCCAGAGATAGCCGACGCCGATGACGAGGCCGGGGATCGCGACCGGGGCGGTCGCCAGCATGTCGAGGCCGCGCCGGCCGGGAAGCTGCGTGCGCGTCACCGTGTAGCCGATGGCGAAGGCGAGCGCGCCGCCGACCACGGCCGTGATCAGCCCGACCTCGATCGTGTTCCAGATCGAGCGCCACACGATCTCGGTGTCCAGGAGCCGCTCGAAATGCAGCAGCGAATAGTGCTTGGCCTCGAACAGGCTGCCCAGGGTCGGCACGAACATGAAGCGCCGGAACGACGCGATCAGCAGGGCCGCGCAGGGCAGGATGACGACCACGAAGAGATAGACGATGGCAAGCGCCAGGGTGAGCCAGCGCCAGCGCCCGAGATTGAGTTCCCTCGGCTTGAAGGACTTGCCGGTGACGGTGACGAAGCTGCGGCGCGACAGCACCCGCTGCTGCAGCCAGACGCAGATGGCGGTGACGACGATGAGGAGGATCGCGACCGCGGCCGCGGTGTTGAAGAGCGGTGGCGACCAGGACGTCAGCGCGAAGATGTAGGTGGTCAGCACGCTGATCTTGGCCGGCGTGCCCAGCACGGCCGGAATGCCGTAGATGCCCAGCATGACGATGAAGGTGAGCAGCATGCTGGAGAGGATGGCAGGCGCGATCAGCGGGAAGGTGATGGTCATCATGGTCCGCATCGGGCCCGCGCCGGACACCTCGGCCGCCTCCTCGAGCGAGGGGTCCATGTTCTTCAGGGTGGAGACCACGAACAGGTAGACATAGGGCGCGTAGTACATGCCGAAGACGGCGATGACGCCCGCCATGCTGTAGAGGTTGATGCGGAAATCGATCCCCATCTGCTTGAAGAGCGTGTTGAACAGGCCCGTCGCCGGCGACCCCAGGATCGACCAGGCGACCGCGCCGACCAGCGGCGGCACGAACAGCGGCATGATGCCCGCACTTTCGATCAGCCGCTTGCAGGGGGTATTGGTGCGGGCGACGATCCAGGCGAAGCCGACGCCGATGATGACGGCGACCACCGTCCCCGACGAGCAGATCACCAGCGTGTTGACGAAGGCCGACTGGACGCTGGCGTTGGCCAGCACGGCGGTGAAGTTGGCGACGGACAGGTCGAACTTGCCGAACCCGTCGACGATCGGGTTGGTCTTGGTCAAGGCCCCCAGCAGCAGCATCCCGACCGGATAGGCGACCAGGAACAGCAGCACGACCAGCAGGGCACCGGTCCAGATCCGTCCCGGCCAGCGGCCGGAGAAACCCCCGCCGGACCGGCCTTCGGTGTCCGCAGTCATCGTCATGGTCCGTTCCCCCGTTCCCGCGTGTTCTTTTTTGTCGTTCAGTTATTGCATGGCTTGATGGCCATGGACGAAGCCGGCCCCGCATGGAGCCCGGACAAGCTCATGGTTCGTCAGGCTCACCATGAGGGTCAAGGCACCTGATGGTTCCGGTTAGCGCGCCAACCTCTCCCAGTCGCGCGGATCAGCGCACCAACCCCTCCTCATGGTGAGCCTGACGAACCATGAAATCTCTCAAACGGCTCCAGCCGCTCAATGCGGGTGCTCCCGGGCGTTGAGCGCGGCGGAGCGCATGATGCGCTCGCGGGTCCCGGCATGGACGACATGGCTGCGCGGCTCGATGCCCAGCATCTCCGCGATGTCGCCGGCCGCCGCCACCGCCGCCTCGGTCGAGACGCCGGTGTCGATGCCCATGTCGTTCAGCATGTGGACGATATCCTCGGTCGGCAGGTTGCCGACCGAGGCCATGGAGGTCGGCGTCATGATGCCGCCGCCGATGCCGCAGATGCTGCCCTCGACGAAGCTGGCGCCGGCGTCGATGGCGGCCAGGATGTTGGCGGTGCCGGTGCCGGCCAGGTTGTGGACATGGAAGCCCAGCTCGACGTCGGCATGGCGGTCCAGGATGCGCCGGAAGAGCCGGCCGACATGGCGCGGGTCCTCCATGCCAAGCGAGCCCGCGAGGTAGAAGCGGCGGATGCCGGCGGCGCGGAAGCGGTCGACCAGGCCCAGCACGCGCTCCTCGGGGATCGTCCCCTCATAGGCACACCAGAAGGACATGCCGATCGCCAGCAGGAAGGGCGTGCCGGCCGCGTCGGCGATGCGGAAGGTCTCGATCGCGGCCTCGACCCCCTGCTCCAGCGTCATGTTCTGGTTCTTGAGGTTGTAGGCCTCGCTGGCGGTGATCAGGCCCAGGATCTCGTCGACCTTGGCCGCCACGGCGCGCTGGGCGCCGCGCGGGTTGGGCGCCTGCCCGCGATAGACCGTGCCCGGGCGACGGCGGATGCGCGCCATCACCTCCTCGGCGTCCTTCAGGTGGGGGATGACGCGGGGATGGGCGAAGTTGGTGACTTCGATGACCGGGAAGCCAGCATCCGACAGCCGGTCGACCATCGCCACCTTGATGTCGGTGTCGACCCAGCGATGGAAGCTCTGCAGCCCGTCGCGGGCGGCGACGTCGACGACCGTCATCCGGTCGGGAATATGCAGCATGGCGCCTGCCTCCTAGAGAACCAGGCCCGCGGCGCGGACCTCGTCCTCGGTGAAGCCCAGCTCGCCGACCAGGACCTCGCGGTTGTGGATGCCGAGGCGCGGGCCGGCATGGCCGACCCGGCCCGGCGTGTCGGACAGCTTGCCGACGACGTTCTGGAAGCGCACGGGCCCGCCCAGCTCGGCGTCCTCGACGGTGACGATGTTGTCCCGGGCGTTGAAATGCGGGTCCTCGAAGATCTGCCTTATGTCATTGACCGGCGCCACCGTCGCCTCGGCCTTCAGGAAGCGTTCCAGCATGTCGTCATAGGTCAGGCGCCCGATCGCCTCGGCCATCACCTGGTCCAGCGCATGGACGTTGGTCAGGCGCAGGCGGTTGTTGAGGAAGCGCGGGTCCTTCGGCACGTCCGCGATCTCCAGCGCCTCGCACATGCGCTCGAAGGTGGTCTGCGCCGCCCCGGCGATGGCGACGTAGCGGCCGTCCTTGGTGCGGTAGCAGTTCCGGGGCGAGGTGAAATTGTGCAGGCTCCCGGTGCGCTCCTGGACGATGCCGAGCTGGTCGAAGTTGATCGCGTGCGGCCCCATCAGCGTGAACAGGGTCTCGTAGAGGGCAAGGTCGATGACCTGGCCGCGGCCGCCATTGTTGGCGCGGCCCTGCAACGCCACCATCGCCAGGTAGGCGCCCATCAGGCCGGCGGTCGAATCGGCCAGCCCGAAGGACGGCAGCACCGGCGGGCGGTCGGGGAATCCGTTGGTGAAGGCGAAGCCGCTATAGGCCTCCGCCAGTGTCCCGAAGCCGGGCCGCGACCTGTTGGGGCCGGTCTGCCCGAAGCCGGTGATGCGCAGCAGCACCAGCCCGGGATTGATCGCCGACAGCACGTCCCAGCCGATGCCCCAGCGCTCCAGCGTGCCGGGTCGGAAATTCTCGCAGACGATGTCTGCGTCCTTCACCAGCCGCTTCACCATCTCGACGCCGAACGGCGTGCGCAGATCGGCGGTGACGGAGCGCTTGTTGCGGTTGATGACCTTGTAGTAGAGGCCGACCCCATCCTTGTCGTTGCCCCAGTAGCGCATCTCGTCGCCGGTATCCGGCCGCTCGACCTTGACCACGTCGGCGCCGAAATCGGCCATGAACATCGACGCGATCGGGGCTGCCAGAAAGCATGACAGGTCGACGACTCGGATGCCGGAGAGCGGCAGGTTGGGCTTGGCTTGGTCGGTTTCCGACACGGTTCTTCGTTCCTTCTACGGACGTCTCTGATCTCCCAATTAACGTATACATAGCGCCGCCGGCGGCGGTCAACGCCGCCCGGTGCCGCCCGATGGGCGGCCTCGGCAAATTTTAGGTATACGTAAACGCGTCCCGTCCCTAACGTTCGGGCGCGATAGTTGGGCACCAACGCCCGCCACAGTAACTCGCACCCTCGAGAGTGCGAGCCGAGAACGAACCCGGAGGAGACAAAAAGCATGGCCATGCTTCGGAACAATTTGCGCACGGTGATCCCCGCGCTGGCGGCGCTGCTGCTCGGAAGCGGCGGCGTGCTGGCGCAGGAATGCTGCCCCAAGGAACTGGTCGACGCTGCCAACAAGGAAGGCAAGCTCGTCCTCTACACGGCCCTCCTGCTCGACAGCGAGCAGATCGTGATGAAGGAATTCAACAAGAAGTTCCCGGGCGTGAAGGTCGACATCGTGCGCGCGCCCGGCGCCCGGCTGTTCACCCGGATCGAGACCGAGGCCGCCGCCGGCAAGCTCGGCGCCGACGTCGTCGACATGACCGACCTCGGGCTCGCCAAGCGCATCGAGAACGTGTTCGCCGACTATGCGCCGCCGAACGCCGCCAAGTGGAAGAAGGAGACCATGGTCTCCCCCAAGCTGTGGCCGCGCACGGTGCATGTCTACGGCCTGGCCTACAACGTCGCCCTCCTGAAGGACCCGCCCAAGTCCTGGAAGGACATGACCAACCCCGCCTACAAGGGGAAGATGGGCCTGGTCATCGCCGGCTCCGGCGGCACGACCTGGACCAACGCGATGTTCCAGCGCAAGGTCCTGGGCGAGGACTACTGGAAGGCGGTCGCCGCCGTGGAGCCGCGGCTTTTCGAGAGCAACGGCCCGCTCGCGACGGCCGTGGTCAGCGGCGAGGTGCAGGTCGCGATGCTGCTGGTCAACGCCACCCTGCCGCTGAAGCAGGATGGCGCGCCGATCGAGGTCGTCTACCCGACCGAGGGCATGCCGACGACGCCCGGCGGGGCCGGCATCACCAAGACGGCCGCCAACCCGAACGCCGCCAAGCTGTTCCTCAACTGGTTCCTGTCGCTCGAAGGGCAGAACGCGATGGTCGGCAAGCTCGGCTTCGTGTCGCTGCTGAACGGGGCCGACGTGCCGCCGGGAGCGCCCAAGGACGTGAAGCTCTGGATCCCGGAGAAGGCGGAATACGAACAGCTCCGCGACAAGTGGATCGGTGAGTGGAACGTCATCTACAAGTATCGCCAGTGACCGGCTGAAGGGAAACCACGTCATGTCGGCGGACCTTACGGTCGAGAAGCTGGAGAAGAGCTTCGCCCCCGGTATCCCGCCCGCGGTCGACAACGTCTCCTTTCACGTCCCCGCCGGGGAGATCGTCGTTCTGCTGGGCCCGTCCGGCTGCGGCAAGACGACGACCCTCCGGATGGTGGCTGGCCTGGAGCGGCCGACGGCCGGCACCATCTCCATCGGCGGGCGCGTGGTGGCCCGGGCCGCGACGGGGGAACTCGTCGCGGCCCAGCACCGCGAGATCGGCATGGTGTTCCAGTCCTATGCGGTCTGGCCGCACATGACGGTGCAGGAGAACGTCGCCTACCCCCTGCGCCATCGCAAGGTGAGCCGGGCGGACATCCGCATCAAGGTGGGGGAGGCCCTGGAGCTGGTCGGCCTCCAGGACTATGCGGCGCGCTCGGTCACCGCCCTTTCGGGCGGCCAGATGCAGCGGGTGGCGCTGGCCCGGGCACTGGTCTATCGCCCGCAACTGCTGCTGCTCGACGAGCCGCTGTCCAACCTCGACGCCAAGCTGCGCCTGCGGCTGCGCGACGACCTGCGGCGGATCATCAAGGAAGCGGGCGTGACCGCCCTCTACGTCACCCACGACCAGGCGGAAGCGGTCGTGCTCGGCGACCGCATCGGGGTGATGCGGGACGGGCACCTGCTGCAGATGACCGACCCGGTCAGCCTCTACAACCGCCCGGCCGACCTGTTCGTCGCCAACTTCACCGGCGCCTCCAACATGCTGGACGCACGCGTCGACGACAGCGGCATGGGCGTGCTGTTGTCGGGGGGCGCCCGGCTGACCGCGGACATCCCGGCGGGTGCCAAGCCCGGCGAGGCCGCGGTCATCGCCATCCGGCCCGAGAACCTGTCGCTGGCGGCTCATGCCGACGGTGGCAACACCATTCCCGGACGCATCCGTTCCGAGACCTTCCACGGCACCCAGACGGTCTATGTCGTCGAGGCCCTGGGCGCCGTCATCGAGGCCGTGGAAGTCGGCACCGTGCCGCGCTTCGCCCCCGGATCGTCGGTCTCGGTCGAGGTCCCGCCGTCGGCCTGCCGCGTCTTCACCGGCGCCGCCGCCAGCCGCGCCGGGATCGACGCCGAACAGCGCATGGAGCATTGAGGGCGGGCAATCTCCGCAGAGCCAGAGCCCGGGCGAGCTCATGGTTCGTCAGGCTCACCATGAGGGCCAGGGCACCGGCTTCTCCTCATGGTGAGCTTGTCGA
>CAZQOA010000140.1:5814-10625 GCA_964594715.1 uncultured Rhizobiaceae bacterium | reverse complement strand
TGGTCTTGTTGTTCGCATGGCTGACATGGTGGCCGGACTGTACGGCCTTGCCGGTCATGGGGCAGCGACGGGCCATCGAACTCACATCCTTCGGGCGTATTGCTGGAGCAGACGGCGCTGGAGCCCGTCCGCGGAAGTCGGGGCTTCTACGCGACCGGGCCCGGTTCGTCAAGTTGGCTGGCAGCGCTTTCGGGCGGATTCACCGGCGGCCCCGGCCGAGGAAGCGCTCGACCAGGCGCCGGGCTGCCCCCGCCGGCGGCTCCAGCCCGGCCGCCACCTGGCGCTCGACCGCCCCGATGCGGCCGGCCACGTCGGGGTCGGCGCGGAAGGCGGCGCGCAGCCCCTCGTCGATCTCGATCCACATCGCCGACCGCGCCTGGGCCTGGCGCCGACGCTCGAGCGCACCCGCATCCTGCATCAGGGCGCGATAGCGCTCGATCGTATCCCAGGTGGCGTCGAGGCCGGCGCCGGTGGCGGCCGACACCGCCGCCACCTCCGCCTTCCAGGGCGGGTTGGCGGGGCGCAGCATGCGCAAGGCGCCGCGATAGTCGGCCACCGTCCGCTTGGCCGCGGCCGCCAGGTCGCCGTCGGCCTTGTTCACCAGCAGCAGGTCGGCGATCTCGACGATCCCCTTCTTCAGGCCCTGCAGCTCGTCGCCGCCGCCCGGCAGCAGCAGCAGCAGGAAGAGGTCGACCATGTCGGCCACCGCCGTCTCCGACTGGCCGACGCCGACCGTCTCGACGAAGACGACGTCGAATCCGGCCGCCTCCGCCAGCAGCATCGCCTCGCGCGTGCGCCGCGCCACGCCGCCCAGGGTGCGGCCGGCCGGCGAGGGGCGGATGAAGGCGTCGGCGTGGCGGGAAAGCTCGGTCATCCGCGTCTTGTCGCCGAGGATCGACCCGCCGCTGACCTTGGACGACGGGTCGACCGCCAGCACCGCCACCCGGTGGCCGCGGCCGATGACGTGCAGGCCGAACGCCTCGATGAAGGTCGACTTGCCGACCCCGGGCACGCCCGAGATGCCGACCCGGATCGACCGGCCGGCGTCCGGCAGGACCGCTGCCAGCAAGGCGTCGGCCGCCGGCCGGTCCTCGGGCCTGGCCGATTCGACGAGCGTGATCGCGCGCGCCAGCGCCCGGCGCTGGCCGGCCCGCACGCCGGCCGCCAGCTGTTCCACCCCGTTGGCCTCCCTCTTGGCTTCAGGCACCGGCTTCCACCTTGTCGACTGCCACCCGGGCCAGCTCGTCGGCCAGGCGGGCGGCTTCGGACTGGCGCCGCCACATCTCGGCATAGAGGCCGTCCAGCATCACCAGGTCGCCATGCCGGCCGCGCTCGACGATGCGTCCCGCCTCCAGCACCAGGATCAGGTCGGCATCGATCACCGTCGACAGGCGATGGGCGATGACGATGGTGGTATGGCCGGCGGCGACGCGGTCGAGCGCGGTCTGGATCTCCTGCTCGGTGTTGCTGTCGAGCGCCGAGGTCGCCTCGTCGAACAGGAGGATGCGCGGCCGCTTCAGGATGACGCGCGCGATGGCGACCCGCTGCTTCTCGCCGCCCGACAGCTTCAGCCCGCGCTCGCCGACCGGGGTCTGGTAGCCGTCCGGCAGGGCCGCGATGAAGTCATGGAGCTGGGCCAGGCGGGCCGCCTCCTCCACCTCCTCGCGGGTGGCGTCGGGGCGGCCATAGGCGATGTTGTAGTAGATGGTGTCGTTGAAGAGGACGGTGTCCTGGGGGACGACGCCGATCGCGGCCCGCACGCTGGCCTGGGTCAGCCCGCGGACGTCGCGGCCCTCGATCTCGATCCGCCCCTCGGTCGCGTCGTAGAAGCGGAAGAGGAGGCGGGCCACGGTCGACTTGCCGGCCCCGCTCGGGCCGACGATGGCGACGCGCGATCCCGGTAGTGCGGCGAAGGACAGGTCGCGCAGGATCGGCCGGCGCGGGTCGTAGGCGAAGGAGACGCCGGCGAAGCGCACAAGGCCGGGGCCGGACGGCAGGGCCGGCGCGCCCGGCGGATCGCGCACGTCGGGGGCGACGTCGAGGAGCTGGAACATCTGCTCCAGGTCGATCAGCGACTGCCGCAGGTTGCGGTAGACGAAGCCCAGCGCGTTCAAGGGGACGTAGAGCTGCAGCAGGTAGGTATTCACCAGCACGAAGTCGCCGATGGTCATGGAGCCGGCCGCCACCCGCCCGCCCGCCATCAGCATGATGAGGGTGAGGCCGACGGCGATGATGAAGCCCTGCCCGACATTGAGGAACGACAGCGAGGTCTGGGTGCGCAGCGAGGCCCGCTCGTAGAGTGCCAGGGCCTGGTCGTAGCGCCGCGCCTCCATCGCCTCGTTGCCGAAATACTTCACCGTCTCGTAGTTGAGCAGGCTGTCGATGGCGCGGCCGTTGGCCTCGCTGTCGCGCTCGTTCTTCTCGCGCCGGAACTTCACCCGCCATTCGCTGACGGTGGTGGTGAAGACGACATAGACCGCGACCGTGGCCAGCGTCACCAGGGCGAAGTCGATGCTGTAGAGGCCCCACAGGATGCCGGTGACCAGTGCGATCTCCAGCAGGGTCGGGAAGATGCTGAAGAGCAGCAGGCTGAGGAGGAAGCTCGTCCCCTCCATGCCACGCTCGATCGACCGGCTGAGGCCGCCGGTGCGCCGTTCGAGGTGGAAGCGCAGGCTGAGCCGGTGGAGATGCTCGAAGGTCTCGATGGCGATGCGGCGCACGGCGCGCACCGCGACCTTGGCGAAGACGGCGTCGCGCAGCTCGCCGAAGCCCTGGGCCAGGACGCGGACCAGCCCGTAGCCGACGATCAGCGCCACCGGCACGGCGATCACCGGGTTCGCGCCGGTCGCGGTCAGGGCGTCGATGGCGCTCTTGTAGAGGATCGGCACGGTGACGTTGACGAGCTTCGCCAGCACCAGGCACGAGAGCGCGGCCGCCACCCGCACGCGCAGCTCGATCTGGCCCTGCGGCCAGAGATAGGGCAGCAGGGCAGCCAGGGTGGAGAGGGCGCTGCGCCGAGGGCCGGTCGCCTCGCGGACGGGGCGGCGCTCTCTCATCGCCGTACCATGCGCCAGACGCCGATCGCGACCGGCACCAGGATCGCCGCCCCCAGGAGGAAGGGGGCCGACTTGTCGATCTGGGCGAAGGCGACGCCGGCCAGCGCCGGCCCGACGACCCGCGCCAGGCTGCCCGCGGACTGGTAGACGCCCAGCACCATGCCCTGGTCGCCAGCGCCGGCACGGCGCGAGACCAGGCTGGCCAGGCTGGGGTTGGCCATGCCGAAGCCCATCGCCAGCACGGCCGAGGCCGCGAAGAGGGCGGGGACGGTGGTCGTCATGCCGATGCCGGCCAGGCCGAGCGCGATCCCGACCAGCCCGATCGACAAGAGCCGGCCCTCGCCGAAGCGCCGCGTAAGGCGGCCGATGGCGACCCCCTGGAGGATGGCGCCGATGATGCCGACGAAGGCGAAGAGATAGCCGTTCTGGGCCGGCCCCCAGCCGAAGGTGCGGCTCGACCACAGGGCGAACGTCGTCTCCATGCCGGCGAAGACGGCGATGGTGAGGAAGCCGACGAGGATGAGGGGGGCGAGGGTGGCACGCCCCAGGATCTGGCGCGTCGCGGCCAGCCGTGCAATGCGCGGCGGTGGCGGTCGCGAGCGGTCGAGGCTTTCGCGCAACAGCAGCACCGTGCCCGCCAGGGCCAGCGCCGAGAGGCCGGCTGCCGTCAATGCCGGCATCACATAGTCGACATCGACCGGGTCATGCCCGGCCAGCAGGCCGCCGATCGCCGGCCCGACGATGAAGCCGAGGCCGAACGCCGCACCGATCAACCCCATGCCCTGGGCCCGCCGCTCCGGCGGGGTCACGTCGGCGATGTAGGCCTGGGCGGCCGCGATGTTGCCGGCCATGGCGCCGGCCACGATGCGGGCGAGGAAGAGCGCCCATAGGGACGGCGCCCAGGCGAGCAGCAGATAGGATAGGGTCGAGCCGACCATGCTGACGATGAGGACCGGGCGGCGCCCGATGCGGTCGCTGAGCCGGCCCCACAGCGGCGCGGTGAAGAGCTGCGCCAGCGAGTAGCTGGCCATCACCAGCGTCACCACCTCCGGCCCGGCCCCGAAATGCTCGGCATAGAAGGGCAGCAGCGGAATGACGATGCCGAAGCCGACGAGATCGACGAAGACGATCAGGAAAAGGACGGGCATGGGGCCGTGATGCGCATGAGCGGGCCTAGATAGCCTGCTTCCCCCCGGCCTGACAGAGCAAAGGGCCTGACAGAGCAAAGGGGCGACAGGGCAAACGGGGCGATGGTGCCTTCGACACCGATCGGGGCTTCCGCAACCGGTGCGAAAGTGGCTAAAATTATGTGACTGAAATTTTGCTGGCGGACGATTTGCCGGGGGGCTCGCCGATGCGCCGGGTTGCGGCCTTGTTCATGTTGCTGGTGTGGCTGCCGACGACGGTGCTGGCGCAGGTTCCCACGCCCCCGCCGGCCCCTGCCCTGGCCGACAGCAACCTGGCCGACAGCATTCCCCCCGACTCCACGCCCTCCACGCCTTCGGATTCCAACCTGCCGTTGATCGCCGGCCTCGGTGCGATCGCGGGCGTGGTCGGCTTCAATCTGCTGGCGCTCGGCCTGCAGGCCATCCCGGGCGGCCTCGCCTATGGCCCCGGCGCGGTGGTGGCGGCCGAGATGTCGGTCGCCATGAGCCGGGTCTATGCGGTCGTCAGTGCCGTGGCCGGCGGCGTCGCCGGCCACTACCTCTACCAGGAATGGGTGGAAGGGGTGCCGGCGGACCCGGCCGTGCCGGC
>CAZQOA010000140.1:0-5714 GCA_964594715.1 uncultured Rhizobiaceae bacterium | reverse complement strand
GCGTCGCCCGCGGCCTCCTCCTGGCTGGTCGATCCGGCGCTGCTCGCGGCCGGCGTCGGCGCCGTGGCCGGTGCGCTGGCCTTCAACATCCTGGCCGCCCCCTTCGCCACGGTTCCCCTGGCGGGCGGCATCCTGGCCGCGGTCCCGACCGAGATCGCGCTGGGCAGCCGCCTGATCGCCGGCATGGCCGCGATCGGCGGCGCGCTCGGTGCCACTGGCATCTATGACTGGGTGACCGGTCATGCCAGCGACTATGGCCGTGCCGCCATACTGGCGGCGGGGGCGCTGGGCGGCATCGCGGCCGGCAACCTGCTGGCCGGCACGATCGGCCGGCTGCCCTATTATGTCGGTGCCGGAGAGGCGGCATCGGCCGCCGCCGGCATGGCGTCCGCCACGGCGCAGGCGGCGAGCCGCGTCTATGTCGTCGGCTGGGCAGTCGTCGGCGCCTGGGCCGGCGACCTGGTATGGCGCGCGCAGAACCTGCCGCCGGTGCCCCGCGGGCCGATGTAGGGTGGGCCGATCACGATCCCGCGAGCGGGCATTGACCGGCTCGAAGCGCGGGGATCAGGATCACGATCCCGGAAATCGGAAGGAGAAGCCGCGATGCGTATCTTCCTTTCCCTCATTGCCGTCGCAGGAGTGCTGGCCGCTTCCGCGGCCGGGGCCTGCGAGTACACCAAGGCCAAGACGGCGGCAGCGCCGATGACCGAACAGCCGGTCGCCGCCGCCCCCATGACCCCCAAAGCCGGCGGCTGACACTCGCCGACCGGGGCCGAACCCGCGCCGCCGCCCACCCGGGCGGCGGCGTTTTCATTCGAGGTTCAGTCCCGGACCATCGGCAGGGTGGGGTCGCGGGCCCATTCCTGGAGGGAGCGGGCGTAGACGGCGGCGTCGCGGCCGATGAGGCGGAGCGCCAGGGCGTCGCTGGAGGCCGCGACGCCGCCGCCGCAATAGGCGACGATGCGGTCGCCGTCGAGCGCGCCCGCCTCGGCGAACAGCGCGCGCAGGCGGTCGGGCGACAGGTAGGCCTGGGTGTCGGGGTCGGTGAGCGCGCGGGCCGGGACGTTGACGCTGCCGGGGATGCGGCCCGCCCGGCCGTAATGGACGCCGCCCGTCCCGGCATGCTGGTCGGGGGACAGCGCATTGACGAGGCGCACCGACGGGTCGTCGATCGCGGCCACGACCTCGTCCTGCCCGACGAAGACGCCGGGATGCAGCTCGGCCACGAAGTCGGCCGGCGGATGGGTGCGGGGCGTGGTTTCGGTCGGCCGCCCCTCGCGGGTCCATTTGAACCAGCCGCCGTCGAGCACGGCCGCATCCTCGAAGCCATAGTGGCGCAGCGTCGTCCACATCCGGGCCGCCCACATATGGTGGTTGCGGCAATAGAGGATGGCGCGGACACCCCGTCCGATGCCGGCCGCCCCTGCCGCCGCGGCGAAGCGATCCGGCGAAGGCAGGGCGTAGCGCCAGGGCTGGTCGGGGTCCGACAGGGCCTGGATGTCGAGATGGGCCGCACCCGGAATATGGCCGGCCTCGTAGAGCGCCCGGCCGCTCTCCGACACGAGGTCGGCATTGTCGGGGGCGGCCCGCGTCACCAGCGTGCAGTCGAAGACCCGGATGTCGGGCCGGCCGGCATTGGCTGCCAGCCATTCCGTCGAGACGAGCGGCCCCGCCATGGGGATCAGGCCGCCTGCCGCTGGTGCGTCAGCAGGCCCAATATCTCGCTCGCCGCCACCGGGATGTTGGTGCCGGGGCCGTAGATGGCGGCGACGCCGGCCTTCTTCAGGACGTCGTAGTCCTGCGGCGGGATGACGCCGCCGCACACCACCAGGATGTCGCCGCCGCCCGCCGCCCGCAGGGCCGCGATCACCTGCGGCACCAGGGTCAGGTGGCCGGCCGCCTGGGTGGAGACGCCGACGACATGGACGTCGTTCTCGATCGCCTGGCGGGCCGCCTCCTCCGGGGTCTGGAACAAGGGGCCGATATCGACGTCGAAGCCGATGTCGGCGAAGGCCGTCGCGATCACCTTGGCGCCGCGGTCATGGCCGTCCTGGCCCATCTTGGTCACCAGCATGCGCGGGCGCCGGCCCTCGGCACGGGCGAAGGCCTCGACCTCGGCCTGGATGCGCTGGAAGCCGGCATCGTCGGCAAAGGCGCCGCCATAGACGCCGCTGACGCTCTGCACGGTGGCGCGGTGGCGGGTGAAGACCGCCTCCAGCGCGTCGGAGATCTCGCCCACCGTCGCCCGCGCGCGCGCCGCCTCGACCGCCAGGGTCAGCAGGTTGCCGTCCTTGCGCTCGGCCGCGGCGGCGAGTTCCGCCAGAGCCGCGGCGCAGGTCTTGGCGTCGCGCCGGTTCTTCACCGTGTGGAGGCGCGCGATCTGCGATTCCCGCACCTTGGTGTTGTCGATCGACAGCACGTCGACCGTCTCGATGGTGTCGGGCCGGTACTTGTTGACGCCGACGATGACCTCTTCGCCGCGGTCGATGCGGGCCTGCCGCAGGGCCGCCGCCTCCTCGATCCGCAGCTTGGGCATGCCGCTTTCGACCGCGCGCGTCATGCCGCCCAGCTCCTCGACCTCGCCGATCAGCCGGCGGGCCTCGGCCGCCAGGGTGGCGGTCAGGCTTTCGACATAGTAGCTGCCGGCCAGCGGGTCGATGACATGGGGGACGCCGGTCTCCTCGGCGATGATGAGCTGGGTGTTGCGGGCGATGCGCGACGAGAACGGCGTCGGCAGGGCCAGCGCCTCGTCGAAGGAGTTGGTGTGCAAGGACTGCGTCCCGCCCAGGACGGCCGCCAGCGCCTCGACCGTGGTGCGGACGATGTTGTTGTAGGGGTCCTGCTCGGTCAGGCTGACGCCCGAGGTCTGGCAATGGGTGCGGAGCTGCAGCGAGGTCTGGTTCTTCGGCCCGAAGGGCTGGATCAGCTCCGCCCACAAGAGGCGCGCCGCGCGCAGCTTGGCCACCTCCATGAAGAAGTTCATGCCGATGCCGAAGAAGAAGGACAGGCGCGGCGCGAAATCGTCGATGCCGAGGCCCTTGGACAGGGCGGCGCGGACATACTCCAGCCCGTCCGCCAAGGTGAAGGCCAATTCCTGGACCGCCGTCCCGCCTGCCTCCTGCATGTGGTAGCCGGAGATGGAGATGGAGTTGAACTTCGGCATGAAGCGCGCGGTGTGCTCGATGATGTCGGCGACGATCCGCATGCTGGGCTCGGGCGGGTAGATGTAGGTGTTGCGGACCATGAACTCCTTCAGGATGTCGTTCTGGATGGTCCCGGAGAGCTGGTCCTGCCGCACCCCCTGCTCTTCGGCGGCGACGATGTACATGGCCAGCACCGGCAGCACGGCGCCGTTCATGGTCATCGACACGCTCATGCGGTCGAGCGGGATCTGGTCGAAGAGGATGCGCATGTCCTCGACGCTGTCGATGGCGACCCCGGCCTTGCCGACATCGCCCTCGACGCGGGGATGGTCGCTGTCATAGCCGCGATGGGTGGCGAGGTCGAAGGCGACCGACAGGCCCATCTGCCCGTTGCGCAGGGCAGCCCGATAGAAGGCGTTGGATTCCTCGGCCGTCGAGAAACCGGCATATTGCCGGATGGTCCAGGGCCGGCCGGCATACATGGTCGCCCGGGGGCCGCGCAGGTAGGGCGCGAAGCCGGGCAGCGATCGGGCCGCCTCCAGCCCCTCCAGGTCGGCCGCGGTATAGAGCGGCTTGACCTCGATGCCCTCGGGCGTCATCCGCACGAGATCCTCGAGCGGCCGGTCGCGCAGCTCCTTGCGGGCCAGCTTCTCCCAGTCGGCATAGGTCTTGGACGGAAACTCGGTCATGGCTCTCGGCACCGGTGGCGGGGTGGTGACCTTATAATATCGTCCTGCGGGCGGGCGAAGTCATCACCCTGGCTCGCCCTCACCGCCCCTGCCACCAGGAATCGAATTCGACCCCCGTCACCGGGGTGCGGGCGGGCTGGCCAAGCCGCGTCCACCAGGCGACGCGGTCGACCGGCTCGTACCACAGCGGCACGACATGGTGGCCGGCCAGCAGCAGGCGGTCGAGCGCGCGGGCGGCCGTCACCAGCTCGTCGCGGCTGCGGCTTTCGACCAGTGCCGCGATGACGGCATCGACCGCCGGCTCGTCGACGCCCGGATAGTTGCGGCTGCCCTCGGACGCCGCGGCCTCGCGGCTCCAGTAGAAGGACTGCTCGTTGCCGGGCGACAGCGAATTTGCCCACAGGTTCACGATCACGTCGAAGTCGAAATTCTCCAGCCGGCCCTGATACTGGGCGCTGTCGACGGTGCGCACCGACGCCTCGATGCCGAGCCGCTTCAGGCTGCGCGCCCAGTGGAGCGCGATCCGCTCGTGCTCCGGCTGGATCAGCAGGATCTCGAAGGCGAGCGGGGTGCCGGTTGCGGCCTGGGTCAGGCGGCCGTCCTGCACCCGCCAGCCGGCGGCCTCCAGCCGCTCGAAGACGGTGCGGAGCTGGCTGCGGTCCTGGCCGCTGCCATCGCCCGACCGTGCCGGCGGCGGGGCATCCAGGATGGCGGGCGGCAGGCGGTCGAGGAAGGGCGCCAGCAGCGCCCGCTCCGCCGGCGATGCCGGGCCGGTGGCGGCCAGCGGCGAATTGTCGAAATAGCTGCCGATGCGGCGATAGGTGCTGTGGAACAGCACCCGGTTCACCCATTCGAAATCCAGCGAATCGACCAGGGCGGCCCGCACGGCCGGGTCGGCCAGCGCCGGCCGGCGGGCGTTCAGTACGAAGCCGAACATGCCGGACGGGCGGCCATGGGCAATCTCGGCCCGCGCCACCCGGCCATCGGCCAGGGCCGGGAAGTCATAGCCCGTGGCCCAGCGCGCCGGGCTCGTCTCCACCCGCACATCGACCAGGCCGGCCTTGAAGGCCTCGAAGGCGACGTTGGCCTCGCGGAAATAGTCGAAGCGGATCTCGTCGAAATTATAGCGCCCGCGGTTGATCGGCCGGTCGCGGCCCCACCAGTCCGGGTCGCGGCGATAGACGACCTGGCGCCCCGGATCGGCCCGTTCCACGCGGTAGGGGCCGGACCCGACCGGCAGCTCCAGCGTGCCCTGGTCGAACGCGCGCGCGCCATAGACCGACCGCGGCAGGATCGGCATGAGGCCCAGGATGAGCGGCAGCTCGCGGTCGCCGGAGCCGTCGAACACCAGCTTCACGGTGCGCGGCCCCAGCCGCTCCGTCGCCGTCACCTTGGAATAATAGGCGCGGTGATTGGCCCGGCCCTGGCGGCGCAAAATGTCGAGCGAGAAGAGGACGTCGTCGACCGTCACCGGCTCGCCATTCTGGAAGCGCGCCGCCGGGTCCAGCGTGAAGGCGACCCAGGAGCGGTCGGGCGGCACCTCCACGTCCGACGCCAGCAGGCCATAGAGGGTGAAGGGCTCGTCCTCGTTGCGCGTCAGCAGGCTCTCGAAGACGTACTGCCGCACGCCGCGCGCCGGCACCCCCTTGATGATGAAGGGGTTGAGGCTGTCATAGGACCCGAAGGCCGCCGCCGTGAAGCGCCCACCCTTGGGCGCGGCCGGGTCGACATAGGGCAGGTGCGCGAAGCCGGCCGGCAGCGCCGGCTCGCCATGCATGGCGATGGCATGGGCCGCCAGCGCCGGGGCGGCGGAGAGCAGCAGGAGGAGGAGCGGCAGGAGGAGGCGGCGCATGGCCGCCTGCTTAACAGCTACGCGGCGGCG
>CAZQOA010000139.1:4142-10671 GCA_964594715.1 uncultured Rhizobiaceae bacterium | reverse complement strand
CGAGCGAGGATGCGAGCTGCTTCGCCACTTCGGTCTTGCCGACGCCGGTCGGACCGGAGAAGAGGTAGGAGCCGATCGGCTTCTCGGGCTCGCGCAAGCCCGCGCGGGCGAGCTTGATCGCCGCCGCCAGTGCCTCGATCGCATTGTCCTGGCCGAACACCAGCGTCTTCAGGTCGCGCTCCAGGGTGCGCAGCACCGCACCATCGTCGCGCGACACCGTCTTGGGCGGGATGCGGGCGATCTTGGCCACCACCGCCTCCACGTCCTTCACCGTGATCGTCTTCTTGCGCTTGTTCTCGGGCACCAGCATCTGGGCCGCCCCCGTCTCGTCGATCACGTCGATCGCCTTGTCGGGGAGCTTGCGGTCGTTGATGTAGCGCGCCGACAGTTCGACCGCCGCCTTGATCGCGTCATTGGTGTAGCGAACCCGGTGATGGTCCTCGTAGGAGGGCTTCAGGCCCATCAGGATCTTCACCGAATCATCCAGCGATGGCTCGTTGACGTCGATCTTCTGGAAGCGGCGGACCAGCGCGCGGTCCTTCTCGAAGTAGCTGCGATATTCCTTGTAGGTGGTCGAGCCGATGCAGCGGATGGTGCCGCTCGCCAGCGCCGGCTTCAGCAGGTTGGAGGCGTCCATCGCCCCGCCGCTGGTGGCGCCGGCGCCGATCACCGTGTGGATCTCGTCGATGAAGAGGATGGCGTGGGGCATCGCCTCGAGCTCGCCCAGCACCGCCTTCAGCCGCTCCTCGAAGTCGCCGCGATAGCGGGTGCCGGCCAGCAGCGAGCCCATGTCGAGCGAGAAGATCTCCGCCTCGCGCAGCACCTCGGGCACCTCGCCCTGGATGATGCGGCGCGCCAGGCCCTCGGCGATGGCGGTCTTGCCGACGCCGGGGTCGCCGACATAGAGCGGGTTGTTCTTCTGCCGCCGGCAGAGGATCTGGATGGTGCGCTCCACCTCGGCCTCGCGACCGATGAGCGGGTCGATCTTGCCGTTGCGTGCCTTCTTGTTCAGGTTCACGCAATAAGCGTCGAGCGCCTCGTGTCCCTTTTTCACGACCTTCTCCGCCGCCGCGTCCTCGTCCGCACCATGGACCCGCCGCGATTCGCCCTTGCCGGCGACCTTGGCGATGCCATGGGAGATGTAGTTGACCGCATCGAACCGGGTCATGTCCTGCTCTTGCAGGAAATAGACCGCGTGGGATTCCCGCTCGGCGAACATGGCGACCAGAACGTTGGCGCCCGTCACCTCCTCGCGACCCGACGACTGTACATGGATCGCCGCGCGTTGCAGCACGCGCTGGAAGCTGGCGGTCGGCTTGGCGTCCTCCAGCCGGTTGCTGACGAGATTGGACAGCTCGTTGTCGAGATACTCGACCAGCTCCCGCCGCAACCGCTCCATGTCGACACCGCAGGCCCGCAGCACCGCGACCGCGTCGCGATCCTCCGTCAGGGCGAGGAGCAGATGTTCCAGCGTCGCATACTCATGCCGCCGCTCATTGGCATTGGCGAGCGCCCGATGCAGCGTTTCCTCGAGGTTTCGCGACAACATGGGGCTACTCCTTCTCGAGGGTGCATTGGAGGGGGTGCTGCTGCTGGCGCGCGAAATCCATCACCTGGGTGACCTTCGTCTCGGCCACCTCGTAGGTGAACACGCCGCAGATGCCGACGCCGCGCCGATGGACGTGCAGCATGATGCGAGTCGCCTCCTCGCGGGTCTTGGAGAAGAACCGCTCCAATACATGGACCACGAACTCCATCGGGGTGTAGTCGTCGTTCAGCATCAGCACCTTGTACATGGACGGCTTCTTGGTCTTGGGCTTGGTCTTGACGACCACCCCCGTGACCGGTCCGTCGGTGCCGCGGCGCTCCTTATCCGTCATCTCATTCCGCAGGGCGGCTCATCACCGGGCCCACGCCTTCATCCGTCCATTTGCCACCCCCAATGTGGGGATCGAAAGGCAGGATGTCTCGTGGCCCGGCGAATCATATTGAATTTCGCGGGTCCGGGAAAAGAGGATCACAGCGGCGCGCGGATTAAAACCCGTCCATGCCGGCACGTCGCCGGCGCCTGTCCCCGGGACCAGCGGGCGCACACGAAAACGGCCCGGCGGGTGACCGCCGGGCCGTCGTAACCAATGATGTCCGCGTGGCCGATCAGGCGGCGAGCGGCTTGGTCATTTTTTCGACGACGACGTTGACGCGGGCGTTGAGCGGCGCGAACGCGTCGTTCGTCACCTTCACGCCGATCTCCGACAGCCGGGTCGCTTCGCCGACGAGCTCGTCGAAGTTGCTGCGCGCATAGGCGGCCTGCAGGTCGACCAGGTCCTTCAGCGTGCGGGCGCCGAACATCGCCTTCACCGCGGCCATGTTCGATTCCATGCGCGCCTGGGCATAGGTCATCACTTCCTTGCCGATCACTTCCACGCCGCGGGCATAGATGGTGCCGGCCTGGACCACCGCATCGACGTTCTCGCGGCCGAGCGTGCTCATCTCCTCGACGCCCTTGGCCATCGCGGCGCGCGCCTTCTCGACCTGTTCCTTGGTCATGCTCACGGCCTGCTCGTAGCCCTTCTGGGCGGCCTCATGGCCGACCTTCACGAAGCTGTCGACGATCTCGTTGCCGGCCGTAAAGGTGGCGTCGGTGGGCTTGGTCATCTCGTCAACCGCCGCGGCGGCCGCCTTGGTCTTCGGGTTCATTGTTGCGCTCCCTCGGGCTTTGCCGATGTCGGTATTGCGATCAACAGCAGTGCGGGGATCGTCCTTGCGAGCGATGCTGCACTGCAACACGGATCGCTTATATCGGGCGTCCGGCGCGAGCGTCAAGGCGTTATGTTGCAGTGCAGCATTATGCGACAAGCTGTCGCAGACTGAGAATTTCATCACCTCGCCAGCCGATGCCACTCCGCGCGATAGGCCCCCTCCATCGCAGATGCGAAGGCTGCCGCGTCGCACAATGGCGAGCGGGCCAGACGCTGCGGCAGCTCGGCCCGCAACGCCAGCCGGCGGTCCCTGTCCGTGGCGAGTGCCGCAGCGGCCGCGATATAGGCGTCAGGATCGGCAGCCACCAGTTCATCGAGACCGAGGGGGCGCAGGATCGCCGCCCCGACCCGCCCCGCATGGCGATCGCCGGCCAGGGCGACCACCGGCACCCCCATCGAAAGGGCCTCCATCGTCGTCGTCGTGCCGTTATAGGGAAACGGGTCCAGCGCGATGTCGACCTCGTCATAGACCGCGAGGTGGCCCGCGGCCGACGCCACGCGCCCCAGCAATGCAAGGCGCGATGGATCGGCGCCGGCGGCGGCGAAACGCTGGCGCCAGATCTCCGCCGTGTCGGGGTCGTCGAGCCCGCGCGCCTTCAGCAGCAGGCGGGCGCCCGGCACCTCGGCCAGCAGCCGTGCCCACGCCTCGACCGTGGCCGGCGACATCTTGGCCAGCGCATTGAACGAACCGAAGGTGAGCGGCCGCTCGCCCCGCGCGGCCGCGATAGGCGCAGGCGAGGTAGATGGCGCCGCCACCGGCTGGTAGCAGAGGAACGGCCGTGGCAGGCGCAGCAGCCGTTCCGTGTGATGGAGGTCCGCCGCACCCGGCGGGTCGGCGATGGCGTCGGTGATGCGAAAATCGATCGCCGCCAGGCCGGTGGTGTTCGGATAGCCGAGCCAGGTGCCCTGGAGCGGTGCCGGGCGCAGCTGGAAGAGGCCGAGGCGGTTGTAGGCGGTGTGCCCGGCCAGGTCGATCAGCACGTCGATGCCGTCGGCGCGGATCGCAGCGGCCGCCGCCTCGTCGTCCATTCCCTGGATCGGGCGCCAGCGATCGCATTGCGCGCGCAGCCGGTCGGTCATGCCGTCGCCGCGGGCGACATCGGCATAGGCGGTCACCTCCACCGCCGCGCGGTCATGGGCGGCCAGCAGCGGCAACATGAAATAGGCGATGGAATGGGTGTGGAAGTCGGCCGAGACATAGCCGACCCGCAGGCGCCGGCCGGGGTCGCGATCCGCGATCGGCGGCGCGCGCACTTCCGCCGTCTGGGCCCCCCATTGGCGATGGGCCGCCGCGATGGCCGCCGGGTCCATGTCGTCGCGGTAGTTGAGGGCGAACAGCCGCGCCGACGCCGCCGCCCGCCGGCCGGGATCGATGGCCAGCGTCGCGCCCAGGGCTGCATCCGCATCGGCCACCCGCCCCTGGTCCAGCAGCACATAGCCGCGATGCAGATGGGCCGCCGCGAATTGCGGCCGGCGCGCGATGGCCCGGTCAAGCGCCGCCAGGGCGGCCCCTAGCCGGTCGCGGTTGCGCTCTGCCGTGGCGAGGTTGAAAGGCGTCTCCGCCAGCGTCGAGTCGAGGGCCTCCGCGCGTGCCAGGGCCGTCGCGGCGCCCGGATCGTCGCCCTGGTCGAGCCGCACCAGCCCCAAAGCCCCCCAGGCCGCGGCGTTGCCCGGTGCCGCGGCGACGACGCCGTCGAGGAGGACGGCCGCGGCCGTGGCATCGCCGGTCGCACGCAAGGCCAGCGCGCGCACCACGGCGAAGTCCGGATGCGGCCCGACCCGCACGGCCGCGCGATCGAGCGCCGACAGCGCGTCGGCCGGCCGATCGGCGCGCAACAGCGAGTCGGCATGGCCGAGCCAGGCCGCGCGATGGTTGGGGTCGGCCTGGAGGGCGGCGCGGAACGCCGCGGCCGCGTCGACGAAACGGCCGAGCAATGCCAGCGCGGTGCCCCGGTTGGCGTGCGCGGATGCCATCCTGGGCTGAATGTGCCCGGCCCGTTCCCAGGCGGCGGCGGCGTCGGTGAAACGGCCCAGTGCCGCCAGCGCGTGCCCCAGATCATGCTGGATGGCGGCGTCGCGGGGCGCCAGTTCGGCTGCGCGCGCCAGCGACTCCAGCGCGGGCGCCGGCTGGCCCGACTGGAGTGCCACCAGTCCCAGGCGATGCCAGGCGCCGGCATGACCGGGCCGCGCCGCCAGCAGCGCCCGGTAGGCTGCCGCCGCCTCGCCCAGGCGCCCCGCCTGGTGCAGCGCCTCGCCGACGCCCAGCGCCGGATCACCACGTTGCGCGCGCTTCAATGAATTTCCTTTCACGAGCCAACGGCCGAATCATTAAAAAGTGATCAATATCACGGGGATCGACAGTTACGCGTAGACTCCCCTTGAGGAAGGCGGTAGGGATTCTCGATCGATGAAACGATGGTGCGCGGGGGGCATCGGATCGTGGCGATCTGGGGACGCATCGGGGGAATCTTCATTGCGGCGGTGATCGCGCTGACCGTCGCGCAGGCCGAGGCGGCACCGCGCCGCAAGGCGGTGCAGGCTCCCAAGGACCGCTACGCCGCCATCGTGCTCGATGCACGCACCGGCGACATCCTGCACGAGGTCAATGCCGACGCCCCGCGCCATCCGGCGTCGATCACCAAGATCATGACCCTCTACCTGACGTTCGAGGCGCTCGAGAAGGGGCGCCTGCGAATGGACCAGGACCTTCCCGTGTCCGCCTACGCATCCACCGTGCCGTGGGGCCTGCCGCTGCGTCCCGGCATGACCATCACCGTCGAGGAGGCGGTGCTGGGCCTCATCACCAAGTCCGCCAACAATGCCGCGACGGTGATCGCCGAGGCGATGTCCGGATCGGAGAGCGCCTTCGCGCGGGTGATGACGGTCCGGGCGCGGCGTCTCGGCATGGCCAGCACCACTTTCCGCAATGCCTCGGGCCTGCCCGACCCGCGCCAGATCACCACCGCGCGCGACTTCACCGTGCTGGCCCGGGCGCTGTTGCGCGACTACCCCAAGTACTATCCCCTGTTCGCAACCCGCGGCTTCACCTTCCGCGGCAACTACTACCACAATCACAACCGCCTGCTCGACCAGTTCGAGGGGCTGGACGGCATCAAGACCGGCTTCGTCAACGCGTCCGGCTTCAACCTCGTCGCCTCGGCGGAGCGTGGCGGCCGGCGCCTGATCGGCGTCGTCATGGGCGGCAACTCGGCCGCCAGCCGCGACATCCGCATGGCGGACCTGCTGGAAGCCGGCTTCCAGAAGCCGGCCGGCCGCCGCCCGGAGATCCGCGAGGCCCGCGCGCCGGTCATTCCGCCGAGCCTGCCGGAAATGCGCGACGTGGCGCTGACCTCCGCCCCGCTCGCGGCCGCCGTGCCGGCCCTGCCGTCGGCCCGCCTGCTGACGCCGTCGGCGCCGCCCGCACTCGGCCGGCCGGAGCCGATGCGCCTCGTGGTGGCCAGCAACGACCACGCCGGGCGCATCGCCCAGGCCACCGGCTGGCGCGACGAGCATGGCGACAGCTGGTCGATCCAGGTCGGCGCCTTCAGCAGCAAGGATGCCGCCAGCCGCGCCATCAAGGCGGCGCAGAAGAAGGCACCGAAGCTGTTGCGCGACAGCTCCTCGTCGGTGATGGCCCAGGACGACCGGCTGTTCCGTGCCCGCTTCGTCGGGCTGGAGGCGCGGGACGCGCGGGCCCTGTGCAAGCAGCTGGGGGAACGCACCTTCCCCTGTGCCGTGATCGCGCCGGGCGCCTCGTCGGTCGCCCGGGC
>CAZQOA010000139.1:0-4042 GCA_964594715.1 uncultured Rhizobiaceae bacterium | reverse complement strand
GACTGAGATCAGGGCCGGCTGATCGGGGCCGCGTGGCTTAGGCGATGGCCGATGCGCGCACCCAGCGCCCGGCCGCGGCCGCCAAGGCATCCGCCTGGACGGTATCCACCCAGGCCGCCACCCGCTCCAGCGACCGCGCCTTGTGCGACCGCTCCCAGTCGGCCAGCGTCCAGGGCAGGCGTGCCGCCACCCGCCGGCGCGGCAGGTAGGCCCAGGCCGGGACCGGCCCTGCCGGCGTCACCGGCCGCAGCCGGGCGACGCGATAGCCGGCGCCCTCATAGAGGGTGAGGATGGCCGCCGCCCCGGCATCGACACCATCGGCGACGATGCCGTCGACCTGGTCGCCAGGTGCCGGAAGGAGGAAGGGATAGGTGCGCCCCGGGCTGCGGCCGCGCCGGTGGTCGGCCAGGGTCGCGGGAACGACCGACCAGCGGTCGGCGTCCCGGCCGCACAAGGTGCGCCGAAGGTCGGCATCGAGAAGCGTGCCGTAGAAGAAGAACTGCAATCGCCCCCCCTTTGATCCACTGCCTCGTTAACGGCGATCCGCGTTCTTGTCACGCCGACGCGGGGCCCCGTGGTAGCTTGCCGCCCGGTTTTCGTCGCAAAGGACCGTCCATGCGCCTCCCCATCGTCTGTGCATCCGTCCTGCTGGCGCTTGCGGCCGCGGCCGGCCCGGCACTCGCCAAGGATCGTGTCGTCATCGGGATGCAGGCGGAACCGCCGGTGCTCGATCCCACCATCAATGCCGCCGCCGCCATCGACAGCATCGTCTCGGGCAACGTCTTCGAAAGCCTGACACTGATCGACGACCATGGCGCGGTGACGCCGGGGCTGGCGGAAAGCTGGACCATCTCCGCCGATGGCCGCGCGGTCACCTTCCGCCTGCCGGAGAAGGTCCGTTTCCACAATGGCCGGGCGCTCACCGCCGAGGATGTCCGCCTGAGCTTCGCCCGGGCAATGGCGGCGGACAGCGTCAACCCGTCGAAGAAGCTCTTCCAGCCGATCGAGGGGGTGGAGGCGCCGGACCCGCGCACGGTGGTGATCCGCCTGAAGCAGCCGACCAGCGTGTTCCTGTTCTCGATGGCGTCGGGCGACGCCTCCATCACCGCGACCGAGACCGTGGAGCAGAACCGGACGCGACCGGTCGGCAGCGGGCCCTTCCGCTTCAAGGATTGGGTGAAGGGCGACCGGGTGGTGCTGGAGCGCAATCCGGACCATCGCAACGTCGCCCGCATCCGGATGCGCGAGGCGACCTTCAAGTTCATCCCCGACGCCTCGGCCCAGGTCGCGGCCCTGCTGGCGGGCGATGTCGACGCCTTCCCGGTGATCGGCGCGCCCGAGAGCCTGACCCGCTTCCAGCGCGACCCGCGCTTCAAGGTGGTGGTCGGCACCACCGAGGGCGAGGTCATCCTGGCCCTCAACAACGCCCGCAAGCCCTTCGACGACGTCCGCGTGCGCCGCGCGGTCAATCATGCCCTCGACCGCAAGTCCCTCATCGACGGCGCCATGTTCGGCTACGGCACGCCGATCGGCAGCCATTTCCCGCCCCACCACCCGGCCTATGTCGACCTGACCGGGCGCTACCCGCACGACATCGCCAAGGCGAAGGCGCTGCTGGCGGAGGCCGGCTACCCGAACGGCTTCGAGACCTCGGTGAAGCCGCCGCCCTTCACCTATGCCAGGCGCGGGGCCGAGGTGATCGCGGCTCAGCTGGCGCAGGCCGGGATCAAGGTACGCATCGAGCCGATCGAATGGGCCCAGTGGCTGGACATCGTCTACAAGCAGCGCAACTACGACATGACGATCGTCGCGCACACCTCGCCCTACGACATGGACAATTATGTGCGCGGCCCGAACTATTATTACGGCTACCAGAACGAGGCGCTGGATGCGCTGATGAAGCGCATCGACGCCGAGACGGACACGCCGAAGCTCTACGCCCTCTATGGCGATGCCCAGCGCATGATCGCCGAGGACGCGGTGCATGGCTTCCTGTTCCAGCTGGCCAAGACCGGCGTCTATGCCAGCGGCCTGCGCGGCTACGGCGCCAACGAACCGATCGTGCAGACGGAACTGTGGAGCTGGAGTTGGGGGGATTGAGCGACCCGGCCTTGCCCCCCGCCCGCATTCCGGCCCGCATCAATGTCGGCAGCGGTCGCCTGTGGGACGAGGCCGCGCTCAATATCGACATCTCGGCCGCCGCCGGCCCGGACATCGTGGCCGACCTCAGCGACCCGGCGCTGCTCGGGCGGTCCTATCCGACCCATCGCTTCGGCGAGGTGGAACTGGCGGCCGGGGCCTTCCGCCACATCACCGCGTCCCATGTGCTGGAGCATGTGCCGAACCTGGTCGGCTTCATGACCAACTGCCTGGAACTGCTGGAAGAAGGCGGCACCATGGCGATCCGCACCCCCTACGACCTGTCCTACGGCGCCTGGCAGGACCCGACCCATGTCCGCGCCTTCAACGAGCGGAGCTGGCTCTACTATACGAGCTGGCATTGGCAGATCGGTTGGGAGAAGGCGCGCTTCGAGATCGTCGGCCAGCACCTCGTGCTGAGCCCGCTCGGGCGCAAGCTGCGGCAGGCCGGGACGCCGCCGGAGGACCTGCGCCTGCGCCCGCGCGCCGTCGACGAGGTGACGGTCGAGTTCCGCAAGCGGGCCATGAGCGCCGCCGAGCGCGAAGCCGGCCTGGCCCAGGCGTCCAGGCACCTGCGATCCCGGCCGGAGTTGCGGCACCCGGCCCCGCGCACGACGACGGCAGGCTCGGGGAGCGCGCTCTATCTCGACCTCCTCCTCGCCTGGGTCAGCGAGGATGGTGGGGCCGGCATCCTTGGTGGCATTCGCGCGGCGGCCGAACAGGCCCTGGACGGGGGTGTGGCGGGCGACTTCGTCGCGGCCGGCGCGCTGGCCGCGGATCGCGGCGCCATCCTGGCCGGCGTGCTGCGCAGCCGACCGCGTACCACCGGTCGTGTCTGGATCGCCACCAACGGCGCCGAGGATGCGACCCGGGCGCGGCTCCGGCGCTTTCGCCTGCTCGACGACCGCATCGACCTGCTGCCCGGCGGCGACCGCGACCGCCTCGCCCATGCCCCGGTCGAGCGGGTGGCGCTGCTGACCATCGGCGGCGACGCAGAGGCGGTCGCCGCCATCCTCCCCGCCCTCTTCGACCGGATGGCGCCGGGCGGCACGATCCTGGTCGACCCCGCCGGCAAGCTCGCCCTCGACGCCTTCCTGGCACACCGCCGGATCGACGGCGCGACCATCACGGAATCGGCCGACGCGGTCTGCTGGCGGCGGCCGATTGGCGGGTAGCGGCAGGGCGGAGAGCACCATCGGCCGTGTTCGCTCCTTGATAATTTACTTATTTGTACATACATTGCCAAAAACGTACGATGCGTTTTGACTGGGATCCGGGGAAAGCGCGGAGGAACCTCGCCAAGCATGGCGTGTCATTCGATCTTGCGGTGCATGTTTGGGCAGACCCATTGCACGTCATCCTCCCCGATCGATTCGAGGAGGGCGAACAGCGATGGCACGCCATCGGCATGGTCGGACCAGTCGCCGTCCTCGTCGTCGTTCACACATATCTGGATTCCGAAGACGAGAGCATCGTGCGGATCATAGGCGCCCGAAAGGCCACCGCCCATGAAAGGAGACGCTATGAGCAGGAAGGGATTTAGCTCTGGTCAACTTGACCAGCTCGCTAAGCTGGCCGCGCTCCCCGATGATCAGATCGACACGACGGATATTCCGGAAGCGCCGCCTGAAAATTGGATCCACGCCCGACGTGGCGAACTTTATCGCCCGTTGAAGCAGCCGGTGACCATCCGCTTGGACGCGGATGTGCTGACATGGTTCAAGGAACACGCCGCGAATGGAGGCTATCAAACCGAGATCAACCGCGTCCTTCGGCGTCATGTTATGGAAGCGGAGAAACGGCGGGGCTGATGGCGCGTTGCGGTACTGCCGGCAACCCACTTGCACCCGATAGGATTGCGTCCGGACCACACCGCGACGCTTGACGGACGGCGGCGGCGGCC
>CAZQOA010000138.1:5949-11005 GCA_964594715.1 uncultured Rhizobiaceae bacterium | reverse complement strand
CAAAACCGGACAGATCACTTGCTACAAACTCCGGACAGATCTCCTGTTACCGACAAAAGATCGGATCGGGGTTGGCAGGCAGGGAATCGACTGCTATAAGCCCGGCCCGCTGATCCCCGGTAGCTCAGTTGGTAGAGCAAGCGGCTGTTAACCGCTTTGTCGCTGGTTCGAGTCCGGCCCGGGGAGCCAATCTTTCGCTACGGCGCGCCCGCATGGGCGCGCCGTAGTCGTTTGCGGCCGCAGGCGCCGCTTCCCTGGCCCCCGGAGGAATCAACTCCGCGAGATATCCCCGTCCTTCATCACCGCCAGCGAATAGCTCGTGCTGCGCCCACCCGCCTCGTCCTTCACCAGGATCCCGCGCGCCACCAGGTCGTTGATGTCCCGGAGCGCGGTGTCGGGCGAGGTTTTGGCGAGCGTCGCCCATTTCGACGAGGTGAGCTTGCCGACGAAGCCATCGAGCAGACGGTTAATGATCGCGCGCTGCCGCTCACCGAGCGGCTGGCCGGCCATCGCCTCCCAGAAACGCGCCTTGCGAAGCACATTGGCAAGAATGCCCTCCGCGCCGCCAAAGGCTCGATCGAGGCAGGCCAGGAACCATTGCAGCCAGGCGGTGATATCGAGGCCACCTTTCTGGGTCGCTTCCAGGATGGCGTAGTAGTCCTTCCGCTCCTGACGGATCTGCGCGGACATGCTGTAGAAGCGCTGCGGGCTGCCCTCGGATCGCGCCAGCGCCATGTCGGCGATGGCACGCGCGATGCGGCCATTACCGTCTTCGAAGGGGTGGATGGTGACGAACCACAGGTGCGCGATCGCCGCCTTCAGGACGGGGTCGAGCGCCGCTTCACCGTTGAACCAGTCGAGGAACAGGGTCATCTCGCTCGGCAGCCGGGCGGCGGCCGGCGCCTCGTAATGCACACTCTGCCGCCCGATCGGCCCGGACACCACCTGCATCGGACCGGAGCCCCCATCGCGCCACGCACCGACGACGATCTTCGCCATGCCGCTGCGGCCGCTCGGGAACAATGCCGCTTGCCAGGCGAACAGCCGCTCGTCGGAAAGCGGGGCCAGATAGTCCTGGGTGGCGTCGAGCATCATCTCGACGACGCCTTCGACGTGACGATCGACCGGGGCGAGCGCACCGACATCCATGCCGAGCCGGCGGGCGACCGAGGAGCGCACCAGCTCCCGTTGCAGGGCTTCGCCTTCAATCTCGCTGGACTTGAGAACATCTTCGGTAAGGGTCTGGAGGACCGCTTCGGCGCGTAGGTCGAACCCGAGCGCCTCCATCCGTCCGAACAGACGGCCTTGCCGGTGGCGAACGGCAGCCAGATGCTGGCCGATGTCCCGGCTGCTCCAGCCGAACCTGGGCCAACCTCCCAGCTGGTGGATATAGATCGGCATATCCTCCGCGCCTTTTGCAGTGAATATGCCTGCTATTCGCCGCGTGGACCAGGTTTATCGCGATCCATGTCAGTCACTTCCCCTGCCACGCATCCCCCAGCGCCAGGCGGACCATGCGCGCGAGGTCGGCGCGGCGGAACGGCTTGCGCAGCAGCAGCACGTCGGAATCCAGGCGGCCGTGATGGACGATGGCGTTCTCGGTGTAGCCGGACATGTAGAGGACCCGGATGGCGGGGTGGCGCCGCTGCACCTCGTTCGCCAGGTCCCGCCCGTTCGACCCGCCGGGCAGCATGACGTCGGTCAGCAGCAGGTCGAACGGCCGTGCGCCCGCGGTCTCCAGGGCCTCCGCCGACGACGCGGCCGTCGCGACCTCATAGCCGAGCACGGTCAGGGACTGGGTGATGAGGCGCCGCAGGTCGTCGGAATCCTCGACCACGAGGACGGACCCGCCGCCGTCCGCGGCCACTTCCGGCGGCTCCCGCTCCTCGCGGCCGCCGGCGCGCTGCACGGCACGCGGCAGGTAGAGCTTCACGGCGGTACCCTCGCCGATTTCGCTGTAGATCTTGATATGGCCGCCCGACTGCTTGACGAAGCCGTAGACCATGCTGAGCCCGAGCCCGGACCCCTTGCCCACGTCCTTGGTCGTGAAGAAGGGCTCGAAGGCGCGCCGGATGACCTCCTCCGACATCCCGGTCCCGGTGTCGCTGACCGCGACCAGGACATATTGGCCGATGGCGACTTCCGGGTGGCCGGCGGCATAGATCTCGTCGAGCCGCGCGTTGCCGGCCTCGATCGTCAGGCGCCCGCCGGCGGGCATCGCATCGCGCGCGTTGATCGCGAGGTTGAGGATCGCCAGCTCGAGCTGGCCGGGGTCGACCATCGCCCGCCACAGGCCGCCCGAGGTCGCCACCTCGATCTCGATCCCCTCGCCGAGCGTGCCACGCAGCAGGCCCTCCATGCGGCGGAGGAGCTGCGCCGCGTCGGTCGCCGTGGGGGCCAGGGGCTGACGCCGGGAGAAGGAGAGCAGGCTGTTGGTCAGCTCCGCCCCGCGCTCGCCGGCGGCGACGATCGCCTCGACCCGCTCGCGCAGCTCGGGATGGTCCATGGGTGATGCCAGGATCGCCTCACCCATACCCAGAATGACGGTCAGCAGATTGTTGAAATCATGGGCAATTCCGCCGGTCAACTGCCCCACCGCCTCCATCTTCTGGGCCTGGTGGAGCTTGGCCTCCATCTCGACCTTCTCGCTGACGTCGCGGAAGAAGACCGAGAGCCCGCCCTCGAACGGATAGACGTTCACGTCGAACCAGGTATCCAGCGGCGGGTAGAAGACCACGAAGGCCACCGCCTCGCCCTTCGCCATGGCCGTCTCGTAGGCGGGCCGTATCTCGTTCCGGGCCGCCTCGGGAAACGCCTCCCAGATGTTCCGGCCGACCAGGCCCTGGCCCATCACCCCCTCGGCCTTGCGGTTGAGATGGCGGAAGCGGAAATCCCGGTCGAGGACGTAGAAGGCATCGGAGATGCTTTCCAGGATCTGCTCGGTGCGCTGCCGGGCGAGCTCGGCCTCGACCCGGCTGGCTTCCTGGTCGAGGCGTGCCGCCGTCTCGGCCGCAAGCGCGATGTGGCGGGCGCCCTCGATCTGGAAATTCTCGAACAAGGTCGCGATCATCAGGGCGAGCTGCTGGCTGATCGCCTCGTCATCGGCCGTGAAGTCGCCCTTGTCGCGGTCCGAGAGGCGGACGATGCCGAGGTTGCCGCCGTCCTGCGCCACCAGGGGGACCGCCAGCAGGCCGCGCACCGGCGGCCGTCCATCGGCCGCCGCCGCGGCCGATTCGGCCCGGGTTCGGCGCACGGGCAGCCCGGTTCGGCCGGCCAGCGCGTCGATGCCGTCGTGGGCCGGTTCGATGGGGCGGGTCCGCCATTCGCCGTAGCGATCGCTGACCGAGATGGCCTGGACCACCTGGCCGCGCCCGGCCCCGGCGTCGAGGCTGATCATCGCCTGGTGGCAGCCGACCAGCGACCGGGCGACGGCGGCGGCGGCCTTCAGCATGGCATCCGCCGAACGCGTCCGCGCGAGGTCGAGCGAGGCGCGGGCCAGCAGGTTGAGCCGCCGGCTCTGCTCCACGTCGGCGGCGGCGCGCTGGTTGAGGAGACGGCGCGCATAGAGGGTCAGCACCAGGATAAGGAGCGCCATCAGCCCGATCTCGGCCGCGGAGCGCAGCGCCCGGGTCCGCCATGGCGCCAGCACCCACCCTTCCCCCAGGCCGACCGCCACCACCAGCGGGTAGTTGGCGATGGTGCGGTACGAAATGAGGCGTACCGCCTCGTCCGAGGGATTGTGGCGGAGGAATCGGCCGCTCGCGGCTGTCGCCAGATGGTCGGTGAAGAGCGGCAGGTCGGCGCGCGACGTGCCCAGCAGCGCTTCCCGGAAGGGATGCGTCGCCAGCAAGGTGCCGTCGCGGCGGAAGAGGCTGACCATGCCCCCCGGCCCGACATCCAGCACGTCGTAGAAACGGCTCAGATAGTCGACCGACATGGCGGCGGCGAACACCGCCTGCACCGTGCCGTCCGCCGCCCGCAGCGGGCGGGACGCGACGATGATCCAGCGCCCCTCCGAATAGCCGGCACGCCCCTGGAACGGCCGTGTCAGCGTCATTTCGCTGCCCTGGGTCGCCCGCGCCCGGGTAACGTATTCCGATGCCGACAGGTCCATCGGATCCGGGTCGCGCGTCCGCGAGGAATGGACGAGCCGTCCCCGCGCATCGACGATGAAGTAGGCGTAGGTGCCGAGCGCCACCTTCTGGCGCTCGGACAGGAGATCGAAGATACGGCCGCGCTGCGCGGGATCCTCGATCTGCGCCGCATCGATCGCCGACACCAGGCCCGACAGCGCCTGGTCGGTGGATGCCATGGTCTGGGCGGTCTGCTCCGCCAGGGCGTCGGCCAGGTTGCCGGCGTCGCGGAACCCACCCTCGATGGTTTCCGCCCGGTCGCGCAGGACGCCCGTGCCCGCCCACGCCCCCAGCAGGACGACGAAACCGACCATCAGGACCAACAGCGCCCGTCCGCGAGCCACAGCCTCCCCCTCGTCCGCGCGGCCCCCTGGTTCGTGCTGGTGGCGCGTCCAGGTGCAACCATGGCCATTCCGCCCACAGATGGCCACATATCAATGGTAGCCGAGGGTCGCGAGGACCCTGCCGATTGCGATCGTCCGGGAGCCGGAGCTATGCTGATTTCTGCCTGACCTGACGGGGATGGAAAAGCAGGTGGCGCGAATTCTGGTGATCGACGATGACGAGCTGGTCGCCAAGGCCATCCTCGCCCTGTTGCAGTCGGCCGGCCATTCGGCGGTCGTGGCCGCCAACGGCAGGGATGCCCTCCGCAGCCTCGGCCAGGGGCTCTACGACCTGGTCATCACCGACATCTTCATGCCCGAGGTCGAAGGCCTGGAGACCATCCGCCAGATCCGCCGGTCAGGGTCCGCGGTGCCGATCATCGCCATGTCGGGCGGCCCGCGGGCGACGATCATGGCCAGCGCGATCGATGCCGTCGACCATCTCGAGGTGGCCCGGCTCCTGGGTGCCGACCGCGCGGTCAGCAAGCCCATCACGCGCGCCAAGCTGCTGCCCGTGATCGACGAATGCCTGGGCGCCGC
>CAZQOA010000138.1:3255-5849 GCA_964594715.1 uncultured Rhizobiaceae bacterium | reverse complement strand
CGCCTACGCCAGCAGTGCCGCGTCGCCATACTGGGTTTGCACCAGGCGCGCGAAGGCGCCGCCGGCGCGGATCAGCTCGGTGTAGCTCCCCTGCTCCACCACACGCCCATCCTCGAACACGAGGATGCGGTCGGCGTCGCGGATCGTCGACAGGCGGTGGGCGATGATGAAGGTGGTGCGGCCCCGGGTGACGGCACCGAGCGCGTCCTGCACCATGCGCTCGGTCACCGAATCGAGCGCGCTGGTGGCCTCGTCGAGCACCAGGATCGGCGGGTCCTTCAGGATCGCGCGGGCGATGGCGAGGCGCTGGCGCTCGCCGCCGCTGAGGGTCACTCCGCGCTCGCCGACCGCGGTCTCGTAGCGCTGGGGCTGGCGCATGATGAAGTCGTGCGCCTGCGCCGCCTTCGCCGCCGCCACCAGCTGCTCGTCGCTGGCGTCGCCCCGGCCGACGCGCAAATTATCGGCGATGCTGCGGAAGAAGAGCGCGCTCTCCTGGAACACCACGCCGATATTGCGGCGCAGCGATTCCAGGCTGAGGTCGCGGATGTCGTGGCCGTCGATGGTGATGCGGCCGGACTGCGGGTCCCACAGGCGGAACAGCAGCCCCAGCGTCGAGCTCTTGCCGGCCCCGGTCGGGCCGACCAGGGCCACCGTCTCGCCCGGCCGCGCCTCGAACGAGATGTCGCGCAGTGCCGGCCGCCCCGGGTCATAGGCGAAGGTGACGTTCTCGAAGCAGACGTCGCCCTTGGCGCGGACCAGTTCGATGGCGCCCGGCCGCTCCTCGACCACCGGGCGGGCATCGAGGACCGAGAAGAAGTCGCCGATCGCCGCGACCTGGAAGAAGAGCCGGCTGACGAACGACATGGCATGCTCCAGGCGCGCGATCAGCAGGGTGGCGAAGCCCATGAACATGACGATCTCGCCCACCGTCGCCTTGCCCTGGAGGTGCAGGCTGGTGCCGAGCATGAAGATCGAGATGACGGTGATGGTGCTGGCCGATTGCGCCAGGATGGTCGCCAGCGCCCACCAGTTGAGCACGGGGAACTGGGCGGCGAGCAGGCGTTGCATCACGTCGCCCAACTGCCGGACCTCGGCCGCCAGGCGCACGAAGCTCTGGATCAGGAGGACGTTGGCGAGCGCGTCGCCGGTCCGTTCCGCCAAGTCGGAATGCTGCGATTCGACCGCCTCCTGGGCGGCTTGCGCGCGCCGGATGACGAACAGCGTCAGCCCGCAGAAGACGACGATGAGGGCGACCAGCAGCAGGCCCAGCCGCCAATTGAGGTAGAGCGACAGGGGCAACAGCACGACCAGGGCCACGAAGGTCGCCAGGTGCTCGCGGAAGAAGGCGAGCCACAGGCCGAACAGGTGGTCGCTGCCCTGGAGCATGATCTTCAGCAGGCGGCCCGAATGGGTGCGGGTGTGGAAGGCCACGGACAGCTGCAGCACGTGCTCGAAGAACGAGCGCATCGCCGCCAGGCGGTTGCGATGCGCCAGCCGGTCGGCGTGCAATGCCACCAGCATGTTGGCGAAGATGCCGGCGACCCCGACCAGCCCCCAGATCACCAGCAGCCGGATCGCATCGGCCCAGACGTCGGCCGCCGGCCGCCCGGGGCTGCCGGCCAGGGTATCGATCACCTTGCCGAACAGCAGCGGCTCGACGAAGGGCAAGGTCGCCAGCGCCAGGTTGGCGACCGCCAGCAGGATGACGAGGTTCCGTTCCGGCGCCAGCAGGCCCAGGACCCGGCGATAGACCGCGAAGAAGCTCATCGGCGACCCGCTTTCGGACTTTCGCCGTCGGCCCGATCGCCGAACAGCATGGTGACGTTCAGCCGGCGATCCTCGTAGCGGTCGCGGAAGGTGAAGCGGTCGGTCGCGTGGAACAGGTCGGAATGGAAGATGATGGCGCGGTTGCAGCGATAGGGGACGGTCATCGACCCGGCGCTATGGCGCGCCAGGTAGGCGTCGATCGCGCCCTCGTCCTCGTTGAAGCGCTGGAAGGACCAGTCGAGCGGCGCCTCGCAGCGATGGATGACGAGGCCGCCCGTCGCCGGATCGAGGTTGGCCTCGTCCGGGGTCAGCCAGAAATTCACGTTCACCGCAGCCGCGTCGGCATGGACGCCGATGCCTTCCATGCGGCTGTCATACTTGTAGACCCACATCTGGCGCAGCCGGTGCTGGCGGAACACGGTCGGCATCCGCTGCGGCAGTTCCTGGGCGATCTGCAGCAGCAGCCCGCAGGCGACCTCCGGCAGGTAGGCGCCGACATAGCCGCCATGCTTCACGTGATGGAAGATGGTGGAGCCGAGGCAGAAGCGGCGCAGGGCCGAAAGCGCGGTCGGCTCCAGGAAGCCGTCGATCGTGGCTATCCCGGGCGCATCGGCGGCATAGGCGCCCTCGACCGATCGCCAGTCCCGCGGTGCCAGCGGGCTCTCGGGCGAAGCCGGCGCATCGAGGAGATGGATCGCGCGGTTGTAGGTACCGCCGAGCGCCGCCAGCATGGCATCGGTCAGGCCGACCGGGCGCCGCGCATCGGACCCGTCCGGCATCTGCCGCAGCAGCGCCTCGTAGGCGGACGCGGTGCGGTCCAGGCCAGC
>CAZQOA010000138.1:0-3155 GCA_964594715.1 uncultured Rhizobiaceae bacterium | reverse complement strand
TCCAGGCCAGCGCGATCGAAGACCAGGTCGCCTTGCGCGGCCAGCCAGCGGAACTGCTCCACATCGTGGCGGATCCGGCTGCGATTGGCGAGCCGGTCGCCATCCTGGTAGGGCCTCTCTTCATGGGGCCCCTCTTCGTAGAGATGGGGCGTCGTCAACCCGCGGGTGCGCATCGCCTGCTCGCGCAGCACCGCGAGCGCGCCGGCCGCATCCCCCTTGGCCTGGAGGGACAGCGCCAGCGCCGCCCGCGCCGAGGGATGCCCGGGATCGATGGCGATGGCCGCTCGGAAGCGCGCTGCCGCAGCGTCCAGGCGGCCGGCGCGATCGAGCGCCATGCCCCAGGCATACTGGAACCGCGCGTCGGCCGGCGCCAGGGTGGCCGCGCGCGCCTGCGCCGCCGCGGCATCGGCCGCCCGCCCGGCCGCCAGCAGCGCATTGCCCCGGTTGTGATGGATCGCCGGGTGGCCGGGGGCCAGGGCGGCGGCTCGGTCGAAGGCCGCCACCGCCTCGCCCAGGCGACCGGCCGCCTGGAGGGCCGAACCAAGGTTGGCCACACACGCCACATGGCCCGGCGCCAGCCGCAAGGCGTCCGCAAAGAGCGCAATCGCGGCCGTCGCCCGGCCGGCCCGCATCTCCCCGATCCCCGCGGCGTGCAGCCGCTCTGCCTCGCGGGCCGGAGCGGCGCTCGGCGGCGGTCGGGACGGTGCATCGGGCGCGCTCTGGACCATCGCGGTCTTCCACTGGAATGATGCCGGGTTCGGCCGATCGACAATCTAGGCGAGCACCGGGCGACCGGCAACGCGGGTCCCCGAAAAGCGCGACGGAACGTCGCACTGTTGCATTGCACAACGGAAAAATTGACCCGCCGCGTTGCCATATTAGAGCCGGAAGATGCCCTAGGACGATGATGTACCGTGATATATTATCTGGCGATCATGGACTGAAGCTGTACGGACATTCTTTCACTGAGCAGGTGCAAAAACTCCTTGAAAGCGCATTCGCGAGGGTGCATATTCGGGTTCGCAGCATGGCCCACACCGCTTTGCGGTGCATGTTGTGTCTTCTTGGGCGTTTCCTCCCTAAACTTGGGCCGCGTCTTCGGACGCGGCCTCTTCTTTTTCCGCCTCCGGGCGACGCCCGGGCATGGCGCCCGCGCAAAACGCGGTGATTGCCGCGACCGGTGGTCTTCGGCGACGATGGGTCTCCCCCTACCGGAGTACCCTCCTCCCCGTGTCCGATCCCACCTTCGACGAATTCCTCGCCATGGCCCGCCATGCCGGCCTGACCTTCACCGCCGAAGAGGCGCCGCGGCTGCATGATGCCTGGCTGCAGACGCGCCAGGTGCTGCTGTCGCGCCTGCCGGCTGCCCCCGACCTTGCCAGCGAGCCGGCCCTGGTCTTCGTCCCGGCCGATGCCGGGGTCGCACGATGACGCCCGCCCCGGTGATCACGGAACGGACCATCGCCGAGCTATCCGGCCTGCTGCGCACCCGGCAGCTGTCGCCGGTGGAGCTGGTGGAAGCCTATCTCGATCGCATCGAAGCCCTGGACGACCAGCTCCATGCCTTCATCCTGGTGACCGCGGAAGAGGCGCGCGCCGCCGCCAGGGTGGCCGACGCGGAGATCGCGGCCGGCAACTGGCGCGGGCCGCTGCATGGCATTCCGATCGGGCTCAAGGACATCTACTGCACCAAGGGCATCGCCACGACGGCCCATTCGCGCCTGCTGCGCGACCATGTCCCGACCGAGGATGCGGCAACCGTGGCGCGCCTCGCGGCAGCCGGCGCCATCAGCCTGGGCAAGCTGTCGACCCATGAGTTCGCCTTCGGCGGTCCCTCGCCCGACCTCTTCAGCCCGCCGGCGCGCAACCCGTGGAACGTGGCCCTGCAACCGGGCGGCTCGTCCAGCGGGTCAGGTGCCGCGGTCGCGGCCGGCCTCTGCGCCGCCGCCATGGGATCCGACACCGGCGGCTCGATCCGCAGCCCGTCGGGCTTCTGCGGCCTGGTCGGGCTGAAGCCGACCTATGGCCTGGTGTCCCGCCGCGGCGTGCTGCCCCTGAGCTGGACCCTGGACCATGCCGGCCCCATGGCCTGGACCGCCGAGGACTGCGCCCTGATGATGCAGGTCCTGGCCGGCCACGACGCCGCCGACCCGGCATCGGTCGACGGTCCGGTGCCGGATTTCAAGGGCGCCATCGGCCGCCCCGTCAAGGGTTTGCGGATCGGCATCGCGCGCACCTGGCACGCCTCGGCCGACCCCGAGCTGGTCGCCGCCATCGACCGGGCCGGCGACGTCCTGGCCGCAGAGGGCGCCGTCGTCGGCGAAGTGGTGCTGCCGGACCTGATGGACCTGCATGCCGCCGGGCGGATCATCCTCCTCAGCGAGGCCTATGCCATCCACCAGCAGCATCTGCGCCGGCAGCCGGAGATCTATGGCCAGCTCTTCCGCGACCGCGTCCGCCTGGGCGCCTTCTTCTCGGCCGACGACTATGTCCAGGCGATCCGCTTCCGCCGCACCCTGGTCGACCGGATGCGCGCCGCCATGGCGCCGTGGGATGTCGTCCTGACCGCATCCCACTACGGCCCGCCGGAGCGGATGGAGGAGACCCCGACCTTCCCCTTCTTCAGCAAGCCCTTCTTCACCATGCCCTTCAACCTCACCGGGCAGCCGGCTGCGGCGGTCCCGTGCGGCTTCTACGCGAACGGCATGCCCATGAGCATGCAGGTGGCCGGCCGGGCCTTCGCCGACGACACGGTACTGGCCGTGGCCCACGCCTACGAGAAGGCCGCCGGCGACCGCACGACGCGCCCTGCCCTGCAGGAGCGCGCATCGTGCCAGGAGCGCGTATCTTGAAGGTCTGCATCGTCGGCAGCGGCGGCACGCTCTCGTCCATCGGCCACGGCCCGCTCGACTATGTCGATTACGGCGACACCGGCCGCAAGCTCGACCCGGCCGGCCTGCTGGCCCATTTCCCCGAGGTAGCGGCGGCCGGCGAGATCATCCCGGTCGCCTGGAAGGCGATCGGCAGCCCGGACATCGACGTGCCGGACTGGCTGGAGCTGGCGCGCCCCATCGACGGGCTGCCGGGGCGCTTCCCCGGCCTCGACGGGGGCGTCGTCACCCACGGCACCTCGACCCCGGAGGAGACCGCCTACT
>CAZQOA010000137.1:8069-11113 GCA_964594715.1 uncultured Rhizobiaceae bacterium | reverse complement strand
CCTGTGGGCTGCCGTACCAGATGCTGTCGGTGCCCCAGCAGATGCGGTCCTCGCCGAAGGTGGCCAGCAGCTTGCCCATCAGGTGCGCGGCCTGGTCGGGCTTGCTCATGTAGTGGCGCCAGACGCTGCCGAGCTCGGCGTAGAGGTTGCCCTGGCCGGGCCGGAAGCCGGCGTCGCGGGCGGCCTTGACGAAGCGGTCGACGCCCCGGTCGCGGGCCGGGTCGTAGGCGCCCTCGACCAGCCCTGGCTCGAAGCCCGAATGGAAGCAGACGAAGGTGAGATCGGGATAGAGCCGGGCCGCGCGTGCGATGTCGGCCGGGTGCGAGTAGGCGTAGTCGAGGAAGGGCAGCGGCAGTCCGCGATGGGCGCAGACGATGCGGATGCCGAGCGCCCGGGCGCGCTCCAGCATGGGCAATCCATGGACGGGGTCGTCCATGTGGAAGCCGCGGCCCTGCGGCCCCCATTGCGGGTAGAGCTTCCAGGCATCGACCTGCCAGCGCGCGGCCATCTCGTCCATGAAGTCGATCTGGCCGGGGGCATTCGGCAGCACGCCGCCATGGATGAGGATGCGGTGGCGCCCGCCCATGGCGGCCACGATGTCGCGGGCCTCGGCGGCATAGTCGACCGGGGTCGGGTTGCTGCCGGGCGCGCCCCACAGGGCGGACACGACGGCGATGTCGGTGTCGCTGTCGAGGAATACCTCCTTCACCAGCTGCTCGGCCGAATAGCAGTCGAAGCCGCCGCCGCCGCATTTGGCGCGCTGGCCGAACAGCTGGGTCAGGGTGCGCTTCCAGCGCTCGCCGTCGGCGCCGGTGGCCCAGCGGCCGGAAGGGTCGACGCAATGGGTCTGGAGGTCGACCACGCCGACCTTGCTGTCGAGGGCCGCCTCGGCCACGGCCGGCTCGTAGCCGGCCTCCGGCGGCAGGGCGAAGCGGCCGCCGACCCCGGCCCGCCCGCTGGCCGCGGCATGGGCTTCGTTGAAGGCGAGCAGGGTGGCGGCAGCGCCGGCGGCCGAAACCAGGAACGAACGGCGGTCGAGACCGACCCGGCCGGCCGCTTCCGAAACGCGCCGGTGGGCCAGCGCGTTGGCCGCGTGCTGGCGCTTGGTCAGGGGAAGCGGGAAGAACTCGCCGTTGGAGGCGGTATCGACCTTGATCGGCAGTCGCTCGCCATCGGGGTCGAGGTCGAACGGTCGACGCATCCGGGCATCCTCCCCAAGGCGATCCGGTCGTTCACGGCCGGATCGCCTCGGTATCGGCGGGTGGCTATTTCTCCCGGCCGTACACCAGCGGCACCGCCGCTTCCGGGGTCAGCGGGCGGAAGGTCATGCTCTCTTCGAGGTAGAGTTCCACCGTATCGGCCGTGTGGTAGCGATAGCCGACCGAGATGTCGCGGCCGATGGTCAGCTCGAAATCGCCGCCGCGCATCGACATCACCACCGCCCCGTCGACGCCCGGCGCCCAGATGAGCGGGCCGGATACCAGCTTCTTCACATGCTCGATGATGGGATAGCCGGCGGGGGACAGCGTCTTCAGCAGCCCGGCATGGCAGCGCGGGCCCAAGGCGATGGCATAGTCGCCGTCGATGCCGGCCGCGCGCAGCTTTTCCGTCGCCTCCAGCACGGCGGCCGGGTAGCGGGTGTAGTCGGCGCTGAGCGTGACCTTGGTGGCCTCGGCGGCCTCGGCGATGCCCTTGATGCCGGCGGCCGGATAGCCGTGGAAGACGGCCTTGTCCTCGGCGCGCGCGATCGCCTTGGCGGCGTCGATGACGGGGCCGAGGTCGGCATCCTTGGCGCCGCGCTCGATCGCACGGATGTCGCGCATCGCCAGCGTGAAGGGTGCGCGCAGCTCGACCAGCGGCTGCGGCAGCCGGATATGGCCCTTGACCCCGTCGGCCGGGCTCTCGGCCAGCTCGGCGGTCCATCCGATGTCGATGGCCGAGATGTTCCAGCCGAGCGGGCCGTTGAAGTCCACCAGCTTGCGGGCGGCCAGGTGCAGCTTCAGCACGCGGGTGGCCTCGTCGTCGATCTCGGACCAGACATCGCTGGAGAAGGGGGCCAGGTTGCGGCGCAGGTCGTTCATGTCACTTGCCCCCCTTGAGGCTGCCGATGCGCAGCGAATCCTCAGTAGCACTGCCACTGCCACTGCCGCTTTCGCCGCCCGCTTCCTGGACGGCGTCCTCCACCGCCAGGATGGACCCGCTGGTGTTGAGATAGGTGCCGAGTTCCTCGTCGAACCTGGCGTTGTTGCGTCGCAGCCATTCGAGCACCATCGAGGCGTGCTCGATCTCCTCGTCGCGGTTATGGGCGAGGATGCCCCGCAGCTCGTCGTCGGTGGTGGCGTCGACCCGCTGCTGGTACCAGTCGACTGCCTCCAGCTCCTCCATCAGCGACACGATGGCGCGATGCATGTCCTTGGTCTTGGCGGACAACAGGTCCGCGTCCTCATGAAATCCCGCACTGCTCGCCGCCATTTTTTCCCACTCCGCATGGTTCGGTCGGGGCAAGGGGTGGCCACCGGGAGGGACCGTCCGCGGTCGCTCTCAGCCACCTGCCGACCAGGACAATACGGCAAAACGCGCGAGTGGCGAATTCGTGTCATCGTCCCTGGCCGGCCTTGCGGGAAACGTCCGCAAGGCCGGCCGCAGGATCGCTGTTCAGCGCGCGGCGGTGCGGCGCTGGGACTGCTGCGGACGCCGGCCCGGGCTGGCGGTGGCGCCAGCGAACCGACGCGGCGGGCCCGACGGGCGCTGCGCGTTGGCGGGGGCGGCGGGGCGGGCCGCCGGCAGGTCGACCGGGGATGCCATCTGCTCCACCTTCTGGCCGATCAGCTTCTCGATGTCCCGCAGGTAGGGGCGCTCGTCGCTGCCGCAGAAGCCGATGGCGATGCCGTCATTGCCGGCCCGCGCGGTGCGGCCGATGCGATGGACATAGCTTTCCGGCACGTTCGGCAGGTCGAAATTGATGACGTGCGAGACGCCATCGACGTCGATGCCGCGGGCCGCGATGTCAGTCGCGACCAGGATCCGGAGCCGGCCGGCACGGA
>CAZQOA010000137.1:2819-8059 GCA_964594715.1 uncultured Rhizobiaceae bacterium | reverse complement strand
GTGGTTCGCGGCCGCTTCGATGCCGGCCTGCTCCAGGTGACGGACCACCCGGTCGGCGCCGTGCTTGGTGCGGGTGAAGACCAGCATCAGGCGCGGATTGACCTCGCGCACCAGCCCAACCAGCAGGGTCGGCTTCTGGCCCTGCTCGGCGAAGATCATGCGCTGCTCGACCCGCTCGGCCGTGGTCGCGACCGGCGCCACCTCGACCCGGACCGGGTCGCGCAGCAGGTCGCCCGCCAATGCCCCGATCTCGCGCGGCATGGTGGCCGAGAAGAACAGGCTCTGGCGCTTCTGCGGGATGGCGCGGACGATCCGGCGCACCGCATGGATGAAGCCCATGTCGAGCATGTGGTCGGCCTCGTCCAGCACGATCATCTCGACCTGGTCGAGGCGCACGGCGCCCGTGTCGAGATGGTCGATGAGGCGGCCGGGGGTGGCGACGAGCACGTCGACGCCGCTCGACAGCTGGCGGATCTGGCCGCCCAGCGGCACGCCGCCGAAGGCCAGCGCCACGCGCAGGCCGAGATGGCGGCCATAGGACTTGAAGCTTTCCGCGATCTGGCTCGCCAGTTCGCGGGTCGGGCTCAGCACCAGGACGCGGGTCGACTTGCGCACCGGCTGGCGGCGGTCGGCGGCGAGGCGATGGAGGATGGGAAGGGCGAAGGCGGCGGTCTTGCCGGTGCCGGTCTGGGCGATGCCGAGCAGGTCGCGGCCGAGCATGACATGGGGAATGGCCTGCGCCTGGATCGGCGTGGGCGTGACGTAACCTTCGTCGGCGAGCGCCTTCATGATCGGCGCTGCGAGGCCGAGGTCGGAGAACTGGGTCAAGAGTAAGGATTCTTTCACGAGCCCGAGGGAACGCGCGCGAACGCCAACGGCTGTCCACACCCGACCCCGCAGGGGTTTATGGGGGACGCCCCGCGCTGCCTGGGCTGTTCCGTGGGAGAGCATGGCGCCTCGGCAGGACGATCGACCCAGTCATCGGGTTGGCCAAATGGTGGGGCCAGCCAATGGGGATCGTCGCTCACGCGGCCGGGGGCGCCGGCATCCGCCTCAGCGGATTGCAGGTAAATGAAGGGGTTGCGGCGAAAAGTCAAGGACCCTTCGCAGTCGCAGCATAAATGGGCGGGACCGGACCCGAGGCCCGGCCCCGCCGTCGCTTGCCGTCAGTCGACCTTGGCCAGCGCGCCGCGGATGGTGTCGAAGAGGCGGTCGATCTCGGCATCCTCGATGATCAGCGGCGGCGACAGCACCAGCGTGTCGCCGGCATTGCGGATCAGGATGCCCTGCTCGAAGCAGATCTCGTTCACCGCCAGCGCACGCGCGCCGGGCTCGCCCGCCCGCGGCTCCAGGTCGATGGCGCCAAGCAGGCCGATGTTGCGGATGTCGGTGATGTGGCGCTCGCCCTTCAGCGCGTGGGCCGTGTCCTCCCAGCGCTGGGCGGCGCGCCGGGTCCGGGCATAGAGGTCGAGGTCGCGATGCACCTCCAGCGTCGCCAGCCCGGCGGCGCAGGCGAGCGGGTGGCCGGAATAGGTGTAGCCGTGGAAGAGCTCGATGATGCTCTCCGGCCCGGCGGTGAAGCCGTCCCAGACCTTCTGGTTGACGATGACGCCCCCCATCGGCACCGCGGCGTTGGTCATGCCCTTGGCGCAGGTGACGATGTCCGGCAGCACCCCCAGCAGCTCCGACCCGAAGGCGGTGCCGAGGCGCCCGAAGCCGGTGATGACCTCGTCGAAGATGAGGAGGATGCCGTGCTTGTCGCAGATCTGGCGCAGCCGCTCCAGGTAGCCGACCGGCGGCGGCAACACCCCGCCGGAGCCGACCACCGGCTCGACGATGACGGCCGCGATGGTCGACGGGTCGTGGATCAGGGTCATCTGCTCCAGCTCGTCGGCCAGATGCGCGCCCCAGGCCGGGCGGCCGCGCGAGAACGCGTTCTTCTCGGGGAAATGCGTGTGGTTGAGGTGGCTGACTTCCGGCAGCAGCGGCCCGAAATCCTTGCGGTGGCGCGACATGCCGGCGACCGACAGCCCGCCCCAGCCCATGCCGTGATAGCCCTTGGCGCGGCCGATCAGGCGGGTGCGTCCGGCGTCGCCGCGGGCGCGGTGATAGGCGCGCGCCATCTTCAGCGCGGTGTCGACCGCCTCCGACCCGGAATTGGCGAAGAAGACATGGTTGAGGTCGCCCGGCGTGACCTGGGCCACCGCGTGGGCGAACTCGAACGCCAGCGGGTGGCTCATGGAGAAGGACGAGACATAGTCCATCTGCTCGGCCTGGGCCTTGATCGCCTCGACGATCTTGCGCTGCCCGTGCCCGGCATTGACGCACCACAGCCCGGCCATCCCGTCCAGGATACGGCGCCCGTCGGTGGTCGTGTAGTACATGCCCTCGGCTGCGACGAAGAGGCGGGGGTCGCGCTTGAACTTCCGGTTGGCGGTGAAGGGGAGCCAATAGGACTCCATCGTCTCCGGCGTCAGCGAGTTCGACAAGGCGGGGCTGGCGGGTACTTCGTTCATGGCGAGACCTCGTTCCGTGCGGGCGGTGCGTCATCATGCACTTCGTGATAACGAAACGCAAATCGCCGCAGCCGATGTTTGCTGTTTCATGTGGCTACGAAGAACACTAGTCTTTTCCCATACCCAAGCTCTCCCCACCCTTGTTCTGCAAGGAAACCCAGCCATGGTCGAACCCGTCCCCCTGATCGATCTGTCCGGGCCGCCGCGCGAGCGCGGCCGCCAGTATGGCCGCCAGGCGGCCGCCCGCATCCATCTCGGCATCAAGCATTATCGCACCCAGCTGGAGCGCACCGACTTCACCTGGCCCGAAATCCAGGCGCTGGTGCGCAACTACCTGCCCGTGATGGAAGGCTACGCCGCCAACCAGGTCGAGGAGATGCGCGGCATCGCCGAGGGTGCGGAGGTCGAGTTCGAGCAGGTCGCCTTCCTCAATGCCCGCACCGAGGTGCTGAAGCTCAGCACCCGGCCCGACCTGCGCGAGAAGCTGGCCCGCACCGAGGAGCCGGATGGCTGCACCGGCGTCATCGTCCTGCCGGAAGCCACCGCCGCCGGCCGCCTCATCCACGCCCAGAACTGGGACTGGAAGGCGGAGTGTGCCGAGACCGCCGTCATCCTGCGCATCCGCCAGGAAGAGGGGCAGGGGCCGGACATGCTGTGCTTCGCCGAGGCCGGTCAGATGGCGCGCTGCGGCATGAACGCGGCCGGCGTGGTGATCACCGCCAACTACCTCGAATCCGACCGCGACTACACCCGCCTCGGGGTGCCCCTGCCGCTGATCCGGCGCAAGGTGCTGGAGCAGCAGCAGCTCGCCCTGGCCTTCCACACCGTCTACACGACGCCGAAGTCCGGCTCGAACAACATGATGGTGAGCCAGACCGAAGGGGTCGCCATCGATTTCGAATGCGCCCCGGACGAGACCTTCCAGATGCATGCCACGGGCGGCCTCATCGTCCATGCCAACCACTGGCAGAGCCCGGTCGCGCTGGCGAAGCTGAAGGACACCGGCATCGCCGGCACCCCCGACAGCCTCTATCGCGACATGCGCGTCCGCCACCTGCTGGCGGCCGAGGCCGGCCGCATCACCCGCGATTCGGTGAAGGCGGCGCTGTTCGACGATTTCGGCCATCCCTGGTCGGTGTGCCGCCCGCCGCGCAAGTCGCTGACCCAGAACCTCAGCGCCACCGTGGCGATGATCGTCATGGAGCCGGCGCTGGGCGTCATGGATGTCTGCGTGCTGCCGGCGCTCAACCGGCAGTTCCAGTCGTACCAGCTCGACATGCAGGGCGCGGCGCCGGCTGTGGAACGGGCCGCATGAGGCCTGCGTCCGCCACCGAGCTGTGGAAGCTGGATGGGGTCGAGCTCGCCTGGCTGATCCGGTCCCGGCAGGTGTCCGCCCGCGAGGCGGTCCAGTCCTGCCTGGACCGGATGGACGCGGTCAATCCGCGGATCAACGCGGTGGTGCTGCCGCTGGCGGACGAGGCGCTGGCGGCGGCGGATGCCGCCGACCGCGCCGTCGCCGCCGGCCAGGCGGTGGGGCCGCTGCACGGCGTGCCGGTGACGACCAAGGTCAACACCGACCAGCGCGGCTGCCCGACCGACAACGGCATCGTCGCCTTCCGGGACCTGATCGCCGACGGCGACAGCCCGGTGGTGGCCAACCTGCGCCGGGCCGGCGCCATCGTCATCGGGCGCACCAACACGCCCGGCTTCTCGATGCGCTGGTTCACCGACAATGCGCTGCATGGCCTGACCCGCAACCCCTGGCGGTCGGACATCACCGCCGGCGGGTCGAGCGGCGGGGCAGGGGCGGCGGTCGCCGCCGGCATCGGCCCGATCTCGCAGGGCAACGACATCGCGGGGTCGATCCGCTACCCCGCCTATTGTAACGGGGTCGCCGGCATCCGCCCGACCTTCGGCCGGGTCCCGTCCTTCAACGGCACTTCCAAGGGCACGCGGCCGATCTCCTCGCAGTTGATGGCGGTGAACGGGCCGTTGGCCCGGCGCGTCCGCGACCTGCGGGTGGCCTTCCGGGCGCTGTCGGCCGGTGATCCGCGCGACCCGCGCTGGGTGGACGTGCCGTTCGACGGGCCGCCGCCGGTGCGCCCGATGCGCGTCGCCATGGTGGTGGACCCGGCCGGCCGCGGCGTCCATCCGGCGGTGGCCGACGGCATCCGAAACGCCGGCCGGGCGCTGGCCGATGCCGGCTATGTGGTAGAGGAGGTGGAGCCGCCGCGCTTCGGCGAGGCCGCCGACCTGTGGGTCCCGATCGGCATGGACGACGTCATCGCGACCCTGGCGCCCTACGTCGCCGAACATGGCGACGACGGCATCCGCAAGTCGCTGACCCTGTGGCTGGCCCAGGGCGCGGGCGGCGACCTGGAACGGTTCCGCCAGGCGCTGGCGACGCGCGAGAAGATCCTGGCGGAATGGCAGCTGTTCTTCGAGGACCGGCCGATCGTCCTGGCGCCGGTGTCGGCCGAGCCGCCCTATCCCCACGACCGCGACATCGTCGATGTCGAGACCACCGCGCGCATGTTCGTCGACCAGCGCGCCCAGCTTGCCATTTCCGTGCTGGGCCTGCCGGGGGTGTCGGTCCCGGTCGGCCTGCATGACGGCATCCCGCTCGGCGTCCAGGTGATCGCCGGCCGCTACCGCGAGGACCTGTGCCTCGATGCCGCCGAGATCATCGAGGCCCGGTGCGGCCTGCCGACGCCGATCGACCCG
>CAZQOA010000137.1:0-2719 GCA_964594715.1 uncultured Rhizobiaceae bacterium | reverse complement strand
TGGGACGGGCCGGGGCGCTGACCGGATCGGCGGCGGGGCGGCGCTCCGCCGCTGCTCTTTCGGCCCCCTCCCGCTCCGCCCCCTCGCGCTCAGCGTAGGCGCGCGCCGCCAGCGCCAGGTGGCGCTCCAGCAGCGATGCCGCCCAGGCGTGGTCTCCCTTCTCGATCGCGGCCAGGATGGCCAGGTGCTCGCGCGAGGACTGGACGATGCGCCGCGGGGAAAGGCGGTGGAAGACGTAATGCTCGCCGAACCGGCGCAGCGCGTTCTGCCGGCGCACCGCCTCGATCAGGAAGCGGTTGTGCGACCACAGCGCGACCGTCTCGTGAAAGGCGTTGTTGGCCTGGAACCAGCGGTTGGGGTCGAGGTTCTCGACATCCTTCAGGATGGCCAGGTGCTGGTCGCGGAGCTGGTCCAGCGCCTGCGGATCGACCGCATAGGTGGGCTCGCCCAGCGCCGCGCACTCGACGATGATGCGGAAGCGATAGCTCTCGGCCACCGCCTCCAGCGAATCCAGCGCCTCGGTGAAGTGCCAGCCATGGCCGCGCTGGCGACGCGCCAGCCCGTCGTCGCTGAGCTGCATCAGCACCCGGCGCACCATCCCGCGAGAGACGCCGTAGCGTGGCATCAGCGAGGCCTCCGACACATCCGCCGGCAGCAGGCCGCGGGCGCGGTCGGCCATGATCGCGCGATGCAGCTCGTCGATGGCCGATCGCGGCAGCGCGTCGTGCCCCTGGATGGCCTCGGCGTCGATCGCGCGGGCCAGCGTGAAGCCGCGACCGGCATCGAACGCCAGGTAGCCGATCCCTTCGAGGATGCGCAGCGCCGCCCGGATCGGGGTGCGCGAGACACCGAAGCGCTGCGCCAGCGGCAACTCGCGGACCGGCGCCCCGATGACGATGCCGTCGCGGGCGATCACCTCCAGGATCTGGCGCACCAGCTCGGTCTGGAGCGCGCTGCGCCCGGCCGGCCTTCGGCCGCGGCGCGGGCGTTCGATCGTCTTCATGCCGGCTCCGGGTTTCCAGGTCCCGTGCCACCAGCGGGCACTGCCTTTTATATTGATAAAACGCATGGATCGCGGAAGATAGCGCAAAACCGCTCGCGGGCGTCGCCGACGGGCAGGAGATGAGGAGGTTCCAGGGAATGACAAGATCGATCGTGCTGGCAGCGGCGGTGGCTGCGGTGCTGGCGGCCCCGGCGATGGCACAGGACACGCCCCGCCAGGGCGGCACCCTCACCATCGCCCTCAATGCCGACATCCGCAGCCTGGAACCCGGCATCAACCGCGACGGCAACACCGATTCCGTCGCCCACATGATCTATGAGGGGCTGGTCGGCTATCGCGCCGACCTCAGCGTCGGGCCGCAGCTGGCCAGGTCCTGGACGGTCGGCGACGACGGCCGGACCTACCGCTTCACGCTCCGCGACGGCGCGAAGTTCCATAATGGCGCGCCGGTGACCGCGGCCGACGTGAAGTCGAGCTGGGACCGCCAGTTCGCCAACAAGGCCTGGCCTTGCGCGCGCTTCTTCAACGGCAGCAGCGGCATCAAGGTGGAAGCGGTCGAGGCCCCCGACGACGCCACCGTCGTCTACCGGTTGGAGAAGCCGAGCGCCCTGTTCCTGAAGCAGCTCGCCAACTTCCAGTGCGCCGTGGTGGCGATCCACCCGGCCGCCTTCGACGCCGAAGGCAAGTGGAAGGACGCGATCGGCACCGGCCCCTTCAAGCTGAAGGAATGGAAGCGCGGCGAGTACATCGCCATGGACCGCGTGCCCGACTATGTGCCCAACCCGGCGCCCGCCAGCGGCTACGCCGGCGCCCGGGTCGCCCATGTCGACCACCTGGTCATCCGCATCATCCCCGACGGCAGTGCGGCCGAGGCAGCCCTGGTCAGCGGCGCCGTCGACATCCTGCCCGACGTCGATGCCCACCGCATGGAGGGGCTGAAGCAGCGCGGCATGGCGGTGATGACGACGCCCGGCCTCGGCTGGTCGACCTTCCTGCTGCAGACCCGCGACCCGCTGCTCGCCAACGTGAAGATCCGCCGCGCCATCGCCCACGCGCTCGACCTGCAGGAGATCGCCGACACCCGCACGCTGGGATTGTCGAAGGCCAACCCGTCGGCGGTGGCCAATGCCACGCCCTACTACGACAAGAGCTTCCTGGAATGGCCCGCCTATGACGCGAAGAAGGCGGCCGCCCTGCTGAAGGAGGCCGGCTACAAGGGCGAGACGATCCGGCTCCAGACCAACAAGCGCTACAGCGGCATGTACGACAATTCCGTGGTGGCGCAGGCGATGCTGACGGCGGCCGGCTTCAAGGTCGAGCTGGAGGTACTGGAATGGGCGACGCAGCTCGACAACTACCTCAAGGGCAATTTCCAGATTCAGTCGTTCGGCTATTCCGCGCGCTTCGACCCGGGGCTGATGTATTCCGCGGTGATCGGCGACAAGGACAAGCTGAAATGGGCGCAGTGGGAGGACCCGGCGGCGATCAAGCTGCTGGAGGAGGCGAACACCTCGCTCGACGAGGGCCGGCGCAAGGCGATCTTCGGCCAGCTCCACAAGATGGCAGCCGACCAGGTGCCGATCATCGGCATCTTCTTCGAGACCGGCATCGAGGCTGCCGCGCCGACGGTGCGCGGCTACAAGCCCTGGCCGGCCGGCAAGCCGCTGCCCTGGGGCGTCTGGAAGGCCGGCTGAGGCGAACGCAGGAGCGTGGGCG
>CAZQOA010000136.1:0-11232 GCA_964594715.1 uncultured Rhizobiaceae bacterium | reverse complement strand
GCCTACGACCAGGTGCCCTACATCAGCTTCGCGCAGTGGAGCAACCCGTCCGCCTACCGCTCCGACCGGCTGTCGGGGATCGTGGAGGTGCCGAGCCTCCCGGTCATGTGGAACATCGAGAAGAAGTAGTACGAACGCCCCTCCGCGCCGGGACACCGGCGCGGAGGCGGCCCTCGGCCCACCCCACGGGTGCGGCGATCGTGAGGCTTGCCGAACAACCGCGGCACGCGCTTTACTGAGACAGTAAAAAAGCAACTGAGGGCTCGCATCCAAGCGGGCCCGCCGCAAACCGGCACAGGGTTCAAGGGACGCTCAAGGTTTGGAAAGAACGGTCGGCATGCGAAAGTGCGGTCGCCCGTATCAACGTGTGATCTGGCGGCATGGGAGACCGATTTCCCGTGGCGTCGGAGTGTTGCCCGCCGATGCGAAAACCCTCGTCGTATTTGGCTTTTTGACGGCCATTGTATGGTTTTCTCTGTTCAAGCGGCAGGCTGTTCCGTTACAGGTTCGCGTCGTCTGACGATGAAAAAAGCAGCAATCCGCCCACGCAAACGAGAGCGCTCGATGCCATGAAGGTCGATCGATGACCGCCTACATCATCCGCCGCCTGTTCGCGACCATCCCCGTCATGGTGGTCGTCGCCCTATTCGTGTTCCTTCTGCTTCACCTGACCCCGGGCGACCCCGCCGCGATCATCGCCGGCGACGACGCCACGCCGATGGAGATCGAGGGCGTGCGCGCCCGCCTCGGCCTCGATCGCCCGATCTGGGAACAGTTCGGCATCTATGCCTGGGGGCTGCTGAACGGCGACCTCGGCACCTCCATCTTCTCCAACCTGCCGGTGACCACGCTGGTCGCCCAGCGCCTGGAGCCGACCGTGGTGCTGGCCCTTTCCACCCTCCTGGTCGCCGTGCTGTGCGCCATCCCGCTCGGCGTGATCGCCGCCTGGAAGGCCCGCACGTTCGTCGATCGACTCGTCATGGGCTTTTCGGTCCTGGGCTTCGCCGTGCCGGTGTTCCTGGTCGGCTACGTCCTCATCTACATCTTCTCGATCGAGCTGCGCTGGCTGCCCGTCCAGGGCTACCGGCCGCTGGCGGCGGGCGTCGACCAGACCTTCCGGTCGGTAGTGCTGCCGGCGATCGCGCTGGGCACCACCTACATGGCGCTGATCGCGCGCATCACCCGCGCCAGCATGCTCGAGGTGCTGTCGGAGGACTATATCCGCACCGCCCACGCCAAGGGCGTGACGACGAAGTCCGTGCTGCTGCGCCATGCGCTGAAGAATGCCGCAGTGCCGATCGTCACCGTCATCGGCCTCGGCATGGCGGCGCTGATCTCCGGGGTCGTCATCACCGAGACGGTGTTCAACATCCCCGGCCTCGGGCGCCTGACGGTGGACGCGATCCTGAAGCGCGACTACCCGATCATCCAGGGGCTGATCATCATTTTTGCCGGGACGAAGGTGATGATCAATCTGCTGATCGACATCAGCTACACCTTCTTCGATCCACGAATCCGCTACTAGGAGGCTGGACCGATGGCCACCACCACCGCAGACGCCGCCGCCCCCCGTGTCCGATCGCGCAAGGGCCTCGTCGCCTGGGTCCGGCGCAACCCGACCATCACGGTCGGCGCCCTCATCCTGTTCGCCCTCGTCGTACTGGCGTTCGTGGCACCCCTGATCGCCGACGACCCGCTCAGCTTCGAGCCCGCCAATCGCCTGAAGCGTCCGTCGGAGACGTTCTGGTTCGGCACCGACCAGTTCGGCCGCGACGTCTATAGCCGCGTCGTCTACGGCACCCGCATCTCGCTGGCGGTCGGCATCAGCGTCGCCCTTCTGGCCACCTGCGTCGGCCTGGCCGTCGGCGTGCTGTGCGGCTTCTACAAGCGGGTCGACGCGATCGTCATGCGCGTCATGGACGGGCTCATGGCGATCCCGTCGATCCTGCTCGCGATCGCCCTCATCACCCTGATGAAGGCGAGCCTGACCATCGTCATCGTCGCCATCACCATCCCCGAGATCCCGCGCGTCGTCCGGCTGGTGCGCAGCGTCGTGCTCTCGGTCCGCGAGATGCCCTACATCGAGGCCGCGATCGCGTCGGGTACCCGCAACCTGACGATCATGTACCGCCACATCCTGCCGAACACGCTGGCACCGCTGATCGTGCAGGCCACCTATGTCTGCGCCTCGGCGATCCTCACCGAGGCCGGCCTGTCCTTCCTCGGCGCCGGCACCCCGCCAGAGATCCCGAGCTGGGGCAACATCATCTCGCTCGGCCGCACCTTCTTCCAGATCTCGCCCTGGATCATCTTCTTCCCCGGGGTCTGCCTCGCCATCACCGTGCTCGCGATCAACCTCGTCGGTGACGGGCTCCGCGACACCCTGGACCCGCGCATCGCGCGGCGCATGTGAGGTTAAGCGCGCTATGACTTCTCCTGTTCTGTCCGTCGCCAACCTCACCACTTCCTTCCTGACCGAGGGCGTATGGCGCCCGGTCGTGCGCAACGTCTCGTTCGAGGTAGGACCGAAGGAAACGGTCGCGATCGTCGGCGAATCCGGCTCCGGCAAGAGCGTGACCGCGCTCTCCATCATGCGGCTGGTGCCGGAGATGAACGGCAAGATCGAGGGCCGGACCACGCTGAACGGCGTGGACCTGCTCAGCCTGCCCGAACACAAGATGAAGAAAGTGCGCGGCAACGACGTCGCCATGATCTTCCAGGAACCGATGACCAGCCTGAACCCGGTGCTGACCATCGGCTTCCAGATCGCGGAAGCCTTGATCGGCCACCAGGGCATGTCGCGCAGCCAGGCAGAAGCCGAGACCATCCGGCTTCTGGAGAAGGTGCGGATTCCGGCGGCGAAGTCCCGCTTCCACGAATATCCCCACCGCTTCTCGGGTGGCATGCGCCAGCGCGTCATGATCGCCATGGCGCTCGCCTGCAAGCCCAAGCTCCTGATCGCCGACGAGCCGACCACCGCGCTCGACGTCACCATCCAGGCGCAGATCCTCGACCTCATCAAGGTGCTCCAGGACGAGGACGGCATGTCGGTCCTCTTCATCACCCATGACATGGGCGTGGTGGCCGAGATCGCCGACCGCACCATCGTCATGTTCAACGGCGAGCAGGTCGAGAAGGGCCCGACCGAAGACATCTTCGCCCGCCCGCAGCACCCCTACACCCGTGCCCTGCTGTCTGCCGTGCCTCGGCTGGGTTCGATGGAGGGGCACAATCGGCCGATGCGGTTCCCCGTCGTCGATACCAAGACCGGCCTGTCGGACGTACCGGAAGAGGTACCGGACACGGTGGCCACGGCCGAACGACCGGTGCTGGAGGTGGCCAACCTCACCACCCGCTTCGACATCCGTTCGGGCATCTTCAGCCGCGTTTCCGGCCGCGTCCATGCGGTCGAGAACGTCTCCTTCAGCCTGCTGGTCGGCGAGACGCTGGCAGTGGTCGGCGAATCCGGTTGCGGCAAATCGACCACCGGCCGGTCCATCCTGCGCCTGGTGGAGCCGAACAGCGGTTCCGTCGTGGTCGATGGCCAGGACGTGATCGGAATGGACCAGCATGCGCTGCGCGAAGCCCGCAAGCGCATGCAGATCATCTTCCAGGACCCGTTCGCGAGCCTCAATCCGCGCATCAATGTCGGCCAGGCGATCGCCGAGCCCCTGATGGCGCATCGCATGTGCTCGCCGGCAGAGGGCCGCGACCGGGTCGCCGACCTGCTGCAGCGGGTCGGTCTTCAGCCGGACATGGCGGCGCGCTATCCGCACGAGTTCTCGGGCGGGCAGCGCCAGCGCATCTGCATCGCCCGCGCGCTTTCGGTCGGGCCGAAGCTGATCGTGGCCGACGAGGCGGTTTCCGCACTCGACGTCTCGATCAAGGCGCAGGTCATCAACCTGATGCTGGACCTGCAGGTCAGCCTGCGGCTCGCCTACCTCTTCATCACCCACGACATCGCGGTGGTGGAGCGCGTCGCCCACCGGGTGGCGGTCATGTATCTGGGCGAGATCGTGGAGATCGGCCCGCGCGAGGCGGTGTTCGGCAATCCGCAGCATCCCTACACCCGGAAGCTGATGTCGGCGGTGCCGATCCCCGATCCGGCCCGCCGCGGCACCAAGCGCAGCATCTCCAACGACGAGATCCGCAGCCCGGTCCGCGCACCGGACTATGTCCTCCCGGTGCGTCAGTACCGCGAGGCCTCCCCCGGCCACATGGTCCAGATCTGGGGCCCGGAGTGGGAAGAGAAGCCGAGCCCGATCGTCCGCGCGGCCTGACCCGCAACCAGCGGCCATCGAAACCCCAACGCCCCCGCGGGACAGTCCCACGGGGGCGTTCGCATATCCCGGCCCGGGCGCCGGGCCGTCATCGCAAAATGGAAAGGCCTTGACGATGGAGATCGATCCGGCAGACGCCGGCGCATGGCCGCGCTGGGACAGCCCGTGCGCAGCCGGCTGGTCGGCGGATGCGCTGCGCGCCGCCACCGCCTATGCCGACACCCTGGACACGGCCGCCCTGATGGTGGTGGTCGATGGTCGGGTGCTGCTGGCCCATGGCCGGGTCGCCGACCGCTTCAACATCCATTCGATCCGCAAGAGCCTGCTGTCCGCCCTGATCGGCATCCATGAAGCCGAGGGACGGATCGACCTGGAAGCGACGATCGAGAAGCTCGGGATCGACGACAAGCTCGGGCTGACGGCGCGCGAGAAGCTGGCCACGGTGCTCGACCTGCTCTGCGCCCGGTCGGGCATCTATCATCCGAGCGGCTACGAATCGCCCTGGATGCTGTCGATCAAGCCGGCCCGCCACAGCGCCGGGCCGGGCACCGCCTGGTGCTACAACAACTGGGACTTCAACGCGCTCGGCACGATCTTCCGGCAATGCACCGGCGCCGACATCCATCAGGATTTCCAGCAGCGCATCGCCGCGCCGACCGGCATGGAGGATTTCCGGCCCGAAACCGACGGCGCCTACATGGATCTGCCGGATTCGGTCCATCCCGCCTATCCCTTCCGCATGACCGCACGCGACCTCGCCCGCTTCGGCCAGCTCTTCCTCGATGATGGCTGCGCCGGCGGCCGGCGCCTGCTGCCCGACGGGTGGGTGGAAGCCAGCACCCTGCCGATCTCGGACGCCGGGCATAACGGCGCCTACGGCTACATGTGGTGGGTGGCGCGCCAGGGCATCTTCTATCCCCATGTCCGCGTCGCCGACGGCACCTACGCCGCGCGCGGCGCCGGCGGCCATGTCGTGCTGGTGCTGCCGGCGCTGGGCGCCGTCATCGTCCACCGCGTCGACACCGACCAGCCCGGCCGGGTGGTGACCAACGCCCAGCTCGGCCGCCTGACGCGCCTCCTCCTGAAGGCGGCACGGGAATAAGCCTGGACGGCGGCCGGCATCGGCTGCCGGAGAGGTTTCATGGTTCGACAAGCTCACCATGAGGGACGGCCGGTGTCCTGGATGTTGGAGAAGCCGGTGCCCTGGCCCTCATGGTGAGCCTGACGAACCATGAGCTTGCCCAGGCTCGGCGTTTCATCCAAGCCCGGTGGCAACCGCCCCAACGGCCAAGCCCGGACGCAACACGGCCGCCGTCCCTTGCGGAACGGCGGCCGGTCGTTCGTCGATCAGGCCGCGGCGATGACCGCGATCTCGACCCGGTATTGCGGGGCGGCGAGCTTGGCCTCGACGGTGGCGCGGGCCGGCGTGTTGCCGGCCGACACCCAGGCGTCCCACGCCTTGTTCATCTCGGCGAAGGTGCCGATGTCGGGCAGCCAGATGTTGGCCGACAGCAGCTTCGACTTGTCCGTCCCGGCCTCGGCCAGGATGGCGTCGATCTTCTTCAGCACCTGCTCGGTCTGCGCGCCCACGCCGCCGCTGGTGTCGTCGGCCACCTGGCCTGCGACATAGACGACGCCGCCATGGACCACGCCCGCGCTCATGCGGGGGCCGGAGTTGATGCGCTTGATGCTCATTGAACTGGGCCTCTCTCTCAGGCTTGGAAATTCGGGCTTACGCCGCCGCTGTGTAGGGCGGCGCCGGATCGTACTCCATCCGACGCTGAACATGGCGTGCGAAGGCAGGGTCGTAGAGCTGGCCTATCAGCCACAGCGCCATGTCGATGCCGGCCGACACGCCGGCGGAGGTGACGAGATTGCCGTCGCGCACGAAGCGCACATCGTCCAGCACGGTGGCGTCGCCGCGCTTGCGCAGGGTTTCCACGAAGCCCCAATGGGTGGTGACGCGGCGGTCCCTGGCGGGCCCGGCCTCCACCAGCAGCAGCGACCCGGTGCAGACGCTGGTGACCCAGCGGCACCCGGGCGCCACCTTGGCGATCCAGTCGATCATCGCGGGGTTGGACACCTCGCGCCGCGTCCCCTGCCCGCCCGGCACCACCAGGATGTCGATCGCCGGGGCGTCGGCGAAGCTGTGGTCCGCGACCACCCGCAGCCCCTTGGCGCACCGCACGACGCCGGCCCGCTCGGCGACCGTGAAGGGCTTCAGCTCGGACCGCTCCCGCGCGGCCATGCCGAATACCTCCCACGGCCCGACGAAGTCGAGCTCCTCGGCGTCCTCGAACAGAACCACGCCGACATTGATGTCCATGATGGTTGCTCCCGATCGTGAGGCGCCATCCATGACATGGGCGGGGCTTCGACGACAACCGGCAGCGGGCGGCGCCGCGGCACCGCCCGTTCCCGTCCTACTCGGCTGCCGCCTTCCCCGAATCCGCCTCCTGCGGCACGCGGTACTTGGTCCGCAGCGGGTCCCAGGCGTCGCCGCCCATGCGGCGGAAGCCCTCGGTGACCGTGAAGTTGGTCTTCAGCTCCGGATGCACCCCGGTTTCCCGCAGCTCGCCCAGCACGGCCTCGCAGGTGCCGAGCACCGAGCGGAAGAGCAGGCTCGGCATGATCGCCAGGCGATAGCCCATCGCCGCCACGTCCTTCACCGGCGCCAGCGGCGTCTTGCCCCGCCACACCATGTTGAGAAGGCAGGGGCCATGCACCAGCTTCGGCACGGCCGCCACCTCCTCCAGCGTCTGCGGCGCCTCCACGAAGGCCATGTCGGCACCGGCCGCCAGCGCGGCATTGGCCCGGCGGATCGCCTCCTCGAAGCCGAGCACGGCGCGCGAATCGGTGCGCGCGATGATCAGGAAGTCGGGGTTGCGGCGGGCGTCGGCCGCCGCCCGGATCTTGGCCAGGTAGTCGTCGAGCGGCACCAGGACCTTGTCCTCGAGATGGCCGCACTTCTTCGGGATCTCCTGGTCCTCGATATGCAACCCGGCCACGCCGCGGCGCTCGTACTCCTGCACCGTGCGCACGGTGTTGAGCTCGTTGCCGTAGCCGGTGTCGGCATCGGCGATGACGGGAATGTCGACCGCGTTGGCGATGCGGCCCGCATTGTCGGCCATCTCGGACATGGTCACGAGCCCATAGTCGGGGTAGCCGAGCGACGCCGAGGTGCCGGCCCCGGTCATGTAGACGGCGGCGAAGCCGGCATGCCGGATCATGCGCGCGGTGATGCAGTCATAGGCCCCGGGGGCGACGGTAAGCGGGTTGTCGCGCAGCTGCTGGCGCAGCCGGGTGGCAGCGGAGGTCATGGTGTTCTCTCCCCTCAATCGTTGAGCGTCGTCTCGTAGGACACCAGCCGCCCGCCGGCCGGATCTTCCCAATTATGGACCGTACGGAGCTGGTAGCGTTCGGGCGATGCCAGCACCGTCAGGTCCTCGACCGGCCGCCCCTCGCCGTCGAGCAGCAGGCGGCGGATATGCAGCAGCGGCGCCCCAGCATCGAGCCGCAGCAGGGCCGCGACATGGGGATCGGCCAGGGCCGCACCGATCCGCTGCTCGGCCCGGCGATAGCCGTGGCCGGCGCGGCGCAGCAGCTCGTAGAGGGGCTTGCGCTCCATATCCTGGCGGCGGTAGGTCCGGCCGATCGCCTCGGGCACATAGGTGGTCAGGTGGACGATGGGCTGGCCATCGCGATGGCGCACCCGGACGACCCGCTGGGCTGCCTCCTCCGGCCCCAGGCGCAAGATCTCCCGCACTTCCGGCGGTGGCTGCACATAGTCGAATTCCAGCACCGTCGCGCGCAGCCTGCCGGTGCGCGCGATCGCGGCCTCGACATCGGCCACCGGCAGCCGCATCGGCGCCACCGCGGGCACCGCCCGCACGAAGGTGCCACGGCCGTGACGGCGCTCCACCAGCCCCTCGCGCTCCAGGTCGGCCAGCGCGTGGCGGACGGTGATGCGCGAGACGCCGAAGGCGCCCGCCATCGCCTCCTCGGGCAGCAGCGTCTCGCCGACGGCGTAGCGGCCGGAGACGATCCAGTCCTTCAGGATGACGAAGAGCTGACGGTGCAGCGGCGCGCCGACGGCGCGGCTGAGCCCGGCCGATGTCATCGGCTCCGACCCCCGGCTGCCACCCCGGCCGACCCCCGCTGCCGTGCTTGACATCCCGCGCCCCGCGCCCTCAAGATGTATTAACCTTATAACAACTGATCTTATTGCTGTGTCGGGGGAAGCGCAATGGCGAACACGACCAGCCTGGGCCAGGGGGCATGGGTCACCACGGCCGAGCCGGCGACGGCGGCGGCGTTGATCGCGTTCGAGGGGTTCGGGAAATCCTTCGAGCTGCCGACCGGGACGGTGCATGCGGCCGAGAACGTCGACCTGGCGATCCGCGAGGGCGAGTTCGTGACCCTGGTCGGCCCGTCGGGCTGTGGGAAATCGACCCTGTTGAATGCCGTGGCCGGCCTCTTTCCGGCGACCACGGGCACCGTCCGCTATCGCGGCGTTCCGGTCGACGGCTACAACCGGTCGGTCGGCTACATGACGCAGAGCGACCACCTGCTGCCGTGGCGCGACGTCACCGGCAACATCGCCGTGCCGCTGGAGATCCAGGGCCGGTCGCGCGCCGAGATCCGCGAGCGGGTCCAGGCGCTGATCGCCCTGGTCGGCCTCTCCGGCTTCGAGAAATCCTATCCGACCCAGCTGTCGGGCGGCATGCGCAAGCGCTGCGCGCTGGCCCGCCTGCTCGCCTATGATCCCGAGACGTTGCTGATGGACGAGCCGTTCGGCGCGCTCGACGCCCAGCTTCGCCTCGGCATGCAGATCGAGATCCGCAAGCTGTGCCGCGACCTCGGCAAGACCGTGCTCTTCGTCACCCATGACCTCGACGAGGCGGTGGCGCTGGCCGATCGCTGCGCGGTGTTCAGCCCCCGCCCCGGCACCATCCGGCGCATCGTCGACGTGCCCCTGCCACGCGACCGCGACCTGATGCGGCTGCGCCACGACCGCCGCTATGTCGAGCTGACGGCCGAGCTGTGGGACCTGCTGGCACCCAGCATCGCCACCCATGCGGACATGGGGAAAGCGCCATGAACAGTATCCCACGCGGCACGATCTGGGCGCTGCGCGCGGCCCTGCTGACATTCATCATCGGCGGCTGGGAGCTGGCCTCCGGGGTGCTGTTCGAGGAGTTCTTCGTCAGCCGGCCTTCGGCCATCATCGCGGTGGCCTGGGGCTGGGTCCTGAGCGGGCGGCTCTTCTACCATGCCGGGATCACCATCACCGAGGCGCTGGCCGGCTTCGCGCTCGGCGGGCTCGCCGGGATGCTGACCGGCATCCTGCTCGGCCGCCTGCGGCTGCTGGCGGAGGTGCTGGATCCCTTCATCACCATGTTCTACAGCCTGCCGAAGATCGCGCTCGCCCCCCTCTTCGTGCTGTGGTTCGGCATCGGCATGGACATGAAGATCATCCTGACGGCGACGGTGGTCTTCTTCCTGGTCTTCCTCAACACCTATACGGGCGTGCGCAACGTCAGCCGCGAGCTGGTGGCGATCCTGCGGCTGATGGGGGCGAGCGAGCGCCACGTCCTGACCAAGGTGGTGCTGCCGTCCGCCGTCACCTGGGTCTTCGCCGGCCTCCGCCTGTCGGTGCCCTATGCGCTGATCGGCGCCATCGTCGGCGAGCTGATCGCCGCCAACCGGGGCCTGGGCTACCTGCTGGCCGACGCGGCCGGGCAATTCAACACGGCCGGCGTCTTCGCGGCCCTGCTCGCCATCGTGCTGCTGGCGCTCTGCCTCAACCTCGCGGTGAAGGCGATCGAGTACCGGGCCATGCCGTGGCAGCGCGGCCAGGCCGTGCGCGAGATGTCGATCTGACAGGACATATGAGAGAGACGGGAGGACACATGCGTTCGAAGGGATGGGTCGCCGCGGCACTGGTGGCCGTCGGCTTGGGGACAGTCGGCCTGGGGACCACCGCCCCCGCCACCGCCCAGGAGAAGGTCCGCTTTTCCTTCACCTCGACCAGCATGCTCTACGCGCCGGTCTACGTCGCCGACGCCATGGGCTATTTCAAGCAGCAGGGCCTGGAGGCGGAGAACATCCACTTCAAGGCCGGCGGCAGTGCTGCGCTCGCGGCCGTGCTGGGCGGCAATGTCGACATCTATGTCGGCGCCGCGTCGAGCGCCATGCGCGCCGTCGACAAGGGCACCGACGCCGTCATCATCGGCGCCCTGATGACGCAGTTCGCCATCAACGCGGTGGTCCGCGGCGACATCGCCCGGGAACGCGGCCTGACCCCCGCCAGCACCGAGGCGGAACGGCTGAAGGCTTTGAAGGGCCTGCGCATCGGCGTCAGCGGCGCCGGCAGCGGCACCCACCAGATCATGCAGTACATGCTGGCGCGCGGCGGTCTCGACCCGGAGCGCGACGCCACCATCGCCTTCCTCGGCGGCGGTGCGGACGTACTGGCCGCCTTCCTCGCCAAGCGCATCGACGCGGCCGCCTTCTCCAACCCGGCGAGCGACCTCGCCGTCCAGAAGCACGGCGGCTTCCTGCTGATCGACGGTGCGGCCGGGCAACTGGAAGAGCTGAACGGCTTCAGCTACGTCACCCTCATCACCTCGCGCCGCTGGCTCGCCAAGAACGGCGACAAGGCCGCCCGCACCGTGAAGGCGTTCCAGCAGGCGCTGGACGCGATGCACGACCCCGCACTCGGGGTCCAGGCGCGCGATGCCATCCATCCGAAATACTTCGCGCAGACCGAGAAGCCGATCTTCGACGCCGCCTGGAAGGCGCTCAACCCCGCCTTCCCCAGGTCGATCGCGGTCGAGCGGCCGCACCTGGAGAAGGTGGTCCGCTTCCTCAATGACTTCTCGGAGGACAAGTACGGGGACGAGGTCGGCAAGCTCTACACCAACGAGTATGCCGAGGCGGCGCGGAAATA
>CAZQOA010000135.1:0-11430 GCA_964594715.1 uncultured Rhizobiaceae bacterium | reverse complement strand
CTACGGCCAGATGAACGAGCCCCCCGGCGCCCGCGCCCGGGTCGCGCTGACCGGCCCGGCACAGGCCGAGTACTTCCGCGACCAAGAGGGCAAGGACGTGCTGCTCTTCATCGACAACATCTTCCGCTTCACCCAGGCCGGTTCGGAAGTGTCGGCTCTGCTGGGCCGTATCCCGTCGGCCGCGGGCTATCAGCCCCCCCTGGCCACCGAGATGGGCAACCTGCAGGAGCGCATCACCTCGACCAACAAGGGTTCGATCACCTCGGTGCAGGCCATCTACGTGCCCGCCGACGACTTGACCGACCCGGCGCCGGCCACCAGCTTCGCGCATCTGGACGCGACCACGGTGCTGTCGCGCCAGATCGCCGAGCTCGGCATCTATCCGGCGGTCGATCCGCTCGACTCCACCTCGCGCATGCTGGATCCGCGCATCGTCGGCGAAGAGCACTACCAGGTCGCCCGCGACGTGCAGCGCGTCCTCCAGACCTACAAGGCGCTGCAGGACATCATCGCGATCCTGGGCATGGACGAGCTGTCGGAAGAGGACCGCCTGACCGTGTCACGTGCCCGCAAGATCCAGCGCTTCATGTCCCAGCCCTTCTTCGTGGCCGAGGTCTTCACCGGCACCCCCGGCAAGCTGGTCGGCCTGGAAGACACCATCAAGGGCTTCAAGGGCATCGTGTCCGGCGACTATGACGACCTGCCGGAATCGGCCTTCTACATGGTCGGCTCGATCGACGAGGCGGTCGAGAAGGCGCGCCGCATGGCGGCCGAGGCGGCCTGATCCAATGGCCGAGACGATCAACTTCGAGCTCGTCTCGCCGGAGCGGCTACTTGTCGCCAAGCCGGTGGAGATGGTGGTGATTCCGGGCACCGAGGGCGACTTCGGCGTCCTGCCCCAGCACGCCCCGCTGATCGCCACCGTCCGCCCGGGCGTGATCCAGATCTACGAGGGCGGCCGTGTCGTGGAAAGTATCTTCATCGCCGGCGGCTTCGCCGAGGTGGCGGGCGATCGCTGCACCGTCCTGGCCGAGCATGCGCTGCCCGTGGGCGATCTCGATCGTGCGGAAATCGAGCGCACGCTTCGGGATGAGCGCGAAAACGGCAATGAATCCGAGGTGCTGATCGCCGAGGCCAAGCTGGCCGCGCTCGATCAGCAGCAGACGCGGCACTGATGTCGGCATCGCGGGCGGCGACGCCCGCGATTGGCCACCCGATCCTCCGCCCGGCTATTGTAGAGGCGCCGCCCGTCGCGCATATTTCAGGCGGCGGAACCCCGAATCCTCTCCATTCCAGGGGGAATCGATGAAGCGTTGGACTTTGGACGACCTGCCGTGGGATCGCTTCGATCCCGCGCTGGTCGATCCCGAACTCGTCAAGGTCGCCAAGGCGGCATCCCTGGTCGAACGCAACGGCAGCGACTACACGACCTATCTCTGCAACGTCTTCCATGACGACCCGGAATTCCAGGGCGTCGCGCGCGAATGGGGCATGGAGGAGGTGCAGCACGGCGAGGCCCTGGGGCGCTGGGCGCGGCTGGCCGATCCGGACTGGGACTTCGAGGCCGCCTTCACGCGCTTCACCACCGGCTTCCGGCTGCCCATCGATGCGTCGGAGTCGGTGCGTGGCACCCGTTCGGGCGAACTGGTGGCGCGCTGCATCGTCGAGACCGGCACCAGCTCCTTCTACAGCGCGCTCGGCGAGGCCTGCGAGGAGCCGGTCCTGAAGGACATCTGCCGGCGCATCGCCGCCGACGAGTTCCGCCACTACCGTCTCTTCTACACCCACATGAAGCGCTACCTGGCCCAGGAGAAGGTCTCCACCCTGCGGCGCTTCGCGGTCGCCTTCACCCGCGTCCGCGAGACCGAGGGCGACGACGAGCTGTCCTATGCCTACTGGGCGGCCAATGACGGCGTCGGCCCCTACGACCGCAAGCGCTGCATCGCCGCCTATACCGGCCGCGCCTACCGCTCCTACCGTCCGCCGCATGTGGAGCGGGCGACGGCGATGATCTTCAAGGCGATCGGCCTGAAGCCGAATGGCTGGCTCAGCCGGGCCGCCAACCGCGGCGTCTGGATGATGCTCCAGAAGCGGGTGCGGCAACTGGACAAGGCGGCCGCCTGATCGCCGGTCCGGCGCCTTCCGGCGCCGGCGAGATGCTCGCGCAGGCTCCCCATGGTGGGACGGCTCACACGTTGAAGCGGAAATTCATGATGTCGCCGTCCTGGACGACGTACTCGCGGCCTTCCAGGCGCATCTTGCCCACTTCCTTGGCGCCGGCCTCGCCGCCATAGGCGATGAAGTCGTCGCAGCCGATGGTCTCGGCCGCGATGAAGCCGCGCTCGAAGTCGGTATGGATGGTGCCGGCCGCCTGGGGGGCCTTGGTGCCGGTGGCGATGGTCCAGGCATGGGCTTCCTTCGGCCCGATGGTGAAGTAGGTGATGAGCCCCAGCAGGTCGTGGCCGGTGCGGATGATGCGGGCCAGGCCCGTCTCCTCCAGGCCGAGGGAGTCGAGGAACTCCTTCTTGTCCTCGGGGCTTTCGAGCTGCGCCACTTCGGCCTCGATCGCGGCCGAGATCACGATCATGCGGGCGCCCGCCGCCTTGGCCATGACCGCGACCTTCTCGGAGAAGGCGTTGCCGGTGGCGGCCGCCTGTTCCTCGACATTGCAGACATAGAGGACGGGCTTGCCCGACAGGAGCTGGTGCGGCCGCAGCAGCGCTTCGGTGCCGGGACCGAGGTCGACGGTGCGGGCGGCGCGGCCCTCGCGCAAGGCCTCCAGCACCGGCTCCAGCACGGCCAGGGCGGCCTTGGCTTCCTTGTCGCCGCCCTTGGCCTTCTTCTGGTGGTTGGCGATCCGCCGTTCCACCGATTCGAGGTCGGACAGCAGCAGCTCCGTTTCCACCGTCTCGGCGTCGCTGACCGGGTCGATGCGGCCCTCGACATGGGTGATGTTGGAATCCTCGAAGCAGCGCAGGACGTGGACGATCGCGTCCACCTCGCGGATATGGCCGAGGAACTGGTTGCCCAACCCCTCGCCGCGACTGGCACCGCGTACCAGCCCGGCGATGTCGACGAACTCGAGCTGGGTCGGGATCAGCTTGGCCGACTTCGCCAGCACCGCGCAGCGTTCGAGGCGCAGGTCGGGCACCGCCACCCGGCCGACATTCGGCTCGATGGTGCAGAACGGATAGTTCGCCGCCTCGGCCGCCGCGGTCGCGGTCAGCGCATTGAAGAGGGTCGACTTGCCGACGTTCGGCAGGCCGACGATGCCGCACTTGAAGCCCAATTCATTTCTCCGACGCCGCGGCCTCCGGCGCGCGTCTGGGCGGCGGCGGGTTGATCGCGAGCGAGACCTTGTTCATGAAACCGTTGCCGTCGCCGGCCACCAGCGCCGGCATGGCATCCGCCACCGCCGCCACCAGCTTTTCCACCCACGGCTCGTCCGCCTTGGGGAAGTCCTGCAGGACGTAGTCATGCACCAGATGCCGGACGCCGGGATGACCGATGCCGAGGCGGGCGCGGTGATAGTCCGGGCCGATATGGGCGTCGATGCTCTTCAGCCCGTTGTGCCCCGCCGCCCCGCCGCCCTGCTTCACCCGCAGCTTGCCGGGGGCGAGCTCCAGCTCGTCATGGAGCACGATCACGTCGGCTGGCGTCAGCTTGTAGAAGCGCATGGCCGCCGCGATCGCCTGCCCCGATTCGTTCATGTAGGTCAGCGGGGCGACCAGCAGCACCTTCTCGTCGCCGATCATGCCGTCGGCGACCCGGGCGTGGAATTTCTCGCGCCACGGCCCGAAGCGCCAGCGCCGGGCCACGGCGTCCAGCGCCATGAAGCCGATATTGTGCCGGTTGCCCGCATAGCGGGAACCGGGGTTGCCGAGCCCGGCGACGATGCGCATGGTCCGATCCCGGTTCGCCGCCAGCGGCGCTCCCGACTACTTCTTCTTCGCGGCCGGTGCCTTCGGGGCCGCAGCCTTGGCCGCCGGGGCGGCCGGGGCCGCGGCAGCGGCGGCCGGAGTGGCTTCCTCGACCACCGCGACGGTCGGCGGCGCGATGGTGGCGATGGTGAAGTCACGCCCGGCGATCACCGGCCGCGCGCCCTCGGGCAGGCTGACGTGGCTGATATGCACCGAATCGTGGATGTCCTGCTCCGACAGGTCGACCGTCAGCACGTCCGGGATGTTGTCGGCCGCGCAGTAGAGCTCGATCTGGTGGCGGACGACGTTGAGCACGCCACCGCGCTTCAGCCCGGGTGAACGGTCCTGGCCGGCGAACTGCACCGGCACGAAGACGCGGATGCGCGTGTGGGCGCCGACCCGCAGGAAGTCGACATGGAGGGCGCGGTCGGTGACCGGGTGGGTCTGCACGTCGCGGGCGAGCACGCGCTCCTTCTGGCCATCGACCTCGAGCGCATAGATGCGCGCGAAGAAGCCGGTGCGCGCCATCTCGCGCTCGATCCCGCGCGGATCGAGGGAGATCAGGACCGGTTCCTTGCCGTCGCCATAGACGACGCCCGGCACGCTGCCCTCACGACGAGTGGCGCGGGCGGCCCCCTTTCCGGCCCGCTCCCTTCGCTGGGCAGCGATCGTGGTAACTTCCTGCATCGAATGCTCCTTTCCACTGGATCAAGGCGCCGGCCTCCAGGGGTGCCCAAGCGCCATATCCGAACCTGTCCCGGGGATGGACCCCTAGTCGAACAGGCTCGAAACCGAACGTTCCTCGCTGATGCGCTTGACGGCTTCGGCCATCAGCGGCGCGATCGAAAGCTGGCGGATGTTGTGGGCGACGCGTACCGCCTCGGTCGCCTGGATGCTGTCGGTCATGACCAGCTCCTGCAGCGGTGCGGCGGTGACGCGGGCGACGGCCCCGCCCGACAGGACACCGTGGGTGACGTAGGCGGATACCGACTTGGCACCGGCTTCCATCAGCGCCTCGGCCGCGTTGCACAGGGTCCCGGCCGAATCGACGATGTCGTCGACCAGGATGCAGCGCTGCCCGGCGACGTCGCCGATGATGTTCATCACCTCCGACACGCCGGCGCGCTCGCGGCGCTTGTCGATGATCGCCAGGTCGGCATCGAGCCGGCGCGCGATCAGGCGCGCGCGGACCACGCCGCCGACGTCGGGCGACACGATGACCAGGCTCTCGCCGCCATATTGCCGCTTGATGTCGTCCACGAAGACCGGGGCCGCGAACAGATTGTCCGTCGGGATGTCGAAGAAGCCCTGGATCTGGCCGGCATGGAGGTCGACCGTCAGCACCCGGTCGGCGCCGGCCACCGTGATCAGGTTGGCGACCAGCTTCGCCGAGATCGGCGTCCGGGGCCCCGACTTCCGGTCCTGGCGGGCATAGCCGTAATAGGGGATGACGGCGGTGGACCGCCGGACGGAGCCGCGCTTCAGCGCGTCCAGCGTCACCAGCAGCTCCATCAGGTTGTCGTTCGTCGGGAAGGACGTGGACTGGATGATGAAGACATCCTCGCCGCGCACGTTCTCCTGGATCTCGACGAACACCTCCATGTCCGAAAAGCGGCGCACGCTCGCCTTCGTCAATGGGATGTTGAGGTAGGCGGCGATAGCCTCAGCGAGCGGCCGGTTGCTGTTGCCGGTAAGGATTTTCATCAGGTCCGTTCGGGATCGCCGCAATAGACGCGCCCGGCGCTCGCAGGGAAACATCCCCCTTGATGGCGCCGGGCGGAAATGGCGGCGGGAACATATCAGCGGCCACCCGCCATGTAAATGCGAGCCGCGCAGGATTCCGGCCCGCTTATCGCCGGGGCGGCGGCCGGGGCGGCAGTATGGGCGAAGGTGCGGGGGGCGAGTGCGAGGTGGTGGGAGGCGAGGGGGGCGGGGGCGAGGCCGCAGGAGGCGAGGCCGGGGCCGCCGTCGGCGCGGGGATGCGGCGGACGAGGTCGGCAATGCCGTCGCCGGCACCGAGCGCGACATAGCCGGCGATCTCGCCCCAGGCCCCCTTCAGGCTGCCCGCCGGGACGTCGTTCGACTGGGTGACGACGCCGACTTCCTCGCCGTTGGGCCGGCTGACGCGCCACTTGATCTCCGCCTTCTCCTTGCCCGCGCCGTTCGGCGTCACCGACATGACGCCCTGGACGATCGCAGTCGCCGTGGCGCGGTCGGTCGTCGCCTCCAGCTCGCGCGCCTGCATGACCGCGACCAGGGCCCGCGGCAGGGTGCGCCCGCCGTCGCCCGGCGCGCCGGTGACGCCCGCCAGGAAGACCTGGGGGCGCTTCTCCTCCACCGGGCCGGCCGGCATGCGGGCGTTGTAGAGGGTGGCGACCCCGGGCGCCGCCCGCCTGGCCAGAGCCTTGGCGCCGGCCCATTCCCATTCGCGCCGGCCCATCACCTCGCGGTCGCGCCGACGGTCGATGGTGGCGCCGGCACTGTCGACCAGCTCCCACTCCCAATTCACCTCCATCTGGTCGCCGGCGATGCCGCGCGCATGGACGCGCCCCAGCAGGAACATGCTTTCCCGCATGCCCTTTCCGGCGATCGCCGGCACCTCCTGGGCCTGGAGGGCCTCGGCCAGTGCGGCGGCGAAGTCGCGGCCGCGCGGGCCGGACAGGCCCTCGACCTCCAGGACCGCCAGGCCGCCGCGTCCGGGCAGGGCCAGCAGCTCCGCGCTGGGCGGCGCCACGTCCAGCAGCGGCCGGGGCAGGGGCTGGCAGGCGGCCAACAGCAAACCCGCCAACACCGCGGCCAGGCCCGTGCGTTCAAATGATGACACAGCTTGCCACGAGGCCGAGGAAGCAGAAGGCGGCGAAGATGATGAGATGCGGCACGGTCGGATGGTGCCCCTTTGCCGCGTTCAGTCGGCGAGCGCGATGGCAGCCAGGGCCCGGCCATAGTCGGGCTCGCCCCGCAGCGTCGCCCGCCGATAGCTGAAGAAGCGGTCGGCGTCGGCGACGGTGTCCTGCTCGCAGCGCTCGATATGGACGATGCCCGCCTCCTCCAACCGCAGGGCGACGAAGGCCGGCAGGTCGAACATGAACTTGGTCGGTCGCACGCCGGGGGCGAAAAAGGCGTCATGGCCGGGGTCGGCGGCGAGGAAGCGATCGCGGAATTCCGCCCCCACCTCGTAGGATCCGGGTCCGATGCAGGGGCCGATCGCCGCCACCATGCGACCTTTGGCCGCCCCCCTGGCCTCCATCGCCGCCACGGTGGCGGCCAGCACGCCATCCAGCGCGCCACGCCATCCGGCATGGGCGGCAGCCACCACCCGGGCCTCGGCGTCGGCGAACAGGATCGGGGTGCAGTCGGCCGTCAGGACGCCGGCCGCCACCCCCGGCCGGCTGGTCACGACGGCGTCGGCCCGCGGCGACCGGCCGCGCGGCCAGGCGGCATCGGCCTCGACCACGGTCGGGCTGTGGATCTGGTGCAGGGTCGCCAGCGCGTCCGCCGGCAACCCCAGATGCGCCATGGCGCGGGCCCGGTTCTCGGCCACCCGCTCGCCGTCGTCGCCCGACCCGAAGCCGCAGTTGAGGCCGGCATAGATGCCCTGGCTGACCCCGCCTGCGCGGGTGAAGAAGGCGTGCCGGATGCCGGGCAGGGCGGCGAGTGCGGGGGCGATGATCAAGCGGCGGCTCCTCGGGCGGCGGCATCGGTCGGGAACCCCGCCGGCGGCGGGGCGTCCCGGGGGGTGATCGCGAACACCTTGAACAAGGTGCCCATCCCACCCGCCCCGATCAAGCGGTGCAGGGCCGCCGCCAGCATCGACCGTGCCTGGGGCCGGGCCGCAGCCAGGCGCTCGGCGCGGGCCACGATGCCCAGCGCGGAGAGGAACTGCCCCTGCGGGATCGGCCCCCAGGCGGCGGCGCCGGCTGCCCGGGCGGCCCGGGCCAGGTCCGCGAAGGCGACATGGGCCGTCAGATCGGCGGTGCCGGGTGCATCCAGGACGGGCACCCGTTCATGGCCGCGCACCGCCTGCAAGGTGTCGCCATGGCCCTCGGCATAGCCGTAGTCGATGATGAGGGCCCGGCCGCCATCGGCCGCGATGGCGGCCGAAAGATCGCGGACGATCGCCTCGGCCGCCGGCCGGCGCTCGACCACGCTGCCGACCGGCAGGTCGCGGGCGGGCAGCAGGGCCGCCGGCGTCGGCAGCTCGTCACGATAGACGAAGGCGCCATCGGCATCCAGTGCGACGCCGCGTTCCCGCCAGCCGGACGGCGTCCGCACCAGCTGGTGGACCGGCAGGGCGTCCAGGAACTCGTTGGCGATGACATGGCGCGGGCCGGGCGGCAGCGTGGCGATATCCGCGTGCCAGACCGGTGCTGCGTCGGCCAGCAACGCCGCCTGGCGTTGCCGCAGGACGGGTCCGGTCTCGACCAGGTGCAGGCGTAGCGCCCGGCGGAAGGCGGGCACCATGGCGGCGGCGCGGAGCGCGTCGGCCATCAGCGTGCCGCGCCCGGGGCCGAGCTCGACCAGCTGGAAGGGGTCGGGGGCGCCGTCGGCCTGCCAACCGTCGACGCACCACAGGCCGACCAGCTCGCCGAACATCTGGCTGACCTCGGGCGCAGTGATGAAGTCGCCGCCGCGGCCCAGCGGGTCGGCGCGCCGGTAATAGCCGCAGGCGGGGTCCTGGAGCGCCGTCGCCATGTAGTCGGCGACGGTGATCGGCCCGCCGGCGCGGATCCGCTCGGCGATGCGGTGGGCCAGGGTCACGCCGGCCGGTGTCACGTGGGCCGGCGCGCCCGCTGGATCAGCCAGGCGCCGAACAGCACCATGGGCAGGGACAGGAGCTGGCCCATGGTGGTGCCGAGCAGCAGGAAGCCCAGATGCGCATCCGGCTCGCGGAACAGCTCGCCGACGATGCGAGCGCAGCCATAGGAGACGAGGAAGGCACCGGCCATGGTGGCCGGCCGTTCGCGCACCCGGAAGCGCCATTCGAGGACGGCCAGGATGGCGAAGACGCAGATGCCCTCGAAGAATGCCTGGTAGAGCTGGCTCGGATGGCGCGGCAGCGGCCCGCCATGGGGGAACACCATGGCCCACGGCACGTCCGAGACGCGGCCGAACAGCTCGCCATTCACGAAATTGGCGATGCGCCCGAAGAAGAGGCCGATCGGCGTCGCGGCGGCGACGATGTCGGCGAGGCGCCAGAACTCGAAGCCGCGTCGGCGCGCAAAGAGGATCATCGCCAGGATGACGCCGATCAGGCCGCCATGGAACGACATGCCGCCGTGCCAGACCTGGAGCGCCTCCAGCGGCTGATAGAGGTAGTAGCCGGGCTTGTAGAAGAGGACGTAGCCGAGCCGCCCGCCCAGCACCACGCCGAGCGTCGCCCAGACGATGAAATCGTCCATGTCCTTGACGGCGATCGCCGGCCCCGTCGGCGGGTTCGGCCCCCGCCGCACCAGCAGCAGCGTGTAGCGCCATCCCAGCACGATGCCGGCGATGTAGGCCAGCGCGTACCAGCGGATGGCGAAGGGCCCGATCGATATCAGGACCGGGTCGATCGCCGGGTAGGGGATGGCGAACAACATGGGCGCCTCGTTAGCGAAGGGGAGGGTCAGCGATAAGGATCAGGGGCCAGCAGGAAGTCCTGCACATAGCGGCGCACGCCTTCTTCGAGCGGGGTGAACTGGCCGGGGTATCCGGCCGTCCGCAGGCGGTCCATCCGCGCCTCGGTGAAATACTGGTACCGGGCGCGGATCGCTTCGGGCGTGTCGACATACTCCAGGCGCGGCTCGCGGCCCGCGGCGCGGAACACGGCGGTCGCCAGGTCGGCGAAGCTGCGGGCGCGCCCGGTGCCGAGGTTGAACAGGCCCGAGACGTCCGGCCGGTCCAGCAGCCACAGCATCACGGCCACGCAATCATCGACATGCACGAAATCGCGCAGCTGGCCGCCGTCGGGATAGTCCGGGCGATGCGAGCGGAAGAGGGTGGCCGCCTCGCCGGCCGCGACCCGCGGCAGGATCTGGGCGACGACGCTGCGCATGCTGCCCTTGTGGGCCTCGTTCGGGCCATAGACGTTGAAGAACTTCAGGCCGGCCCATTGCGGCGGGGCCAGCCGCCCTTCCGCGGTCAGGCGGGCGACCCGCCGGTCGAACAGGAGCTTGCTCCAGCCATAGGCATTGAGCGGGCGCAGCCGGGCCAGGGCGGCCGGGCTGCCGTCATCGTCGAACCCGGCCTCGCCGCCGCCATAGGTGGCGGCCGAGGAGGCATAGACGAAGCGCACCCCGTGCGCCGCGCACCAGTCCCACAGGAAGAGCGAGAGGGTGAAGTTGGTGGCGACGATCAGGTCGGCATCGGTCTCGGTGGTGGACGAGATGGCGCCCAGGTGGAAGACCATGGTGACCGCCGCCCCGTTGGCGGCGAGCCAGTCCGCCAGGTCCGCAGGCTGCACGATGGCGGCCAGCTCGCGCCGGGCGAGGTTGCGCCACTTCTCGTCCGTGCCCAGCCGGTCGACCACGACGATGTCGCCGCCCCCGCGTGCTTCCAGGGCGGCAACCAGATTCGATCCGATGAACCCGGCGCCGCCGGTGACGAGAATCATGTCAGGAGGGCCCGCTTGTTCTGCTGCGGGTTATAGGGGCCGGCCCTGGGCTGGGGCAAGCCGGGGCTCCGCCGCCCACGCCCGGCAGTACCCATCCGCCGTCCCCCGTCCTATACATTCCGCTCCAGCCCGCGATTGCCTTCCAGGAGAACAGGACGGATGACGCTCGACCCCAAGATCGTGGAGACGCTGTCCGGCGTCTCGACCGCCACGCTGACCACCTATCTGCTGAAGAAGGGGCTGCGCAACGTCTGGATGCGCGGCACGCGGCCGATCCGCGAAGGCCAGCCGCGCCTCGTCGGCCGGGCCTTCACGCTGCGCTTCGTGCCGGCGCGCGAGGACCTGGCGACCCCGGAATCCTGGTCGAATCCGCGCTCGACGCGGGCCGCCATCGAGGCGATGCCGGAAGGCTGCATCACCGTGGTCGATGCCATGGGCATCACCGATGCCGGCATCTTCGGCGACATACTGTGCGCGCGCATGCAGAAGCGCGGCGTCGCGGCGCTGGTCACGGACGGCGTGGTCCGCGACCTGGCGGGCGTGCTCGGCACCGGCCTGCCGGTATGGTGCCAGGGCGCGGCCGCGCCGCCGTCGGTCGCCGGCCTGACCTTCGTCAACTGGCAGGAGCCGATCAGCTGCGGCGGCGTCGCGGTCTTCCCCGATGACGTGGTGGTGGTCGATCAGGACGGTGCGGTGCTGATCCCGGCCGCCTTCCTCGACGAGGTCATGAAAGGCGCGGTCGAGCAGGAGCGGTTGGAGGCCTGGATCATGGAGGAGGTGGAGAAGGGGGCGGCGCTGCCCGGCCTCTACCCGCCCAACGCCGAGAACAAGGCGCGCTATGAGGCCGCCACGCGCGGCCCGAAGCCCTAGGCCGGATCGACATTCAGGATTCCCAAAGGGAATGATCACTGATTCATA
>CAZQOA010000134.1:0-11543 GCA_964594715.1 uncultured Rhizobiaceae bacterium | reverse complement strand
CAATCGTCCCAATGTTGCAATGCGGCTTGTTCCGCTGAAATTTCGCCTTGGACATCGGTGTATCGTTCCTTCATGGGCCTAGCCGGCGGGCTAAGGTAGACGTATGCGTTAACGGTCCCTGTCCCAGGCACGAGCGCGCGACCGACGGCTGGAGCGGGTGATGGGAATCGAACCCACGTAGCCAGCTTGGAAGGCTGGAGCTCTACCATTGAGCTACACCCGCGCATTCGTCAGACACGTTGCGCCTTTGCCGTTGCGTGGTGGAGGGGGTAGGATTCGAACCTACGTAGACAATGAAGTCGGCAGATTTACAGTCTGCTGCCATTAACCGCTCGGCCACCCCTCCCGCCGTCGGGAGATCGCTCCCCCGCCGCGACGGAACGCGGAACTAAAGGAATTTTCGTTCCATTGTCAATCTCTAATGCCGTTATCCGTTCAGCCGTCTCGCGGCTGCCCCGCCGATGAAGCCGCCCCGGCCCAATCGACGCCCCAACCCGCCCAACCGCGCGCCCAGAGGGCGCCCGGAGTCCGGCCCGACGCCCGGAGGGCGCCCTAAGCCTGAACCGGCGGCCGGCGGCCATCGCCCGCCGCCCCCGACCGAGCCCGGCCCCGACCGCGGGCCGAACCGCAGCACGGCCAGGCCGGCCTACCGCGCGCCGCCGCGACCGAAATCCAGCCACGGCGCCGGCACGGCCCCGTGGCTCTGGGGTCACCATGCCGTGCTGGCCGCACTGCACAATGACCGGCGCCGCTGCCGGCAACTGTTGCTGACCGACGCCGCCGGCTCGCTGGAGGCAGTGGTGGCCGCCTTGCCCACCGGCCGTCGCCCGACGGTCGAAAGCGTCGACCGCGTCGACCTCGACCGGCTGCTGCCGGCGGGCAGCGTCCACCAGGGGGTGGCCCTCCTGGCCGATCCCCTGCCGCTGCCGGACTTCGACGACTGGCTGGCCGCGATGCCAGCCGAAGGGGCGGTGACCGTGGTCCTGCTCGACCAGGTGACCGATCCGCACAATATCGGGGCGGTGCTGCGTTCGGCCGCAGCGTTCGGTGCCGATGCGGTCATCTTGCCCGACCGGCACGCCCCAATGATCACCGGCACGCTGGCGAAGGCGGCCTCCGGGGCAGTCGAAGTGGTGCCGCTGGTGCGCGTTGTCAACCTGGCACGCACCATCGTCGAGCTGCAGGAAGCGGGCTTCGTCTGCCTCGGCCTCGCCGAGGAAGGCCCCGAGGCCCTGGCCGCCGGCCGGCCGGGCGAGCGAGTCGCGATCGCCCTTGGTGCCGAGGGCGACGGCCTCCGGCGGCTGACCCGCGAGCGCTGCGACCGCCTGGTGCGGCTGCCCACGAGCGGGCCGATCGGCAGCCTCAACGTCTCCAACGCCGCCGCGGTGGCCCTCTTCGCGCTGCGACCGCCGGAGGCGCCGGGCTGAGGAGGCGGGGCCGGTTGCGTTGAGGCGCCGGGCCGGCGCTGCTACAAACCGCCGCTGCTGCAACCGGCCCACCATCATGACCCTGGCATGACCCTCGACATCGCCCTCGACCGCGAAACGGCCCTCTTCTTCGGCACGCCCGTCGTCACCCTCCGGCCGGAGGGGGCGGCCGCGGTCAATGACGGGCTGCGCCGCCTGATCCTGGAGCGGGCCGGCCGCGATCCCGGGGTGGCGCGCAGCAATTCCGGCGGGTGGCAGTCGCGCCCGGACCTCCTGTCCTGGGGCGGACCAGAGGTCGCAGCCTATGCCGGCTGGCTGGAGCAGGCGGTGCGTGCGGTCCAGCGCCTGCCGGCACGGCGCGCCGGCGTGGAGGAGTTCCGGCTCTCGTTCACCGCCCAGGCCTGGGCCAATGTCAGCCAGGCCGGGCACTACAACGAGGTCCACACCCATCCCGGCAACCACTGGGCCGCGGTCTACTATGTCGCCGCCGGCACCCCCGACCCGGCGCGGCCGCTGGGTGGGCGGCTGGAACTGCGCGACCCGCGGCCGGCCGCGGCCTTTGCCGCCGCCCCCGGCTTCTCCTTCGGGGCCGCCCTCACCATTCCGCCGGAAGCCGGCCTGATGATTCTCTTCCCGGCGTGGCTGGAGCACGCGGTGCATCCCTTCTTCGGCGCGGGCGAGCGCATCTCCATCGCCGCCAACGTCACCATCACCGATTTCGCCGTCGGGGCCCCGGCCAAGGCCGCCCCCCGGGCGGGAGAAAGCAGCGCATGACCCGAGACGAACTGATCCGTCGCCGCGACGCCATCGCCGCCGCCCACGGCCCCTGGGTCGGGCACAACATCCATCTGGGCCAGGGCGTCTACACCATCGGCGAGCGCGTGGTCGGCGCCGAGAACACGGCCCGGCACCTGCTGGAGCTGATCGGCAGCATGGCGAGGAAACCGCTCGACCAGCTGCGCGTGCTCGACCTCGGCTGCAGCGAAGGGCTCTATTCGATCGAGTTCGGGCTGCACGGCGCCGAGGTCGTCGGAGTCGAGGGCCGCAGCGACCCGCTCGCCCGCGCGCGCTTTGCCCAGGAGACGCTGGGGCTGGCCAATATCCGCTTCGAGCAGGGCGACGCGCGCCTGGTGACGGAGGCGCAGTTCGGCCGCTTCGACATCATCCTCAATTGCGGGCTGCTCTATCACCTGGACGCGGCCGACGTGTTCCAGATCCTGGGCAACATGGCCGGCATGTGCGACGACCTCGCCATCGTCGAGACCCACTATGCCCAGACCGTCACCGAACGCTTCGAGCATGACGGCGAGGAGTATTTCGGGGTCAGCCGGCGCGAGCATGAGGACGGGGCCGACCTTTCCACCCGCGAGAAGCGCGAATGGGCCTCGCTCGACAACGCCTACTCCTTCTGGTTCAGCAAGCCGTCGCTGGTCAACGCCATCGCCCGGTCCGGCTTCGCCACCGTCAGCGAATGCCTCTACCCGGCGGTGCTGAGCTATGGCGACCGCGAGACCTTCATCGCCCACAAGGGCGAGAACCGGGCGCTGCGCGCGGTGCCCCTGCCCGGCATCTTCGAGGATCGCTTCCTGCCGCCGGTGCCGACCCGGCGCGTGCTCAACGAATGGGCCGGGCAGGACCATGTCGACAACCCGGCGACGACGCCGAAATACTTCGACACCACCGTCCGCGACCTGGACGTGATGCGCCGGCGCCTGGACGCGGGCGACCACCGCTTCGACCAGGTCGACCAGCGCCTGTCGGCCGTCGATGCCCACCTGTCGGCGATGCAGGGACGGATGGCCGCGGTCGAGCATCGGCTCGACCAGGCGGTGCCGGACCTGGCCCGCCTGTCGACCGAGACCGAGCGCCTGGCCGCCTATGCCGAGTCCCTCCAGGGCTCCATGAATGAGTGGCTGCGGGGCCTGTGGACCGCCCTCAACACCGCGACCACCGAACTCGGCCGCACCCGCGAGGAGATCGAGCGCGTCCGGGCCGACCAGCGCCGGCCCTGGTTCATGCGCCGGTCGCGCTGATCCGGGGGGCGCCGGCAACTCAAACGAAGTTCAGCAGCGCCCCCAGATAGCGTCGGTGCAGGTGGCGAACTTCCAGGAAGGCGGCGTTGGAGCGGGTCGGCTTGTAGGTCCGGAAATGGCGCAGGAGGCCAAGCGTGGCCGCGCTCTCCAGGGGGCCGACGAAGGCGGTTTCCCGGCTCAGGAAATCAGGCTGGGCGGACCAGCGCTCCATCTGCGACCGGGTCAGGAAGAAGCAACCGGAATGCGCGTTCACCACCCGGCCGAACCACATCTGGCGCCCCAGGGTCTCGGCCGATATCCATTGCCGCTCCGACAGGTCCGGGATGTAGCCGACGCGGTCCGGCGTCACCGGCTCGCCGTCGATGTAGAGGCGGCGCACCGGTCCCTCGTCGCTGGTCTCGAAGCGGTTGGGCTGGAGGACGCTGTCGTCGCCGGCCCAGCCGGCGAACCAGTCGAGCTTGTTGAAGAAGAGCGGGTCCTCGATGGCGATATCGTCCTCGAGATAGCAGAACCAGTCATGGGCCGGCAGCTGGTCGCGCAGCACCGCATGGCACTCGTAGCCGAGGAACTGCGGCTGGGCCGTGGTCCGATGATGGCGGAAGGAGCCGGCGGGCAGGTCGAGGTCACCCACCAGATGGTCCTCGCCGGTGGTGCAGACCACCACGTCCACCTCGGTCGCATCGCCATCATTGGCCGCGGCGAAGCCGTGGCGCGGCCCGTCCACCAGGGCCTGGGGCTGAGCCACGGTCGCGTGCAGGCCGGCGATCGTGCGTGCCAGTGCGTCCCGCCGCCCCGCGCGCGCCGACGCCCGCGTCGAACCGTACTTGCCGTCGCGGGACGCGGCGTAGTAATGCGCAATCGTGAATAGCACCCGCCGACGCCGCGGCGCCGGTGGGAATGGCGTAAAACGGATCCTGACCGCCATCAGAGGCTCCTGCTTCCGCCCGATACCAAACTCGGGCCGCACTTCGCGGCCACCGACCGGGCGATTCTCGCCGGGCCGTTCCTCTTTTCATGCCGGTCGTGATCGCCGATGCGCATCCTGTTCATCCACCAGAACTGTCCAGCCCAATTCAAGTACCTGGCCCCGCGGCTGGCTGCCGATCCGCAGAACGAGGTCTGGTACATCACCCGCGAGGGGAAGCCCAACCTGGCCGGCGTGAAGAAGGCGGAATACAAGCTCGCCCGGCAGGTCACCGAGAAGATCCATCCCTACGTCAAGCCCTACGAGGAGCAGGTCCTGTACGGCCAGGCGGCTGCCCGCGCCGCGGTCTCCGTCAAGGCGAAGGGCTTCACCCCGGACGTCATCTACTGCCATCCCGGCTGGGGTGAAGGCCTGTTCATCAAGGACGTGTTCCCCGACAGCAAGCTGCTGAACTACACCGAGTTCTACTACAACGCGTTCGGCTCCGACGTCCATTTCGAGCCGGGGCAGAAGATGGACCTCGACCGCATCTGCCGCATCCGGGCGAAGAACGCCAACAACCTGCTGAGCCTCGTCGCCTGCGACTGGGCGATCGCGCCGACCAAGTGGCAGTGGCAGCAGAACCCACCCGAACTGCGCTCCAAGATCTCGGTCATCCATGACGGCATCAATGCCGAGGTCTGCGCGCCGATCGACGACGCGGAGCTGCCGCTCCCCAACGGTAAGGTGCTGCGCAAGGGGGACGAGGTCGTCACCTACGTCTCGCGCAACCTGGAGCCCTATCGCGGCTTTCCGGTCTACATGAAGGTGCTGGAGCGGCTGTGCAAAAGCCGGCCCAACGCCCAGTTCGTCATCGTCGGTGGCGACGGCGTCAGCTATGGCTCGCCGCTGCCGGACAAGAAGACCTACCGCGAAGAGCTGCTGAAACAGGTGAAGATCGACCCCGACCGGGTCCATTTCCTGGGCCAGGTGCCCTACCCCACCTTCCTCAAGGTGCTGCAGGTCTCGCGCGCGCACGTCTACCTGACCTACCCCTTCGTGCTGTCCTGGTCGTTCCTGGAGGCGATGTCGACGGGCTGCGCCATCATCGGGTCGCGTACCCCGCCGGTGGAGGAGGTGCTGATCGACCGGCAGAACGGGCTGATGGCCGATTTCTTCGACGATGCGGAGATCGCCGAGCGCGTCGAGGAGGTGCTGAACCATCCCGACGGCATGGCCCACATCCGCCGGGCGGCCCGCCAGACGGTGCTCGATTCCTACCAGCTGAAGCACTGCATGGCGCGGCACATCGCGCTGCTGAAGGACCTCGCCGCCGGCCGCATCCCGCCGGGCGAGAAGCCGCCCGCCTTGTGAACGGCAACTCGCCCGCGGCCCCTCGCAGGGGACCGCGGGCGAGCCGTTTCGACCCCGCGGGATCAGTCCTCGCGGAGGGCGGTGCGGAAGGCCACCATGAAGGGCTGCATGAAATACTCCAGCGCCGTCCGCTGACCGGTCCAGATCATCGCCGACGCCGGCATGCCCGGCAGCAGCTGCGAGGGTTCCAGATCGGCCGCGCGCAGCGCCTCCGCCGGGACCGCGATCCGCGCGTGGTAGCTGGGGATGCCGGTCTGCGGATCGACGATGGCGTCGGCCGAGACCTGGATCACCTTGCCGTCGATCTGCGGCGTGACGCGCTGGTTGAAGGCGGTGAGCCGGACCCGGGCGGTCGCCCCGACGCGCACCGTGTCGATGTCGTTCGGGTTCACCTTCACCTCGATGATGCGGATGTCGTTGGTCGGCACGATCTCCATGATCGTGTCGCCCGGGCGCACCACCGCGCCGACGGCGAAGTACTTCAGGTTGACGATCTCGCCATCGGCCGGCGACACCACCTCGGTGCGGCGCAGGACATCGGCCGCGACCCGCATCCGTTCGGCCGTGTCGAGGAGCTGGGTCTGGGTGTCGCGCAGCTCCTGGGTGACGGTGCGCTGCATCTCCGTCGTGATATTGAGGATCTGCAGCTCGGACTCGCCGATCACCTGCTTGACGCGGGCGATGTTGGCGACGAGGTCGCCGCGCTGGCCTTCCAGCTCCGACCGGGCGCGTTGCAGGGCCAGCAGGCGCGGCCGCAGCGCATTGCCGGTCTCCAGCAACTTCTGCACGGTCGAGACCTCCTCGTTGATGAGGCGGATCTGGTCGCCGCGCGCGCGCTGCTGGGCCTCGAAGCCGCCGATCTGTTCCTTCGACTGGATCATGCGCTGGCGCAGGATGCCTTCCTGGCCCTTGGTCGATGCCCGCCGTGCCTGGAAGACGTTGACCTGGGCGTCGATGATCTCCTTCGTCTCCGCATCCTTCACCGCCTCTGCCACCAGGTCGGCGGGGAAGGCGATGGTCGAGCGATCGTCGCGCTCCGCCAGCAGGCGCGCTTCCGCCGCCTGCAAGGCGCGATAGCGCTTCTGGTTGATCTGGAGGTTGGCCAGCGCCTGGGTGTTGTCGAGGCGCAGGACGACATCGCCCGCCTTCACGATGTCGCCGTCGCGCGCCTTGATCTCGCGCACGATACCGCCTTCCAGATGCTGGACGGCCTGCCGGTTGAGGAAGACGCCGACGGTGCCGGGCGCGACCGACGCGCTGTCCAGGTCGGCCACCGCCGCCCAGCCGAGGAAACCGCCGAAGAAGGTCAGGATGGTGACGATCCCGACGATCGTCCAACGCCGGATCGAGGCCCGGATGGTCTTCAGGTTATAAAGATTATCCTCTTCGTCCGGCTGGATCGCCGCATCGGCGAGGACCGCCTCGGCGACCGAATTCTCGCCCTTCTTGGCAGGAAGGTTGCCGGTGTCGCTCATGGGGTCACCGCCTCGGGGCCGGGGCCCGGGCCGGGTTTGGCGCGGCGCTCGATGGCGCCGCCGCCGGCCTGGGCCGAGACGACCCGCGGCCGCCCGGCACCGCCGGGCGGGGCAAGGCGGGCCATGACTTCGGCCGGCGGGCCGAACAGCTCCACCTGGCCGTCGCGCATGAAGAGCATCTTGTCGACGTTCGAGAGAATACTTGGCCGGTGTGCGATCACGATGACCGTCACCCCCTTTTCCTTGCAATGGATGAGCGCCTGCCGCAGGGCGGCCTCGCCCTCCGTGTCAAGGTTGGCATTGGGCTCGTCCAGAACAAGCATCTTGGGGTTGCCGAACAGCGCCCGGGCGAGGCCGATGCGTTGCCGCTGGCCGCCGGAGAGGATGTAGTTGCTGGTGCCGATCTTGGTCTCGTAGCCGTTCGGCATGCGCAGGATCAGGTCATGGACGCCGGCCATCTGGGCCGCGGCGACGATATCCTTGGGATCGGCGTCCTGGAACCGCGAGATGTTGTCGCGGATCGACGCATTGAACAGGTCGACGTCCTGCGGCAGGTAGCCGACATACTGGCCGAGATCCTCGGAATCCCACTGCGCCACGTCGGCGCCGTCGAGGCGCACGGTGCCGCTGAAGGGCCGCCACACGCCGACGATGCATTTGACCAGCGTCGACTTGCCCGACCCGCTGGGCCCGACGATGCCCAGTGCCTCGCCCGCCTCGATCGCGAAGCTGACCCCCTTGAGGATCGCGGGGGCCATACCGCCGCCGACGCGATGGCGGAAGACCAGGCGGTCGACGGCAATGCGGCCCTTGGGCGCCGGCAGCGACATCGAGCTCGCCTGCATGCGCGGCAGGTCCTGCATCAGCGCATCCAGCCGGCGCGCGGCGGACAGGAAGGCGACCACGCTGCGCCAGGTGCCGATGGCGGCATCGACCGGAGCGAGCGCGCGGGCCATCAGGATGTTGGCGACGACGAAGGCACCGGGGCTGATCGAGTGGTTCACCACCTGGTAGGCGCCGACGGCGGTGACCGAGATCTGGACCAGCAGGCGCACCGTGCGCGAGGTCGTGCTGATGAAGCTGCTGACCTTGTTCGAGCGGCTGTTGGACGACAGCACGACGCTCTGCATCTTGCGCCACTGGCGCACGACGCCCTTCATCATGCCCATGGATTCGATGGCTTCGGCGTTCTTCACCATCGATTCCGCCTCCTGCGTCGCAAGCACGCTGGCGGTGTTGTAGATCCGCAAGGGGCGACGGGAGAGGACCTCGTTGGCGATCGCGAAGGCGATCATCAGGATCGCGCCGGCGATGGCCACATAGCCCAGCAGCGGGTCGAAGACCCAGATGATGAAGAGATACATCGGCACCCAGGGGGTGTCGAAGAGGTTGGGCAGCTCGCCGCCGGCCAGGAAGTTCCGCACCTGGGCCAGGTCGCGCAGGCCCTGCGCGTCGCGCGCCGTGTTGTTGAGCAGGCCGTTCTTGATCGACAGGCGAAGCAGGTTCTCGCCCAGCATCGCGTCGATCTTGTTGCTCATCTCGTTGGTGACGCGCGACCGCACGAAATAGAGGATGCCCATCACGATCATCGCGAAGACCGCGACCACGGTGAGCAGCACCAGGGTCGACATGCTGCCGCTCGCGAACACGCGCGAGAACATCTGCAGCGTGTATAGCGGCAGCGTGAGCATCAACATGTTGATGAAGAAAGTGATAAAGCCGACCGTCACCAATTCCGGTCGGCAGGCGCGCAGGAGGGCCCGCACGGAATTAAGCTGTTGGCTCATCGAACCTTCTATCTGCCCAGGCGGCGCCCCTTGGCATCAATACTATAGTAGCGTCGATCCGATCGACAGCATTCGTCAGGGGGGCGGGGTCACTGCCCTGCGCGCTCTCGGAGTGTGCGGGCGAGCCGTTCGACCATACCCGACCAGTCCCCTTCGCGATCCTGCCGGAATACTCGAATCGACGGATACCAGGGGCAGGCCTCTCCCTGACACATCAACCAGTACCAGAGCAAGCCGTTTCCCCGCGGCAGCATCAGCCAGGCCGGACGGTTCAGCGCACCGGCGAAATGGACGGCGGTGTTGCTGACGGTGACGACGAGGTCCATCGCCGCCACCTGGGCGGCGAAGCCATCGATATCGACCAGAGAGTCGATTTCCGGATCGACCAGGATGCGGGCGCCGGTGGCATCGGCCGCCGCGGCCGCCTCGCGCGCCACGTCGCCATATTGCAGGCTGACGAAGGTCACGCCGGGCGCCTGCAGGATGGGGGTCCATTCCGCCAGGCCGAGGGACTTGCCGACGCCGAGCCTGGGGTTGGTGCTCTGCCACGAGATGCCGACCAGCAGCGGCCCGCCCGCCCCCCCGCCGGCGGCCTTGTAGCGTCGGCGCAGCTGCGCCGTCTGCGCGGGATCGGCCCGCAAGTAGCCGGAATGCGGCCGGAAATCGCCGCGGCGGCGACGGAGGTGGAGATGCAGGTCGCCCACCGGAACCTGCGCCACGATGTCGGGTGCCGCCGTTTCCGGCGCGGCCGGATCCGACCTCGGGACCGCGACGATGTCGGGGAAGGAGCGGCGGATCAGCGGCACGAAGCGGCGGTCGCATTCCAGCACGATACCGGCCGGTGCGCGGCCGGCCAGGTCCCCCAGCATCCCGGCCGCCAGCACCTCGTCGCCGATCCCCTGCTCGCCCCATGCCAGGATGCGCCCCGCCGGCCGGCTGCCGTCCCACCATGGCTGGGGGAAGGGCCGGGGCTTGAACTTCCGCTGCTTCCACCGCCAGGCGAAGTCGGCCCAGGCGCGATCGAGATCCCCGACCGCGAGATGGGCAAGCGCGCGGTTGTAGTGCATTTCTGCGTCGTCCGGCCGCAGGGCCAGGGCCCGATCGAAGGCCGGGACCGATTGCGCATGGCGTTCCCTGGTCCAATGCAAGGTCGCCAAATTGGCGAGGACGTCGGGATCGTCCGGCGCCAGCCGGACGGCGCGGGCCGACGCCGCCTCCGCCTCGTCGAGGCGGTTCTGGCGTCGCAGCGCGATGGTGAGGAGGTTGTGGGCGGTGACCAGGCCCGGCGCCAGTTCCGTCGCGCGCCGGGCCGGCGCCTCGGCGGCGGCATAGTCGCCGAGGCGATTGAGGACGGTGGCGAGCGCGACCTGTGCCTCGGCGGATTCCGGCAGCAGTGCCGCCCCCCGCTCCGCCAGCGGGCGAGCCCGGCGTTCCTTGTCGAGCGCCACCAGCACCATGGCGCCCAGGGTCTGGAACCGCCCATCGGCAGGTCGCGCCTTCAACAGGCGGTCGATGACCGGCCAGGCTTCACCGGCGCGGTTGTCATTGACCAGCAGGTTGACCAGGCGCAGCGACCCGCGGTCGCCATCCGGGTCGGCGGCCATCCAGGCACGCAGCGCCGCCTCCTCGCGGCGGGTGTCGCCCAGCCGTTGCAATGCGTCGCCTTCCAGGGTCCGCGCCGTCTCATGCCCCGGCGCGGCGGAAACCACCGGCGCCACCGCATCGAGCGCGCCGGCCGCGTCGCCGGCGTCGAGGAGTGCTCCGGCCAGGACGAGGCGGAGCTTGTCACCGCCGATGCCGCGCCCCAACGCCGAACGCGCCAGGTCGGCGGACGCGGCCGGCTGCCCGGCGGTGCGATGGAGACGGCAGAGGAGCAGGATCGAGCCCGCATCCTCGCCGCCGGCCGCGACCGCGGCCCGGGCGAGCTCCAGCGCCACCCCGACCTGCCCCGCCTGCGCGGCCATCCGGGCCGCCACCTGATACCCAGCACCCCGCCCCGCCCCCCTTGCCAGGGTCGCCATGTCGCCGGCCGCCACGTTCATCCCGTGCTTGCGCGACCGGGCGATACCCATGCGATGCCACAGGTCGGCGCGGTCCGGCGCGAGGCGGAGCAGTTCGCCATAGCCGTCGATCGCCGCATCCAGTTGCCCTGCCGTCAGGGCGGCGGCGGCGCGGTCGGCAAGGACGTCCGGCGAGTGGCGGTCGGCGGAATGGGGGGATGCTGCCGGAACGGAACCGTCGTCCGCCCGCTGGCCCGGCGGACGGACATCGGCTCCAGGCGTTTCACCGGTCATGGCGGCCACCTGTCATGGCGGCCGTCTATCATACCCGGCCACCGGCCCCAAGCGCGGCGCGCGGATTTACCGCCCAGGCAAAGAAAGGGCCGAGGGATTTCTCCCCCGGCCCGGTCGCGTAGGCTGCCTCGTCGGATCAGATGATGACGAAGTCGCCCGAGTTGCCGCCGGTCGGGCCCTCGTCGAACTGGGCCAGCTGGTTGACGGCCGTGATGTTGTTGAAGGTGGCGATGAGCACGGCACCCTGGG
>CAZQOA010000133.1:0-11582 GCA_964594715.1 uncultured Rhizobiaceae bacterium | reverse complement strand
CAGCTTACGGTGGGACTTCCACCCACAAGAGTGCGCCCATGCTGGGCGCACCAAGCGAACGCCCCGCCCGTCTCGCGACGGGCGGGGCGCTGAAGTTGCCTTGTATCCGATGTCAGCGCGTTTCCACGAGGCGCTGCCACCATCCCTTTCGCGGCGACCGCTGCGGCTCGGGTTCGGCCATTACCGGTTCCGGTACGGGGGCCGGCTCCGGCGCGACGGCCGGCTCCGATGCGGGGGTCGGTTCCGGTGCGGGGGCCGCCTCGGGCGTTGCCTCCCGCGGACTGGCCGCGACCGGCGCGGGCTCGGCCGGAGCCGGCTCGGGCGCACGCTCGACCACTACCGCCGGCGGCGCCTCGGGCGCAGCCGGTTCCACGGCTGCGGGCGCGACCGGCTGGACCATCTCCGCCACCGGCTGGGCTTCCACCGGCTGGGCTTCCACCCGCTCGGCTTCCACCGGCTGAGCTTCCACCAACTGGGCTTCCGGTGGGGTGGCTTCGACGGGTTGCGCCGGGGTCTCGGTCGCCGCGACGTCGGCCATGGCGGCCGATGCGGTCGATGCCTCAGCCGCATCCGCGGGCGACGGGCGTGGCTTGGGGCGTTCCTGGTCGACCTCGAGGGCCTCGAAGAGCGCTTCCACCGCGTCGCGGGTATTGAGCGACGGATAGATCACCGGGCGCGGCGGCGGAGGTGGCTCGACCGGCACCGCGGCGGGCGGTGGCGATGCATCCTCCGACCCGGCTTCGGCCGGCGCCTGCTCGCTGCCGGGCAGGCTCTCATCCTCGCGGCGGGTACGCCGGCGACCACCGCGGCGACCGCGCCGCCGACGGCGGCGGGCCTGCTGGTCCTCGTCGTCGCCACCGGAATCCGGGCCGGACGCGTCGGGGCCGGCTTCGGCTCCCTCATCATCCTCGTCGCCCTCGCCGTTGGAGTCCGTCGCGGCATCCGTGGCGGCATCGCCTTCGGCGGCCAGCGGAACGGCAGCTTCGCCACCCTCCGCAGCCGGCCGTTCGTCGCCCTCATGGTGCTCTTCGCCTTCGCGGCGCTCGTCCCCTTCCCGGCGATCGTCGCGCCGGCGGCGACGGCGGCGGCGGCGCGGGCGGCCTTCCTCGTCCTCCTCGCCCGTGGGCTCGCCGCCCTCGGGCGCCGGGATGCCGGCCTCGGCCACGGCGTCCTCGGCCTCATCCTCGTCGGCGTCGGCGTCGTCCTCGACGATGTCGAGGTCGTCATCCTCCGGCTCGATCGGCAGCGGCGCCGGCAACGGCGGCGCTTCGCTCGCCGGCCGTACGCGCAGCCGCTCCAGCCGGTAGTCGGGCGGGATCAGCTCGTCGTCGCGATCGATGAACACCTCGAACGCGTAGCGCCGCTCGATGTCGGAAAGCGTGGCGCGCTTCTGGTTGAGGATATAGAGGGCGACCGAGGTCGGCACCGTGATGCGGATTTCCGCGCTGCGGCGGCGCAGCCCCTCTTCCTCGATCGCACGCAGGACATGCAGCGCGGTCGATTCGGTCGAACGGATATGCCCGGTCGCACCGCAATGCGGGCAAGGCTGGGTCGAGGTCTCCAGGAAACTCGGGCGCAGGCGCTGGCGGGACAGTTCCAGCAGGCCGAAGGGGCTGATGCGCCCGATCTGGATGCGGGCGCGGTCGGCCTTCATCGCCTCCTTCAGCCGCCGTTCCACGGCGTGCTGATTGCGCCCCTCCTCCATGTCGATGAAGTCGATGACGATCAGCCCGGCCAGGTCGCGCAGGCGCAGCTGGCGGGCGATCTCGTCGGCGGCCTCGAGGTTGGTGCGGTAGGCGGTCTCCTCGATGTTGCGCTCCCGCGTCGAGCGGCCGGAGTTCACGTCGATGGCGACCAGCGCCTCGGTCGGGTTGATGACGATGTAGCCGCCGGACTTCAGCTGGACGACCGGGCTGTGGATCGCGTCGATCTGCTGGTCGATCTGGAAGCGGTTGAACAGCGGCACGCCGGGGTCGCGGTACGGCTGCACCCGCTTGGCGTGGCTCGGCATCAGCATCCGCATGAAATCCTTGGCTTCGCGGTAGGCGTCCTCGCCTTCCACCAGGATCTCGTCGATGTCGCGGGAATAGACGTCGCGGATCGCCCGCTTGATCAGCTTGCCCTCCTCATAGACGAGGGCGGGCGCGGTCGACTGCATGGTGAGCTCGCGGATCTCGTCCCACAGCCGCAGCAGGTATTCGAGGTCGCGCTTGATCTCGGCCCGGCTGCGCTCGCTGCCGGCCGTGCGCACGATCACCGACATGCCGTCGGGAAGCTGCATCTCCTCGATCAGCGACTTCAGGCGGCGCCGGTCGACCGGGTTGACGATCTTGCGCGAAACGCCGCCGCCGCTGCGCCCGGCGTTGGGCATCAGCACGCAATAGCGGCCGGCCAGCGACAGGTAGGTGGTCAGCGCCGCACCCTTGTTGCCGCGCTCCTCCTTGGTCACCTGCACCAGCAGGATCTGCCGGCGCTTCACGACCTCCTGGATCTTGTACTGGCGGGTGCTGCGCTGGCGCCGGCGTCGCACATCCTCCAGTTCGTCGCCGCCCAGGGTCTCGATGGCAGCTGCCGCCTCGACCCGCTCGGCCTCTTCCTCCGCCGTCTGCGCGGGCGCCGGCTCCCCGCCGTCGCCCTCGTGGGATTCGCGATCGACCTCCGGCGCGTGGTCCCCGGCCGCGTCCGCCGTCCCCGCTTCGCCGGTGACCGGCTCGGAGCGCAGGCTCGCGACGTACAGGCCCTCGTCGGTCGCGATCGCCGGGCGGGGCGGAACGGCCGTGGGCGCATCGCCGTCCGATCCCGCATCGGCGCCATTGCCGCGCGTCCCGGCGGCATCCTCGTGGGCGGCATCCTCATGGGCCGCCGGCTCGTGGGCAACGGGCCAACCCTGGCTGGCGGCCCCGCTGGCCGGCGCCACGTCTGGGGGCCGGTCGCCCTCGCCCGATACCGGGCGATGGTCCCATGCCGCCGCATCCGACCCGCCTTCGTCGGACTGGCCGTGGTCGCCCCTGTCGTCCGCGGATTCGCCTTCCGAGGATTCCCCGTCCTCGGAATAAGCATGGCCTTCGGAATAGGCTTGCCCCTCGGGGCGTTCGCCATCCTGGGCATGCGCCTCGGCCTCGCGGCCCTGGTCGCCACGCCCGCCGCGACGCGGCCGGCGCGAGCGCCGCCGCGGCTCGGCCTCGAACTCCTCGTCGTCATCGTCTTCGGCGGCATGCTCGGCGAGCAACGCCTCCCGATCGGCGACGGGGATCCGGTAGTAATCCGGATGGATCTCGCTGAAGGCGAGGAAGCCATGCCGGTTGCCGCCATATTCAACGAAAGCCGCCTGAAGCGACGGCTCTACGCGGGTGACCTTGGCGAGGTAGATGTTTCCTTTGACTTGTTTCTTGGTGGACGTCTCGAAATCGAACTCTTCCAGACGGCTACCGGAGAGGATGACCACCCGCGTCTCTTCGGGATGGGTGGCATCGATGAGCATGCGCTTTGCCATACGGCGTGAACTCCGCGCAGCGCCTCGGCCGATCCGCGCGAATGACGGACCGGAGGGCGCCGAGATTGTCGAAGCTGGGGCTGCCGGGGGCCACCACGCCGAACGACACGCACTTGCAGGTCATGGCGGGGCTCCCTTCTTGCAGGCCGGCCGAACACATCGGTCGGCGGCTTCTTGGTTTCGGACGGTCATCGCAGCGATCCACGGCCCGCATAACGGTCGCCGCCGGCCATCGGCCAAAAGCGGAACGCCAGCGCGCGGGCGCCGCGGCCGGACACTCCCGGCCAGTCGGCGGACTGCGACTTTTTCGCAACAGAGAGAATACAGCCGGCCCGTAAGATTCACAACCGGTCATTCGGTGGGGCTATACAGGCGCGCCCGAGGGAACCTGCCGCCGATCTGCCGCATTGTCGCGGCACGCTTTCTTCGCGCCTAGTTGCCTAACGGAAGAGTTTCCAAACGCGCCATGCTCCGGATCGCCCGCCTGCTCGTATTTGCCGTCCTGGCCCTTGGCGTCATCGCCGCCGGCGCGGCCTACCTCGTATTCAGTCACTATACCCACGACCTGCCGGACTACCAGCAACTGGCGGCCTACGAGCCGCCGATGGTCACCCGGGTGCAGGCCGGCGACGGCCGCCTGCTGGCGGAGTACGCGGTCGAGAACCGCGTCTTCGTCCCGATCGCGGCGATCCCCAAGCTGGTGATCTCGGCCTTCCTCTCGGCCGAGGACAAGAACTTCTACTCCCACCCCGGCATCGACCTGCAGGGCATCATCCGGGCCGCGATCCAGAACGCGCTGGCGATCGGCAGCAACAAGCGGCCGATCGGTGCCTCCACCATCACCCAACAGGTAGCGAAGAATTTCCTGCTCACCAACGAGGTCTCGTTCGAGCGCAAGATCAAGGAAGCGGTGTTGGCCTATCGCATCGAGCAGGCGTTCACCAAGGACCGCATCCTCGAATTATATCTGAACGAAATCTATCTCGGCTTCAATTCCTACGGCGTGGCGGCCGCCGCCCTGAACTATTTCAATCGTCCGCTGGCGGAACTGACGGTGGCCGAGGCGGCCTATCTTGCCGCCTTGCCGAAGGCGCCCAACAACTACCATCCGCTGCGCCGGCCGGAGGCGGCCAAGGCGCGCCGCGACTATGTCATCGAGCGGATGGCCGAGGACGGTGTCGTGACCCGCGAGGAAGCCGCCACCGCCATCGCCAGCCCGATCGAGATCCGCTCGCGCACCGAGGCCGAGACCTTCCGCGCCGATGTCTTCGCCGAAGAGGTGCGGCGCGAATTGATGCGCCAGTTCGGTGAGAAGGCGGTCTATCGCGGCGGCCTCAGCGTCCGCGCCACCCTCGACCCGGTGATGCAGACCCATGCCGAGGCTGCCTTCCGCGAAGGGCTGGTCGCCTATGACCGCCGCCATGGCTGGCGCGGCCCGATCGCCCGGATCGCGATCGACGGCAAGGCATCCGGCGGCAAGGCCCCGGATAGCAAATTGGGCGACTGGAAGGAGCGGCTGGCCGCCGAGCACGCCCCGCCCGGCCTCGCGCCCTGGTCGCTGGCGGTGGTGCTGTCGGTGTCGGCCGGCGAGGCCCGGATCGGTCTCGGCGACGGCACCCGCGGGCGCATCCCGCTGGACGAGGTGCGCTGGGCGCGGGAGAACAAGGAGGACCAGCGGCTGGGTGCTGCGGTGCGCGCGGTGTCGGACGTGCTGGCGGTCGGCGATGTCATCGCGGTCGAGCGCGCCCACGCTGCCACCCAGGCCCCCAGCCGGTCGGGGCGCGGACGCGCCGCCGCTCCGGAGCCGGTCGAGACCGACCGCTATACCTTGCGCCAGATCCCCGACGTGTCCGGCGGGATGGTGGCGCTCGACCCGCATACCGGCCGCGTCCTGGCCATGGTCGGCGGCTTCAGCTTCGAAGGCTCGCAGTTCAACCGGGCGACCCAGGCACAGCGCCAGCCGGGCTCGGCCTTCAAGCCGTTCGTCTATCTGGCCGCGCTCGAAAGCGGGATGCCGCCCAACACCATCATCCAGGACAGCCCCTTCGTCTTCGATCCTGGCGGCGGCCAGGAGCGCTGGCGCCCCGCCAACGCCGACGGCCGCTTCCTCGGCCCGATGCCGATGCGGGTCGGCATCGAGCGCTCGCGCAACCTGATGACCGTGCGCCTGGCCGAACGGATCGGCATGAAGAAGGTCGCCGACGTGGCCCACCGCTTCGGCATCTTCGACGACATGAACCCGGTGCTTGCCATGTCGCTCGGCGCCGGCGAGACCACCCTGCTGCGCATGGCCGCGGCCTACGCCATGCTGGTGAACGGCGGCAAGAAGGTAACGCCCGCCATCATCGACCGCGTGCAGGACCGCGAGGGCAAGACGATCTTCCGCAACGACATGCGCGAGTGCCAGGAGTGCGCAGCCGAAAGCTGGACCGGCGAGGCCCCACCCACCTTGACCGACCACCGGCCCCAGGTCACCGACCCGCAATCCGCCTACCAGATGGTGTCGATGCTGGAAGGGGTGGTGCTGCGCGGCACCGCCGGACGCGTGGCCGCCCTGCGCCGGCCGATCGGCGGCAAGACCGGCACCACCAACGACGTGCTCGACGCCTGGTTCGTCGGCTTCTCGCCCGACCTCGTGGTCGCGACCTATGTCGGCTTCGACCGGCCGCGGACGCTGGGGCCCGGCGAGCAGGGCGGGGCGACGGCGGCGCCGATCTTCATGAACTTCATGGAGCGCGCGCTGAAGAACACGCCCGCGGTGCCGTTCCGGGTGCCGCCCGGCCTGCGCATGGTGCGCATCGACCGCACCACCGGCGCGCTCGCCAGCGCCGGCGACTCCAACAGCATCATGGAATTCTTCAAGCCCGGCACCGAGCCCACGTTCGACGGCCCGGCCTACCTGTCGGGCGGCAGCGGCATGTTCGACCCCAATGCCGCCTCCGGCCCGCGGTCGATCGCGCCGGTGTCCACGCCGAGTGGCATCTATTGACCGGGCTCGCTATATAGGCGGCCGTCATCCGGACGAACGAAGGAAACCAGCGCATGCGCGCGGAAGTGCAAGCAGATGTCGAGGCGGTCCAAGGATCGCTCGGCCTGCTGAGGAGGCATCTTTGACTGGGATCAGGCACTCCGGCGCGTGGCCGAGCTCGATTCCCTCGTCGAAAACCCCGACCTGTGGAATGATTCGGCGCGCGCCCAGGGGTTGATGCGCGAGCGCACGCAGCTCACCAGTGCCGTCAGCGAAATCCGCGACATCGAACGCCAGCTCGACGATGCCGTCACCCTGATCGAGCTGGGCGAGCTGGAAGACGACCGCGATACGGTGGCCGAGGGCGAGGCCGCCTTGCAGGTGCTGAAGCAGCGCGCCGCCAAGGCGGAGCTGGCCACCCTGCTCAGCGGCGAGGCCGACCACAACGACGCCTATATCGAGATCCATGCCGGCGCCGGGGGCACCGAATCGCAGGATTGGGCCGAGATGCTGCTGCGCATGTATGTGCGCTGGGCCGAGCACCATGGCTACAAGGTGGAGTGGCTGGAGGCGAGCCAGGGCGAGCAGGCCGGCATCAAGTCCGCGACCGTGCGCATCGAAGGCCCCAACGCCTATGGCTGGCTGAAGACCGAGAGCGGCGTCCACCGCCTGGTGCGCATCTCGCCCTACGACAGTGCCGCGCGCCGGCATACCAGCTTCGCGTCCGGCTGGGTGTTTCCGGTGGTCGACGACAAGATCGACATCCAGATCGACGACAAGGACCTGAAGGTCGACACCTACCGGGCCTCGGGTGCCGGCGGCCAGCACGTCAACAAGACGGAAAGCGCCATCCGCATCACCCATATCCCAAGCGGCATCATCGTCGCCTGCCAGGTCGACCGCTCGCAGCATCGCAACCGCGCCATGGCGATGGACATGCTGCGGTCGCGCCTCTACGAGGCGGAATTGCAGAAGCGCGAGGCCGCGACCGCAGCCGAGAACGCACTGAAGACCGAGATCGGCTGGGGCCACCAGATCCGGTCCTACGTGCTGCAGCCCTACCAGATGGTGAAGGACCTGCGCACCAACGTGGAGACCTCCAACGTCGATGCCGTGCTGGACGGCGACATCGATGCCTTCCTGGAGGCGTCGCTGGCGTCGCGCGTCGGCGTCAAGCGCGAGGGCGGCTGACGCCGAAGGCGAACCCGGGCCTCAGTTGCTGGGCCGGAAGCCGGGTGCCACCCCGTTATTGCGCGGGTCGCCGGCCTCCAGGAACGGGAACAGCTTCCGCAGGATGCCGGGCGCCAGCGCGCTCAGCGGATTGACCGAGACGCCAGGGTCGTCGAGCGGGCCGGCGACGCGGAAGTTGGCGGCGAAGACGCCCTCATCCTTGCCGCCGGCCAGCAACGTTCCCAGGATCGGGATGTTGCCCAGCAGGTTGTTCAGCGTGAAGGCGGGCACCACGGTGCCCTCGATATCGAGGGTTCGGGCATTGGTGTCGACCAGGCCCTCGAAGGTGCCGCCAATCGCCCCGCCATAGGCCCGCCCCTGGCGCAGGTCGATCCGGCCGCTCGCATACACGAAGTCGAAGCGCAGCTCGGTGAAGGGCAGGCCCTCGCCCTGGAGCAGGCTGACCATGGAGGTCAGCGACAGCACGCTCAGCAACTTGGTCACGGTCGGGGCCCGCACCAGGCGGTAGTCGGCCCCGCGCACGGTGCCGCTGATGACCTCCTTGCCGCCGACATCGGCGATCACCCCGTCGAGGCGCAGCGTGCCGCCGCGAAAGGTGTCGCGGCCATCCACCGCCAGCAGCAGCGCACCCAGGTCGTTGGTCCGCGCCTCCACCCGCTCGCGCCCGTCGGCGCCGGGGGCGATGCCGACCGCGACCTGGCCGCCATTCGCCAGCCGTCCCTCCAGGCGCCCGCGGCGTGCGCCCTTGCCGTCGAGGTCGAGGGTGACGGCGACCGCGTCGAGTGACCGCCCCTCCCCCAGCAGCACACGGTCGAAGCGCGCATCGAGCCGGATCGGCTTAGGATCACCGCCGCCGGAGCCGAGGTCGGCGGCGCCGCCTTCGATGAGCCGGCTCAGATCCAGCATCGGGCCGCGCAGGTTGGCCTCGTACCCCGTGCCGAGCGGACGGACCCGGCCGGCAAGCTGGGTCCGACCCAGGGTCCCGCGCACGATCTCCAGCGACCAGGCCGGGTCGGACAGGTCGGCCGTGCCTTCGAACGCCAGGCCCGGACCCGATGCGCGCATGCCGCGCAGGCGGACCGGGCGGTCGCCCACGAAGTCGACCGTCACCTCCGCCGATGCCTTCGGGCCGGGCGGCTTCGACCAGCCGACCGGGGCCAGCGTGACGGTCGCCGGCGCCAGGTCGGCCCGCACCACCAGTTCGCTGCGCCGTTCCGCGCGGCTGCGATAGGCCAGCTCGACATCGGCCGGGCCGGACACCCAGGGCGAAAGGTCATAGCCCAGGCGCCGGCGCGCATCGTCACCCAGCCGCCCCTTGACGGCATATTCGCTGAAGATCGGGGCCGAGGACGAGAAGGCCTCACGCCCCGTGATCGACACGGGCACGCCTTGCAGCCGCCCGGTGCCGGTCAGCTCGAGGCGGTCCTTGTCGACATCGAAGGCGAGATCGGCGTCGGTCAGGCGCCAGTCGCGGATGCCGGCCGGCATGGCGCCGCTCTTCACGGTCGCGGTCACCCGCATGTGGACATCGTCCATCTTCAAGGCGTCGATCGCCGGGAAGGCGAAGGCCATCCGGACGACGGCGTCGCCCGACACGTCGGCCGGCCGCAGCCCGAAACGGGCCAGGAAGCCGAGGCGCGGCCGGTCGATGACCTCCAGCCCCTCGCGCACCGGCCCCGATGTCTGCGCCTCGATGGCCACCTGCTGGTCGCGCTTGGCGAAATCCGTCAGCCGCACCACGCTGCGCTCGACCCGGGTCGAGCGCAGGAGCGTGCCCCCGGCCACGTCGAGCACCATCTGCTGGTCGTCGAAACGCGCCGTCCCATGCACCTGCCGCACCGGCGGCAACCCGGGCAGGTAGGTCACCGTCAGCCCGTGATAGGAGAAGGCCCCGTCGAGCTTGCCGACCTGCGGCTCACCGCCGTCGGGCGGCAGGGTGAAGGCAACCCGGATCTGGGCATCGCGCACGCCGCCATCGACGATGTTGGTGGTGACCCAGCGGCGGCCGCCGGGCACCAGCATGGCCGGCCAGAGCCGGCCCAGGGTGGCCGTCGGCAGATCGACGAGGGAGGTCTCCGCCACCACCCGCAGCGCTTTGCGCGCCTCCTTCGGCTGGGTGAAATAGGCGAGGCCCAGGCCGTCCACCGTGCCGGTGACGGCAATGGTCGGACCGCCGAGATCGATGAACAGGTCCTCCAGGGCGAGGCGCGAGGTCCGTGCGTCCCAGCGCAGCCGGCCGGTCGCCGAGGAGATGGCGACGCTGCCGCCCGGCAAGGCCGGATGGGCGATTTGCCCGGCGTCCATGGCCAGCGTCAGGGCGGCGGCGTGGATCTGGTCGGGAAAGCCGAGCTCCAGCCGGGCCTCGCCGCGAACCGGCAGTCGGACCTCGGCCAGCGGCGCCAGCTCCGGCATCAGCCCGGCCAACTCGGAAGGGTCGGGAATCTCGAAGCGCAGGTTGACCTCGCTCAGCCCGGTCTCCCGGCTATGGCCGAACGCCCCCTCCAGGCGCTGCCGCCGCGCCCCCAGGTCGAGTTCGATGGAAAGCGTGCCCTCCAGCCCACGATCGCCACGGCGGAGGACGAAGTCGCCGTCCGGCAGGTTCCAGGTCCGCCCCAGCTTGCGATCGTCGACGACGATGCTGGCATCGCGCACGGCCAGCCGCTGCAACTGGCCGAGCGGACCCCGGCGATGGATCGGCCCGGCCAGGTCCGCCAGCATGTCGCGGACGACGTTGGGATTGCCCGGGCTGTCGTCCGCACCGATATCCATGCTGATGCTGCCGTCCGCCCCGCGCAGCAGGTGCAGCCGCGGCTGGACCAGTTCGATGCGGGTCGGCGCGACCGTGCCGGTCAGCAACATATCGAGGCTGACCGAGATGCCGACCGCCGGCACCGTCGCCATCACCACGCCGTCCGGTCCCCTCGCCGTCACGCCCTCGGCGCGCAGTTCCGGGTTGGCCGCCCAGCCCTGCCAGACGATGACCGTCCGGTCGATCGCGACCTGCGGCCCGTCCGGGTCGGAGAGCGCTTCCTCGAGGTAGGGGGTAAGGAACTCGAGCTCGATCGGCCCGCTCGACAGCCGCCAGGCCACCAGGGCGACAGCGATGGCCGCGCCGGCAAGCAGCGCTCCCAGGATTTCGAAGACCAGACGTGCCGAACGGCGAACCAACCTCGAACTACCTCCCGCGACCGGAGATGCCGCGACTTGCTTCGCCCGCCCGGGCACCCGGCGTGGACGGCCCGCTTGACCGGTGCCGGGGCGGAGAGGCAGTGTCCGGCCCTCCCTACAGGCTTGCCGATGCCGATCCACGCCACCCTCAACGACCCGCAGCGCCTTCCCGCTCCCGGCAACATCGAACAGGCCGCGATCGGCCTGGAACATTGGATGGAGCGCGCGGAGGACGACAGCGATCCGGGGCTTCGGACCTTTGCCCGTGCGGTGGTCGACGATAGCACGGGCAAAGCCCTGCTCATGGCGGTTTTCGGCGGCAGCCCGTTTCTCGGCGAGTGCCTGCTGTCGGAGATAGGGTTCTCGCGCCTGCTTGTCGGATCCGGCCCGGAAGCGGCCCTGGCCGCGGTTCGGCGCGATCTCGAGGCGCTGGACGGCGCCGGCGACGAGGAGGCCCTGCGCCGCGGCCTGCGCATTCAGCGCCGCCGCGCCGCGCTGGCGCTCGCGCTCGCCGACATCGTCGGCCTGTGGTCGCTGGAAGAGGTGACCGGCGCCCTGGCCGCCTTCGCCGAGCGCGCCGTGACGCTGGCGGTCCGCTACCTGCTGCGCGAGGCCGCGGCCGCCGGCCATCTGGAGCTGCCCCATCCGGACGAGCCCGACCGGGACAGCGGCTACATCATCCTCGGCATGGGCAAGCTCGGCGCCCGCGAGCTGAACTATTCCAGCGACATCGACCTGATCGTTTTCTATGACGCGCGGAAA
>CAZQOA010000132.1:8998-11670 GCA_964594715.1 uncultured Rhizobiaceae bacterium | reverse complement strand
CATCCGGTCGGGGCAAGCGGGCCGTCGCGCTTGTCCCACGATGTTCTCGCGCTTGCGAAAGCCGGCGTCCGACGCCATGGTGGGCGCCCTCCGCCCCGCTGATTCGATCATCCCATGGACACCACCGACGGACTGCCGCCGCGCGAGCGCCGCTGGGCTGTATTCTCGCTCGCCGTCGCCATCTCGCTGGTGGTGGTGGACATGTCCCTGTCCAACGTCGCCCTGCCGACCATCGGGCGCGATCTCGGCGTCAGCCCTTCCACGTCGATCTGGATCGTCAATGCCTACCAGGTCGCGGTCACGGTCTCGCTGCTGCCGCTGGCGGCACTGGGCGACATCGTCGGCTACCGGCGCATCTATATCGGTGGCCTGATCCTCTTCACCGCCTGCGCGCTGGTGTCGGCCACGGCGGATTCCTTTCCAGTCCTGCTGGCGGCGCGCCTGGTGCAAGGCTTTGGCGCGGCCGGGGTGATGAGCGTCAACACGGCACTGGTGCGCTTCGTCTATCCGCGCGCCCGGCTGGGGCAGGGGGTCGGCATCAACTCCCTGGTGGTGGCGACGGCGTCGGCGGCCGGCCCGACGGTGGCGGCGGGGATATTGTCGGTGGCGCCGTGGCCCTGGCTCTTCGCGCTCGGCATCCCGTTCGGGCTGGTGGCGCTGGCCTTCGCCATCCGCTTCCTGCCGCGCCTGCAAGGGTCCGGCCATCGCTTCGACCTGGTCAGTGCCGTCCTCAGCATCGTGAGCCTCGGCCTGCTGCTGGCGGCGGTCGACGGCATCGCCCATGGCGAGGGGATGCTGGCGGCCCTGCCACTGGCCGCGGCCGGGCTGGCCGGCTGGGCCTTCGTCCGCCGGCAGAAGCAGCTGCCCATCCCGATGCTGCCGGTGACGCTGTTCGCCCGGCCCGCCTTCTCGCTGTCGGTCGCCACCGCCATCGCCGCCTACATGGCCCAGTCGCTGGCGGTGGTGTCGCTGCCCTTCTACTTCATCGCCGTCGCCGGCCGGACGCAGGTGGAGGCGGGGTTCCTCATGTCCGCCTGGCCGATCGCGGTGGCGGCCGTGGCGCCCCTGTCGGGCCGCCTGTCCGACCGCTGGCCGGTCGGGCTCCTGGCCGGGCTCGGGCTGGCCGTCATGGCCGCCGGCCTCATCCTCCTGGCGCTGCTGCCGGCCGACCCGTCGGCGGCCGACGTGATCTGGCGGATGGCGCTTTGCGGCCTCGGCTTCGGCTTCTTCCAGGCGCCCAACAACCGCGCCATCCTGAACAGCGTGCCGCGCGAGCGCAGCGGTGCGGCGGGCGGCGTCCTCTCCACCTCGCGCCTGCTGGGCCAGACCACCGGGGCAGCGCTGGTCGGCGTCATCTTCGGCATCGTCGGCACCGCGCCTGGCGCCGGGCATGGCTCGATCGCCGCCCTGGCGTTCGCCGGGGTCGCGGCGGGCCTGGCGGCCCTGGTCAGCTTCACGCGCCTCGGCCGCTTCGCGCAGAAGGGGGAATAGCCTAGTCTTCGCCGACGAGGACCCTTCCGCCCCCACCAAACGAGGCCGCCATGGACCGTATCGAGCCCGAACTCGCCCGGGGTGCTGCGCCCGGCTTCTCCACCGAACGGCTGGCGCGGATCGCGGCCGTGCTCGGCGCCGATGCGGCGGCCGGCCGGATCGCGGGCGCGGTGTCGCTGGTCGCCCGCGACGGCGTCGTCGTCCATCACGAGGCGGTCGGCCTGCGCGACCCGAAATCCGGTGCCGCGATGACGCGGGACGCGATCTTCCGCATCTACTCCATGACCAAGCCCGTCACCAGCCTCGCCATCATGATGCTGGCGGAAGAAGGCGGCCTGCTGCTGTCGGACCCGGTCAGCCGCTTCATCCCGGCCTTCGCGCGGCTCAAGGTCGGCGGCGACGGGCAGGCGATGGTCCGCGAGCCGACGGTGCAGGACCTGCTGCGCCACACCTCGGGCCTGGTCTACGGCCATTATGGCGAGACCCCCGTCCACCACGCCTATCGCGCGGCCGCGGTCGGGTTGCGCGGCGACGACAATGCGGCCTTCGTGGAGAAGCTGGCGACGGTGCCGCTCGCCCACCAGCCGGGATCGGCCTTCGAATACGGCGTGTCGACCGACGTGCTCGGCCGCATCGTCGAGGTGGTGTCGGGCAAGTCGCTCGACGCCTTCTTCGCCGATCGCATCTTCGGCCCGCTCGGCATGGTCGACAGCGGCTTCGATGTGCCCGAGGCCAAGCATGGCCGCATCGCCCAGCCCGGTGTCGATCCCGGCACCGGCGAGGTGCCGGTGCTGAACGACGTGACCAGGCCGGTCGCCTACAAGTCGGGCGGCGGGGGCGGCGTCTCGACGGCCGCGGACTATCTGCGCCTCGCCCAGATGTTCCTCGGCGGCGGCGCCCTGGGCGATATCCGTCTCCTCGCGCCGAAGACGGTGGCGCTGATGATGTCGGACCATATGGGCGCGATCGGCACCGGGCCGAACTACCTGCCGGGGCCCGGGTACGGGTTCGGCCTGGGTTTCGCGGTGCGCCTCGGCCAGGGCGTGGCGCCGATCCCCGGCTCCGCCGGTGACTGCTACTGGAGCGGGGTCGGCGGCACCTATTTCTGGATCGACCCGGCCGAGCGGCTGGTCGCCATCCTGATGATGCAGGCGCCGAACCAGCGGCAATATTACCGCCAG
>CAZQOA010000132.1:0-8898 GCA_964594715.1 uncultured Rhizobiaceae bacterium | reverse complement strand
CCGAAGGTCGCCATCGTCATCAGGGCCGAGACGCGGCCCAGCAGGGCTGCCGGCGTCGCGGCCTGGCGCAAGGTCGTCTGGCCGATGGTCCAGAGGATCGGCCCGGCGCCGAACAGGAACAGCGACAGGGCGGCCAGCGTCGGCTCGGGCCATTGGACCGATGCCGCCATGCAGGCGCCCGCGGCGACCGAGACGAAGGGGCCGAGCGCGATCATCCGCCCGATCGGCAGCGCCCGCGCGACCAGCGGCGCCACCATGGCGCCCGCCACCATGCCGGCCCCGTAGGCGGCCAGGGTCGCGCCGATGCCGGCCGCCGACAGCCCCAGCCGATCGACCGCATAGGGCACATAGGCTGCCTGCAGCACGAACCACGAGATGTTCCACGCGACCGCGGTGGCGACGATCGGGCGCAGCCAGGGATGGCGCCAGACGAAGGCCGCACCCTCGCGCACCTCGACCAGCGGGTGGCGCGGCGCCACGGCCGCCCGCGCCGGCTCCGCCAGCCCGCCCAGCAGCAGGGCCGCCCAGGCCGACAGCGCGGCCGCGGCGGCGAAGGCCAGTGGGGCGCCGCTCCACGCGACCAGCCCGCCCGCGACCGCCGGCCCGCCGGCATAGGCCAGGCTGCGCGCCAGTTCGAGCCGGCCGTTGGCGGCGGCCAGGCCGGCACGCTCGACCAGCGCCGGCACCAGGGCGGGGGCGGTCACGCTGAAGGCGACCGTGCCGACCGCCGCCACGCAGCCGAGCAACCCCAGCAGCGGGATCGATAGCAGCCCGAGCCAGGCCGCGACCGGGATGGCCAGCAGCGCCAGTGCCCGCACCCATTCGGCGGTCGCCATCAGGCGGCGGCGGCGCACGCGGTCGGCCAGCACGCCCAGCGGCAGGGCCAGCAGCAGGAACGGCAGGGTCTGCAGGACGGCCAAGGCGCCGGTGGTGCCGGCGTCGCCGCCCAGCACCAGCACGGCGGTCAGCGGCACCGCCGCCAGCGCCAGCTGCTCGGCCGACTGGGCGGCCAGATTGGACCAGGCGAGGCGGCGGAAGGCCGGGGGAAGCGGGGGAGCCGGGGAAAGCGGACGGGACAGGGTTGCCATGGATCCTCCATCGGGATCCATGGCAACTAGGCGCTATCCGGCCCGGCCGCGCTCCGCTTCTTGCGCCCCTATCCGATCGCCCCTAGCCGATCAATGTGCTTCGACCAGTGCCACCCGGCAGCAGGAGATGGAGATGGCGGCGCGCGCGATCAGCTCCGGGCGGGTGGTGTAGCAGCCATTGCCGCCCGGCGTTCCGTCCACCCGCAGGTCCCAGTCGTCGGGGTCGGAGGCAGGGAGCGTGGTCGGATAGGGGTAATAGGCCGGCGGGGCACTGAAGCGGGTGTCCGGCGAGATATGGCAGCCGGTCCGGGTGAACCCGTTCATGCAGAGGAGGCCCCAGGGGGCGGTGCCGGGCGTGCCGTAGACCCCGACCGCATTGCCCGGCCCGGCCAGCAGCGTCACCCCGTGCGGTGCGGCGCCATAGGGGCTGCCGCTCCATACCGCCTGGGCGCATTCCAGCGTGGCGACCGCCGGGCGCGGCGGCAGGGGCACCGGTTCCGGCGCGGCGCACGCCGCCGCCACCAGGGCTGTCGCCAGCCACACGCTCCACTTGCCGAAAGAATTCATCCAAGCCCCCTCGGGTTGCAGGGAGCCAGCCTACTTCACCGCAGCAGGTCGAACAATGCCGCGGCCAGGGCGGCGACCGCGATCAGCAGGGCCAGCGATACCAGCCGGTCGGACGAGCGCTGGCGCAGGGTGTCGGGATGCAGCCGGATGCCGGTCCGCGCCGCCGCCGCCAGCGTCTCCACGGCATCGATGAGCGCCGGCAGCCGGCGCACGACCCCGACCGCATCCTCGATGCCACGGCGGAGGCGCGCTTCCGGCCCGCGATGCTCGATCATCCACTCCTCGATCAGCGGGCGTGCCAGCGTCCACATGTTGACCGCCGGGTCGAGGCCGCGCCCGACGCCTTCCGCCACCAGCATGGTCTTCTGGAGCAGGAGGAGCTGCGGCTGCGCCTCCATGTGGAACTGCTCGGTGATGGCGAAGAGCTGGCCCAGCAGGCGCGCGAACGAGATCTGGGCCAGCGGCAGCCCGAAGATCGGCTCGCCGATCGATCGGCAGGCCTGCGTGAAGGTGTCGCGCGATTGCGTGGCCGGGACGTAGCCGGCGCTGAAATGGACGTCGGCGACCTTGCGGTAGTCGCCGTCGAGGAAGCCCATCAGCATGTCGGCGAGGAATTCCCGGGTCGCGAGGTCGAGGCGGCCCATGATGCCGAAATCGACCGCGACCACCGCCCCGTCGGCGGCGACGAAGCAGTTCCCGGGATGCATGTCGCCATGGAAGAAGCCGTCGCGGAAGACCTGCTGGAAGAAGGCGGCCGCCGCATTGGTCAGCACCTGCTCCAGGTCATGGCCGGCCGCCACCAGGGCTTCGCGATCGGAAATCGGGATGCCGATGACGCGCTCGGTGGTCAGCACCCGCTGGCCGGTCCGCTGCCAGTCCACCGCCGGCACGCGGAATCCGGGGTCGTCCTGGAAATTGTCGGCCAACTCGGCCGCGGCGGCGGCCTCGAAGCGCAGGTCCATCTCCAGCCGCACCGTCTCGGCGAAGGTCGCGACCACCTCGCGCGGCTTCAGCCGCCGGCTCGCGGGCACCGTGCGCTCGACCAGCGATGCCAGCCAGGCGAACAGATTGAGGTCGCGCGCGAAGGCGGCCTCGATGCCCGGCCGCAGCACCTTGACTGCGACCGGGGCACCCTCCGCGGTCACCGCGAAATGCACCTGGGCGATGGAAGCGGCCGCAATCGGGGTGTCGTCGAAGGATGCGAACAGCATCTCGACCGGCAGGCCCAGGTCGCCGGCGACGGTGGCGCGCGCGACGGCCGCTGGGAAGGGCGGCAGCCGGTCGCGCAGGCCCGCCAGGTCGGCCGCCACCTCCTCGCCCATCAGGTCGGCCCGGGTCGACAGCGTCTGCCCGACCTTGATGAAGGACGGCCCCAGGCGCTGCAGGGCGGCCGCCAGGCGCTGCCCAGGGCGGCCCTGGGCGGGCTTGCGCAGCAGGCGGGCGGCCAGGGTCAGGCCCGGCACCGCGCCGATCCGCTCCAGCGGGAACAGCGCGTCATGGCGGGCCAGCACGAAGGCGATCCATGCCAGGCGCCACAGATGGCCGACGCTGCGGGCAAGGGCGATCAGGCCGCTCACGGTTGCACGGTTCCCAGGGCCACTGCCGTCGATGCCAGCGCCGTCGAGCTCAGAGCCGCCAGCCGACATGCAGGGCGGCAATGCCGCCGGAGAGGTTCGTCCAGGTGACGTTCTCCAGCCCGGCCGCGGTCATCTCGCCGGCCAGGGTCGCCTGGTCGGGAAACCGCCGGATGCTCTCGACCAGGTAGCGGTAGGAGTCGCGGTCGCCGGCGACCAGGCCGCCCAGCCGCGGCAGCAGCGAAAAGGAATAGGTGTCGTAGAGTCGGTCGAGGCCGGGGATCACCACCCGGCTGAACTCCAGGCAGAGGAAGCGGCCGCCCGGGCGCAGCACGCGCCGGGCCTCCGCCAGCGCCCGGCCGCGCCGCGTCACGTTGCGCAGGCCGAAGGCGATGGTGACCGCGTCCACCGCCCGGTCGGGCAGGGGCAGCTGCTCGGCGTCGCCGGCGGCCCAGGCCACGCCGTCGAGGATGCCGCGGTCGATGGCGCGGTCCCGTCCCACCGCCAGCATCGCCGGGGTCAGGTCGACGACCGCCACCTCGGCGCCGGGGGCTCGGGCGAGGATGCGGAAGGCGATGTCGCCGGTGCCGCCGGCCAGGTCGAGCATCCGTTCGCCAGGGCGTGGGCGCAGCCGGGCGACCATCCGGTCCTTCCACAGGCGATGGATGCCCCCGCTCATGAGGTCGTTCATCAGGTCGTAGCGGCTGGCGACGCTGTCGAAGACGCCCCTGACCGCGGCCGCCTTCTCGGCAGCGGCGATGCGGCGGAAGCCGAAATCCGCTTCCTCCGCGGCATGGGCCGGCGTCTCGTCGATATTCGGGGTGGTCATGGCGGCGGACGATAGCCCACGACCCCGTCCTTGCGCTACGAAAGCAGCCATGCCTGAGCTGCCCGAAGTCGAAACGGTCGTTCGCGGCCTGGCCCGCCACATGGTGGGCCGGCGCATCATGCGGGTGGAGAAGAACCGCCCCGACCTTCGCACCATGATGCCGGCCGACCTGGTGGCGCGCCTCGAAGGCCGTCGGGTGGACGCGGTCAGCCGCCGCGCCAAGTACATTCTGGTCGACCTGGACGATGGCGGGGTCGTCATCGCCCATCTCGGCATGTCGGGACGCATCACCATCTCCACCCCCGGCACCGCGCCCAACCAGCGCGACCCGCACGACCATGTTGTGCTCCATCTCGACGACGGCACGGTGCTGTTCTTCAACGACGCCCGGCGGTTCGGGCGGATCGACCTCGCCCGCCGCGCCACCCTGGCGGAGCATCCGCTGCTGGCCGGCATCGGGCCGGAGCCGCTCGACGCCGGCTTCGACGGCCCGACCCTGGCGGCGGCGCTGGCGGGCCGGCGCACCTCGATCAAGGCGGCGCTGCTCGACCAGCGGATCGTCGCCGGCATCGGCAACATCTATGCCTGCGAGGCACTGCACCAGGCCCGCCTGTCGCCGAGCCGGCTTGCCATGACGGTGGCGGGTGCCCGCGCCGACCGGCTGGTGGCGGCCGTCCGCGACGTGCTGGGCCGGGCCATCGAGGCCGGCGGCTCATCCTTGCGGGATTATGTCCAGACCTCGGGCGAACTCGGCTATTTCCAGCACGCCTGGGTGGTCTATGGACGCGAGGGCCAGCCCTGCCTGCGCTGCACCACGCCGACTCCGGTTCGTCGCCTGGCCCAGGCCGGCCGCTCGACATTCTATTGTGCGCGCTGCCAGCGGTGATGCTATAGGCGAAGGCCAGATGCTGCGGTTCCTGGGCTCCCTCCTGCTCGCCGCCGCCCTCTTGCTGGCGCCGGCCCCCGCCTCCGCGACGGATCCTTTCGTCGAGGGACTGGAGGACGTGCCGCTGATGACCGGCCTCGCCACCGTCCCAGACCGCAGCGTCGTGTTCGACAAGCCCACCGGCCGCATCGTCGAAAGCTACGCCGCCGGCGCCGTGCGCCGGGCCGAGGTGGTGCGCTTCTACGACGAGACGCTGCCGCAACTCGGCTGGTCCGGCCGCGGCCAGACCTATCGCCGCGAGAGCGAGGTCCTGCGCCTGGGCTTCGAGGGGAAGGACGGGGCACTGGTCGTTCGCTTCTCCCTTTCGCCGCGCTGATTCCGCAGGGCCGGCCGCGCCCGACCCTCATCGATCCATTCCGTCAACGGAGTATTCCCATGGCCTATGAGACGGTCCTCGTCGAGACGCGGGACAAGGTCGGCATCGTCACGCTCAACCGGCCCAAGGCCCTGAACGCACTGTCGGCACAGCTCGTGCGTGAGCTGGGCCAGGCCCTGGACGGCTTCGAGGCCGATGCCGGCATCGGCGCCGTGGTGGTCACCGGCAGCGAGAAGGCGTTCGCGGCCGGCGCCGACATCAAGGAGATGGCGGCCAAGAGCTACATGGACGCCTATCTCGCCGACTTCATCACCAGCGGCTGGGAGCGGGTGACCACCTGCCGCAAGCCGATCGTGGCCGCCGTCGCCGGCTACGCGCTGGGCGGTGGCTGCGAGGTCGCGATGATGTGTGACTTCATCATCGCTGCCGACTCCGCGAAGTTCGGCCAGCCGGAAATCACCATCGGCACCATTCCGGGCGCCGGGGGCTCGCAGCGGCTGACCCGGGCGGTGGGCAAGTCCAAGGCGATGGAGATGATCCTGACCGGGCGGATGATGGATGCCGCCGAGGCGGAGCGGTCCGGTCTCGTCTCGCGGGTCGTGCCGGCGGCCGATCTGCTGGCCGAGGCGGTGAAGGCGGCGGACAAGATGGCGGGCCTGTCCCTGCCGATCGTCATGCTGGCCAAGGAGGCGGTCAACCGCGCCTTCGAGACGACGCTGGCCGAGGGGGTGCGCTTCGAACGGCGCCTGTTCCACTCCACCTTCGCGACCGAGGACCAGAAGGAAGGTATGGCGGCCTTCATCGACAAGCGGCCGCCGCAGTTCCGCAATCGCTGATGGGTCGACGCCAACCCTTGCTTCCTTGGCGCGGCAGCGGCCAGGAGGCGGTTGGCGTTGGGGGCCCGACGCGCCGAGGAATCTGGTGACGGCAGGTTGCCGGCCCGTTTTCGAGCCACGAGATGATGGAGTTGCATCCCCCCGATGGGAGACCAGCATGGCCATCCATTTCAATCACACGATCCTCTCGGCTCACGACGGCAAGGCCTCGGCGGAATTCCTGGCCGAGATACTGGGCTTGGCAGCGCCCGAGCGCTGGGGGCCGTTCCACATGGTGGCTACCGAAAATGGCGCCAATCTCGACTACATGGATACGGACGAGCCGATTAAGCCGCAGCACTACGCCTTCCTCATCAGCGAAGCCGATTTCGACGCGATCTTCGGTCGCATTCGCGATCGCAAGGCAGCTTACTGGGCTGATCCGGGGCGGAAGCAGGAAGGTGAGATCAATCACCATGACGGCGGCCGCGGCGTCTATTTCGACGATCCGAACGGACACCTTCTGGAGATCATCACCCGCCCCTATGGAAGCGGCGGCTGGAATCCGTGAGCAGGGCCGGACGCGGGGCTCGGGTAAGGGCCACCCCGCGGATCAATCCGCCGACCCCGTATTGACGCGGGGTCGTTGTGGTCCTATAAGCCGCGCCTCCTTTCAGGACACCTATTCAAGGGGCAGGGACCGACATGGCCCAACATAAGTCGGCGGAAAAGCGCGCTCGTCAGACGGTGCGCCGTACCGCAGTCAACGGCGCCCGCGTGAGCCGTATCCGCACGTTCGTGAAGAAGGTCGAGCTCGCCATCGCGGCGGGCGACCAGGCCGCCGCGCGGGAAGCGTTCCGCGAGGCGCAGCCGGAGATGCAGAGCGGCGTCAGCAAGGGCGTCCTCCATCAGAACACCGTGTCGCGCAAGCTGTCGCGGCTGTCGGCACGGATCAAGTCTCTCTCCGCCTGATTTCCTTCGGTTGAGGTGGCGGCATAGCCGCGCGGTCTTTGGCCGCGCGGGGCTCTGTCGCGTCCGCACCTTCCGTCCGCACCGTTTGGTCGAGCGGCGTCGCCCAGGGAACCCGGGGCGGTGGCCCCCTCGTGCCTCCGGTGTCCGCAACCATTGCGGAAATCGGGCCGCGTATCGGGCCTCTCCGGAGTCCGTTGCGAGTCCGGGAGCGAGGGGTCTAGAGTTCTGCTCGCGAGGGCGCCGGGGGTGCCGTGATGTGGGATCCGGTCGGGGGGTTCCGCGGGCGGGGCCAGCGTCGGCGGACGGTTCGATCAGGTCCATCCATCCGAACGGCTATACGGGGAAATCGCCGGTCAACGGTCGCAGAACGCGGGCCGGCAAGAGCGGGGGGCGCGATGTCCGTAGGTCCGGTACGAGCGGTGTCGAATGAAGGCGTGGGCAGCGCCGGCTATGCGGGCGACGTGTCTTCGCAGGATGCCTGGCGCCTCCTCGCGGAGGATGCCGGCGCCGTCCTGATCGACGTCCGAACGCGCCCGGAATGGATGTTCGTCGGCGTGCCTGACCTCTCGACCATCGGCAAGCGTGCCGCCTTCCTGTCCTGGCAGACGTTCCCCGCCATGGAAGTGGCCGGCGACTTCGTGCCGGCGCTGGAGAAGTCCGGAATCACCCGGGACCAGACCGTGCTCTTCATCTGTCGATCCGGCGCCCGGTCGCGGGCGGCGGCCATTGCTGCGACCAAGGCCGGCTACGTCCGCGCCCTCAATGTCGGCGATGGATTCGAGGGGCCTCCGGACGCCGATCGGCATCGGGGCCGCATCGCCGGGTGGAAAGCGGCCGGCCTGCCCTGGGCGCAGGAGTAGGCTTCATGCTCGACCGCGACGACAGCGCCGTCCAGGCGCAATGGGCTCGCGTCCGTGGGCGCCTGCGCGAGGAGTTCGGCGAGGCGGCCTTCCGCACCTGGCTGAAGCCACTGACGCTGAAGGAACTGAAGGCGGGCGCCGTGCGGCTGGCGGTCCCGACCAAGTTCATGCGCGACTGGGTCGTGACCAACTATGTCGACCGCCTGCGTGCCCTGTGGGCGGGCGAGAATGGCGGCATTCGCTCGATCGAGATCGTGATCGAGAGCGCGCTCGCCCGCGCGCCCGCCATCGATGCGGGCGCGGCCGACGCCGCAGCCAACGCGCCTGCTGCCGACGGGCCCGAGGCCATCGACGAGATGCCGGTCGACCGCGGCGAATTCGGCGGCCGGCTCGATCCGCGCTTCACCTTCGAGAACTTCGTCGTCGGCAAGCCCAACGAGCTGGCCCACGCCGCGGCGCGCCGGGTGGCGGAGGCGTCGGCGGTGCCGTTCAACCCGCTCTTCCTCTATGGCAGCGTGGGCCTGGGCAAGACCCACCTGATGCACGCGATCGCCTGGCAGGTGCGCCGGCGCGAGCCGCAGAAGCGGGTGATCTACCTGTCGGCCGAGAAGTTCATGTTCCAGTTCGTGAAGGCCGTCCGCTACAAGGACACGATGGCCTTCAAGGAGCAGTTCCGCTCCGTCGATCTGCTGATGATCGACGACGTGCAGTTCCTCTGCGGCAAGGATTCGACCCAGGAGGAGTTCTTCTACACCTTCAACGCGCTGGTCGATCAGAACCGCCAGATCGTGATCTCGGCCGACAAGTCGCCGTCCGACCTGGAGGGGCTGGAGGAGCGCATGCGCTCCCGCCTCGGCTGGGGGCTGGTGGCCGACATCCATCACCTTCAGCGGCACCGAGATGCCGAGCTGCTCGGCCTTGGTCTGCAGGA
>CAZQOA010000131.1:0-12109 GCA_964594715.1 uncultured Rhizobiaceae bacterium | reverse complement strand
GGTTCAAGTGGGCCAGGGTCATCGAGACGACGCTGATCGCCCCCCTGATCCTGCCGCTGATCCTGGTCTCGATCGGCATCTTCTTCCTCTACGCCCGGATCGGCTTGAACAACACGCTGGCCGGGCTGGTGCTGGCCCATGCGTGCCTTGCCATCCCGTTCGTCTTCGTCACCGTCCTGGCCGGCCTCAAGGGCTACGACATGAACCAGGAGCGGGTGGCCCGCAGCCTGGGGGCGTCGCGCCCGACGGCGTTCTTCACCATCACCCTGCCGCAGATCCGCTTCTCGGTGTTCTCGGGCGCGCTGCTGGCCTTCATCACCTCGCTCGACGAGGTGGTGGTGGCCCTGTTCATCAGCGGCGGCGAGAACGCGACCCTGACGCGGCGCATGTTCACGGCGCTGCGCGACGAGATCGACCCGACGGTGGCGGCGATCTCGTCGCTGCTGGTCGCCGTCACCCTTACCCTGCTCGCCCTCGGCCTCGTATTCGGCGACCGGCGTGCGGGTGGGCGGGCTCCATAGCGTCGCGCGCTGCTGTATCATGCGGCGCGAAAGGTAAGGTTCGATGTTGGAATCCCTGCACCTGAAGAATGTCGGGCCGGCGCCAGAGCTGGTGCTCGAACTGGCGCCCCGGCTCAACCTCATTACCGGTGACAACGGTCTCGGGAAGAGTTTTCTGCTCGATGTTGCCTGGTGGGTGCTGACGCGCCGCTGGCCGCACGATTTGAACCCACGCCTGACGTCGGGATATCCAGCGCGCCCGACCGACCCGAAGGCGCCCGCGACGATCGCATTCCGTGTAAAGTCGAGAAGCAAAAGCGTCGACTATGAAAGCCACTATAGCCGCCCGGACCAAAGCTGGCAGGGCCGGGCCGGGCGCCCCTGGAATCCAGGACTGGTCATCTATGCGCATGCCGACGGCGGCTTCTCGGTCTGGGACCCCGCACGCAATTATTGGAAGACGCGGCGTGGGATCGACGTTCAGGAGCGCCTGCCGGGCTATGTCCTGTCGCCGAACGAGGTGTGGAATGGCTTGACCGCGGACGTCGATGGTCGACCGACAATCGTCTGCAACGGGTTGATTGCAGACTGGGCGAACTGGATCCGGGAGGATGGGGAGAGCGCCCGCCGGATGGAAGGGATACTCGCCCGCCTTGCGCCGGACGACGAGACGATGGCGCCGGGTCCCTTGATGCGGCTCTCGCTCGACGATGTTCGTGACATTCCGTCGATCCGCACCGCCTATTCCGCCGGCGTCCCGATCCTTCACGCGTCGTCGGGAGTCCGGCGAGCGGTTGGCTTGGCCTATATGCTGGCTTGGGCCTGGAGCGAGCATATGCGGGCGACCGAGCTGTCGGGCGATGACCGGGCGAGCCAGATCGTCATGCTCTTCGACGAGATCGAGGGGCATCTGCATCCAAGATGGCAGCGTACAATCCTCAGTTCGTTGCTCTACATCGCCGGATCGTTGCATGAACAGGCGAAGATCCAACTCATCGCCGCCACCCATTCGCCTCTCATTCTTGCCTCGGCCGAACCATTCTTCGATCCGGCCCAAGATGCCTGGTTCGACCTCGACCTCGATCGGGAGAAGGCGGCTGTTGTGCTGCATAGAAAGCAGTTCGTTCGCCACGGCGAGGTCTCGAACTGGCTGACAAGCGAGGCTTTCGACCTCAAGAGCGCACGATCGGTTGAGGCTGAGCAGGCGATCGAGCAGGCGCTTCTACTGCTACGAACCGACCCGGCACCCGCATGGAACCGGATCGATGAAGCGGATCGCAAGCTCCGCGCGGCGGCTCTTCCAGATATCGATCCGTTCTGGGTGCGCTGGGGCCGGTTCGTCGAGCGTGTTCGACCGTCGAGCGTGGGTCCTAAATGATTCCGGTTGCGGTTGCGGATGAGCCGGACGACTTCGACCGCAGGGTTCGTCAGCGAGGGCTGGCGGCGATCGATGCGATGGTCGGGCGTCCGCCGCGTCGGGCGCAGCGGGGACCGAAGCGCGCCAGGGTTGCCGATCGGGAGCAGGATATTCCGCCTGCGAGGTTTCCGCCCTACTGGCGGGACGCGCTGGATGACATGCTGGAGCGCTATCATCGAGTTTGCGCCTACCTGGGCCTGTATATCGAGCATGGGACCGGCAGTCCGTCCGTCGATCATGTCGTCCCGAAGTCGCTGGCCTGGGATCAAGTCTATGAGTGGCGAAATTACCGGCTCTGCGCGGCGCTCATCAACGCCCGGAAAGGTGTGCTGCCCTTAGCTCTCGATCCCTTCGAGATCGGTCACCACTGGTTTGCGTTGGAGGTGGTCGGATTTCAGGTGCTTGCCGGCGCCGGCATTGATGCGGCGTTGGCGGAGAGGATCAGAGAGACGATCGTCTGTCTCGGCCTGAATGCGCCTGATTGCTGCAAGGCGCGCCGCGAGTATGTGGTGAGCTACGAAGACGGCCATATCGACCTTGCGTACCTGGAGCGGCGCGCGCCATTCGTCGCGGTCGAGTTGCGCCGGCAGGCATTGCTTCACCGCGGGGACGTCTGAATCCAGCAGCCACCGGCCCACCGTTCCAGACAGGCACGTTCCGATCTTACAGGAGATCCAATGCCTTCCTCGCTTCCCGCGCGCGCCGATGTCGTCGTCATCGGCGGCGGCGTCATCGGCTGTTCCATCGCCTATCACCTGACGAAGCTCGGCATCCGCGACGTGGTGCTGCTGGAGCGCCGCCAGCTCACCTGCGGCACGACCTGGCATGCGGCCGGCCTGATCGGGCAGCTTCGCGCGTCGCGCAACATGACCGAGCTGGCGAAGTACACCTCCGAGCTGCTCTACGAGCTGGAACGGGAGACCGGCCAGTCGACCGGCTTCAAGCAGAACGGCTCGATTTCCGTCGCCTTGCACGAGGAGCGCTTCCACGAGCTGAAGCGCGGCGCCTCCATGGCCAAGATGTTCGGCCTGGAGGTGGATGTGATCGGCCCGGCGGACATCCGGGCGAAGTATCCGCTGCTCGACCTGGAGGGGGTGGTCGGCGGCGTGTTCCTGCCCAAGGACGGGCAGGCCAATCCGGTCGACGTCACCCAGGCCTATGCCAAGGGTGCCCGCATGGGCGGGGCCCGGGTGGTCGAGGGGATCGAGGTCGAGCGCATCCTGGTCGAAGGCGGCCGCGCCGTCGGCGTCATGACGGAGGCGGGGGAGTTGCGCGCCGGCACGGTGGTGCTGGCGGCCGGCATGTGGTCGCGCGCGCTCGGCCGGCCGGCCGGCGTGTCCCTGCCGCTCCACGCGGCCGAGCATTTCTACATCGTCACCGAGGCGATCGCCGGCCTGCCGCGCGACCTGCCGGTCCTGCGGGTGCCGGACGAGAGCGCCTACTACAAGGAGGACGCCGGCAAGATGCTGGTCGGCGCCTTCGAGCTGGCGGCCAAGCCCTGGGGCATGGAGGGCATCCCCCGGGATTTCTCCTTCGACAGCCTGCCGCCCGACATGGATCATTTCGAGCCGATCCTGGAGCGCGCGATCGGCCGCCTGCCGATCCTGGCCGAGGCCGGCATCCAGACCTGGTTCAACGGGCCCGAGAGCTTCACCCCCGACAATCGCTACCTGTTGGGCGAGACGGCGGAGGTGGCGGACCTCTTCGTCGCCTGCGGCTTCAACTCGATCGGCATCCAGAGCTCGGGCGGGGTCGGCCGGGTGCTGGCGGAATGGATCCGCGACCGGCACCCGCCGATGGACCTGGCCGACGTCGATGTGCGGCGGACGCTGCCCTTCCAGTCCAACCAGCGCTATCTGCAGGAGCGGACGACCGAGAGCCTGGGCCTGCTCTATGCCATGCACTGGCCCTTTCGCCAGGTGGAGAGCGCGCGCGGCGCCCGGCGCTCGCCCTTCCACGATCGCCTGGTCGCGGCCGGTGCCTGCATGGGCGAGATGGCGGGGTGGGAGCGGCCCAACTGGTACGCGTCCGCCGGCACGGCGCCGCGATATGCGTATAGCTGGGGCCGCCAGAACTGGTTTGATGCCACGGCGGCCGAATGCGTGGCCGTCCGCGACCGGGTGGCGCTGTTCGACCAGACCTCCTTCGCGAAATTCCTGGTCCAGGGGCCGGACGCGCTGGCCCTGCTGAACCGGGTCAGTGCCAACGACATCGACCGGCCGGTCGGCCGCGTCGTCTATACCCAATGGCTGAACGAGCGTGGCGGCATCGAGGCCGACCTGACGATCACCCGGCTGGCCGAGACCGCCTTCATGGTGGTGACCAGCGGGTCGGCCCAGACCCGCGACCGGGCATGGCTGGAGGGCCGGGCGCCGGCCGACGCCAGGGTGGCGATCGTCGACGTCACCTCCGGCCTGCCGATGCTGGGCCTGATGGGGCCGCGCTCACGCGACCTGATGGCGCGCCTGACCGGCGAGGACATGTCCAACGCGGCCTTCCCGTTCGCCACCTCGCGGGAGGTCGAGATCGGCTACGCGATGGTGCGGGCGAGCCGCATCACCTATGTCGGCGAGCTTGGCTGGGAGCTGTATGTGCCGGCCGAGCACGCGCTGAACCTGTTCGAGGCGGTGACCGAGGCGGGCGCGGAGTTCGGCCTCGCCCATGCCGGCTATCATGCGATGAACGCCTGCCGGATGGAGAAGGGCTATCGCCATTGGGGGCACGATATCGCAGTGGAGGACGATCCGATCGCGGCCGGCCTCGGTTTTGCCGTTACCTGGGACAAGCCGGGCGGCTTCATCGGTCGCGACGCGCTGGTCGCCAGGCGGGAGAAGGGCGTGCCCACGCGGCGCCTCGTCCAGTTCCGCCTCGCCGACGCCGGCCCGTCGTTGCACCATGAGGAGCCGGTATGGCGCGACGGCCGCATCGTCGGCAGCATCACGTCGGGCATGCACGGCCACCGGATCGGGGCTTCGCTCGGGATGGGCTATGTCCATAACCCCGAAGGCGTCACCGCCGAGTGGCTGGCGTCCGGTAAGTTCGAGATCGAGATCGCCTGGGAACGCCACGCCGCGACGGCCCAGCTGAAGCCCTTCTACGACCCCGCCGGCGAACGCATCCGCGGCTGACGGGGGCGCAGGACGGGTAGGGGCTCAGGCCACCTTGGGCGGGCGCAGGATATTGGCCGAGGCGCCGCAGAGGAGGGCCTGGGACACGGCTACTTCCAGCGTCGTCGCCTCGAACGGCTTGGAGACGAGGAAGGCCGGCTCGATGCGCTCGCCGGTCAGCAGGCGCTCGGGATAGGCGGTGACGAAGACCACCGGCACCGACAGCATCTCGAGGATGCGGGTCGCGGCCTCGATGCCGGTGCTGCCGTCCTCGAGCTGGACGTCGGCCAGCACCAGGCTCGGCTGGCGCGACTTCGCGAGCGCGATCGCCTGCTCGGAGGTCGCGGCGACGCCGATCACCTCGTGGCCCATGTCCTTGAGGATGCCGGCGATGTCGAGCGCGATGATCGGCTCGTCCTCGATCACCAGCACCTTGGCGCTCGGCTGGGCGCGCAGCGCCTCCCAGGCGCGATTCAGGAGTTCGACGGTCGCTTCCTGGGATTCGCCGATGATCCGGGCCACATCCGGGATCGGAAAGCCTTCGGTGTGGGTCAGCAGCAGGACCTGCCGGTTGCGTTCCGACAGGCTGCGCACGCGCTCGGCCACGCCGCGGTCGAGCGGGTCGTCGAGGTCGTCATCGTCGCCCTCGAAATCATCCTGCGACCAGACCAGCCGCTCATGCACCTTGTGGAACAGCACGAACAGGTCGGGGCGGCTCATCAATTGCGCCTTCTCGCGGGCCGGGTCCGCCAGCAGCGCCTCGAGGCAGCCGCGGACGCACGCGTCGCCGGCCGCCTGCGAACCGGTGAGGGCGCGGGCATAGCGGCGCAGATACGGCAGATGCGCTGCGACGGTGGCTCGTCCGGGGTCGGTCATGGTTGATCATCCCTGCACTGATGGAAGGCAGCCGCATGGAACCGCGAGACGGCCGCCTGCGTCGTCATTCGGCACTTAGTCAGAGATTCTGGCACAAGATTTGGGCGATTGTGTGGGGAGGGCGGTCGCGGGTCACGCCTGTGGAAAACCCTCTGTTGGTCCCCTTGTCGGCATGAACCGCTTGCATGTCCTGACGGCAACGCGCCGGCCGGAGCCCGGTTCCATGCCCGGCCGGAAATCCTCTCGGCTGCTAACCGCCATACCGGACGATGCGGGCGCCGCAGGCGGCCAGCTTCCCGGCCATCCCGTCATAGCCGCGGTCGAGATGGTCGAGGCCGTCGAGCGTCGTTTCGCCGTCGGCGCCGAGTGCCGCGATGACCAGGGCGGCGGCGGCGCGGACGTCGGTGCAGGTCACGGCCGCCGCCCGCAGGCACTGGACCCCGCGCACCAGTGCGGTGGTGCCGCGGACGGTGATGTCGGCACCCATCTTCCGCAACTCGTCGACGTGGCGCAGTCGCTGCTCGAAGATCGTCTCGGTGACGGCGCTGGCTCCGGCGGCGGTCGCCAGCAGTGCCATGACCGGCGATTGCAGGTCGGTGGCAAAGCCGGGGTAGGGGCGGGTCAGAAAGTCTGCCCCGACGAGGCCGGAGGCGGCCCGCCGGGCGACCAGCCCGCCCTCGACCGGCCGCAGTTCCACCCCTGCCGCCTCCAGCAGCGGCGCCGCGGCCCCCAGCAGGTCCAGGCGGCCGTGGCGCAGGAAGACCTCGCCGTCGGTGATGGCGGCGGCGCAGGCAAGCGTACCCAGCTCGATACGGTCGGGCAGGACGGCATGGATGGCGCCGGTGAGGGCAGCACCGCCCTCGATCGTCAGCAGGTCGGTGCCGGCGCCGGCGATGCGCGCACCCATGGCGACGAGGCAGGCCGCGAGATCGGCGATTTCCGGTTCGCGTGCCGCATTGTGGATGATGGTGGTGCCGGTCGCCGCCACGGCCGCCAGCAGCAGGTTCTCCGTGGCGCCGACCGACGGCAGCGGCAGGCGGATCTCAGCGCCGTGGAGGCCGTGCGGGGCGGTCGCGCGAATCACGCCGCCGGTCAGGTCGATCTCCGCACCCATGGCCCGGAGGCCGTCGACATGGAAGCCGATGCCGCGCAGGCCGATGGCGTCGCCACCCGGCATCGGCAGGCTGGCCTCGCCGCAGCGCGCCAGCAATGCGCCCAGCAGCAGCACCGACGCCCGCATCCGGGAAACCAGCCCGCGATCGATGTCGGCCGGACGGATGCGGTCGGCGCAGATGGTGAGCGACAGTCCGGTGTCCGTGGTCGACCAGTGGAGTCCCGCACCCAACCGCTGCAGCAGGGACGACAACACCGCCACGTCGAGGCTGCCCGGCACGTTGTGGAGCGTGACGAGATGCGGCGTCAGCAAGGCCGACACCATCAACGGCAGTACCGCATTCTTGGCGCCGCTGATCGGGTAGGTGCCGGTCAGCGGCCGGCCGCCATGGACGGCGAGAAGGTGCCCAGGGTCCGGCCGATACCAGGGAGCCGCCACACGCAGGGGGGTCATCGACGAGCCTTTCATGGGCCGGCACCTGGATCGAATCGCCAAGGCGCCAGGATATCCTACGCGACCACGTTGCGCTGCCGCAGGTCGCCGATCGCGTGGTCGGGCAGGCCCAGCACCGTGGCCAGCACCTCGTCGGTGTGCTGGCCCAGCGCCGGGGCCGCCAGGGCCGGCAGGCGCTCGGCCGCGGCGAAGTCGAGGGTGGAGCGGGGGACCCGATAGCGGCCGATGCCGGGCTGGTCGACGACGCCGATCAGCGGGTTCGCGGTCGAGGCGCGCGGGTCGTCGGCCAGCAGTTGCGCCACGTCCTGGTAGGGGCCCCAGAGGACGCCGCCTGCCTCGAAGGCTTGGCGCAGCTGGTCCAGGGTGCGCGCCGCGATCCACGGGCCCAGCGCGGCCGCGATGCCGTCGCGGGCGATGAAGCGGTCGCCTTCGCGGCGGAGGTCGACCTCGTACAGCTGCTCGACCAGGGCGAACTTGGGCCCGAGGCCGGTGGTGGCGACGACGGCCCGCCATTGCCGCTCGCTGATCGCGGCCACCATCACCCGGCGGCCGTCGGCGGTCGGGAAGTCGCGCCCGAAGGCGCCGAACAGGTCGTTGCCATAGGCGGGGCGGGGGGCGCCATTCACCTCCACCTCGGCGATCATGCCAAGCGCGCCGACCACGGCCAGGCCGACGTCGAAGAGGGGCAGGCGGATGAGCTGGCCCTGGCCGGTGGCGCGCCGGTGCCGCTCGGCCGCCAGCAGGCCGACGCAGGCGGTGAGGCCGGTGGCGACGTCCCAGCCCGGCATCACGTGGTTGACGGGATGGGCGGCCCCGTCGGTGCCGGTCATCGCCGGGAAGCCGATCGCGCAGTTGACCGTGTAGTCCACGGCCGACGAGCCGTCATGGTTGCCGACCACGTTCAGCATGACCAGGTCGCCGCGCCTTGCCCGCAGGCGCTCATAGTCGAGCCAGCCGGTGGCGGGAAAGTTGGTCAGGAAGAGGCCGGCGCCCTCGCCCTCGGCGGTGACCAGGGCGGTGGCCAGTTCCCGGCCCTCGGGCGACCGCAGGTCGATGGCGATTGAGCGCTTGCCCTTGTTGAGGCCGGCCCAGTAGAGGCTTTCGCCCGACGCGGCCAGCGGCCAGCGGCGATGGTCGATGCCGCCGCCGATCGGGTCGAAGCGGATCACGTCCGCACCCAGCTGCGCCAGCGTCATCCCACCCATCGGCGCCGCGACAAATGCCGACCCTTCGACGACGCGCAACCCAGCCAGGATACCGGTCATGATTTCTGCTCGCTTTCCGTGGAAGATCGACAGGCGGTAGAACCTCTCGGTAGGATGCGACGACCTGACACACAAGCTTGCCGGCATCGCGGCACGCCACTCGTCGGCGTGGCCAGATGGCGGCGTTGGAGGGGCAAGTGGCACTTCAGGATGCGTTGGCCGAAACCTTGCCGAGCCTGCCGCCCCCGCAGCTCTATGCGGCGCTCTTCAACGATGCGCCGGTCATCCACTATGCCGCCACCTTGTCGGGGGGTGCCCCTTTGCTGTTCGTGTCGCCGAATGCGGCGTCGCGCATCGGATCGGGCGCGGACTTTGCGACCGGCCGCCCGTGGGCCGATCTCATACACAGCGACGATCGCCGGCGCTATGCGGAAACCCTGGAAGAGCTGCCCCGGCAGGGTGGGGTCGAGATCGAGTATCGGCTGCGGGCGCCGGGCGGTTTCGTCTGGGTTCGCGACACGCTGCGCGCGTTGGACGCCGCGCGGTTCGTGGGCGCGGCCGTCGACATCTCGCGCGAGAAACAGGCGGACGCCCAGTTCCAGGATGCGTTCGGGATGCTGTCGGCAATGGTCCGCTCGGCCCTGGATGCGGTCGTCACCATCGATGCCGAGGGCGATGTGCTGGAGTTCAACCCCGAGGCCGAGCGCATGTTCGGGTATCGCCGCGACGAGGTGATCGGCCATTCGCTGGTGGCGCTGATCGTGCCGCCGGCCCATCGCGGCGGCCACCTGGCGGGAATGCGGCGGTTCATCGAGAGTGGCAGCAACGAACTGCCCAACCGCCGCTTCCAGGTGCAGGCGCAACGCAAGGACGGGTCGACCTTCCCGGTCGAGCTGACCATCATCCGCACCACGCTGGGCGACCGCTCGGTGTTCGTGGGCGAGATCCGCGACATCAGCCAGCGGGTCGAGGCGGAGGCGGAACGGGATCGCTCCATCCGCCTGCTGCGCGACGCCGTCGACAACCTTCCGGCGGGCTTCACCATCACCGGGCCGGACGACCGCATCGTCATCTGCAACGAGGCCTATGCCCGCTCGATGGGCAAGCCGGTCGAAGCCCTGATCGGCCGCCGCCGGACCGAGCTCATCGTCAATGCGCTGCCGACCCTGCGCAGCGTCGACGGCGAGCCCTTCGATGGCAGCCCGGAGGATATCGCACGCGTCACCGAGCGGCTGTGCCGGCCGGGAGACCGGCCGATCGAACTGGAGACGCTGTCCGGCCAGACGATGATGATCGGAAGCTCGCAACTGCCCGACGGCAGCGTCGTCTGCGTGCGCACCGACGTGACCGAGATCCGGCGCGCCGAGCGGGCGGTGCGCGAAAGCGCCGAGGTTATCCGCCAGGTCCTGGAATCCTGCCCGGTCGCGATCAAGATGGCCCGCCTCTCGGATGGCCGGATCATCTATCAGAGCCCGGCCTCGCGGCAGCTCTATTGCGACAGTGACGGCGAGTGCCCGACCTATGCGCAGGACGCCTTCGTCGACCCGGCCGACTGCGCCCGCCTGGTCGAGGAGATCCATGCCCAGGGCGAGGTGGATGGCTTCGAGGTCACCCTGCGTCGCGCCGACGGCGTGCGGTTCCCGGCTGCGATATCCGCCCGCCTGGTCGACGTCCACGGCGAACTGATGGTCGTCGGCTGCACCCTGGACCTGACCGAGCGCCTGGCCGTCGAGGAGAAACTGGCCGAGCAGCGCGAGGCACTGCACCAGAGCGAGAAGCTGGCGGCGTTGGGCGAACTGCTGGCCGGCGTCGCGCACGAGCTGAACAATCCCCTGTCGGTTGTCGTTGGGCAGGCGCTGCTGCTGAAGGAGACGACGGACGATCCCAAGATCGACGATCGCCTGGACCGCATCGGCCGCGCCGCCGATCGCTGCGTGCGTATCGTGAAGACATTCCTGTCGATGGCCAGGCGCCGGCCGCGGCGTGCGGAGCGCGTCGATCTGAATGCGCTGGTGCGCGAGGCGGTGGAGGTGACGGCGCACGCGCTGCGCTCGTCCGGCGTCGGCCTGCAGCTCCATCTGTCGCTGACGCTGCCGCCGATCGAGGCGGACCCGGACCAGCTCGTCCAGGTGATGACCAACCTTCTCTTCAACGCCGAGATCGCGCTGCGGGAGGCCACCCGGGAGCGCCGCCTGATGATCTCGACCGGGATCGAGGGGAACGGGACCGAGGTTTCCATCATCGTCCGCGACAATGGGCCGGGCGTGCCCGAGGAGTTGCGCAAGCGGGTGTTCGAACCCTTCTTCACCACCCGCGGCGTCGGTGCCGGCACCGGCATCGGCCTTGCCTTCTGCCATCGGGTGATCGAGGCGCATGGCGGCAGCATCCGCCTCGACAATGCGCCCGATGGCGGGGCGATGTTCACGGTCATCCTGCCGCTGAAGGCGATGGATGCGGCGGCTATCCAGGCCGACGCGCCGGCGCTGCCGGCGACCCCACAGCGCCGCGTCCTGGTGATCGACGACGAATGCGACGTGGCCGACGTCCTGGCCGCCATGCTGCGCCAGCAGGGCGACGCCGTCGACATCGCGCTGTCGGGCGGGGCCGCCCTCAGCCAGTTGCGCCAGGCATCCTACGACGTGGTCCTGAGCGACCTCCGGATGCCGGGCCTCGACGGCGAGAAGCTGTTCCAGCTCCTGTCGGCGGAGCAGCCCACCCTGGCGTCGCGGCTCGGCTTCATCACCGGCGATGCCATGGGCAGCAACGCGCAGCGGTTCCTCGCCCGGAGCGGGCGTCCGTATCTGGAAAAGCCGATCGCCCCCGCCGACCTGTCGAAGCTGGTGGCGGAGATCGCCGGCACGACCGGCCCGGCGTCTCCTTGACCGCGGCCGCACCGCACATCCTGGTCGTCGACGACGAACGCGATCTGCGCGACACGGTCTGCGACTATCTGTGCCTGCACGGGTTCCGGGCGACGCCGGCGGATGGCGGGTCGGCGATGTGGCGGGTACTGGCGACGGATCCGGTCGACCTGGTGGTGCTGGATGTGCGCATGCCGGAAGTGGGCGGCCTGGCCCTGGCGCAGGAGCTGCGCGCCGGGCATGCGGTCGGCATCATCATGGCGACGGCGGCGGGCGACCTGGTCGACCGCGTGGTCGGGCTGGAGACCGGCGCCGACGACTATGTCGCCAAGCCGCTGGACCTGCGCGAGCTGGTGGCGCGCATCCGCGCCGTCCTCCGCCGCCGGGCGGTCGCCCCGGCACCCGTGCCGGCACCAGTCGGCATGTGTTCCTTCGGCGCCTATCGCCTCGACGCCGAAGCCCGCCGCCTGGTCGATGCCGCCGGCGCGGAGGTCGCCCTGACGCGCATGGAGCTGGACCTGCTGGCGGCCTTCGCGGCGCATCCCCATCAGGTCCTCTCGCGCGAACGCCTGCTCG
>CAZQOA010000130.1:0-12341 GCA_964594715.1 uncultured Rhizobiaceae bacterium | reverse complement strand
CCAACCACCGATGGCGCCTCAGTCCCCGACCGCCACCCCTTCGCGCCGCGGATCGGCGCCGCCCACCAGGCCGTCGCGCAGCACCTGGATCGCCTGGAGGCCGCTGGGCGCGGTCATCGGCTGGACCTCGTGGCCGAGCCGGCGCAGGGCGTCCGCCATTCCCTCTGTCCCCGCCACCGCCTCCAGCTCGGTCGGGCCATTGCGGTTGAGGAGGTTCGGCAGCGAGATCGCCCGCTGCGGGTCGAGACCCCAGTCGACCATGCCGACCAGCGCCTTCAGCGTGTAGCCGATGATGCGGGCGCCGCCCGGCGAGCCCAGCGCCATCACCAGCCGGCCGTCGCGATCGAACACCATGGTCGGCGACATGGAGCTGCGCGGGCGCTTGCCGGGTTCCACCCGGTTCGCCACCGGCACGCCGTCGACCTCCGGCCGGAAGGAGAAGTCGGTCAGCTGGTTGTTGAGGAGGAAGCCGCGCACCATCACCCGCGACCCGAACGGCGCCTCGATGGTGGTGGTCATGGAGATGGCGTTGCCGTCGCGGTCGACGATGACGACGTGCGAGGTGGCCGGCACCTCCAGGCTGTCGTCGGGGGCAAGTGCTGCGCGCCGCCCCGGCGGCTCGCCGGCCGCCGCCCGGCCGATCGAGCCGTCGCCACGGATCGCGGACGCGCGGTCGGCGAGGTAGCGGCGGTCGAGCAGCCCCGCCGGCTGCGGCACCCGGTCCGGATCGGCGACATAGCGGTCGCGATCGGCGAAGGCGAGACGGCTCGCCTCCAGGAGCAGGTGCCACGCCGCGGGTGAGGCCGGCCCGAGGGTGGCGATGTCGTAGCGCTCGACCATCCCCAGCACCTGGGCGATGGCGAGGCCGCCCGAGCTGGGCGGACCCATGCCGCAGACCCGCCAGACGCGATAGGGCACGCATACCGGATCGCGCTCCTTCGGCCGATACCCGGCGAGGTCGGCCGCCGTCATTCGTCCCGGCCGCTTCGCACCGGCGACGGCGGCCACGATATCGTCCGCGATCGGGCCAGCATGCAGGGCGTCGGCGCCGTCCCGGGCCAGGACGCGCAGCGTCGCCGCCAGGGCGGGGTTGGCGAGCAGCGTGCCGGCCGGCTTGGCGGTGCCGTCCGCCTGGTAGAAGTAGGCCGCTGCCTGGGCGTCGCGCGGCAGCGCGCGGTCCGCGGCCAGGGAGGCGGCCAGGCGCGGGGAGATGGGGAAGCCCGCTTCCGCCAGCCGGATCGCCGGCTGGAACAGCTCGGCCCAGGGCAGGCGGCCATGCTCGCGATGCACCGCCTCCAGCATGCGGACGACGCCCGGCACGCCCACCGACAGGCCGCCCACCACCGCGTCCATGAAGCCGAGCGGCTTGCCGTCGGGGCCGAGGAACTGGTCGGGCGTCGCCGCGGCCGGCGCCGTCTCGCGCCCGTCATAGGTCTGGAGATCCCGGTCGGCGGCCGACCAATGGAGGAGGAAGGCGCCGCCGCCAATGCCCGACGATTGCGGCTCGACCAGCGTCAGCACCATCTGCACGGCGATCGCGGCATCCACCGCACTGCCGCCGGCGCGCAGGATGGTGCGCCCCGCCTCCGCCGCCACCGGGTTGGCGGCCGCCACCATGTAGTGGCGGGCATAGGTCGCCATGCGCTCCGGTGCGATGTCGGCCGGTGCGATGTCGGCCGGTGCGATTTTCAGGGGCGCTGCCCCTGCGGGTAGCGCCATACCGAGCAGGATTGCCGTAACCAGCCAGGACCGACCGCGCATGGAACCGCCTTCCGGTTGTTCGCCGCCGGGGAGCATGACGTCGCGCCGGCGTTCCCGCAATCCGGGTGGGCAGCTAGTTCAGGCGGTCGAGCACGAATTGCAGGCGGTCGCCGACCGGGGTGCGGGGCAGCATCACCGGATCGTACCCATAGGCCGAATAGGCCGCGAGCATGGCCTCGCAGGTGCGGGCGGCCTCGTCGGGTGTCTGCTTGCGCTCGGCGTCCTGCGCGAAAATCTCCGGCCAGGGCGGGGCGACGAAGACGCGGCGGTGGTAGCGGAAGGTTCGGGCGGCCCGGTCCATGTGCGCCGGCACCGGACGGCCGAGCAGGCGGAGATAGCCCACCAGGTCCGGCATCCCACGATCGAAGAAGACAGGGCCGGGCTGCGTCCTGGCGAGGTGGTAGGAGCGCATCTCCCAGGACAGCATCAGTTCGGCGAAGGCCGGCGGGTCGGACCAGGGCAAGGCCGGCCCGCCGATCGCCACCTGGTCCTGGATGATCGCCCGGCCGGCCTCGACGGTACGCGCCCAGCCGGCCTGTTCCAGGGCCGCCAGCAGGGTGGTCTTGCCGGAACCGGGGCCGCCGGCGATGACGAAGAAACGGTCGCTGTCGCTGCTGGTCGGCAAAGGGGAAGGCGGTCCCGATGGTGGTTCAGACGGCGGTCGGGGTATCCCCGGGCGCCGCCGGTTCCTCGGCCACCACCTCTTCGTCCGGCGGCGCATCCAGGGCCCCGTCCAGGGCCGAGCGGACCCGGCGCAGCACGGCGGCCCAGTCGCCCGCCCGGCGCTGGCGGAAGAGCCAGGCGGTCGGATACCAGGGGCTCTCGTCGCGGCCCAGCATCCAGCACCATTCCGGCGCGTAGGGCAGGACGATCCAGACCGGGCGCCCGAGCGCACCCGCCAGATGCACGGCCGGGCCGTCGACCCCGACCACGAGGTCCATCGCGGCCACCGCGGCGGCCAGCACCGAAGGATCCTCGATGCCCTCGATCGCCTGCACCAGGGCACCGGCGCCGGCCGCCGCGATATCTGCGCCGGGCGCACCCTGGAGGGCGAAGAGGTCGACATCGGGCCGTTCGGCCAGCCGCAGGATCTCGGCCAGGGGGCAGTTCGGCGACCCGGCCTCGCCACCGGCAGCGGCGGTCGACCAGACGATGCCGACCCGGGTCCGGCCGGCAGCAGCGGGCGGCAATTCCCGCCGCGGCGACCGCGGCACCCGCAGATAGGGAACCGGCGTCGGCAGGGTCTCCAGCGTGACGCCCAGGATGCGCGGCAGGTCGGGCAGCGGCGCCTCGGCCGCGACATTGGCGAACCGCCCGCCACGGCGCACGACCCGGGCCGTGCCCTCGATGGTCTCGAGCAGCGGGATGATGTCGTCCGGCCCCTCCAGGATGACCGGCACGCCGCGCTCGGCCGCCAGCGGCACGAAGCGCGCGAACAGCGCGGTCTCGGCCAGGTCGTCGCCCGCCCGCACCAGCAGGTGCCGCCCGTCCAGGGTGCCGCCGTTCCAGCGCGACCAGGACTTGCCGCGCACCGGCACCACCGGCGCCGGATAACGCACCGCCAGATCGTCGAAGCCGCCGGGCAGGTCACCCGCGAGCAGCCGGGCGATGCCACGCTCGATCCGCACCTGGTGGCGGTCGGGGCGGATGTCGAGCGAGCGGCCGAAGGACGCTATCGCCTCGTCGACGCGGCCGGCATCGCGCAGGGCGAGCGCCAGGTTGTAGGCGATCTCCGGCGAGCCGGGCTCGCTGGTCGCAGCCTGCTGGAGGAGGAGGATGGCATCCTCGGCGTCGCCCAGCGAGCGCAGCGCATTGCCCAGATTCGACAGCGTCGCCGGATGGCCGGGGCGCAGGCGAAGCGACCGGCGGAAGCACGCGACCGAGGCCGCGGTGCGGCCCGACGCGCGCAGCGCCACGCCCAGATTATGATAGGCCTCGACCAGATCCGGGCGGCAGGCGATGGCGCGGCCATAGGCGTCGATCGCCTCCTCCGCGCGCCCGGCCCGTTGCAGGTCGATGCCGGCGGCCAGGAGGATCCTGGCCTTGGTCGCGGCATCGACCCCGCCCTGCCCCGGCGCGGTCTCGGTCAATTGCCCCTCCACCCCCGGCGGCCCCAGGGATCAGGCGCCGGCCGCCCGACGCGCGCCGCCGGAATCGGGCTTGCGCAGATAGCGACCGGCCAGGATCTCGGCGATCTCGACGGCGTTGAGGGCCGCACCCTTGCGCAGGTTGTCGGCGACGACCCAGAGGTTGAGGCCGTTGGCGACCGTCGGGTCGCGGCGGATGCGGCTGACGAACACGCCATCCTCGCCCTGGCTGTCGTGGGGCGTGACGTAGCCGCCGGGCTCGCGGGTGTCCTGGATCAGGATGCCGGGTGCCTGGCGCAGCACCTCGCGCGCCTCGTCCTCGTCGAACGGGTTCTCGAACTCGATGTTGATCGCCTCGGCATGGCCGATGAAGGTCGGCACGCGCACGCAGGTCGCGGTCACCAGGATATCCGGGTCGAGAATCTTCCGCGTCTCCACCACCATCTTCCACTCTTCCTTGGTGGAGCCGTCATCCATGAAGCTGTCGATGTGCGGGATGACGTTGAAGGCAATCTGCTTGGGGAACACGTCCGGCGTCACCGGATCGTTCACATAGATGGCGCGGGTCTGGTTGAAGAGCTCGTCCATCGCCTCCTTGCCGCCGCCCGAGGTCGACTGGTAGGTCGACACCACGACGCGGCGGATCTTGTAGCGATCGTGCAGCGGCTTCAGCGCCACCACCATCTGGATGGTCGAGCAGTTGGGGTTCGCGATGATGCCGCGGCGGGTGTGGTCGGCGATCTTGTGCGCATTCACCTCCGGCACTACCAGCGGGACATCGTGGTCCATGCGGAACTGCGAGGTGTTGTCGATCACCACGCAGCCGGCCTTGGCCGCCCGCGGCGCATGGACGGCGGAAATCTTCGCGCCCGGCGAGAACAGGCCGATATCGACGCCCTTGAAGTCGAAGGAGTCGAGGTCGCGGACCTTCAGCACCTGGTCCTCGCCGAACGACACTTCCCGGCCGGCCGACCGTTCCGAGGCCAGCGCATATACCTCCGACACCGGGAACGCGCGTTCCGCGAGCGTCTTCAGTATCTCCTGGCCGACCGCACCCGTTGCGCCGACGACAGCGACCCTGTAGCCCATGACCGACCGACCGATGTAGAGAGGAATGACTGGTTCACTTACGATCGGTGGACCCTGAATGCAAGCGGAAGGGGCCCGGCAGATGACGGACGAGCCACCGGCGGTCGATCAGGGCTATGCCGCGTTCTGGCCGATCTATCTCGGCGCCCACCGCCGGCGCGCCACCCGGGCGTGGCATTTCACCGGCACCACGCTGGCCATCGCGCTCCTGGCACTCGGCGCCTATCTGGGCGATTGGCGCCTAATGGTCGCGGCCCTCGTGGTCGGCTACCTGCCGGCCTGGCTGTCGCATTTCCTGATCGAGGGCAACCGGCCGGCGACCTTCGGCCATCCGCTATGGTCGCTCCGGAGCGATTTCCGCATGTACGGCCTGTGGCTGGCCGGCCGGCTCGACGCCGAGCTGGCGCGGCACGGAATCGGCGCCGGGGAGCGGCCGATCACGCGAAGCTGAGGTCGGCGTGATTTGCCGGCCGGGCGTCGGCGGTCTATCCCCTTAGGCCTGTCCCAGAGGCCCAGCCACCGATGACCGCGGACCTGCCCCCACGAGAAGCGCTCCCACGAGAGGCGACAGCGCAGCGGCGGCGTCCGGCGTGGGTGCGCCTGTGGCCGATCGTGCTGCTGGCGGCGGCAACCGGCGCCATCTTCCTCTTCGATCTCCACCATTTCCTCACCTTCGATGCGCTCCAGCAGCACCGGACGGATCTGCAGGCATTCGTCGAGGCCCACACCGCCCAGGCTGCACTGGCGGCCTTCGCCATCTATGCCACGGCGGTCGCGCTCTCGGTTCCGGGCGCGGTCGTCCTGACGGTCGGCCTCGGCTTCCTGTTCGGCACCCTGGCCGGCGGGACGATCGCCGCGGCCGGGGCCATGGTCGGCGCGACCACCGTCTTCCTCCTGGCGCGCGGCACGCTGGGCGCGATGCTGTCGCAGCGGGCCGGACCGTTCGTCAAGCGGATGGAGGCCGGCTGCAGCAGGGACGCCTTCTCCTATCTGCTGGCGCTGCGGCTGGTGCCGATCTTTCCGTTCTGGCTGGTCAACCTGGTGCCGGCCCTGCTCGGCGTACCGACCCGGATCTATGTCCTGGCCACGCTGGTCGGCATCCTGCCGGGGACCTTCGTGTTCGCGGCGGTGGGTGCCGGCCTCGGCAGCGTCTTCGACGCCGGAGAGGATCCCTCCGCCGCCATCGTCCTGAAACCCAAGGTCCTGCTGGCCCTGGGCGGGCTGGCGGTGCTGGCGCTGCTGCCGGTCGCCTATCGCCACCTGCGCCGACCGCGGTGAAGACGCGAGAGCGGCTGTCTGCGGTCCCCGACAGCCTGTAGGATCGCCCGACCGATCCATGATGACCGAACCCCTCGACCCGACATCTCCGCCCGCGCCGGAAACCGGCTTCCTGCGCGAGGTCTGGTACCTCGTCCTGCCCGGGCCGTCGCTGAAGCCGGGCCGGCTCGTGGCCAAGACCGTCCTGGGCGAGCCGATCGTGCTCGGCCGCGGCGCCGACGGCGCCCCCTTCGCGCTGCGCGATATCTGTCCCCATCGCGGCATCCCCTTGTCCTGCGGCCGCTTCGACGGGACCGAGATCGAGTGCGCCTATCATGGCTGGCGCTTCGATGCCGAGGGGCGATGCACCGCCATCCCCTCGCTCGTCGAAGGCCAGTCCTTCGACCTCGGCCGGGTCAAGGTCGCCCGCTATCCGTGCCGCGAGGTCCAGGGCAATGTCTGGGTGTTCTTCGGCCGGGACCCGGACCGCGCGCCGCCGGTGCCGGTGCTGGAGGATGTCGGCGCCGGCGACCTGCGCATCGCCGAAAGCATGTTGCTGGCCGGGCCGGTGGACCATGCCGTGGTCGGGCTGATGGACCCTGCCCACGGCCCCTTCGTGCATCGCGCCTGGTGGTGGCGGTCGAAAGCCTCGATCCACGCCAAGACCAAGCAGTTCGCCCCCTCGCCCTTCGGCTTCACCATGGTGCGGCACCGGGCCTCGTCCAATTCCCGCGCCTACCGCCTGCTGGGCGGGGTGCCGGAGACCGAGATCATCTTCCGCCTGCCCAGCATCCGCATCGAGCATGTCCGCGCCGGCCGCCATGTGCTGTGCGGGCTGACCGCGGTGACGCCGCTCGGCCCCCGCGAGACCGAGATCCACCACGTCATCTACTGGACCATGCCCTGGCTGACGCTGCTGCGCCCGCTGCTGCGGCCCTTCGTGCGCAGCTTCCTCGGCCAGGACCGCGACATCATGGCCAAGCAGCAGATCGGCCTGGCCCACAATCCGCCGCTGCTGCTGATCGACGACGCCGACCGTCCGGCCAAGTGGTACTACCGCCTGAAGAACGAATATGCCCGCGCGACCGCGGCCGGCCGCCCATTCGAGAACCCGGTCAAGCCCCGGGCGCTGCGCTGGCGAAGCTGAGCCGGATCCCTAATAGGACTGCCCGCTCTTCAGGTAGCGGCGGCGGTCGCCGGTGGTGACGGTGACGGTGCGGGCGCCCGCACCGTCGCGGAGCTCGAGCCCGACCGCGACCCCGGCTTCGCCTTTCGACCACACCTTGCGATAGAGGTCGGCCAGGCCGGAGACCCTGGCGCCGGCCACGCCGACGATGACGTCGCCGACCGCGAGGCCCGCCTTCTCGGCCGGGCTCTCGGGCTGCACCCGGGTCACCACCAGGCCCGCGTCCGCCTCGTGCACATTGATGCCGAGCCAGGGCCGGCTCGGCCCGGAGACTCGCCCCAGCGCCAGGAGGTCGCCCAGGATGGGCCGCAGCAGGTCGATCGGGATCATCATGTTGCCGGGCACCGGCAGGCCCGGCGCCACCTCGCCCACCAGGAGCGAGCCGATGGCGACCAGCTTGCCGTCGGGCGCGAAGAGGCCGGCCCCGGCCCAGCGCGGGTGGGGCGGCGCGATGAACACCGCCTCGTCGAGCAGGTATTCCCAATAGCCGGCGAACTCCCGCCGCTGCACCATCAGGGCCGGCTGCGCCCCGCCCTCGCCGGCGGCGATCACCGTCACCCGCTGGCCGGTTTCGACCTCGCCGGCGCGCCCCATGACCGCCGGCTTCACCGACAGGGGCTCGGTCGCGCGCAGCAGGCCGAAGCCGGTGTCGGCGTCGTAGCCCACGATCTCGGCCCGCATGGCACGCCCGCGATGGTCGGTGATCTCCACCCCCATCGCCTCCAGGATGACGTAGCCGATGGTGACGATGAGCCCGTCGGCGTCGATCACCACGCCGGTGCCATCGCGGACGGTGCCCAGCGAGCGCGCGGTCCGCGCCTCGCCGGCGACATAGGCCCGCACCTTCACCGTCGCCTGCCGCGCCGCCTCCAGCACGTCCTGCGCCGAGGCAGTGCCAGGAAGGAAGGCCGCGCCGAGGGCCGCCAGGACGGCGAGCCGGCGGATGCCATCCCGGATGCGGATCGCGAAGCCGGCCGCGGCGTGTCCATCCATCGGATCCGAACCTCCGTCGGCATGGGGGCTGCCGTCGCCCCCGCCCTGCCGGCAAATGATGCGCGCAAGCAGGCCGGGATGTCGACAGGCCGTCAGGAGGGGGGTGGCTGGACGGCCCCTTGCGCGGCATCGGACGCACTGACGATCAGGGATTGCGTCGCCTCCCGGATGGTCGCGGCCGCGTCGTCATAGAGGAAGGGCAGGAAGGCGTAGCGCACCCCGCGCGTGACCGGCAGCGCCTCGTGCATCAGCGAGCAGGAGAAGACGACGGCGCCGCCGGTCGGCGCACGGTAGGCGCGGCGGCCGAACTCGGGGAAGCGCAGGTCGCCGCCGTCATAATCCTCGGCGTTCAGGTTGATGGTGACGGCGAACTTGCGGTGGCGCGTCGCGGGCGTGGTGTTGTCGCGATGGGCCGAGAAAAAGCCCAGCCGCTCCGCCTCGTAGCAGGCGACGATGTAGCGCTCGATCCGGGTCGCCCGGAAGGTGGTGGCGCGCTCGATCATCGGCGCGAGGCGGCGCCCGATGCGGATCGACAGCATGGAGCGCAGGCCGGCATCCTCGATCATGTAGTCCGAGCGGCGCTTGCGCGAGGCGTCGCGCACGCCGACCGAGCGCCCGTCGCGGGCCGTCATGAAGCCGGATTCGGTGCCGCCGCCGGCATCGTAGGCGGCGATCAGCCGGCGGCACAGCTCCGGCTCCAGGATGCGCGGCACCACCAGCACGGGGGCGAGCCCGCTCGACCATTCGTCGCCCTCGATCGCCGGCAATGCCTTCAGGATCGCCGCCAGCCGCGCATTGTGGGCGGCCGGGTCGGCCAGCGGGATGGAGGCCAGCACCCGCAAGGCGGGGTCGAGGACGAGCGTATGCAGGCCGGCCGCCGGGTCGGTGCCATCGCCGCCGACGCCCAGCCGGGCGGACAGCGCGCCCTCGAAATCCTGGAACCAGCGCAGGCCCGGCGGCCGGTCCCGCACCAGCCCCCACTCCTGCGCGTCGCGGACGACGCCGAAGAAGCACAGGTTGCGGTCGTCGAAGTGGGCCCGCCCCGGGCCCTCGACGAAGTCGAGCACCGCCCGGCCGCGCGGGGCGGACAGCGGGCCCGGGAAGCTCAGCACGACATGCCGGCCGGCGACCGTGTCGATCAGGTAGTTCGGGTTGCCCGCGGTCGGCGCCCCGAACCAGGGCAGGGGTTCGCCCGGCGCCAGCAGGCGCCCCCGCAGAACGGGCCCCGGAACCGCCGGCGGCGACCCGTCCTGGCCGGGTCCGCTGTTGTCATCGTTCATGGCCATCGCTTACACCGGCACCCGGGATCGCCGCAACGGCCGTACCACCATAGGGAGATGGAAGTGACTGCCCCCTTCGACCAGCAGGTGACCTTCGTCTATACCCGCGACCTGGACGGCACGGCTGCCTGGTATGCCGACATGCTGGGCCTGCCGCTGGTCCTCGACCAGGGGGCCTGCCGCATCTTCCGCGCCACCGCCCATTCCTTCATCGGCGTGTGCAGCCGGCCCAACCGCATCGTCGAGCCGCGCGGCGTGGTGCTGACCCTCGTCACCAGCGATGTCGACGGCTGGCACGAGCGCCTGTCGGCGGCGGGCGCGGAAATCGAGGCGCCGCCGCGTCTCAGCCCGGAATTCAACGTCTACGCGTTCTTCGTCCGCGATCCGAACGGCTACGTCCTGGAGGTGCAGGAATTCCGCTCGCCCGATTGGCCAAAACCACCGAAATAACCATCGATCGTCGGCAGGTGTGATCGCCATCACTGCACGGCACCCCGTAGCGGCACAGTCTGGGGTCGCGGCCCTCTCTGGCTTTCTTGTGCCCGCGCCGGGCAAGTCCGAGAACAGGTTGGTCTCGAGGGGGTCGCACCCTTCCCGACATCCAGTTCCGCCACATTCAGTCCACCGGGGCATTCAGTCCAGGCGAACGGTCGCGCTGTCGCCCCGCCCATCGGCGTCGACGACGCTGAGCCGCGCGAAGCCGCGCCCCTCCGGGACCCATTCCAGTGATCGCGCCGACGACCCCGGCCGCCCGGGGGGCCGGGCAGGACCGCCGTCGCGCGTCGCCAGGGGCCGGCCGTCGACCAGCCAGCGCAACGGCGGCCGCCCGCCTTCCACCAGCAGCGGCACGCCGTTGCCGGTCTTCCAGGGCAGCACCGCGCCATCGGGCGGGAACGAGATCACCGGCGCCGGCGGCCCGGCCGGGGCCGGGCGGTATCGGCTGGCGATCCGGCTCGCGAGATGGATGGGGGCTGCAACCGCCAATGGCCGCGGCGGCGCCATCGCCGGCGGTGGCAGCAGGTCGAATATCTTGAGCAGGATCGGTGCGGCGGTGACGAGGCCGTAGCGTCCCGGAACCGGCGTGCCGTCGGGGCGCCCCGACCAGATGCCGACCGTATGGTCCTGGTCGTAGCCGAAGGCCCAGGCGTCGCGGAAGCCATAGGAGGTGCCGGTCTTCATCGCCACCAGCCGGCCCTGCCCGATCGCCGCCGGCGCCAGCCCCGGCGGCGCCGGCGCGTCCTCCAGGATGCGGGTCACCGACCAGGCGGCGGCCCCGCCCAGGAACGGCACGGCCGGCCCGCGTTCGCCCGGCCGGACATAGGGCGCGACATAGCTGCCGTCGCCCGACAAGGCGGCATAGAGGCCCGCCAGCTCGGTCAGGGTGACGCCGACGCCGCCCAGCGCCAGCGGCAGCGAGGCCGCGGCATGGGGGTCGCGGGTCCGCAGCGTGACGCCGAGGCCGGCCAGCCGGCCGGCGAAGCGCGCGGGCCCGACCTGTTCCAGCACCGCCACGGCCGGGATGTTGAGCGATAGCTGCAATGCCTCGCGCGCGGTGACGCGGCCATGGAAGCCATGGTCGAAGTTGCTGGGCGCATAGCCCCCGAACCGCGTCGGCCGATCGTCGATCAGGGTATCCGGCGTCAGCTTCATCTCGTCGAACGCCAGGGCATAGATGAAGGGCTTCAGGGCCGATCCGGGCGAGCGCACGGCCCGCGTCATGTCGACCGCGCCGTCGCGGGCGGCGGCGAAGAGGTCGGGCGAGCCGACATGGGCGACGATGGCGCGGGTGCGGTTATCGATGACGATGGCGGCCAGCGACGCCTCCGGATCGAGGGTCGCCGCCTCGCGCCGCGCCAGCCCCTCGACCAGGCGCTGGAGACGCGGGTCGAGGGTGGTGTCGATGACCCGCGGCGCCGACGGTGCGGCCCGCAGTGCTGCCGTCAGGTGCGGCGCCAGCATCGGCATGGCGAAGCGGCGGTCGGGGACCGGCTCTGCACGCGCCTCGTCGGCCAATTGCGGGTCGAGCACGCCGCGCTCGACCATCCGCGCCAGCACCTTGTCGCGCGCGGCCCGCGCCGCCGCCGGAAAGCGGTCCGGCCGCAGCCGCGAGGGCGATTGCGGCAGGGCCACCAGCAGGGCCGCCTCGGCCGGGCGCAGCGCCGTCGGCTCCTTGCCGAAATAGGCGCGCGCCGCCGCCCGCACCCCTTCGAGGTTGCCGCCATAGGGCGCCAGCGTCAGGTAGACGCCGAGGATCTGGTCCTTGTCGAGCCGGCGCTCCAGCTGGAAGGCGCGCGCCATCTCTACCAGCTTGGCGCCCAGCGTGCGCGACCGCGGCTCCAGCAGGCGCGCGGCCTGCATGGTCAGCGTGGAGGCGCCGGAGACGATGTGCCCGGCCGCCACCCATTGCCCGGCCGCGCGCAGCACCGCCAGCGGATCGACCCCCGGATGGTGGCGGAAGCGGGCGTCCTCGTAGGCCACCAGCATCGCCAGGAAAAGCGGGTCGACGTCCGCCGCCTCGGCGGGCAGGCGCCAGGTGCCGTCGGCGGTGGTGAAGGCGCGCAGCAACTCGCCGTCGCGCGCCCGGACGACGGTCGACACCTCATGCCGGCGGTCGAGCGGCGGCGGGGCCACCTGGTCCAGCGCGGCCATCGCGGCGGCGAGGACCAGCGCCGCCGCGATCCAGCCGAG
>CAZQOA010000129.1:0-12489 GCA_964594715.1 uncultured Rhizobiaceae bacterium | reverse complement strand
CTTCCTGGCAGAAGCCGCAATAGATGCACTTCGTCATGTCGATATCGTAGCGCGTGGTGCGGCGGCTGCCGTCGTCGCGCGGTTCGGCCTCGATGGTGATGGCCAGCGCCGGACAGATCGCCTCGCACAGCTTGCAGGCGATGCACCGCTCCTCGCCGCTCGGATAGCGGCGCAGCGCATGCTCGCCGCGGAAGCGCGGCGACAGCGGCCCCTTCTCGAACGGATAGTTCAGAGTGACCGGCTTCTTGAACATGTAGCGCAGCGTGATGCCCATGCCGGAAAGCAGCTCCGACAGGAAGAAGGCCCGCGCTCCGCGGTCCAGCAACGACATTTCAGCCTCTCGTCCCGCGCATTCGCCGGCGGGCGGCGAGTACCATATGCGCAAATTTCCGCATGACCATCCGGGCCATCCTCACTTGGGCAGCCAGTCGAACGCGACCAGCACGCCAGCCGTCGCCACCACCCAGAACAGCGACAGCGGCAGGAACACCTTCCAGCCCAGGCGCATGAGCTGGTCGTAGCGATAGCGCGGCAGCGTCGCCCGCACCCAGATGAACACGAACAGGCACAGCGCGATCTTGCCGGCGAACCAGATCGGGCCCGGAATCCAGTTGAACGGCGCGATGTCGGCCAGCGGCAGCCAGCCGCCGAGGAACAGGATCGACGTCATCGCGCTCATCAGGATCATCTGGGCGTATTCGCCGAGATAGAACAGCGCGAAGGACATCGAGGAGTACTCGACGAAGTAGCCGCCGACCAGCTCCGCCTCGCCTTCCGGCAGGTCGAACGGCGTGCGGTTGGTTTCCGCCAATGCCGAGATGAAGAAGACCACGAACATCGGAAAGAGCGGCACCGCGAACCAGACGGTTTGCTGCGCCATGACGATATCGGTCAGGTTGAGCGAGCCGACGCACAGCAGGACCGTGATGACGACGAAGCCGATCGAGACCTCGTAGGACACCATCTGCGCGGCCGAGCGCAGCGCGCCCAGGAAGGCATAGCGCGAGTTGCTGGCCCAGCCCGCCATGATCACGCCATAGACGCTGAGCGACGAGATCGCGAGCAAATAGAGGATGCCGACATTGATGTCGGAGATGACCGTGCCTTCACCGAGCGGGATCACCGCCCAGCCCATCAGGGCCAGCGCGAAGGTGATGATGGGTGCCGCCAGGAACACGACCCGGTTCGCACCGGCCGGGATGATGGTTTCCTTGGTCAGCAGCTTCAGGCCGTCGGCGAAGGGTTGCAGCAACCCGAACGGCCCGACGATATTCGGGCCCTTGCGCCGCTGGGCCGCCGCCAGGACCTTGCGCTCGAAGAAGGTGAGGTAGGCGACCGCGATCAGCACCACGACCACGACCGCCAGGATCTGCGCCAGGATGATGATCGTGGGCCAGGCGTAGCCGGGCCAGAAATCGTCGGTCATGGCCGGGTCACCCGTGCGTGCCGGTGCGGGCTTCGCCGCCGCGCACATAGAGTTCGCTGCATTCCGCCATCGTCGTCGAGGCGCGGCAGATCGGATCGGTCATGTAGAAATCCGCGATCGGCAGGACGAAGGGAGCAGCCGCGACCTTTCCGGCGGCACCCCCGAACGGCGCCCATGTCGCTGCCGCGACCCGGTCGCGCGTCGCCAGGACGGGTGCCGCCTCGGCGATCCGGGCGCGCAGCTGGTCGAGTGCGTCGAAGGGCAGCGCCCGGCCGAGGACGGCGGAGAAGGCCCGGATGATGCGCCAATCCTCGCGCGCCTCGCCCGGCGGGAACACCGCGCGGCGCCCTTCCTGGACCCGACCCTCGAGGTTGACGTAGAGCCCGTCCTTCTCGGTATAGGCGGCACCCGGCAGGATGACGTCGGCGCGGTGCGCGCCGGCGTCGCCATGATGGCCCTGGTAGACGACGAACGCCTTGCCGAGGCGGGCGGTATCGAACTCGTCGGCGCCGAGCAGCCAGACCAGGCCGATCTCGCCGGCGCTGGCGCCGTCCAGGATGCCGGCCATGTCGCGCCCGCCCGGCCCCGGCACGAAGCCGACATCGAGGCCGCCGACGCGGGCGGCCGCCGTGTGCAGCACGTTGAAGCCGTTCCAGCCGTCACGCACCAGGCCGCAGGCTTCGGCGAGCGCGCGGGCGGCGGACAGGATGGCGGCACCATCGGCGCGGGTGAGCGCGCCCATGCCGACGATCAGCATCGGCGCCTTGGCCGCCTTCAGCCGCTCGGCCGCCGGGTGCCGGCCTTCGGCGATGGCCGTCAGGGTCGCGGGGTCGTTGCCCAGCTCTTCGGCCGCGTAGGTCAGCTCCGTCTGCGGCCCGAGGCGCATGACCTCGAAGCCGCCGCGCCGCCAGCGCTTGCGCAGACGGGCGTTGACCAGCGGCGCCTCCCAGCGCGGGTCGGTACCGACGAGAAGGCAGAGGTCGGCATCCTCGATGCCGGCGATGGTGGTGTTGAAGAGATAGCCGGCGCGCTGCGTCGGATCGATCGCGGCCCCGTCCTGGCGGCAATCGCGATGCGGCGAGCCGAGCCCGTCCATCAGCGAGCGCAGCGCGAACATCGATTCGACGTCGGCTAGGTCGCCCGCCACTGCCGCCATCTGCTTGCCGGACAGGTCGTGCATCCGGGCGGCGATGGCGTGGAACGCCTCGGTCCAGGTCGCCGGCGCCAGCTTGCCGTCGCGGCGGACATAGGGCCGGTCGAGGCGCTGGCGCAGCAGCCCGTCATAGGCGAAGCGCGTCTTGTCGGAGATCCACTCCTCGTTCACCGCCTCGTTCAGGCGCGGCAGCACGCGCATCACCTGGGGCCCGCGCGCGTCGACGCGGATGTTGGACCCGACGGCGTCGAGCACGTCGATCGATTCCGTCTTGGTCAGTTCCCAGGACCGCGCCGTGAAGGCATAGGGCTTGGAAGTGAGCGCACCGACCGGGCACAGGTCGATGATGTTGCCCGACAGCTCCGACGTCAGCGCGTGCTCGATATAGGTGCCGACTTCCATGTTCTCGCCGCGGCCGGTCGCCCCCAGCTCCTCGACGCCGGCGATCTCGGTCGCGAAGCGGATGCAGCGGGTGCAATGGATGCAGCGGGTCATGGTCGTCTTGACCAGCGGCCCCAGCTCCTTGTCCTTCACCGCGCGCTTGTTCTCCTTGTAGCGGCCGCGGTCGAAGCCGTAGGCCATGGCCTGATCCTGGAGATCGCATTCGCCGCCCTGGTCGCAGATCGGGCAATCCAGCGGATGGTTGATCAGCAGGAACTCCATCACCCCCTGGCGCGCCTTGCGGGCGCGCGGCGAGTTGGTGTGGATGACCATGTTGTCGGTCGCCGGCATCGCGCAGGACGCGATCGGCTTGGGCGCCTTCTCCTGCTCGACCAGGCACATCCGGCAATTGCCGGCGATCTCCAGCCGCTCATGGAAGCAGAAGCGCGGAACCTCGATGCCCAGCATCTCGCAGGCCTGGAGGACCGTGGTGCCCGGCGGAACCTCGATCTCGATTCCGTCGATCTTCAGTTTCGGCATGTTCCTCGCCCCGCCCGCGCTAGGCCGCCCGCGCCGGGGCCGCTCGCCCCTGCCGCGCCGACTTGTAGGCCTGGATCCGCTGTTCCATCACCGGCCGGAAATGGCGGATGAGGCCCTGCACCGGCCATGCCGCCGCGTCGCCCAGCGCGCAGATCGTATGGCCTTCGATCTCGCCGGCGACGTCGAGCAGCATGTCGATCTCCTCGATCTCGGCCTCGCCCTTCACCATGCGTTCCATGACCCGCCACATCCAGCCGGTGCCCTCGCGGCACGGCGTGCACTGGCCGCAGCTCTCATGCTTGTAGAAGCGCGACAGGCGGGCGATCGCCCGGATGATGTCGGTCGACTTGTCCATGACGATGACGGCCGCCGTGCCGAGCCCGGAGCGGACCTCGCGCAGCGAGTCGAAATCCATCAGGACCTCGTCGCAGATCGATTTCGGCAGGACCGGCACCGACGAGCCGCCGGGGATGACCGCCAGCAGATTGTCCCAGCCCCCGCGCACGCCGCCGCAATGCTTCTCGATCAGCTCCCGCAGCGGGATGCCCATCGACTCCTCGACATTGCACGGGCGCTCCACATGGCCCGAGATGCAGAAGACCTTGGTGCCGGTGTTGTTCGGGCGGCCGATGCCGGCGAACCAGGCGCCACTGCGGCGCAGGATGGTCGGCGCGACGGCGATGGTCTCGACGTTGTTGACCGTGGTCGGGCAGCCATAGAGGCCGCACTGGGCCGGGAATGGCGGCTTCAGGCGTGGCTGGCCCTTGTTGCCCTCCAGGCTTTCCAGCAGCGCCGTCTCCTCGCCGCAGATGTAGGCGCCGGCGCCGCGATGGACATAGAGCTCGAAATCATAGCTCGAGCCGCAGGCGTTGCGGCCCACCAGTCCCGCCGCATAGGCCTCGTCGACGGCGGCCTGGAGGCGCTGGGCCTCGTTGTAGAATTCGCCGCGGACATAGATGTAGCCGGCCGAGGCACCCATGGCGACGCCCGCCAGCAGGCATCCCTCGATCAGCTTGTGCGGGTCGTGGCGCAGGATATCGCGGTCCTTGCAGGTCCCGGGCTCGCTCTCGTCGGCGTTCACCACGAGGTAGCTCGGCCGCCCGTCCGGCGAGGATTTCGGCATGAAGGACCATTTGAGGCCGGTCGGGAAACCGGCGCCGCCGCGGCCACGCAGGCCCGACGCCTTCATCTGCTCGATGATCCAGTCGCGACCTTTCAGCACCAGTTCCCGGGTCCCGTCCCAGTCGCCGCGGGTGCGTGCCGCCGCGAGCCGCCAGTCATGGACGCCGTAGAGATTGGTGAAGATACGGTCCTTGTCGCTCAGCATCACTCGGCCCCCTCGGCCGCCGTATTCGGCGCCGTGTCGAACGACAGCGTGGTCAGGCTGGTCGGGCCCCCGGCCGGCGCAGAGGTCTGGCGACCGGTGACGGAGCCCGGCTGGGGCACCTCGCCGCGCTTCAGGGCCTCCAGCAGGCGCTCGGTGGCAGGGCCGTCCAGGTCCTCGTAGAAATCATCGTTCACCTGGAGGATGGGCGCATTCACGCATGCGCCCAGGCACTCGACCTCGATCAAGGAGAACAGGCCATCGGCCGTGCTCTCGCCGGCACCGATGCCCAGCACCTTGTGGCAAGCCCCCATCATCTCGTCGGAGCCGCGCAGCCAACAGGGTGTCGTGGTACAGGCCTGGAGGAAATAGCGGCCGACGGGGCGCAGCTTGAACATGGTGTAGAAGGTCGCGACCTCGTAGACGCGGATCGGCGCCATCTTCAGCTTGGCCGCGACATGGTCCATGGCCGCCCGCGGCAGCCAGCCATGCTGGCGCTGGGCCAGGTCGAGCAGCGGCAGCACCGCGCTCTGCTGGCGACCCGCGGGATAGCGCGCGATGAAGGCCTCGGCCTTCGCCCCATGCTCGGGGTCGAAGGCGAAGCTCGCCGGCTGGCTATCTGCGGCGCTCATCGATCGACCTCGCCGAACACGATATCCATGGACGCGATGATCGATACGATGTCGGCCAGCATGTGTCCCCTGGACATGAAATCGAGCGCTTGCAGGAAGCCGAAGCCCGGCGCGCGGATCTTGCAGCGATAGGGCTTGTTGGTGCCGTCGGCCACGAGGAACACGCCGAACTCGCCCTTCGGCGCCTCGACCGCCGTGTAGGTCTCGCCGGCCGGGACGTGATAGCCCTCGGTATACAGCTTGAAGTGATGGATCAGGGCTTCCATCGACCGCTTCATCTGCGCCCGCGGCGGCGGTGCGATCTTGCGGTCGTCGACCTTCACCGGGCCGGACGGCATCTGCTCGATCGCCTGGCGCATGATGCGCACGCTCTGGCGCATCTCCTCGATCCGCACCAGGTAGCGGTCGAAGCAGTCGCCATGGCGCCCGACCGGGATGTCGAAATCCATCGCCGCGTAGGCGTCGTAGGGCTGCGCCTTGCGCAGGTCCCAGGCGAAGCCGGAGCCGCGCAGCATCGGGCCGCTGAAGCCCCAGTCGGTGGCCTGCTCCGGCGTCATCACCCCGATGTCGACCGTGCGCTGCTTGAAGATGCGGTTCTCGGTCAGGAGGTTGTCGAGATCGTCGATCACCTTCTCGACGCGCGGGCAGTAGGCGTAGATGTCCTCGGCCAGGCCCGCCGGCATGTCGCTGGCGACCCCGCCGGGGCGGAAATAGGCGGCATGGAGTCGGGCGCCGCTGACCCGCTCATAGAAGCCCATCAGGTGCTCGCGCTCCTCGAAGCCCCACAGGAACGGGGTCAGCGCCCCGACATCGAGCGCCGTCGTGGTGACGTTGAGCAGATGATTGAGGAGGCGGCTGATCTCGGCATACAGCACCCGGATGTACTGCGCGCGCGGCGGCGCCTGGATGCCCAGCAGCTTCTCCACGGCCAGCGCGAAGGCGTGCTCCTGCGACATCGGCGCGACATAGTCGAGGCGATCGAAATACGGCACCGCCTGGAGGTAGGTCTTGTACTCGATCAGCTTCTCGGTGCCGCGGTGCAGCAGGCCGATATGCGGGTCGGCACGCTCCACCACCTCGCCGTTCATCTCCAGGACAAGGCGCAGCACACCGTGGGCCGCAGGATGCTGCGGCCCGAAATTCATCGCGAAGGATTTCAGATCGACGTCGGCCATCTAAGGGCTCCCGACGGGGCGGTCCGGATGGGCGTCCCGCGTCGCCTTCTCGTCACCGGGCAGCTCCGGGGTCATCTTCTCCCACGGGCTGATGAAATCGAAGGTACGGAACTCCTGCACCAGCTTCACCGGTTCATACACGACGCGCTTCTGCTCCTCGTCGTAGCGCACCTCGACATAGCCGGTCAGCGGGAAATCCTTGCGCAGCGGATGTCCCTCGAAGCCGTAGTCGGTGAGGATCCGGCGCAGGTCGGGATGATCGGAGAAGAAGATGCCGTACAGGTCCCAGGCCTCGCGCTCCCACCACCCGGCCGCGCTGAACACCGACACCACCGACGGCACCGGCGTCGCCTCGTCCGTCGTGATCTTCACGCGGATGCGGAAATTATGCTGCAGGCTGAGGAGGTTGTAGACCACCTCGAAGCGCTCGGCGCGCTCCGGATAATCCACGCCGCAGACATCGACCAGCACCTTGAACAGGCAATTCGCATCGTCGCGCAGGAAGGTCAGCACGCGCGGCACGGAATTGCGTCGGGCATGGACGATCAACTCGCCCAGGACCAGCTCGATACGGTCGACATGATCGGGAAGCGCGGCCTCCACGAGGGAGCCGAGTTCGTCCAGGACAGGGTTCATCGATCGGCAGGCCTCAACGCGCGAAATTGCTGGTGCGCTTGATCTTCTTCTGGAGCTGCAGGATGCCGTAGAGCAGCGCCTCCGCCGTCGGCGGGCAACCGGGGACGTAGATGTCCACCGGCACGATGCGGTCGCAGCCCCGCACCACCGAGTAGGAATAGTGATAGTAGCCGCCGCCATTGGCGCACGAGCCCATGGAGATGACCCAGCGCGGCTCCGACATCTGGTCGTAGACCTTGCGCAGTGCCGGCGCCATCTTGTTGGTCAGCGTGCCGGCGACGATCATCACGTCCGACTGGCGCGGGCTCGGGCGGAAGAAGATGCCGAACCGGTCCAGGTCGTAGCGCGAGGCGGCCGTATGCATCATCTCGACGGCGCAACAGGCCAGCCCGAACGTCATCGGCCACATCGACCCCGTGCGCGCCCAGTTCAGAACCTTGTCGAGCTGGGCGACGACGAAGCCCTTCTCCTCGATCTCGCTGGTCACGCGGCGGAGGACCTGATCCTGCGCCGCGCCGGGGCCGAGGACGGCCGCGGGAGAGCTCGTCAATCCCATTCGAGCGCCCCCTTCTTCCACTCGTAGATGAAGCCGATCGTGAGCACGCCCAGGAACACGACCATCGACCAGAAACCGAACAGGCCGATGTCGCCCAGTGCGACCGCCCACGGGAAGAGGAAAGCCACTTCCAGGTCGAAGATGATGAACAGGATGGCGACCAGATAGAAGCGGACGTCGAAGCGGCCACGCGCGTCGCCGAACGGCTCGAAGCCGCATTCGTAGGCCGACACCTTCTCCGAATCCGGGCGCTGCGGGCCGGCTAGGTAGGACGCCGCCACCATGGCGATTGCCAGGCCGAACGCCACTCCCGTAAACAGCAGAATAGGCAGGTATTCGCGGAGCATGCCGTGCTCGTCCCTTGCCGTTCGATCCGTTAATTTTGCTGGGGCGAAAACGCTGCACGACCCGGACTCGGCCCCGGCGCGCAGGAACATAGTCCCATTTGCTGCACCAGCAAAGTCCCGCGACGCAACGTCACCGAAACGATGAAGCCGCACGCCTGCGGCAAGATTCCGCCAGACAAATCCATCATCCGTTCGACGGTTGGAGATATGAAAACGGCCGCTACCGCGGCCGAAGATCCATCGCAGACGCGGATGCCAGGGTGGAATGGCGGGAGTGACGGGGCTCGAACCCGCGACCTCCGGCGTGACAGGCCGGCGCTCTAACCAACTGAGCTACACCCCCAACGTTCCGGCGCGTTCGAAGTGCGCCGCAACGAGGACCCGGGAATTAAAGCCTCGGGGCCCCTAAGTCAAGAAATGGAAACACCTAAAACCCAATATTTTCACTTGCATATGGGCCGGCCGTGCGCTGGTGGGCGATGACGGATTCGAACCGCCGACCCTCTCGGTGTAAACGAGACGCTCTACCGCTGAGCTAATCGCCCGCCTTCGCAAAAAGAAGCGGCCGGACGCTACCGTCCGGCCGTTTATAGCCAGGCGGGGTTGCCCCCGCACGGGTTCAATTGATGGCGTCCTTCAGCCCCTTGCCGGCGCGGAACTTCGGCTGCTTCGCCGCCGCGATCTTGATCTTCTCACCGGTGCGCGGATTGCGCCCCTCGGACGCCTCGCGCTTTGACGCGAAGAACGTGCCGAAGCCGACGAGGCGAACCTCGTCCCCCTTTTTCAACGCCTTAGTAATCATCAACAAAACACTGTCGAGCGCCTTCGTCGCGTCGGCCTTCGACAGGTCTGTATCCGCAGCTACGGCAGCCACGAGATCGTTCTTATTCACCGTTCGGCCTCCCTCATGACCAAATTCGTCGGCGACAACGGCCCAAGAACCTGTCCCATACGAACCATCAAGTATAAAACGCGGCCTCCGATAGGGTCAATCGGAGGCCGCGTCTAAGTGAATTAAGATCTACGCTTCGCGCAAATCGTCAGTGCGTAACCACGCTGGACCTACCATCAGTTGCGACATCGCCGGGCGTCGGCTTGTCCGGGTCGGGCTCCTGCCACTCGATCGGGGTGAGCGGGGAAACCAGGGCCCGGGCCAGGACGTCGTCGACCGTGGTGACCGGGATGATCTTCATCCCCTTCCGCACGTTGTCCGGAATGTCGGCCAGGTCCTTCTCATTGTCCTTGGGGATGAGGACCGTCTTGATCCCGCTCCGCAAGGCCGCCAGCAGCTTCTCCTTCAGGCCGCCGATCGGCAGCACCCGGCCGCGCAGCGAAATCTCGCCGGTCATGGCGATATCCTTGCGCACCGCGATGCCCGTCAGGACCGAGACGATCGAGGTCACCATGGCCACGCCCGCCGACGGACCGTCCTTGGGCGTCGCCCCTTCCGGCACGTGGACGTGGATGTCCTTGCGCTCGAACAGGGTCGGCTTGATCCCGAAGACCGCAGAGCGCGACTTCACATAGCTCTCGGCCGCCTGGATCGACTCCTTCATCACGTCGCCGAGCTTGCCGGTGCTCGTCACCTTGCCCTTCCCGGGCACGGTCACGGCCTCGATGTAGAGCAGCTCGCCGCCGACCTCGGTCCAGGCCAGTCCGGTCGTGGTGCCCACCAGGTCCTCGAGCTCCAGCTCATTGTCGCGGAAGCGACGGATGCCGGCATACTTGTCGAGGTTCTTGCGGGTCACCGACACGCGCTGCGCTTCCCCGGAGACGATCTCCTTGGTCGCCTTGCGGGTCAGCTTGGCCAGCTCCCGCTCCAGGTTCCGCACCCCGGCTTCCCGCGTGTAGTAGCGGACCAGGTCGCGCAGGGCCTCGTCGGTGACGGACCATTCCTTCGGCTTCAGCCCGTGGGCCTCGACCTGCTTGGGAATGAGATGGCGCTTGGCGATCTCGACCTTCTCGTCCTCGGTGTAGCCGGCCAGGCGGATGATCTCCATCCGGTCGAGCAGCGGCTGCGGCATCCGCAACGTGTTGGCCGTGGTCACGAACATCACGTCCGAAAGGTCGTAGTCGACCTCCAGGTAATGGTCGTTGAAGGTGCCGTTCTGCTCCGGGTCGAGGACCTCCAGCAGGGCGGCCGAGGGGTCGCCGCGCCAATCCGCGCCCAGCTTGTCGACCTCGTCGAGCAGGAACAGCGGGTTCGACGACTTCGCCTTCTTCATGCCCTGGATGACCTTGCCCGGCATCGAGCCGATATAGGTCCGCCGGTGGCCGCGCACCTCCGCCTCGTCGCGGACGCCGCCCAGCGACATGCGCACGAAATTGCGGCCGGTCGCCTTGGCGATCGACTTGCCGAGCGAGGTCTTACCGACGCCGGGCGGGCCGACGAGACACAGGATGGGCCCCTTCATCTTGCGCATCCGCTGCTGGACGGCGAGATGCTCCAGGATCCGCTCCTTCACCTTGTCGAGGCCGTAATGGTCCTCGTTCAGGATCGACTCGGCGAGCTTGATGTCCTTCTTGACCTTGCTCGGCTTCTTCCACGGAATGGTCAGCAGCCAGTCGAGATAGTTGCGCACCACCGTCGCTTCGGCGGACATCGGGCTCATGCTGCGCAGCTTCTTGACCTCGAGCAGCGCCTTTTCCCGCGCTTCCTTCGACAGCTTGGTCTTCTTGATCCGCTCCTCGAGCTCGGAGGCCTCGTCGCGGCCCTCCTCGTTCTCGCCGAGCTCCTTCTGGATCGCCTTCAGCTGTTCGTTGAGGTAGTACTCGCGCTGCGTCTTCTCCATCTGGCGCTTCACGCGATTGCGGATCCGCCGCTCCACCTGGAGCACGCCGATCTCGCCCTCCATGAAACCGCAGATCTTCTCCAGCCGGCCGCCGACGGAGCGGACCTCCAGCAGGTCCTGCTTGTCGGAAATCTTCAGCGCCAGGTGCGAGGCGATGGTGTCCGCGAGCTTGGCCACGTCATCGATCTGGCTGACCGAGACCAGCACCTCGGGCGGGATCTTCTTGTTGAGCTTGATATATTCCTCGAACTGCGACACCGCCGTGCGGCTCAGCGCCTCCAGTTCGCGGGGGTCGCCGTCCTCGTCGCTATACGGCTCTGCATAAGCCTGGAAGAAGGACGGATTCTCGACGTAGTTGGCGATCTTCACCCGCTGGCCGCCCTCGACCAGCACCTTCACGGTGCCATCGGGCAGCTTCAGGAGCTGCAGCACGGTGCCCACGGTGCCGACGGTGTAGATGTCGGCCGACGCAGGATCGTCCTGGCTGGCGCTCTTCTGGGTGACGAGCAGGATCTGCTTGTCATCCTTCATCACGTCTTCGAGCGCGCGAACCGACTTCTCGCGACCGACGAAGAGTGGGACGACCATATGCGGAAACACGACGATGTCCCGCAAGGGCAGGACGGGATAGAGCTGTTGCGCAGGAGCGTCTTGCATCATGCCTCGGATGGCGGCGCGGGCCGGCATGACCGGCCCGCTGGACTAGTTGTCACAAAAGATGGCCCCCCTCCGACCCCGTTCAAGAGGAACGGTCGGTAGCCCTCCCGGCCTCGGCCCGCCGTTCGCCGTAGGTGTAGAGCGGCCGCGCGCGCCCCTCGATCACCTCGCGCGTGATCACGACCTCCTCCACCCCGTCGAGCGTGGGCAGGTCGTACATCGTGTCGAGCAGCACGCTCTCCATGATCGAACGCAGGCCGCGCGCGCCGGTCTTGCGCTGGATGGCGCGGATGGCGACCGCCTTCAGCGCGTCCTCGGCCAGGGTCAGCCGCACGTCCTCCATCTCGAACAAACGCTGATACTGCTTCACCAGCGCGTTCTTGGGCTTGCTCAGAATGTCGATCAGGGCGGTTTCGTCGAGATCGGTCAGGGTGGCGACCACCGGCAGGCGTCCGACGAACTCCGGAATGAGGCCGAACTTCAGCAGGTCCTCCGGCTCCACGTCGCGCAGGATCTCGCCGGTCTGGCGCTCGTCCGGCCCGCGGACCTCGGCACCGAAGCCGATCGAGGTGCCCTGGCGGCGCTGCGCGATCAGCTTCTCCAGGCCGGAGAAGGCGCCGCCGCAGATGAACAGGATGTTGGTCGTGTCGACCTGCAGGAACTCCTGTTGCGGATGCTTGCGACCACCCTGCGGGGGCACCGATGCGATGGTGCCCTCCATGATCTTCAGCAGCGCCTGCTGGACGCCCTCGCCCGATACATCGCGGGTGATCGACGGGTTGTCCGACTTGCGGCTGATCTTGTCGATCTCGTCGATGTAGACGATGCCGCGCTGCGCGCGCTCGACGTTGTAGTCGGCCGCCTGCAGCA
>CAZQOA010000128.1:0-12576 GCA_964594715.1 uncultured Rhizobiaceae bacterium | reverse complement strand
CGGCAACGTGGCCGAGAATTCGGGCGGCGTGCATTGCCTGAAATACGGCCTGACCACGAACAACGTGCTGGGCGTGGAAATGGTGACCATCGACGGCGAGGTCGTTCGACTCGGCGGCCGGCATCTCGATGCCGAGGGCTACGACCTGCTCGGCGTCGTCATCGGCTCGGAAGGTCTGCTGGGCGTGGTGACCGAGGTCACGGTGCGCATCCTGCCCAAGCCCGCCACGGCACGGGCGCTGCTGATCGGCTTCCCCACCAGCGAATCGGCGGGCGACTGCGTCGCCGCCATCATCGCGGCCGGCATCATCCCGGGCGGCATGGAGATGATGGATCGCCTGGCGATCCATGCCGCCGAGGATTTCGTCCAGGTCGGCTACCCGCGCGACGTCGAGGCGCTGTTGATCGTCGAGCTCGACGGGCCGGCGGCCGAGGTCGACCACCTGATCGGCCAGGTGGAGGCGATCGCGCGCTCACGCGGCTCGGTCACCTTGCGCATCAGCGAGAGCGAGGAGGAGCGGCTGGCCTTCTGGGCCGGACGCAAGGCAGCCTTCCCGGCGGTCGGGCGCATCAGCCCGGACTATTACTGCATGGACGGGACCATTCCCCGCCATCGCCTGCCGCTGGTCCTGTCCCGGATGCGCGAGATGGAGGCCCAGTACGGCCTGCGTGTCGCCAACGTCTTCCACGCCGGCGACGGCAACCTGCACCCGCTCATCCTCTACGACGCCAACCAGCCGGGCGAGCTGGAGCGGGCGGAGGCGTTCGGCTCGGACATCCTGCGCCTCTGCGTCGAGGTGGGCGGCGTGCTGACCGGCGAGCATGGCGTCGGCGTCGAGAAGCGCGACCTGATGGGGACGATGTTCGACGACATCGACCTGGCCCATCAGCAGCGCCTGAAATGCGCCTTCGACCCGGACGGGCTGCTCAACCCCGGCAAGGTCTTCCCGATACTGCATCGCTGCGCCGAGCTGGGCCGGCTGCATGTCTCCGGCGGCAAGCTGCCGTTCCCCGACCTGCCGCGCTTCTGATGATCCTGAAGCCCGAAGACCCGGCACGGCTGGCCGAGATGGTGGCGGGTGCGCTGGCCGAAGGCACGCCGCTGGAGATCGTCGGCGGCGGCACCAAGCGCGGCCTCGGCCGGCCGATGCAGGCCGCCACCACGCTCGACCTGTCGGGCCTGGCCGGGATCACCCTCTACGAGCCCGAAGAGCTGGTGATGGCGGCCTACGCCGGGACCCGGCTTGCCGACGTCGAGCGCGAGCTGGCCGGCCGCGGCCAGATGCTGGCCTTCGAGCCGCCGGACTATGGCCCGCTCTATGGCGGGGTGGCGGGTGCCCAGACCATCGGCGGCGTCATCGCCACCAACCTCGCCGGACCGCGCCGCCTCAAGGCCGGCGCCGCCCGCGATCATTTCCTCGGTGTCGCGGCGGTGAGTGGGCGCGGCGAGGCGTTCAAGGCCGGTGGCCGGGTGGTGAAGAACGTCACCGGCTATGACCTCTGCAAGCTCCTGGCCGGCTCGCACGGCACGCTGGCGGTCATGCATACGGTCACCTTCAAGGTGCTGCCGGTACCGGAGAAGACCCGCACCGTGCTGCTGTTCGGCGCCGACGGGACGAGTGCCGCGGCGGCGATGGCGGCCGCGCTCGGCAGCGCGCACGAGGTCTCCTCGGCGGCCCATCTGCCGGCCGCGGTGGCCGCCCGGTCGGCGGTCGATTTCGTACGCGCCGCCGGCGCCGCGGTGACCGCGCTCCGGGTCGAGGGGCCGGAGCCGTCGGTCGCGGTGCGCTGTGCCGCGTTGCGCGAGATGCTGGGCCTGCGCGGGCCGGTGGAGGAGCTGCATTCGGCGCGGTCCGCCCGGCTGTGGGCGGAGATCCGCGACGCCGCGACCCTGCTGCCGGGGTCGGATTTCGCCCTGTGGCGGATTTCCGTGGCGCCGATGGACGGGCCGAAAGTGGCCGATGCGATCGCCCGCGGCCTGCCGGTGGAGTGCTTCTTCGACTGGGGCGGCGGGCTGGTCTGGCTGGCGGCCCCCGCGGGCGACGATGCTGGCGCCGCCATGGTGCGCCAGGCCGTGGATGCGGTCGGCGGCCATGCGACCCTGGTCCGCGCGCCCGAAGCGGTGCGCGCGGTGCTGCCGCCCTTCCATCCCCAGCCGGCGGGCCTTGCGGCGCTGGCGCGACGGGTCAAGGATGGCTTCGACCCGCGGCGCATCCTCAATCCCAGCCGGATGGCGCCCGATCTCTAAGCCCGACCTCTGAGCCCGAGGCCCGTGGCTTGGGCCATAGCAGGACGCCATGCAGACGCACTTCTCCATCGCCCAGCTCGCCGACCCGGATATCGCCGAGGCGAACAAGATTCTCCGCGCCTGCGTCCATTGCGGCTTCTGCACGGCGACCTGCCCGACCTATGTCCTGCTCGGCGACGAGCGCGACAGCCCGCGCGGGCGCATCTACCTGATCAAGGAGATGCTGGAGAACGAGCGGCCCGCCACCGAGGACGTGGTGCCGCACATCGACCGCTGCCTCTCCTGCCTGTCCTGCATGACCACCTGCCCGTCGGGTGTGCATTACATGCACCTGGTCGACCATGCCCGCCGCCATATCGAGGAGACGGGAAAGCGCGCCTGGCACGACCGGGCGTTGCGCGCCGTGCTCGCCTTCGTCCTGCCGCGGCCGACGGTGTTTCGCCTGGCGCTGGCCGGTGCCGCCCTGCTGCGCCCGGTCGGGCGGCGGCTGCCGGGCCGGCTGGGCGCCCTCTTCCAGCTGATGCCGCAGGACCTGCCCGGCCCGTCGCCGTGGGAGGGTGCCCGCACCTTCGCCGCGGTCGGCCCGCGCCGCCGGCGGGTGGCGCTGCTGGAAGGCTGCGCCCAGCCGGTACTGGACCCTGCCATCAACGAGGCGACGGTGCGCCTGCTCACCCGCCATGGCTGCGAGGTGGTGGTGGCCGAGGGGGCCGGCTGCTGCGGCGCGCTGGTCCATCACATGGGCAAGGAGCATCCGGCCCTGGTCCAGGCCCGCGCCAACGTTGCCGCCTGGACGCGCGAGATCGAAGGGAAGGGGCTGGACGCCATCGTCATCAACGCATCCGGCTGCGGCACGACGGTGAAGGACTACGGCTTCATGCTGCGCGGCGAGCCCCTGTGGGCGGAAAAGGCGGCCCGCGTGTCGGCGCTGGCCAAGGACGTGTCGGAGGTGATGGAGGGGCTGGGCCTCGGGCCGCGGGTAGCCCTGCCGCAACTCAACGTCACCTACCACGCCGCCTGCTCGCTCCAGCACGGCCAGCGCGTGCGCGAGGCGCCGAAGGCCCTGCTGGCGGCGGCCGGCTTCACCGTCGCGGAGCCGGCCGAGGGCCATCTCTGCTGTGGTTCGGCCGGCACCTACAACCTGCTGCAGCCGGACCTGGCGACGCGGCTCCGCGACCGCAAGCTGGCGAACATCGCCGCCACGGCCCCGGCGGTGGTGGCGACCGGCAATATCGGCTGCATGACGCAGCTAGCGTCGGGCACCGACGTTCCCGTCGTGCATACGGTGGAGCTGCTGGACTGGGCGACGGGCGGGCCGATGCCGGGGAAGCTGGGAGCGCTGCCGCGGCCGCCCGATCGCCATGCGCTGCTGGCGGAGGTGGATCGCATCCGTGCAACCACGAGCGGGCGCATTACCGGCGATAGCACCGATTTCCTCCGGGAGGATCGCCATCGGCGCTGATGCTGGAGCGATCTCGTTAGATGGAAACTGGCATCGGCCGCCGGCGAGCTGTCATGGTTCGACACCCTCTCGCCATGAGGAGAAGTTGGTGCTCTGGCCCTCATGGTGAGCTCGACGAACCATGAGCTTGCCTGAACTCAGCCCTCCGTCGCCGGCCCGCCCTCCTGCCGCTCCTTCCAGATGAACCACAGGTTGCGGGCATAGACGATCAGGCCCATGCCCTGGCCGGCGATGAAGACCGGGTCCTCGCGGTGGATGGCGTAGGCCAGCAGGGTGACGCCGCCGCCCAGGCTGAAATACCAGAAGGCGACCGGAATGACGCTGCGGCGCAGCTTCTCGCTCATGATCCACTGCACGAAGAAGCGGGCAGAGAAGAGCGCCTGGCCGGCGAAGCCGATGATCAGCCAGAGGGTCGGAATATCGAAATCCATCGCTGCCCTCACTCGCTTTCGGCAATGATTTCGGGCTGCTTGCCCCGGCGCATCAGCCACATGACGCCGACGAGGTCGCCGAAGGAAACCAGTAGCCGGTCGAGGTTGCCGTAGTTGGAGGTGCCTCGCGTGCGCGGCCGGTGATTGACCGGCACCGAGACCACCTGCTGGCCGCGGCGGATGAAGAGGGCCGGCAGGAAGCGATGCATGTGGTCGAAGCCGGGCAGGTCGAGGAAGTCGTCGCGGCGAAAGAGCTTCAGCCCGCAGCCGGTGTCGGGCGTGTCGTCGCCGAGCAGGCGCGAGCGGACGCCGTTGGCGATTCGCGAGGCCCAGCGCTTGGCCCAGACGTCGCGGCGCTTGGTCCGCCGTCCGGCGACCAGGCCGAGCCGCGGCGGCGCCGCTGGGCCGGTCGCCATGTCCCAGAGGCCGGGAATGTCGGCCGGGTCGTTCTGGCCGTCGCCGTCGAGGGTGGCGATCCACGTCGACCGCGCCGCGCGGACGCCGGTGCGGACGGCGGCGCTCTGGCCGCAGCTCGCGCGATGGCGGACCAGCCGCAGCTCCGGCACCGACGCCTGCAGCGCGCGGATGCGGGCCACCGTGTCGTCGGTGCTGCCGTCGTCGACATAGACGATCTCGAAGGGCATGCGCCCAGTGAGCGCGGCACGAATCTCCGCCACCAGGGGCGCGATGTTTTCGGCCTCGTTGCGGACCGGTATGATGACGGCGAGTTCGGGCACGGGGGGAGAAGGTTCCGCTTGCGAAGACGGGCACTGCCCGCGGGCCGCGCTCCTCTACCATGCACCGCACCATTCGGCCAAATCACCGTCGCGCGATCAGGCGGCGGCCCGGTCGGCGGCCGGGTCGACGGTCTGCCGGCGGTCTAGAAGTCGGTGCAGCGGCCGTTGTAGTGCCAGTCGCCGTGGCGCGTCGGCTCCGGCCCCTTCGGGCCGCCGATCTCCTTCGGCATCGCCGCGCCGCCGTTCTTCTCCGCCGGTGCCGGTTTCGCGGGGGACTTGGATTCTTTCGGTTCGGTCATGACCCGAAGATACGCCGCCCGGCGGCGAATCCAAGGGGCGGTCGCGGGTTGGAAGAGCCTACCGTCGGCATGGTCTTGAAGGGCCGAGGCGGGCGGGCCATTTCCTGCATCGGAGGTACGAACCGAACAAATGAGCAACTATCTTCGCACGGGCGTGCTGATCGCGGCCTTGACGGCGTTGTTCGCCGGCATCGGCTTCCTGATCGGCGGCCCGCAGGGCATGGTCATCGCCTTCCTGATCGCGGCCGCGATGAACCTGTTCGCGTACTGGAATTCCGACAAGGTCGTGTTGCGCATGTACGGCGCGACCGAGGTCGACCGGACATCGGCGCCCGGCCTGTTCGGCATCGTCGAGCAGCTCGCCGACCGCGCGCAGATCCCGATGCCCCGCGTCTACATCATCGAGAACGACCAGCCGAACGCCTTCGCGACCGGCCGCAATCCGGAGAACGCGGCGGTGGCTGCGACCACCGGGCTGCTCGACCGCCTGTCGACCGAAGAGATCGCCGGCGTCATGGCGCACGAAATCGCGCATGTGAAGAACCGCGACACCCTGACCATGACCATCACCGCGACCATCGCGGGGGCGATCGGCATGCTGGCCAACATCGCCATGTTCAGCGGCATGTCCGGCAACAATAGCGAGAACCGGGGTGGGGTCGGCATGATCGGCGGCATCCTGCTGATGATCCTGGCGCCGATGGCGGCCGCCCTGGTACAGATGGCCATCTCGCGATCCCGCGAGTATGAGGCCGACCGCATCGGTGCGGAGATCGCGGGCCAGCCGATGTGGCTCGCCTCCGCGCTGGAGAACATCCATCGGACGGCTGAGGTCATTCCCAATGAGGACGCCGAGCGCAATCCGGCTACCGCACACATGTTCATCTACAACCCCTTGCATGGCCGCGGCGCCGACAGCCTCTTCTCGACCCATCCGGCGGTCGAGAACCGGGTGGCGCGCCTCCAGGAACTCGCGAGCCGCATGGGCATCGCGCCCGCCGCCGCCCGCCGCCGCCCCTGGGGCTGAGGCCGTGCCGTATCTCCTGCCGAATTCCGTGATCCCTTGATCCAGCCGCGCGCACCGTCCGCCGGCCTGCCGGCGCGACGCGCGGCGGCGGCCGTCCTGTCCGGCGTCCTGGAACAGCGCCGCCCGCTCGACGAGGCCCTGTCGGAGATCGATGCCGGCGGCCCCATCGAGGGGCGCGACCGCGCCTTCGTCCGCCTGCTCGTCGCCACCACCCTGCGGCGCCTGGGCGAGATCGACGCCGTCCTGGCCGGGCACCTGTCGGAGCCGCTGGAGGGCGCCCATCCCCGCGCGCGCACCGCGCTCCGCCTGGGCGTGGCCCAGATCGTCCATCTCCGCACCCCGGCCCACGCCGCGGTGTCGGCCACCGTCGATACGGTGGCCGGGCATGGCACCGACCGGCTGAAGGGGTTGGTCAACGCGGTGCTGCGCCGGGTGGTCGCCGGCAACTACGCGCCACGCGAGGGCGCGGCCGCCGCCCGCAAGAACACCCCGCAATGGCTATGGGACAGTTGGGAACGGCCCTACGGCGCCGAGACGGCGCTGGCGATCGCGCTGGCCCACCTGAAGGACCCGCCGCTCGACCTCTGCGTGAAGGACGATGCCGAGGGCTGGGCGGCGAAGATCGGCGGTCTGGTGCAGCCGACGGGGACGATCCGGGTGGTCGATGGCGGCGCGGTCGCGGAGCTGCCCGGCTATGCCGAGGGCGCCTGGTGGGTGCAGGACGTGGCCGCGACCCTGCCGGTGCGCCTGCTGGGCGACGTCGCCGGCCGGTCGGTGATCGACCTCTGCGCCGCGCCGGGCGGCAAGACCTCCCAACTTGCCGCCGCCGGTGCCGCGGTGACGGCGGTCGACCTGTCGCCGCGGCGCAACCGGTTCCTGGCTGAGAACCTGGCCCGCGTCGGGCTTTCCGCCGAGATCGTCACCGCCGACGGTACCACCTGGCGGCCGGCCACATTGGCCGACGCGGTGCTGGTGGATGCCCCCTGTTCGGCGACCGGCACCATCCGCCGCCACCCGGACATCCTGCATCTGCGCGCCAGGGACGACCTGTCGCGCCTGACCTCGCTCCAGGATCGACTGCTGGGGGCCGCGGTCGAGATGGTGAAGCCGGGCGGCACCATCGTCTTCGTCACCTGCTCGCTGCAGCCGGACGAGGGGGCGGCCCGCATCGCGGCCCTGATCGCCGGCGGCGCGCCGGTCGCGATCGACCCGCTGGGGCCAGGCGACCTGCCCGGCCTGCCGGAGGCGGTCCAGCCCGACGGCACCATGCGTACCCTGCCGTCCTTCTGGCCGGAAACGGGCGGGATGGACGGATTTTTCGCCGCCCGCTTGCGGCGACTCCCGACCAATTGATAGGTAGCTACATGCGGCAGCCGGTGCGCATCGCGCCGTCGATTCTGTCGGCGGACTTCGCGCGTCTCGGGGACGAGGTGCGGGCGATGGACGCCGCCGGGGCCGACCTCATCCATATCGACGTCATGGACGGGCATTATGTCCCCAACCTGACGATCGGACCGGCGGTGGTGCGGGCGCTTCGCCCGCTGACCAAGCGACCGTTCGACGTCCACCTGATGTGCAGCCCGGTCGATGCGCTGCTGCCGGCCTTCGCCGAGGCCGGGGCCGACATCCTGACGGTGCATCCCGATGCCGGGCCACACCCGCATCGCACGGTGCAGCTCATCAAGTCGCTCGGCCGGCGCGCCGGCATCGCCCTCAACCCCGCGACGCCGATCCAGGCACTCGACCATCTATGGGACGATATCGACCTGGTCCTGGTGATGTCGGTCAATCCCGGGTTCGGCGGCCAGGCCTTCATCGCAAGCCAGCTCGACAAGATCCGGGCCTTGCGCGCGCGCATCGATGCCTCCGGCCGTGCCATCGACCTGGAGGTGGATGGCGGCGTCAACGTTGCGACGGCGCGGCAATGCGTGGAGGCCGGGGCCGACATGCTGGTCGCCGGCACTGCCTCCTTCAGCGGCGGCCCGGCCGCCTATGCGGCCAACATCGCGCGGCTGAAGGGCGGGGCGTGACGATGGCGGGACCGACCGCCGGCCGCGGGGGTCCGGCGCGCTGGGGCCGGCGGCTCGGTCGCGCGGTGGCCGGCACGCTGTTCGACAGCCCGACCTATCGCTGGACCCTGTTCGGCTCCAAGCCGCGCTCGGTCGCCCGCCTGCCGATCGATCCCTGGTCCGGAGACCCGGTGGCGGGCGGACATATCATGGCGGGCGAACTGCGCGTCGCCGGCGACCGCGTGCGCACCGAAGGCATGTGGCGCATGGCCATCCTGCCCACTCCCACCCTGGCGGCCATGCACGGCTTCCGCTGGCTGCGCGACCTGCGCGCCGTCGGCACCCCGGCGGCCGCGCTCCGGGCGCGTACCTTCGTCGACGAATGGCTGGCGATGCCGCCCTTGTGGCAGCCGATCGCCTGGCGCAGCGACGTGCTGGGCGAGCGGTTGTTCTCGCTGCTGGCCCATGCCGACTGGTTCGCGGGCAGCTCCGACCCCGCCTTCGACCGCCGCCTGCTCGACGGCATCGCCACCGGTTGCCGCCATCTGTCGCGGGTCGCCGGCTGGGAGCTGGATGGCGAGGGCTGCATCGCCGCGGCAAAGGGACTGGTCGCGGTCGGCACTTCGCTGGTTGGCGCCGAGGGCCAGGTGCGCCGCGCGCTGCACATCCTGGAACGCGAATTGCCGCGCCAGATCGCGCCGGACGGCGGGCATCTGTCGCGCGATCCCAGCGCGCATGGCCGGGTGCTGGCCCATCTGGTGGAGATCCGCGGCGCGCTCGCCGGCGCCCGCCACCCGATCCCGGACGCGCTGACCTCCGCCGTCGACCGCGCGGCGCCGCTGCTGCGTTTCTTCCGCCATGGCGACGGTGGCCTGGCCTTGTTCAACGGCAGCCGCGAGGGCGACCCGCAATGGCTGGATACGCTCTTGACCCAGGCGGACGCCAAGGGTCGCGCCCCCGCCAGCGCGCCCCATACCGGCTACCAGCGGATGACCGCGGACAAGACGCTGCTGGTCGTCGATACCGGCCACCCGCCGCCGCGCGGCTATGACCGGGTCGCCCATGCCGGGCTTTTCTCGTTCGAGCTGTCGGTCGGCCGCGAGCGGGTGATCGTCAATTGCGGCGCCCACCCCATGGGCGGCGGCGACTGGGAACTGGCGCAGCGCGCCACCGCGGCCCATTCGACGCTGGCGGTCGAGGACCGCAACAGCGTCGAGGTCATTTCCGGCCGCGGCATCGGCCGGCGGCCCCGCCACATCGGCTGCGAACGGCGCGAGGCCGAAGGCGCCACGGTGCTGGAGCTTCGCCATGACGGCTACGAGGCCGCCTACGGCATCACCCACCACCGTACCCTCTATCTCGCCGCCTCCGGCAACGACCTGCGCGGCGAGGAACGGCTGGAAGGCGATGCCGACCGCGACTTCGCGGTGCGCTTCCACGTCCATCCGGCGGTCCAGGTCTCGGTGACGCAGGGCGGCGGGGCGGCCTTCCTGCGCAGCCCCAGCGGCCTTGGCTGGCGCCTGCGCGTCGCGGGTGCGGCCATCGGTCTGGCCGACAGCGTCTATCTCGGCGGTCGCGGCGATCCCCGGCGGACCCAGCAGATCGTGCTGACCGGGCGCACCGGGCGCGATGGCGCGGTCGTGAAATGGGCGCTCCATCGCGAAGACCGCAAGGGGTGAACGGCCGGCGCCTGGGCAAGCATGACATTTCGCCGGCGGCCGATGGGCGCCGGTCTGCCCGGATGCGATCCTTCGTCCGATGATCCCGACCTACCTGCTGGTGCTGGCCGCGGTGGTCGGTGGCCTCTCCTGGGTCGGCACCTGGCGGGTGGTGGCGTGGCTGCGTGGTCGCGCGATCCTGGACCGGCCGAACGCGCGCTCCTCCCATGTCGTGCCGACCCCGCGCGGCGGCGGCCTCGGCGCGTTGCCGCCGGTGCTGTTGGGGTGGGTGCTGCTGGCCTTCCTGCTGGACGGCCCCGCCTGGCGCTGGGTGGTGGTCGCGGGCGCGATCCTGCTGGCGGCGGTGTCCTGGCGGGACGATCGCGGCCATGTGCCGGTGCGGGTTCGCCTGTTGGCGCAATTGGCGGCGGTGGTGCCGGCGGCCCTGCTGCTGCCGGGGCCGGTCACCCAGGGCTGGCTGCCCGGCTGGCTCGACCTCGCCTTCGCGGCCGTCGCCTGGGTCTGGTTCGCCAATCTCTACAATTTCATGGACGGGATCGACGGCATCACCGGGGTGGAGACGGTGGCGCTGGGTGGCGGCCTGGCGGCGGTCGCCTTGGTGGCCGGGCCGGCGGACGAGGCGGGGTTCGGCCTGGTACTGGCGGCGGGGGCGGCGGGGTTCCTCGCCTGGAACTGGCACCCGGCACGGGTCTTCCTGGGCGATGTCGGCAGCGTGCCGTTCGGCTATCTCGCGGGCGGCCTGCTGCTGGCGCTGGCTGCGGCCGGGCATTGGGCGGCGGCCCTGATCCTGCCCCTCTACTACCTGGCCGACGCGACCTTGACCCTGCTGCGGCGGCTGGCCCGGGGCGAGGCGGTCTGGCGCGCGCACCGCGAGCATTTCTACCAGCGTGCCGTCCAGGGGGGGCTGTCCCATGCCGCGGTGGCGACCCGGGTGGCGGTCGCGGACCTGGCGTTGGTCGGCTGCGCGCTCTGGTCGCTGGCCACGCCCTGGCCGGCGCTGCTGGCGGCGACTGCGACCGTGGCGGCCCTCCTGGTCGAACTCGGACGGCGGCGATGAAGGTGCTGGTGACCGGCGCCTCCGGCTTCGTCGGCCGGGCGGTCGCGGCCCGCCTGCTGTCGGCCGGCCACCAGGTCCGGGCCGCGGTCCGCGCGCCGGCGTCCGCGCCACCGGGAACCCAGGCCGTGGCCATCGGCGATCTCGCCCGCCCGATCGACTGGGGGGCAGCCCTGGAGGGCGTTGACGCCGTCGTTCACCTGGCGGCGCGCGTCCATGTCATGCGCGACACCGCCGCCGATCCCGATGCGGCCTTCGCCGCGGTCAATCTCGAGGCGACCCGCCGGCTGGCCGAGGCGGCGGTGGTGGCCGGCGTTCATCGCTTCCTGTTCGCCAGCACGGTCAAGGTCCTGGGCGAGCGCACCGCGCTCGGCCACCCCTTCCGCGACGATGCGCGGCCGGCGCCCGAGGACGCCTATGGGCGATCGAAGCTGGCCGCGGAGGAGCTGTTGATGGCGATGCCGCGGCTGGGGCCGGTCGTGCTGCGTCCGCCGCTCGTCTATGGGCCGGGCGTGCGCGGCAACCTGCGGGCCCTGGCCCGCCTGGTCCGCCAGGGCTTGCCGCTGCCCTTCGGGCGCCTCGCCAACCGCCGCAGCCTGGTCGGTGTGTCGAACCTGGCCCAGGCCGTGGAACTGTGCCTGACGCACCCGGACGCCGCGGGGCGGCGGCTGCTGGCCGCCGACTGGCACCCGACCACGGCGGAACTGGTCGGCGCGTTGGCGGCGGCGGGCGGAGGGCGCGCCCGGCTGCTGCCGGTGCCGGGCTTCCTGTTCCGCGCCGCATCGGTCGTCGGCGGTGGCGCGATCGCCCGGCTGACCCAGTCGCTGGAGGTCGACCCGGCCGGGCTGGCCGGGCTCGGCTGGCGGCCCATGGTCGCCCCGGCGACGGAGCTCGAAGCCCTGATGGCGGCCCTCCGATGACCCCGACGGGTGGGCCGTGCTAGGATGCGCCTCGCATCATGACTCGCACCAATCTGCGCGCCCTGGTCGCCTATGGACACGATATCGTCATGGCGGCCGTGTCGTTCCCGATCGCACTCTATCTGCGGTTGGGCGCGGACGGGTTTGCCCAGTATTCGACCGGGCACCTGCTGGGCTATGGCGGGACGCTGGCGCTGGTGTGCGCGGCGGTGTTCTGGCTGACCGGCCTCTATCGCGGCATCTGGCGCTACGCCTCGCTCGACGACATGGTGGCGATCGGCCGTGCCGTGACCATCGCGGTCGGCCTCTTCACCGCCATCGTCTTCATCGCCACCCGGCTGGAGATGCTGCCCAGGTCGAGCCTGGTCATCAACTGGTTCGTGCTGGCGGCGCTGCTGGCCGGCCCGCGCGCGCTCTATCGGTTCCTCAAGGACGGCCGCCTGGACGCCGTCCTGCAACGTGGCAATGCCCCCGATGCGATCCGGCGCATCCCGGTCGTGCTGGTCGGCGCGGGCGATCCGGCCGAGACCTTCATCCGCGAGATGGACAGCAGGCGCGACGCGCCCTTCGCCGTGGTCGGCATCCTGGCCGACCGCGCCGGCCGGGTCGGGCGCGAGATCCGCAAGGTCGACGTGCTGGGCACGATCGACGAGTTCCCTGCCGTGCTGGGGCGCCTGACGGGCGAGGGGCGGCGGCCGCAGCGGCTGATCGTCA
>CAZQOA010000127.1:3660-12811 GCA_964594715.1 uncultured Rhizobiaceae bacterium | reverse complement strand
CGTGCCCCCGGAACCGGCCGCAACGCCGCTTGTTCGCGGCGAGTGCCGTCCCGCCCGCCAGCACGGCGATCACCAGCAGCGGGATGCCGAGGATGCTCGCGACCAGCGCCAGCACGTCGCCCGGACCGAACTCCACCCGGAAGGTCGAGGTCGTTCCCGCGGTCCGGATCAAATCCCAATGGTCCTTGATCCGGCTATCCATCCCCAGCGTGTCCCAGGTATGGGCGCGATGGCCCCCGAGGACCAGGGTCCCTTCCACGTCCCCCTTCTCGGCGAAGGCGAGGACCGGCCCGCCGAATGCCCGCAGATCGATGCTTATCACCATGAGGACGTCGTAGCTGAGCGCGCCCGTGCTCCGCATGCTGCCCTTGAACTTCCACCCCCCGGTGCTGCTGACCGACAGCTCGGCCCAGCCGTTGGCGGCTGCGCCGTCGACATGGATGACGCCGGTTCTTATGTCCCGCGCGTCGGATACGTCGAATACGAACTCGTTGCTCTGGAACTGGATCGCGCCGCGCTGGAAACGCGACATCTGTCCGCGCTGATCGAAGGTCGGGTAGCCGAGATACGATGTCTCCGCCCCGAGGAACTTCCAGCGATCGCGGATCCTTCCGTGGATCTCCTGGGCGCCGCTCTGTGCCGAGAAATAGATATCCCCGGCCTCGAATTCGTTCATGCGGCCGCGCCGGTCCGAGGTGCCCTTCTCGTCGGTCCGCGGATAGCCGAGGAAGCTGGTGGGCCCGCCCAGTTGCCGGTACTTGGCCAGGATCGCTCCATAGACCCATCTGGCCCCGAATTCGGGATGCCAATAGATGTTCCCGCTCGAGAAGCGTTGCACGAACCCACCGCTGCCGGCGTCCTCGACGTCGGAAATCGGGGTGCGGGGGCCTTGCGGACCTTCGCCGGGCACCGCCGCCTTGGCCCGGATCGCGTCGGCCGCGCGCAGCCGTTGGGAGAATCCTTCGACGACGACATCGAACGGGAAGAGGATGGTGCGGCCGGCGAAGCCATCGACCGACAGGTTGGTGGTATTCGCGCCCAGGGGGGCGCTGGCCTCGGTCTGCAGTCTCAAGGTGGTGATCACGCTCCCGCCGCCGGGCACGGTGAGTGTCTGGGAGGGGATCAGGAACATCGGCTCGAACGCCCGCAGCGTGATCTCGGTGTCCGGCGCCCCGGGGGACAGGCTGACGCGGACGGGCAGCGGCACTTCCTGGCCGCGAGGGGCCGCGATGGGATTCGCCAGGAACTCGACCTGCAGATCGCCGATCACGAACAGCAGCGGGATCTCGATCCGGTTCTTGCCCCAGCCTTCCAGAACCAGCGTCGCGTCGACCGACATCGCGGCCTGTCCCTTCGGTGCCGCGAACGCGATCTCCCCCGACACGACCAGGCCGGGCCGGACCGGCAGGGGCTTGCCGTCCGCCGCGCGGGCCACCTCGACGAATTCCACCGAGCCCTCGCGGCGCGCCTGCTCACGCATGTGGGGCGGTAGCTGGGCTATCTCGTCTTCCGTCATGGGGTGGGCTTCCATCTCATAGCCGACGAACTCCGCCAGACGGATCAGCCCATCCCCGCCGGAGATGGTCGCGACCAGATTTCCATTCGGCACGACGTTGACGATGAAGTCCTGCTTGACTGTCTCCCCGGGCTTTGCCGCGCGCCGAATGCTGGTCGGTACTACGAAAGGCTGCGCCATGACGGTTCTCCTCTAAAGTCGGTCGCTGGGTCCGAATGAAGAAAAAGATTCCGCAATGCCCCGGATAACGCCCGTCCTTGCGCATTTATCGCTATTTTTAGGGCTCTTTTGGGCGCCATGGGCGAGGTCCGGCCGCTACGGGGACGTTGGGCGATGCGTACGCCGGCTCCCCGAGCGCATCATGCTCCCATGTCGTCGGGAAATAGAAAAGACCTTCGGATTGTGGCGGGCAAGTAAAGGTGGCTGGATGTTGCCGCAACCAGAACCAGCAAACGCCCCGGCCCTACAAGGCCGGAACGTTCGGATGCGCGGGGTCCGATGTTCGACGGCGTGTCACGGGCGGATCGGCGCTACACCAATGTCGGCATCCGCGCCTATGGTGCATCCCATGTCCGGAAGATGCTGAGCGGGGAACAAGCATGATCATTGCCGTCATGGGTGCGGGTGCGGTGGGCTGCTACTATGGCGCCATGCTCGCGAAGGCCGGTCACGCCGTGACCCTCATCGGACGCCAGGCGCTCGTCGATCAGGTCGAGGCGGGCGGGCTCCGCCTGGAGATGGCGGACTTCGACGCATCGGTCGCACTTCGTGCCGCGACGACGCCGTCGGCGCTGGCCGACGCGGAGGTGGTGCTGTTCTGCGTGAAGTCGTCGGATACCGAGGCGGCCGGGGAGGCCATCCGGCCCTATCTCCGCCCCGAGGCCACCATCTTCTCCTTCCAGAACGGCGTGGACAATGCCGCTCGCCTGGAAGGCGTCCTCGGACGGCCGGTGGTGCCCGCCGTCGTCTATGTCGCGGCCGGTATGGTCGCCCCTGGGCATGTGAAGCATCACGGCCGCGGCGACATCGTCGTCGGCCCATCGGAAAGGGGCGAGGCCATCGCGGCGGCGTTCGGCGCCGCCGGCATCCCCACCACCGTTTCCGACCAGGTCACCACGGCGCTCTGGAGCAAGCTGCTGACGAACTGCGCCCATAACGCCCTCTCCGCGGTGGCCCAGGTGCCCTACGGCCACATGATCGAGGTCGCCGGAGTGACCGAGGTCATGTCCGACGCCGTCGACGAAGGCCTGGCGGTGGCGCGCGGCCTGGGCATCGCACTGGCCGACGGGGTCAAGGACATGGTGCTGGGTGTCGCCCGGACCATGCCGGGGCAGTACTCGTCGACGGCGCAGGACATGGCGCGCGGCAAGCCGACCGAGATCGATCACCTGAACGGCTACGTCGTGCGCAAGGGGCGGGAGCTCGGCATCCCCACCCCGGTGAACCGGGCCCTGCTCGTGATGGTGAAGCTGCAGGAGTCGAAGCGCCCGTCCTGACCGTCGATCGAGATCGATCGTCGCCCGGCTCGGTGGGCGCAGGCGCTACGCGGGGATGCCGAGCGCGCTGTGGTAGGACGGGTGGACGACGTCGTGGGCCTCGGCGTGCCGCTTCAGGTAGATGGCGAAGACCGGGCATACCGGAATCACCTTCTGGCCGCTCGCGCGCATCGCCGCGACCACCGCCTGGTAGATCTGCGAGGCGATGCCGCGGCCTTCCAGCTCGGGCGGCACCTCGGTGTGGGTGAGGACGATGCCGCCCTCCATGCGGTTGTATTCGGCGAAGGCGACCTTGCCCTCGACCTCCGCCTCGAAACGCTTCGCCGCGGGATTGTCGCGGACGGTGACGATTATCCTGTCGCCCATGCCCCTATATCTCCTCGATAGAAACTACCTTGGCGCTGGCCGGCTTGATGGGGGCAAGCGACGGAGCGGCTGCCGATCGGTTGTCTCCATCGCCTATGCCACACACCCTCATGGTGAGCTTGTCGAACCATCCTGGTGCAAGGAAAAGACGCTGGCGTTCATTCCGCCATCCGGACCCTTCGACAGGCTCAGGGTGAAGAGAGATTGGGAAAACAGTGGAGCGTCCGCCGATCGGCTCGCTCCATCGCCAGCACTCCCGACCTTCATTGTCCCACGCGTTTCATCCAAGGCGGGTCGGAAACACCGGTGGCAACTCTTCACAAGCCCGCTCCTCTTCGCCAAGCCCGGCCCCTTGCCGGCGAGCGCTCGCTATGCGCGCGGCAGGGCAGCCATGCCGGCCGCCACGTCTGCGGTGTCGGCCTCTTCCTCCAGCCGCTCCATGTCCTCGTCGCTGAGCCCGAAATGATGGCCGATCTCATGGATCAGCACATGGCGGACGATGTGCAGCAGGTCGTCGCTGGTCTCGCACCAGAGGTCCAGGATCGGCCGGCGATAGAGGAAGATCATGTCCATGTGCGGCGTCGGGTCGGCGACGCTCTTGTGCAGCATCGACACGCCGCGATAGAGGCCGAGCAGGTCGAAGGGGCTCTCCAGCTCCATCTCGTCCTCGGTCTCGTCGTCGGGGAACTCCTCGACCCGGATCACCACGTCCTGGGCATGCTGGCGCAGCTCCCAGGGAATCGACTGGAATGCGATCCGCCCGAGGCCCTCGATGTCGGCGAGGGTCGGTGCCGTTCCGGGAAACCCACTCATGAGGCAGCGCCACGCATTGGGGGAAGGAAGGGGGCGAATTCGGTCAGGATGCGCGTGTAGATGTCGCGCTTGAACGGCACGATCAACCGCGGCACCTCCTCGGCCGCGACCCATTTCCAGGCCAGGAATTCGGGCCGCTCGGTTTCCAGGTCGATCTCGGAATCCGCGCCTGCGAAGCGGAAGGCGAACCATTTCTGGGTCTGGCCGCGATAACGCCCGCGCCATAGCCGGGTGGCCAGGTCCGGCGGCAGGTCGTAGTCGTACCAGTTCCGGCTCTCGCCCAGGAACTCGCCGTTGCAGGTGCCGATCTCCTCGCACAGCTCGCGCCGCGCCGCCTCGACCGGCGTCTCGCCGCGATCGATTCCGCCCTGCGGCATTTGCCAGGCCTCGCTCGGCATGTCGATGCGCCGCGCCACCAGCACCTGGCCCTCGCGATTGAGGACCATGATGCCGACGGCACGGCGATAGGGCAGGCTTCCGTTCACTTCCACGCTCATCGCATCCAGCCGGGATTTCTCTCGCGCCAACCCGTGTCGCATCAATTGGCGGCGCGGGATTGATAGAGGGAAATGCCGCGGATCATGTCCAGCGCCCGCTGGAGCTGGTAGTCCTCCTCGGGCGAGACCGGTCCCTGGGGGCCGGCTTCCGGGGCAGGCGTGGTGGCCGGACCCGGGGCGGTCGGCACCGGCTGGGCGCCGGGCGGCGGCCGGTCGGGATTGCTCAGCGCCCCGCGCAGGTCGGCCTCGCGCCGCTGCGGCCCCTGCGCCACCTTCTCGATGCGGGCGGCCTCGACGACGATGTCGGGATCGATGCCCTTGGCCTGGATCGAGCGGCCGGACGGCGTGTAGTAGCGCGCCGTGGTCAGGCGCATGGCGCCGTGGCCGGCCAGCGGGATGATCGACTGGACCGAGCCCTTGCCGAAGCTGCGCGTGCCGAGCACGACCGCGCGGCGCTGGTCCTGCAGCGCGCCGGCAACGATCTCGGACGCCGATGCCGAGCCGCCATTGATCAGCACCACCAGCGGCTTGCCGTCGGCAAGGTCGCCGGGACGGGCATTGTAGCGCTGGCCTTCATCGGCCTTGCGTGCGCGGGTGGAGACGATTTCGCCCTTCTCGAGGAACGCGTCCGACACCGAGACCGCCTGGTCGAGCAGACCGCCCGGATTGTTGCGCAGGTCCACGACATAGCCCTTCAGCTTGTCGCCCGCCTCGGACTTGATCTTCTGGATGGCGCTCTTCAGGCCGACATCGGTCTGCTCGGTGAAGCTGGTGATGCGGAGATAGCCGATGTCGCCTTCGAGGCGGGAACGCACCGACTGCACCTTGATCACCGCGCGGGTCAGCGTCACCTCGAACGGCTCGCCGGTGCCGCGGCGCACCGTCAGCTTGAGGTCGCTGTTGACCGGCCCGCGCATCTTCTCGACCGCGTCGGGCAGGCTGAGGCCCAGCACCGGCTCGCCGTCGAGATGGGTGATGAGGTCGTTGGGGCGCAGGCCCGCGCGCGCCGCCGGCGTCTCGTCGATCGGCGAGACGACCTTGACGACGCCGTTCTCCATGGTGACCTCGATGCCGAGGCCGCCGAACTCGCCGCGGGTCTGCACCTGCATGTCGCGGTAGTTCTTGGCGTTGAGGAAGCTCGAATGCGGGTCGAGCGCCGACAGCATGCCGTTGATCGCCGACTCGATGAGCTGCTCGTCGGTGACCTTTTCCACATAGTCCGCGCGCACGCGCTCGAACACCTCGCCGAACAGGTTGAGCTGCCGGTAGGTGTCGTTGCCGTTGCTGGTGCTCTGGGATCCCGCCGGGAGGACGGACCAAACGAGTGCCAGGCCAGCTATGGCCCAGGGGAGGGTCTTGCGCATCATCCGCTTTCCTTGCCTTCGCCGGCCGCGAGCCAGGGCTGGGGATTGATCGGGGTTCCGTTACGTCGAAGCTCTATATAGAGCCTCGGGCGCGCTTCGCCATCCGCCGTCATGATGCCGACCGGTTCGCCCGCCAGCACCGTCTGCCCGACGGTGCCGTCGGTCCGGCCGAGTCCGGCCAGCAGCGAATGGTATCCGTCGCTGTGTTCGATGATCAGGATCTCGCCATAGGCCCGGAACGGACCGATGAACAGGATACGCCCGTCATAGGGGGCCACCACCCGCGCACTTTGACGCGTCGCCACCGTCATGCCCCGGCTGTGCTGGCCGAAGCCGAGATCGTCGCCGAAGCCGCGCTGGATGCTGCCGGCCACCGGCAGGCGGTAGTGCCCGCGGGCGCTGCCGAAGCCGCGCGCGGTCGGGACCCGCAGGGCCGCGGCCGCCGCCACCTGGCGCTCCTCGTCGCGGCGCCGGGCGGCATCGCGCTGCTGCTCCATCGCCCGGCGGTCGGCGTCCAGGCGCTGTGCCTCGGCGTGGCGCTGGGCGGCCTCGGCCCGGGTCGCCGCCTGCTGCCGGGCGACCTCCCGCTGGCGGGCCTCCTCGGCCGCGAGCTCGCGCCGCCGCCGTTCCGCCTCGGCTGCCTGACGCTGCCGCTCCGCCTCCGCCTCCTGCCGCCGGCGTTCCTCCTCGGCCCGCTGCCGGGCGGCCTCCGCCTCGGCCTGGGCGATCAGTTCCTTCAGGTCGCCGGCACGGGCGGCCATCTGCTGCAGGCCATGGGCGCGCCGCCGGGCCTCGGACTCCGCTTCGCCGCGTGCGGCCGAGCGCTGGGCGATGAGGCCGTCCAGCGTCGCCTGCTTGCGCTCGACGGCAGCCCGGCCGCGGGCCGCCTGCTGGCGGCGTGCCTCGGTCTCGATGCGCAACTCGCGCAGGTCGGCCAGCGCCAGGCGCAGGCGCCCGGCCTCGCGCGCGATCATCGGCACGACGCTGCCCAGCAGGTTGGCCGTCCGCGCCGTGTCGAGCGGTGTCGTCGGCAGGGCCAGGAGCGCCTCCGGCGGGTGTCGGGTCAGGCGCGCCAGCGCCGTCGTCAGCGCCTCGACGCTCTGCCGGCGCTCCGCCAGGGCCACGGTCTGGCGGTCGATCTCGTCGGTCAGCGCCGTCAGGGTCTCCTCGACGGCGGAGAGGTTCGCCTCCTCGGCCTGGAGTGCGCGGGCGGCTGCGATCGATTCCGACCGCAAGCGCTCGATCTCCCGGAGCAGCGCCTCGGCCTTGCGCTCGATCTCCGCCTGGCGGGCGCGTTCCCCCTCCATCGACCGCTGGACGTCGCGTAGCTCGCGGCGCGGATCCTGGGCCCCGGCCGGAACGGCGAGCGCCATCGAACCGAGGATCACGGCGATCGCGACGCCCCGGCGCAGGGGGGCCCTGGGGTGATGGGGGGTGGAAGTCAGGGCGCCGTATCGGATCGGGCGTGGGTGGGTCAGGCGGTCGCGCGATGGCGCGCGGCCTGGCCGGCGGCGACGATCAGCGATCGCCCGGTCATGGCGGCCGGCTGGTCGATCCGCATCAGCTCCAGGATGGTGGGGGCGATGTCGGCCAGCCGGCCATGCCCGCCCTCCGCCGGCCCCAGCCGGGCAGTCGCGGGCCCACCCACCATGACGATCGGCACCGGGTTCATCGAATGCGCGGTCTGTGGCCCGCCCGTCTCCGGGTCCAGCATCTGCTCGGCATTGCCATGGTCGGCCGTGACCAGCAGCACCCCGCCGGCATCGCTGACGGCCCGTTCCAGCCGGCCGAGGCAGGCGTCGACCGCCTCCACCGCCTTCACGGCCGCGGCCAGGTTGCCGCTATGCCCGACCATGTCGGCATTGGCGTAGTTGACCACGATCAGGTCGAACCGCCCGCTTGCGATCGCCTCCACCAGCCGGTCGGTGACGATGGCGGCCGACATCTCCGGCTGCAGGTCGTAGGTGGCGACCTTCGGCGACGGCACCATGATCCGCTCTTCTCCGGGGAATTCCCGCTCCTCGCCGCCATTCAGGAAGAAGGTGACGTGCGCGTACTTCTCGGTCTCGGCGATGCGGAGCTGGCGCAGGCCCGCGTCGGCCACCACCTCGCCCAGGGTCTGGCGCAATTCGTCGGGCGTGAAGAGGGGCTTGAGGAAACGGTTGAGCCCGGTCGAATACTCGACCATGCCCAAGGCCGCCGCGAAGCGCACCACGCGGGCGCGCGGGAAGCCCTCGAAGCCGGGGTCGAGCAGGGCCAGCAGGATCTCCCGCGCGCGGTCGGCGCGGAAGTTCGCCATCAGCAGCCCGTCGCCGTCGCGCATCCCGGCATAGCCGGCGATCGGGGTCGGGGGCACGAATTCATCCGTCTTGCCGGCCGCATAGCTGCGGGCGACCGCGGCGGCAGGGTCGGGGGCGGGTTCGCCCGCGGCGTCGACGATGGCGGCATAGGCGCCGGCCACCCGGTCCCAGCGCTGGTCCCGGTCCATGGCGTAGTAGCGCCCGGCAACGGTGGCGACCCGCGTGCGGCGGCAGCCGGAAGTTGCCGTGGCGAAGGCCGACAAATACTCCGGCGCGCTGTCGGGCGGCGTGTCGCGGCCATCGAGCAGGGCATGGACAGCGACCGGAATGCCGGCCGTGTCGAGCAGGCGGCAGAGGGCGGCCATATGGTCCTGGTGGGCATGGACGCCGCCCGGCGACATCAGGCCGATCAGGTGGACGGTCCCTCGCGACGCCTGCATGGCGGTCACGAAGTCCTGGAACTCCCGATTGCGGGCGACGGTGCCGTCGGACAGCGCCTGGGTGATCCGCGGCAGGTCCTGCAGCACGACCCGGCCGGCGCCGATGTTCATGTGCCCGACCTCGGAGTTCCCCATCTGCCCGTGCGGAAGGCCCACCCGCTCGGCCGACGCGTCGAGCAGTCCATGCGGCGAGCCGGCGACCAGGCGCCGCCAGTTGGGCAGGTGCGCGACGGCGATCGCGTTGTCCTCGCCGCCGTCGCGATGGCCCCAGCCGTCCAGGATGCACAGGACGACGGGCTTCGGGCGTGTCGGAGTCATCCGGCGAATATAGGCGAAGGCGCCCGGCCTCGGTAGGGGCG
>CAZQOA010000127.1:0-3560 GCA_964594715.1 uncultured Rhizobiaceae bacterium | reverse complement strand
TCCCTGGCCGCCCACGCGAAACCCTCGCCCATGGTCTCAGCCAGCCCGTCGATGTCGGCCTCGGTCGTGGGGGTCGAGATGGCGCCCGACAGGTTGGGGGTGACGAGGTAGCCGGCGGCCACCAGCCAGGGGTGGAGGCGTGCCATCAGGGCCTTCTCGGCGTCGGTCGGATAGGCCGAGCGATAGTCGGTGATCAGCCGCGCATGGGGATGGATGCGGAACAGCGACCCCATGCCGGTCACCTGGGCCGGGATGCCGGCGCGGCCGATGGCTGCCGTCACCCGGGCCCGCAGCCGGTCGCCCAGGCGATCGAGGCGGGCATAGGCCGCGGCGTCGAGCTGTCGCAGGCTGGCGAGCCCGGCCGCCATGGTCACCGGGTTGGCGGTGAAGGTGCCGCCATGGGGGACGGCGGCCTTGCCCGGTCGCACGTCGAACATGTCCATGATCGCGCGCCTGCCGGCGACCGCGCCGATCGGCAGGCCGCCGCCGATGATCTTGCCCAGGGTGACGAGGTCGGGCTCCAGCCCCCACAGCGGGTGGGCGCCGCCATGGGACAGGCGGAAGCAGACGATCTCGTCCAGGATGAGCACGATGCCGAGCCGCCGCGTCGCCTCGCGCAGCGCCTGCACATAGCCCTGGCCGGCGCCGATCATGCCGACCCGCGACGGCAGCGGGTCGAACAGCAGCCCGGCGATGCGGTCGCGGTTGGCCTCGAGGATGCGGACGGCGGCCTCGGCGTCGTTGAAGGGGATCACCACGGTGTCGCCGACCACGGCATCGGGGGTGCCGCGGGCATATTTCACCCCGGCCGGCGCGCCCTCGCCCCAGTTCGCCGGCTTCGAGTCGAGGCTGACCTCCACATGGTCGTAGCTGCCGTGGTAGGCGCCCTCGACCTTGGCGATCGCCGGCCGGCCGGTATAGGCGCGCGCCGCCTTGATCGCGCTCAGCACCGCCTCGCTGCCGCTGTTGGAGAAGCGGATGGTCTCGAAGGCGGGCGAGCGGGCGCAGATATGCTCCGCCAGCTCCACCTCGACCCCGGTCGGCAGGCCGAAGCTGACCCCGCGCATGGCACTTTCCGTGATCGCGGCCACCACCTGCGGGTTGGCGTGCCCGTGGATCGCGGAAAAGAAGTTGTTGGTGAAATCGACGATTACGTTGCCGTCCACGTCGACGATGCGCGATCCTTCCCCATGCGCGGCATAGGGGGGATGCGGATAATAGAAGATCGTCGCGCGGGTGCTGCCGCCCGGCATCACCCGCAGCGCGCGCTCGAACAGCGCCTGCGAGCGGGCGGTGGAGTTGCGCGGCGCCGGCATGGCATCGAACTTGCTGTTTCCATCGGCCTTGCGGTTCATCGGCGGCTCCGACGCGAAAGTGACCAGGCAGGCCGTGTCATAGCAGATTTTCGATCGGGCGATCGGTGCCGCCACATGGATTCCGGAGGCCGCGTTGGGTGCGATTGAATTCGATGCGGTCGAGAAGCGCTACGGTCCGGTCCACGCGGTGCGCGACCTGACCGTGTCGGTGGCGGAGGGCGAGTTCCTGACCATCCTCGGGCCCTCCGGCTCGGGCAAGACGACCATCCTCTCGCTGGTGGCGGGGCTGGTCGCGCCCACCGGCGGCCGCATCCTGATCGCCGGGCGCGACGTCACCCATCTGGAGCCGCAGCAGCGCCGCATCGGGCTGGTGTTCCAGTCCTACGCCCTCTTTCCCCACCTCGACGTCCACGACAATGTCGCCTTTCCGCTGGCGGTGCGCGGCCGGCCCCGGGCCGAGATCGAGGCCAAGGTCGCGGCCGCCCTGGCGCGCGTCCGCCTTGACGGGCTGGCCCGGCGGCGACCGTCGCAGCTTTCGGGCGGCCAGCAGCAGCGCGTCGCGCTCGCCCGCGCCTTCGTCTTCGAGCCCGATATCCTGCTGCTCGACGAGCCCCTGGGCGCGCTCGACCGCAAGCTCCGCGAGGAGGTGCAGGTCGAGTTGAAGGCGCTGCAGCGCGACCTCGGCATCACCACCCTCCTCGTCACCCACGACCAGGAGGAGGCGCTGTCCCTGTCCGACCGCATCATCGTGCTCGATCACGGACGCATGCAGCAGGTCGGCAGCCCCGATGCGGTCTATCGCCGGCCGGCCAACCGCTTCGTCGCCGGCTTCCTCGGCCTCGCCAACGTGCTCGACGGCAAGGTCGAGGCCGGTCGCGGCCTGCGCCTCGGCACCGGCGAGCTGGTGCCGTGCCGCACCGAAGGGCGTGCCGACGGCACGCCGGCATCGGCCATCGTGCGGCCGGAACGGGTGCGCCTGCTGCCGGAAAGTGCGGGCGAGGGCATCGCCGCCCGCGTCCGCCAGGACGTCTATCTGGGCCATCTCCGCCGCTGGCACCTGGACAGCGACGTCGGCCAGGAACTGGTGGCGGCCGCTACTGACGGCGAGCAGTCGGCGGCGATCGGCGACCGGGTGCGGGTATCCTGGTCGCCGGACGATGTCTGGCTGTTGCCCGATGCGGTCAATCATGCCCACCCTTGACATGCTCATTCTTGACCTGGTTGCCCTTGAACGCCGATCCGCCACCGGCGGCGGCATTGCCGAAGGAGAGAAGCGATGCGCTTGACGAGACGTGAATTGCTGGCGACCGGCAGTGCGCTTGCTGCGGGCCTGGCCGCCCCGACCATCCTTCGCGCGCAGCAGGTGAAGGAGCTGCGCATGATCGAAGCCGGCGGCAAGTCCGGTGAGTCGATGGAGCCCTACATCAAGCCCTTCACCGACGCGACCGGCATCAAGGTGGTGCGCGAGAGCCCGAACAATTTCGGCAAGCTGCGCGCCCTGGTGCAGGGCGGCCAGACCAACATCTGCCTGTTCGAGATCGGCAGCACCGGGCTGCACCAGGGCATGGCCCTGAACCTGCTGGAGCCGATCGACTGGGACGCGGTCCAGCCGGACGCCATGTACCCCGAGGCCAAGGACCCGATGGGCTTCGGCTGGCAGTATTATTCGACGCTGCTCGCCTGGCGCAGCGATGCCAAGGCGCCGAAGAACTGGGCCGACTTCTTCAATACCAAGGACTTCCCCGGCAAGCGCACCATGCAGGACCGGCCCTATGGCCTGCCCTTCGCCCTGCTGGCCGACGGCGTCCCCATGGACAAGCTCTACCCGCTCGATGTCGACCGCGCCTTCAAGGTCATGGACCGGATCAAGAAGGACGTGTCGATCTGGTGGTCGGCCGGCGCCCAGCCGCCGCAGCTGCTGAAGGACAACGAGGTCCAGTACGCGGTCTCCTATTCCGGCCGCGTCGCCGGCACCCCCGGCATCTCCTACACCTACGAGCAGGCGATCCTGGATCTGGCCTACCTCGTGGTGCCGAAGGGGGTGAACAAGGCCGACAAGGCGGCCGCCATGCGGCTGCTGCGCGAGTTCAGCAAGCCCGCCAACCAGCTCGAGGCGGCGAAGATCATCTCCTACACCGGTCCCAGCCCGGAGCTGGTGAACCTGCTGCCCAAGGACCGGCTGGCGGCGTATCCCTCCGTCCGCGGCGACAAGCAGGTGATCCACAACGTCAAATGGTGGTTCGA
>CAZQOA010000126.1:0-12857 GCA_964594715.1 uncultured Rhizobiaceae bacterium | reverse complement strand
GGAACGGAAGAGCCCGTGATCCTGGCCATTGGGGGGACGCCGAGCCATAATCAGCGTGGGGGGCCCGGCTGCCGCACACGGAGCGGATGATGGGCACAGGCTTCAGTGCGGCTGCCGACCAGTGCGGGAGGCCGCGATGGCAATTCTGGTGGTGGATGGCGACACGAACACCCTGGATTGGGTGATCGAACGCCTGCAACTGGCTGGATTCGAGACATTTGACACCACGGACGGCGAGGAGGCCTTCCGGTTGCTGGAAAGCAACCTGGGGATCACCTTCGTCTTTGCCGACGCCGCGTGCGGTGGCCCGGGCGGGATGGATGCGCTGGCACCGTTGATACGCCGGCGCTGGCCCCATATCCCGGTGCTGCCTTCGGGCGCGGTCGATGCGTTCCTGGCGGACGTGGTGCCGTTCGCCCGGCGCCGGGTGCGGGCGGTCGGATAGCCGGCTGGCTGCTCAGCGGACGCGGGCCATGGCGGGCCGGGGGGTGCCGCGCCATTCGAGGCGCCAGACATCGCCCTCGCGCAGGTTCTGGACGACATGCGGGCGCAGGGCGGCGAGGCAGATGCCGCCCGGACGGCGGGCCGACGGGTAGATCACCCCGTCGCCCTCCGCCCGGAGGATTTCCCGCGCCAGGGCCTGGCCTGCCGGATAGCCGACCGCCGGGTCGGGGACCAGGCATGCGGGCGGCGGCTCGGCCTGGCGCAGGTCATGGAACGGGCCGATGAAGTCGGCCAGCAGCTCGGCATAGTCGGTGACGTTGTCGTAGCGGCCGACATCGTCGAGCGCCCGGGTGAGATGGAAGGCGACCTCCGCCAGGGCGGTCTCGACCTCGAAGGCGCAGTACCAGGCGCCCCGCCCGTCGCCGTTGAACCGATTGCCGCCCGGCCGGGTGTAGGCGAAGGCGGCATTGATCAGCGTGGCGCCGCGGACGCCGAACGCCAGCTCTTCCGGCCGCAGTCCGGCCAGGCCGCGCTCCTGGACGCGGAGGCGGCCGCTGGTGGCGCTTTCGAGTTCGGCCAGGTCGGCGAGGAGGTCGTCATCGCCCGCCGCCAGGTCGCCCGCCGCCAGGTCGCGCAGCGCCGGCGCCCGCAGCCGCGCGGTCGAGATCAGGCGGAAGGTCCCTCGCTGGGCGAGGTCGGTGGTCGGGGGAAGCGCCAATCCCGAGGGTTTCAGAGGCCGCCGCGAAGGGCGTCGACATAGCGCCGCACCTCCAGCATGGACGGGATGCCGCCGGTCAACATCGCGTCGAGCGGCGCTCGCCCGCCGAACAGCGGGTGGCGGTTCGGCAGCCGCACCCACTCATCCGCCAACGGCTGCGAGAACAGCAGCCGCAGCCCCTTGAATATGCCGACCAGCGCGCTGGCCCGGGTGAGCTGGTCCTGGGTCAGCATCCCGGTCCAGCCGCCCGCCTTCATGCGCACCCATTTCCGTTCCGAGACATCCCCCAGCAGCGCGGCAATGTCCCGGCCCGTCAGCCCCCATACCTCAGCCAGGCGCGCCAGCCCGCGCAATGCCGACGGCGTCAGGCGCGCCCGGGTCGGCGCGTCGCCGAAGTCGGGCAGGGGCCGGGGGGGCAGATGTCCCGCCGGGACGGGGGTGGCCGGATGCAGCACCGTGGGGTCCTTCCTACGCCATATGGCGGTAAATATAGTGCCATATGGCGTAGCTGCAATGGCCGGGCTTCAGGTTCCGAGGAACGTTCGCGCCTCCGCCCAGGCGCGGGCGATCACCTCGGTCGCCGGCTCCGCGCGCGCCAGCGCCGCGCCCTGGCCGGCCCAGGTCTGCATGCGGCTGAGGTCGCCGTCGCGGAGCGCGGCTGCGCGCATCGGCGCGGTCAGGCCGCGCTGCACGGGATAGGGGGCGGGCGTCGGCGCGTCGGGCATGGCGGCGGCCCTGGTGTAGGCGGTGGCGATACTGCGCCCGAGGCGGCCGCTATAGGCGCGGGTGGCGATAGTGCCTTCCGGCTCGGTGGTGGCCAGCGCGTCGGCCCATGCCGGGTGGATGGCGGTTTCGGGGCAGCGCAGGAAGGCGGTGCCGAGCTGGACGGCGCTGGCGCCCAGGGTCAGGGCGGCGGCGATGCCGCGTCCGTCCATGATGCCGCCGGTGGCGATGACCGGCACGCGCACCCGGTCGGCCACCCGCGGCAGCAGCGCGAACAGGCCGACCAGCTGGTGCTCCGCCGCCCCGCTGTCGAAGGTGCCGCGGTGGCCGCCCGCCTCCATGCCCTGGGCGACCACGGCATCGGCGCCGGCCGCCTCCGCCGCCAGCGCCTCGGCCACCGTCGTCACGTTGGCGAACCAGGCGATGCCGCGCTCCTTCAGCCGCGCGACGCTTTCGGGCAGCAGGCCCATGATCGTCGACATGACCATCGGGCGCGCCTCCAGCAGCGCTTCGAACTGGGCCGTGAAATCCTGCGGCATGGCGTCGCCCGCCTCGGGCGGCACGGCCGGTCCCCATTGCTCCAGGAAGGTCCGCTGGCGGGCCTCCAGCTCCGGGTTGCGGACGGGCGCCGGGTCGGGAATCCAGAGGTTCATCTGGAAGGCGCCGTTGCTCTGGCCGCGGAACCGTTCTGCCCACTCGCCGATGCCGTCCGGCGCCATCATCAGGGCGCCGCAGCCGCCCATGGCACCGGCGTTGGCGACGGCGGCGGCCAGGGCCGGCGGCGACGCGCTGGCCATCGGCGCCTGGAGGATCGGGACGTCGAGGCCGTAGCGGCGACAGAAGGCCAGGGCGCGGTCCATCGGTTTCGAAGCATGGGGTTTCGAAGCATGGGGTTTCGATGCGTGGGGCTGCATGGCGGTCCTCCCAATTGGACGTCGCCTTTGGGTGGCAACGTTGAAGCGCTTCCAAGCGTTCACCTTACCCGACCGGCTTGGCCAAACCAGCTTCGCCGGACCAGTTTTCGTAAGGAGCAGCCGAATGAACGAGGCGAAGTTCGCCGAGGCCATGAGCGACGTGTCGAAGGCCTTCGACAGCCCGCGGGCGATCGTCGATTCGCGGGAACTGCTGCCGCAGCAGAAGGTGCAGCTTCTCGAGCAGTGGGAACGCGACCTGCGCCAGCTGCTGGTGGCGGCGGAGGAGAACATGCCGGGGGACGGGCAGGGCGGCTCTGCCGAGCGCCTGCGCGAGGTGCGCCAGGCCATGGCGGCGCTGGGCGCCACCGACGCCGGCGCCGATACGGGTGCCTCGTTCGGGTCGGGCAGCCCGGTCACCCAGGACCGGGTGGATAGCCATCGGCGCGGCCGACGGTTCGGTCGCCATCGCACCCTGTCGGCCTGCGCGCCCTACGCCATCGGCGCCTCGGTGGCGGTGGTGGCGGTATCGCTCGGCCTCCTGGCGGCCTGGTGCACCGGCGCCCGGGCCGGGCAGGTGCGGCGGCGGCGGTGGTGAGCCGCCGCCCGCCGCCTTTCAGCGCATGGGTCAGAACATCGGGGCCCGGAGGTTCGCGCGGTAGAGGAACATGCGCATCGACGAGGTGCCGACGAGGGTAAGCGCGACCGCGGTCGGGAAGGCCCAGGGCGGCAGGACGTACAGCCCCGCGGTGAGGAGCAGACCCCAGATGAAGGCGATCTCGGCGTAGAAGCTGCCCTTCATGATCGGGTTGTCGGCGTCGCCGCGAAAGACGTCGCGCAGGATCGCGCCGAAGGCCGCGTTCAGCACCGCGAAGACCGGTCCCCAGACGAGGAAGGGGCGGCATCCGAACTGGATCGCGGTCAGGACGCCGGTCGCGGTGAAGCTGGCGAGACCCACCGAATCGAACAGCACCAGCAGCGTCCGGGTGCTGACGGTCTGCTGGGCGCGGACATAGAGGTAGGTCAGGTCGAAGAAGAAGAGGAAGCGGCCCCGGGCGAGGTCGATGAATGCCAATACCAGTCGTGCCGAGGCGACCACCACGATGATCGAGATCATGTAGGAGGGCTGGGCGATGATCGCGACCGGCGATCGCCCGGCGATCAGGTCCATCACCAGCCCGCCGCCGATGGCGGGCAGGGCCGCCAGCACGAAGGCGCCGAACAGCGAATAACGCTCCGATCGCGCGATGGTGATGCCGGACAAGGCGAACGCGATGGTGCCCAGCAGGTCCAGCGCCACGAACCAGTTGGCGTCGACGATCTGGCGAAACTCGATTTCCTGGAACACGGGCCGCCCCACCTGCCGGACAATGGCGGGGACCTTACGATAGCGCCGGGACCTTACGATAGCAGCGGGCGAGAGGCGCGCGATTGATGCGCCCGGAAGTTGCCCGCGGCGGGCTCGTTCACCGGCGCGGCGGCAGGACCGCAATGTCGATGATCCGGCCGATCGAATCGGCGCCGATCCTGCCCAGCGGGCGGGCGGCGCCGGTCGCCACATCGAACTGATAGAGCACGTTGCCGGCCACCGCGTAGCCCTGGTTCGCGGCGCCGTCCGACCAGATGTCCGCCCCGTCGGCAGCCATGCCGGTGCCGGTCGACACCGGCTGCAGCACGCCCTCGTTCGGCGGGTCCTGCAAGGCATAGGTGCCGTTTGCGCCGTCGATGACGAAGAGCTGCGTCGCCGTGGCGCCGCGGATCGAGTTGGTGTAGGCGCCGGCCGCCACCGCCGGCTGCATGGCGCTGGCGGCGTAGCGGATGGAGCCGTCGACGACGGCGGCACCGGTGTCGACGTTGACGCGCAGGTTCTGCCCGCCGGCGCCGACGACGCGCAGCCGGTCGGCCACGGGGTTGAAATCGACCAGGTAGCCCGGCGCCTTCATCAGCGGCACCGACAGCATCGCCTTGAAGGACGCGATCGCTGCCGCCCAGTCGATGACGAAGATGGCGCCCTGGGTGTTGATGCCGTAGAGCCGGCCGTCGGCCGGGCGCACATCCAGGCCGACCAGCGGATGTCCGGTGCCATGCAACCCGCGGCGGACCGCCTTGCCCGGATCGGCATCGGAGAAATAGAGGAACTCGCCGCGATCGGTGACACCGACCAGGTCGGCCGCGATGGCGGGCGCTGCCGGCAGCAATGCCGCGGCGGCGAGCGCCAGCAACCCGGAACCGATGCGCGTGGCGGCCATGGATACCCCTCCCTTTCGAGCGAACGACGCGCGCCTAACGCGCCTTCCGCGCAAAAGGTTCCCCGGTAGAGGGTGGGGAGGCGGCCGCCCGGCCCGGGCCTGCCGGCTATTCCGCCGGCGCCGCCATCGGCCGCCCGACGGCCTCCGGCGCGCGGGCCCACAGTTCCGGGTCCAGCTCCTCCTTGCGGTTGGGGAAGAGCAGCGCGCAGCACAGCGTGATGCTGCCGAAGCCGGCCAGCACGACCATCGCCAGCGCCAGGTTGCCGGTCGCCTCGTGCAGGAAGCCGACCAGGGGCGAGGCCAGGGCCGCACCCAGGAAGCCGATGGTGAAGCGGACGGAGTAGAGCTTGGCGCGCAGCGCCGGCGCGATATAGCGCGCGGTCATCGTGTCGTTGACCGTGACCTGCCCGAAGATCGAGGCGGCGACGATGCCGGCCAGCGGCAGCACCAGCCAGCCCTGGACGAAGGACAGGCCGAGGAGGGCCGGCACCAGCACGATGCCGAGCGGCATGAACACCGCCTTCAGCGTGTTGCGATCGATCAGCCGGCCCACGGTGAACTGGGTGAGGCCGCCGCACAGGGTCGCCAGGAAGGCCAGCAGCCCGACCACGGGCAACAGGTCCGGCGAGGAGGCCAGGCGTTCCTCCATCAGCTTGGGGATGAGGAGGGTGAAGGCGTTGAAGACGAGGCCCGAGACGGCTGCGATCGACATCAGGATGATGACGGCGCGGCGGACCACGACCCGCGGGATCGGCGGGAAGGGCTTGCCCTGGCCGCGCATCTCCGCGGAATCGAAGGCGGGCTCGCGCAGGTAGAAGAAGCCGATGACGACGCACAGGATGCCGGGCAGGATGAAGGCCCAGTGCCAACCGTAGCGAGCGGCAAGGAAGGCGGTCACCACCGGCGCCACGGCGACGCCCAGGTTGCCGAAGACGCCGTTGACGCCGACGGCGCGGCCGACGCGCGGGCCCGCCGCCTCCACCAGCATGGCGGTGCCGATGGGATGGTAGATGGCCGAGAACAGCCCCATCAGGGCCAGCGCCGCGGCCAGCCCGACGGGGGTCGCCACGGTGCCGGCCAGGATCATGCAGGCACCGGTGCCGATGAAGAAGGCGGTCATCATGGACTTGCGCCCCAGGCGGTCGGCCAGCCATCCCATGGGCAGCGACCCCAGCCCGTAGAGGACGAACATGCCGGTGCCCAGCGCCAGGATCGGCCCGTACTCGCCGCCGAAGGTGCCGGTGTCCTGCTGCACGATGGCAAGCACGGCGGTCGCCAGGATGAGCAGGCTGTAGTGGGTGAAGGTGTGGGCGCAGTTGATGAAGGCGATCTGGCGCGTGTTCGCGGTCATGGGTACCGGCCTCTGGTTCGACTCCGGAACCTTAGCCTGCCGGCGCGGGCGCGGTCAGGACAAACCATGTCGCCGAACGGCCAAACCGGGCTGGCTGCGGCCCGGAATTCGTGACGGTGGCCCCTTTACCGGCCGCGATCCCGCGCCATGTCGTTGGCAGCGGGGGCATTCCCATGAGGTTCGCCATGTATCGCCTGATCGCCGCCCTCGGAATCGCCATCCTCACCACGGCCTGCAGTGCCGTCGCATCCGGGCCGTTCACGGCCTACAGCCCGGGTCCCTATGCGCAGGCGCCAGAGCCCGAATGCCTGCAGGCGACCCCCGGCAACAGTCTCGACGGTTTCCGCTGCACCGGGGACTATACCGGCGACGGATCGGTGAGGCAGTAGCAACCGGCATCCTATGAACGGCCCCACCCCTCCGGGCCGGAGGGGTGGGGGGCGCCCAGCGTGTCGGCCATGGTGGCGCCGCGCTGGCCCAGCGGCCGGCTGGGCCCGACCGTGGAATCGCGCGCCGTCTGGTGTTCGATTTCCGCGTTGATCTCGGCGCCGACCAGGACGACGGTGATGGTCAGCCAGACCCAGGTCATGAAGCCGATGGCCGCGCCCAGCGAGCCATAGGTCTCGTTGTAGTCGGCGAAGTTGGCGACGTACCAGGAGAAGAGCATCGACACGACGAGCCAGCCGGCCAGCGCGGCCAGGCTGCCCCAGGAGAGCCAGCGCCAGCGCGCCCGGGTGCGGCTCGGCCCATAGCGGTAGAGCAGCGAAAGGCCGATGAAGAGCACCAGTGCCAGGCCCGGCCAGCGCAGCAGGGTGATGATCCGTTCGGCCGCAGCCGCGAGGCCGAGATAGCCGAGCGCGACCGGCAGGACGACCACCGCGGCGATCGCCGCCAGCAGGAAGGCGATGGCGGCCAGGGTGAAGGCCAGCGTCTCGAGGTTGAGGCGGATGAAGCCGCGCTTCTCGCGCTCGTCATAGACCACGTTGAGGGCGTCGAAGATCGCCTTCATGCCGGCGTTGGAGCTCCATAGCGACAGGATCAGGCTCACCGCCAGGGTCAGCCCCAGGGTTTCCGGCGGCCGCGCGTTGATCCGGGCCACCTGGGTTCCGATGACCTCCACCGCGCCCGCCGGCAGGAAGAAGTAGAGCCGGTTCAGGTGGTCGCCAATGGTGGCCGGGTCCGCCGCCAGCCCATACAGCGAGACGATCGCGGCCAGGGTCGGGAAGATCGCCAGCAGCACATAGAAGGTGACCCCGGCCGCCACCGCCAGCAGGCGGTCGTCGCCGATCTCGGCATAGACCCGCCACAGGATGTCCTTCCAGCCCTGCCGCGGAATCTCCGTCGGCCAGTCTGCATCGCGACCGCGGTCGGCGGCCAGGGCCGCCAGCTTGTCGAGATGGTGTCGGGCCAGCGCCCGCAGCCGCCCCCGATGCTGCTGCCGGGCGCCCGCGAGGAAGAAGGCTGCCGCCAGCATGGCGACTGCGAGGTGGGTGCGCAGGCCAGGACCGGCGCGGTGGGTGGCAGGGGGCGGCATGCCACGGAAACGGCCGGCGCCCGCCCGCCGTTCCCGTGGTTCGTATGGCCCGCGACGGGTAAGGCTAGAACAGGATGAAGTGGTCGGCCGACAAGGCGGACAGGCTGGTGTTGCGGATCACCACCCCGTTGCCGGCGCCGAGATCGAGGAAGACGTCGGTGCCACCCGGCCCCGGCACCTCGCCCGCTCGCGCCAGCAGGGCCGCCGTGGAGCCGATGGCGACGCCGTTGATCTGGCCGTTGGTAAGGTCGACCGAGATGCGTTCGCCGGCACCGCCCGCGAAGTCCTCGATCACGTCGACGCCGCCCTCGCCGAAGAAGACGAAGGCGTCGATGTCGCCGTCGCCGCGCAGCGTGTCGTTGCCGCGGTCGCCCGACAGGGTGTCGTCGCCGAGGTTGCCGAACAGGTGGTCGTCACCCTGGCCGCCGAACACCTGGTCGCTGCCCTGGCCGCCATAGACGAAGTCGGCGCCGATATTGCCGGACGAGATGTCGTCGCCCTTGTCGCCCAGCACCAGGTCGTCGCCCTGGCCACCGCTGACGAAGTCGGCGTCCTGGCCGCCGAAGACGATGTCGGCGCCGAGGTTGCCGTTGACGGTGTCGGCGCCGGCATTGCCGAAATGCGTGTCGTCGCCATCGCCGCCCAGCATCAGGTCGGCGCCGTCGCCGCCGGTCAAGAGGTCGTTGCCTTGCTCGCCCAGGATGCTGTCGTCGAACAGGTTGCCGAAGATGGTGTCGTTGCCGGCGCCGCCCAGGATGGTGTCGTCGTCGGTATCGGGCGCGTCCTCGGTCGCGAACGGATCGTCGATCGTGCTTCCGTCGCCATGGAGGAGGTCGTTGCCGGCGCCACCCAGGATGCTGTCGTCGCCGCCCCAGCCATAGACCGTGTCGACGCCGTCGCCGGCGTCGATGACATCATTGTCGGAGGTGGCGATGCCGCCGACCTCGACCCGGTCATCGCCGGTGCCGCCATCGCCCGATAGGACGTCGTTGCCGGTCTCGCCCAGCATGCGGTCATTGCCCAGGCCGCCCCGCATGGTGTCGTTGCCGTCGCCGCCCAGCAAGGTATCGTTGCCGGGCAGGAAGCCGACCGAGAAGAAGCCGAAGAAGTCGCCGTGGATGGCGTCGGCATCGTCGCCGCCGAGCAGCGAATCGTCGCCGCTGCCGCCGAGCATGGTGTCGGCGCCGCCCTCGCCGGAAATGGTGTCGCTGAAACCGAGGCTGGTGTCCTCGAAGGATTCGCCGAGCAGGAAGTCGGTCCCGTTGCCGCCGAAGATCATGTCCGCGCCGTTGCCGCCGACGATGATATCCACGCCCTCGGCGCCATCGAGGAAATCCGACCCGTTGCCGCCGTCGAGGTTGTCGTTGCCGTCGTCGCCGGAGATGGTGTCGTCGCCGCCTTCGCCGAGGATGGTGTCCTCGTCGCCGATGCCGGACAGCGCGTCGCCACCGTCGCCGCCCAGGATGCTGTCGCTGCCCTGGAAGCCGCTGATCTGGTCGTCCCCGATGCCGCCCAGCAGGGTGTCGTCGTCGCCACCGCCATCCACCAGGTCGTCGCCGTCGCCGCCGTCGAGCATGTCGCCGCCGGCACCGCCGGCCAGCGTGTCATTTCCCTCCAGGCCGGAAATGACGTCCTTGCCGCTGTTGGCGTCCGGGGGAAAGCCGACGGGCCAGTTGTCGGCCTTGGTGGTGAGCACGCGGTCGACCATGAGGAGCCTCCGTCCCGACAGGGCGGCCCGGCCGCGTCGACCTCGACGCTCCGGCGCCGTGATGTCGTGCAAATCCTACATCAGTTTCGCGAATTCCCACCAATCGGCCATCGCCACGGGCCCGCACCCTTGAGTGGTGGCGTGTCGGCAGCGATGCTGGCGCCCATTCCAACCAGGGTGCGAGCGGTCGATGGCAGCCGAGGGGACAGATGCTGGAGGCGACACTGAAACGATGGCGGACCGGGAGGGGCGGGCCTCGCTGTCGGTGCTGTCGGCGGAGTTCGACCTGCCGAAGCCGGCCGGGCCGCTTCGCCCCTATGTGATCTGCGCATCGCCCAGGTCGGGGAGCACGCTGCTCACCACCCTGCTGCATGGCACCGGCCGGATGGGCGTGCCGGCGGAGTATTTCAACCCGCGTTTCCTGCAACCGGCGCTGGGGCGGCGCCTCACCGGCGTCGGCGAAGGCGGGCAGCCCCACGCCGGCGCCTACCTGGCGGCCCTGTTGGCGAACCGCAGCACCGCCAACGGCGTCTTCGGCGTGAAGGTCCTGTTCTCGCAGCTCCAGGTGTGGATGAACGTGCCGCCGTTCCGGCGGATGCTGGCGAACGCCACCTTCGTCTGGCTGCGGCGGCGCGACCAGATGGGACAGGCTCTGTCGATGGCGCTCGCCCAGGCAACCCAGGTCTGGCACCGCGAGGCGGGCGATGGGGAGGCGGCCGCGGTCATGCCTGCCGAACCGACACCGCCCTACGATGCCGTCGCATTGCGCCGCGCCCTCGGCATCGTCCTGGCGGAGGATTACGGCTGGCAGCAGTTTTTCCTGGCCAACGCGATCAAGCCGATGACCCTGACCTATGAGGACCTGGTCGCCGATCCCGATCGCGCCTGCCGCGCGCTGGCCGAAGCGATCGGCGTCGCCGACCTGTCGCCGATCACCATGGAAAGGGCCATCACCCGGCCGACGGCGGGAAAGGCCAACGAGGAATGGCGCCGCCACTGGGGGGCCCGCCTGCGTTTCCGCTGAGGGGGGCCAGGCGATTGTCCTGAGGCCGAAGGCCGGGCGGTTGGCAGCCGGCGGACACCGGGCTAGGGTGCCGGCGCAATTTCCGGAGAGAACCGATGCCGACGCTGCCCTCGAAGAAGACGTTGACGCTTGCCGCCGCCAAGGCCATCGCCGCCGGGGCCGAGGCCGAGGCCGCGAAGAATGGCTGGCGGGTGGTGATCGCCATCGTCGATGACGGCGGCTACCCGATCATCCTGCAGCGCATCGACGGGACCCAGGTCGGCAGCGTCGCCGTCGCCATCGGCAAGGCGAAGACGGCCATCCTCTTCAAGCGCCCGACCAAGAAGCTGGAGGAATCCATCAATGGCGGGCGCTTCACCTTCCTCAATGCGCCCGATGTGGTGCCGCTGGAAGGGGGCCTGCCGATCATCGTCGACGGCGACATGGTGGGGGCGATCGGCGTCAGCGGCGTGCAGTCGGCCCAGGACGTGCAGATCGGCCAGGCCGGCATCGACGCCTTCCTCGCCGGCTGAGGGCGGCCGACCATGGCAGAGCGCGACTTCGACCTGTTCGTCATCGGCGCCGGCTCGGGCGGCGTCCGGGCAGCGCGCATGGCCGCGCGCCACGGTGCCCGCGTCGCGGTCTGCGAGGAAAGCCGCTATGGCGGCACCTGCGTCATCCGCGGCTGCGTGCCGAAGAAGCTGCTGGTCTATGGGTCGTCCTTCCGCGACGCGTTCGAGGATGCCCGCGGCTTCGGCTGGGACGCCCACCTGCCGGCCTTCGACTGGCCGACCCTGATCGCGGCCAAGGACAAGGAGATCGGGCGGCTCGAAGGCATCTACCGCAAGCTCCTGACCGACGCCGGGGTGACGCCGCTGGAAGGGCGGGGACGCCTCGTCGATGCGCATACGGTGGAGGTCGCGGGCCAGCGCTATCGCACGGACAAGGTCTTGGTCGCGACCGGCGGCTGGCCGGTGATCCCCAACATTCCCGGGCACGAGCACGCCATCTCGTCCAACGAGGCGCTGGACCTGCCGGCCCTGCCGCGGCGGGTCGTCATCGTCGGCGGCGGCTTCATCGCGGTCGAATTCGCCGGCATCTTCCATTCGCTCGGCAGCGAGACGACGATGCTGGTGCGGGGTGAGCAGCTGCTGCGCGGCTTCGACGACGATGCCCGGGTCGAGATGGCGCGCGAGATGACGGCCCGCGGCATCACCATCCATACCCGCAGCCTGCCGACCGGCATCACCGGCGATGAGCGCGGCTATACCGTCCGCACCGCGATCGGGCAGGAGGTCGCCTGCGACGTGGTCATGTTCGCCACCGGCCGCAAGCCCAACACCCATGGCATCGGGCTGGAGGAGGCGGGGGTGAAGCTGGCGCCGTCGGGCGCGGTGATGGTCGACCATTGCTCGCGCACCAGCGTCGACAATATCTTCGCCGTCGGCGACGTCACCGACCGCATCAACCTGACGCCGGTCGCCATCGCCGAGGGCCACGCCTTCGCCGACAGCGAGTTCGGCGGCCATCCGCGCCATATCGACCACCGCAACGTGCCGAGTGCCGTCTTCGGCCAGCCGCCGCTCGCCTGCGTCGGCCTGACCGAGGCCGAGGCGCGTGCCACCCATGGCGAGGTCGACATCTACCGCAGCCGCTTCCGCCCGATGAAGCACACCTTGTCCGGCCGGGAGGAGCGCACCTTGATGAAGCTGGTGGTCGATGCCAGGACCGACCGGGTGCTGGGCGCGCACATGGTCGGCGCCGACGCGCCCGAGATCATCCAGGGCCTCGCCATCGCGATCGCCGCCGGCGCCACCAAGGCGCATTTCGACCGCACCATCGGCATCCACCCGACGGCGGCGGAAGAGTTCGTGACCATGCGCGAGAAGGTGCCGGCCGCGGTGAAGGCGGCGGCGGAGTAGGGCGGAGGCTGGGGCACGCGGGGCAGGGAGCGCTGCCCCGCCGTCGTCGCCGATGGGCGGAAGCTCCACTGCTTTTCCCAATCTCTCTTCACCCTGAGCGAAGTCGAAGGGTCCGGATGGCGGAATGAACGCCGGCGTCCTTTCCTTGCACCAGGATGGTTCGACAAGCTCACCATGAGGGCGTGCGGCATAGCGATGGTGACAGCCGATCGGCAGCAGCTCCGCTCCGTCGCTTACCCCAATCAAACCGGCCAGCGCCGAGGGCCTCATCCCGAGCGCGGAGCGAAGCGAGCA
>CAZQOA010000125.1:0-12895 GCA_964594715.1 uncultured Rhizobiaceae bacterium | reverse complement strand
GCCATTACCCCAGCGACGCGCGGGCTGCGATCTCGTTCAGGTCGGCCGGCGATTCCGGCGACGGCTCGGCCGTGCTGAAGGCGATGCCGAGGAGGATGATGACGGCGCCCAACAGCGGCGCTGCGTCAGGCAGCACGGGCATGGGTTGCCTCCGCCAGCAGGCGCGTCAGGTGCCGGGCGATGGCCTTCATGCCGAACTTGCCGGCGCGCGCTTCCGCGTCGGGGTTGTAGTTGGTGTTGGTGTTGACGTCGTAGGTCCAGGATCGGCCCTGGCGGTCGACGATGAACTCGATGCCGGCGACGCCGATGTCATTGGCGGCCAGGAACCGCTCCCACGCCGGGATCAGCGGATGGGTGAAGCCGTCGACGATGCGGAACTTGTCCGAAGGGGCGGTCGCGGGGCACGCCTCGAAGGCGCCGCCGCCGGATGAATCGGCAGCGTCGATGCGGCACTGGTCGGCCGGGCAGAGCTCGAAGCCCTCGCTGGTGTCGACCTGGACCGCATAGTGGAAGCGACCGCCGATGAACTCGACGCGGGTGATGAAGGGCTGCGGCGCCTCGATATAGCGCTGCACCAGGGTGATGCCGTCGATCGGCTCCTCGAAATCGGCCGAGGCCAGGTGCTGGTCCACCGCGGCCCGCGACAGCAGCAGGCGCACGCCCAGGCCCTTGCCGGCGCGATTGTGCTTCAGGATGACCGGATAGCCGATCGCATCGGCGGCGGCGGCGATATGTTCGCGGCCGATCGCCGCGATGGTGTCCGGCGCGTCGACGCCGAACCCGGCCAGGGCCTGATACTGGGCGACCTTGCTGACCTCGAGTGCCAGGGCGCGGCTGCCATTGACCACCGTGCGCCCATGGCGCTCCAGCCAGGCCAGCACGGCGCCGGCATGTTCCGGGGCATAGCGATGGCCGCGGGTATGCGAGGACGCGCTCATGCGGTTGTAGAAGACGCCATCGGGCGGCGCCTGGCGCAGGTCGACGGCACCCCGGTCGATGAACCATTCCGCGTAGGGCGTGCCGATCTCGGCGAAGGCCACGCGCAGGGGCTCGACCCAGGCGTCGTTCTCGTGAATCACGAATACCTTGCGCATCGCCGGCCCCACCTGTTTCCGAACCATCAATGGCCCGAACATGGTGGGAGCCGGCAGAGGCACCCAAGCGAGGATTTCTCGGGTCCGACCCTAGATTTTCTTGAGGCCCACGATTCTCCTTCCCGGATCAGGCGAGGCTCGGCTCGGAGACCGCCGGAACGATTTCGGGCGGGACCTGGGTCGCGAGCCATTCCTTGAACAGGCGCACCTTGGGCATCAGCGCCTTCGCCTTCGGATGGACCATGTAGTAGGCGAAGCGCACCGGCAGGGTGAGGTCGAACGGCTTCACCAGCCGGCCGCTGTCGATGTCGGCATCGGCCAGGGTCGACTTGGCGAGCGCCACGCCGCGGCCGAGGATCGCCGCCTCCAGCACCAGGCTCGCCTGGTTGAAGCGGGGCCCGCGATGGGCGTCGATGCCGGTCAGGCCGGCGGCCTTGGCCCACATCGGCCAGGTCGGGCAGGTATCGTCCCCGTCGGGGCTGTCGTCATGCAGCAGCGTGTGGGCGCGCAGCATCTCGGGCCCGGTCAGCGGGTTCTCGCAATCGAGCAGGTCCGGGCTGCACACCGGATAGACGGTGTCACGGATCAGCAGTTCCGACACCAGGTCGGGATAGATGCCGGCGCCATAGCGGATGGCGATGTCGACGTCGCCGACCGCGAAGTCGACCAGGCCCATCGAGGCCGAGATGCGGACGTCGATGTCCGGGTTGGCGGACTGGAAGCCGTCGAGGCGCGGCAGCAGCCATTTCGCGGCAAAGGAGGGCGCGACGCTGACCGTCAGCACGCCGTGCTGGCCGACCGCGGCCAGCTCGTCCATCGCCTCGACCAGGCGCTCGAAGGCTTCCCGCACGCCGGGCAGGTAGGCATTGCCGCTGTCGGTGAGCTGGAGGCCGTTCCGTTCTCGCCGGAACAGCGTCATGCCGAGGAAATCCTCCAGCGCCTTCACCTGGTGGCTCACCGCCGCCGGCGTCACGAACAGCTCGCCCGCGGCCTTGGTGAAGCTGCCATGGCGGGCCGAGGCCTCGAAGGCGCGCAGCGAATTCAGCGGCGGCAGGCGCCGCCAGCGACTCTGGGGCGCCCGCAGGCTGCGCGTGGGATCTGCAACCGAATGATCATCGTCCATGGCGGGGCCATACATGGTGGCATCCGGGCCGTGAATCAAATTTCTCTAGGACCGGGAATGAGAATGTCTCGTTTGTGCCGATCGGCGGGGCGTTGCTAGCTGCAGGTGCCGACGAAGGACCCCGCTCATGCCCCCATTGGATTTCGCGCCCCCGGACGCCTTCGCCATCCAACCGGCTGCGGATGGTTTCGCGTATGACGAGATCGGCTGGATCGCCGATCTTGCGCCATCGATCGCGCTTCGGCGTGGCGTGGATGCGGCCAGCCTGTCGGGCGGGATGATGCTGACCGACGTCCATCTCGACGCTGAGCCCCTGTGGCGTCTCGCGCGCCATCCCCGCCTGACCACCCCGGCGCAGGCCATGCTCGGCGGCGAGGTGGCGGTGATGACGACCCTGTTCTGCCTCGATGTGGGCTTCCCCGCGAATTTCATCATTCCGGGGGCGGTGCTCGCCACCGTGCATCTCGATCGCCGGGCGCTGGCGGGGGCGCCGGGTGCACTGCACGGGCGCTTCGGGCGCGTGGCCGTGCGGGGCCTGTCGGAGCCGGGCCCGGCGGAGTTGGGGGTGGACGAGGCGGCGGGGCGCAGCTTCCGCGTGGTCTATGTCAGTGCGGCGGACCGCGGGCGCTGGCCGAAGGCGCGCACGGTGGAGCCGGTCGGCGAGGCCGACCTCTGGCCCGTCGCCCACCTCGCCTTCGGGTGAGGGTGGCGATGCGTCATTTCCCGATCTTCCTCGATCTCCGCGACCGACCGGCCCTGGTGGTCGGCGAGGGCGCGCGGGCCGATGCCAAGGTGGCTGCCCTGGCGGCGGCGGGCGCGCGTATCCTGCGCCATCGTGGCGCCAGTGTGCCCTCGGTCGACGAGATCGCCGCCGCTACCGTCCTATTCGTCTGCGTGTTCGATGAGGGGGTCGCCCGTGAGACGGCCGCCCTGGCGCGGGCGCGCGGCGTGCCCGTCAATGTCGTCGACCGACCCGAGCTGTCGACCTTCGTCATGCCGGCCATCGTCGATCGCGGCCAGGTGGTGGTGGCGGTCGGCACCGGCGGCACCGCGCCGGTCCTGGCGCGTCGCATCCGGGCCCGCATCCAGTCGGTCCTGCCGGAGCGCCTGGATCGGCTGGCCGCGTTCGCCGGCCGGTTCCGCGCGACGCTGAAGTCGGCCCTGCCGGACTTCGACGCCCGGCGCCGCCTGTGGGAACGGGTGCTGGACGGACCGATCGCCGACCTCATGCTGGCGGGGCGGGAGCAGGAGGCCCAGGCCGCGATGGCCGAGGCCGTCAATCGCCGCGAGCCGCCGCCCGCCGGCATCGTCCACCTGGTCGGCGCCGGCCCGGGCGACCCGGAGCTGCTGACATTGAAGGCCCTGCGGGTGCTGGAGGAGGCGGAGGTCGTCATCCATGACGACCTGGTGTCCGCCGATATCCTGTCCCGCGCGCGGGTCGATGCCGTGCGCATCCCGGTCGGCAAGCGCCAGGGTCGGCCCTCGACGTCGCAGGCGGAGATCGAGGCGCTGCTGGTCCGGCATGCGTCGGCCGGCCAGCGGGTGGTGCGCCTGAAGGGCGGCGACCCGTTCGTCTTCGGCCGCGGCGGGGAAGAGGTGGAGGCGCTGCGCCGGGCCGGCATCCCCTTCGTCGTGGTGCCCGGCATTACGGCCGCGCTCGGCTGCGCGGCGGCACTCGACCTGCCGCTCACCCATCGCGACCACGCCTCGGCCCTGACGCTGGTGACCGGGCATGGCCAGCTCGGCGACACGCCGCCGATCCCGGCCGATCCGCGGCACACCGTCGCCCTCTATATGGGGACCGCGGCCGCTTCGGCGGTGGCGGCCCGCCTGATCGCGGCCGGCCGTGACCCCGCGACCCCGGTTGCCGTGGTGGAGAACGGCACGCTGCCCGACCAGCGGGTGTCCTACGGGACGCTGGCGGGCCTCGGCCGGTTGGCCGCGAACAGTCGCGGCGGCGGCCCGGCGCTCATCATCATCGGCGAGACCGTGGCGCTCGCCCGCGGCGCGGCAAATCCTGTTGTGGTCCCGCGGCCGGCCAAGGCCGTCGCATGACCGCCCATGTCGTCACCGCGAACCGCCTTTCCGATGGTGCGGTCGTATTCCGCATGGCGCCCGCCGGCTGGTCGACCGCCCTGTCCGACGCCGCGCTGCATGACGCCGACGCGGCCCCCGACGCGCTGAAGGCGGGCGAGGGGGATGTCGCGCGCAACCTCGTCGTCGGCACCTACCTGGTCGAGGTCGCGGGCGGGCCCGAGGGCCCGCGCCCGGTGGCGTTTCGCGAACGCATTCGAGCCCGGGGGCCGACCATCGGCATCCCCGGCACCGTGGAGGCCTGACCCTTGTATCGCTACGACGAGTTTGACCGGGCGTTCCTGGCGGAGCGCACCGCCCAGTTCCGCGACCAGGTGGCGCGGCGCCTTGCCGGCGACCTGTCCGAGGACGAGTTCAAGCCGCTGCGCCTGATGAACGGGCTCTATCTGCAGCTCCACGCCTACATGCTGCGCATCGCCATCCCCTACGGCACCCTGTCGTCGGCGCAGATGCGGCGGCTGGCGGAGGTGGCCAGGCGCTGGGACCGCGGCTATGGCCACTTCACCACGCGCCAGAACCTCCAGCTCAACTGGATCCGTCTGGAGGATGCGCCCGACGTGATGGAGGCGCTGGCCGATGTCGATATGCACGGCATCCAGACCTCGGGCAACTGCATCCGCAACGTGACCGCCGACCAGTATGCCGGCGTCGCCGCCGACGAGATCGAGGACCCGCGCATCTGGGCCGAGATCATCCGCCAATGGTCGACCCTGCACCCGGAATTCACCTTCCTGCCGCGCAAGTTCAAGATCGCCGTCACCGGGGCCGAGCTCGACCGGGCCGCCATCCGTGTCCACGACATCGGCCTGCGCATGCGGCCCGGCCGGGATGGCGGCGCCGGCTTCGAGGTGGTGGTGGGCGGTGGGCTGGGGCGGACGCCGCTGGTCGGCAAGACCATCCGCGAATTCCTGCCCAAGGACGACCTGCTCGCCTACCTGGAGGCGGTGATGCGCGTCTACAACGCGCTCGGCCGCCGCGACAACATCTACAAGGCGCGCATCAAGATCCTGGTCCACGACCTCGGCGCCGAGCGCATGGCGGCGATGGTCGAGGAGGAGTTCGCGTCGGTCCAGAAGGAGGGCGGGGTCGCGCTGGACCCCGACCTGGTCGCTCGCATCCGCGCCCATTTCGCGCCGCCCGACTATGCGCCGGCGCCGCACGAACCGCCGGAGGTCCTGGCGCTGGAGCGGGCCGATCCGGCGTTCGCGCGCTGGCGCCGGACCAATACCGCCCGGCACCGCGAGCCGGGCTATGCCATCGTCAACCTGTCGCTGAAGCCGCATGGCCGGCCGCCCGGCGATGCGACCACGGACGAGATGATGGCGGTGGCCGACATCGCCGACCGCTGGTCGCTGGGCGAGATCCGGGTAGCGCACGAGCAGAACCTGGTGCTGCCCCATGTCCGCCAGGCCGACCTGCCGGAATTGTGGAAGGCGGTTGCCGCGATCGGCTTTGCCACCCCCAATATCGGCTACCTGACCGATATCATCGCCTGCCCGGGCCTGGATTACTGCGCGCTGGCCACCGCGCGCTCGATCCCGATCGCCGAACGCCTGGCGGATCGCTTCCGCGATCTCGACCGGCTGCACGATATCGGGCCGTTCCGCATCAACATCTCCGGCTGCATCAATGCCTGCGGCCATCATCATGTCGGCCATGTCGGCCTGCTGGGCGTCGACAAGAACGGCGAGGAATTCTACCAGATCACGCTCGGCGGCAGCGCCGAGGAGGATACCGCGATCGGCCGCATCATCGGGCCGGCGGTGTCCTCGGCCGAGGTGGTCGACGCCATCGAGCGCATCGTCGAGACCTATGTCGACCTGCGGCAGCCAGGGGAAACCTTCCTCGACACCTGCCGCCGGGTCGGCAACGCGCCCTTCAAGGATCGCATCTATGTCGCTGCTTAAGGCCGGTGCCGTGGTCGAGGACGGCTGGGTTCACCTGGACGACGACGCCGCCCTGCCGCCCGACGAGGTGGCCATCACCGTGGGGTCGGGGCGCTGGACGCGGGAGCGCGAGACGCTGCTTCGCCGCCGCGGCCCCCTCGGCATCCGGCTGGCCAACACCGACCCGGTCGAGGAGGTCATGGCCGACCTGCCGCGCGTGGCGCTGATCGTCCTCCATTTCCCGAAATTCACCGACGGCCGCGCCTACAGCCAGGCCCGCCGGCTGCGCGCCCGGCATGGCTTCGCCGGGGAGCTGCGGGCGACCGGCAACGTGCTGCAGGACCAGCTCCTGCTGATGGTCCGGGTCGGGTTCGACGCGTTCGTGATCGAGGCGGCCGACGCCGCCCGGCGGTTCGAGGCCGCGATCTCCGCCTACGGGCATTTCTACCAGCCCCGACTCTCCCAGCCTCGGCGGATCGTGGCCTGACGCCGCCCGCCGTTCGATAACGGCAAGCCGCTTCCGGATTCCGCACTACACTCGCAGACGCTCGCCCGGTCGCACGATCGGGAACCTTTTCCGCCGGCTGCCATCCAACAGGCAGCAGGGAGATGGACCATGAGACGTTTGCAAGGGCGTGGGCCGATACCGGACATTGTCGCAGCGCCGGACGACGACGAGGATGATGCGGGCCTGGTGCGGCGTGCGATCGCGCGCGACGGCGATGCTTTCCGCGTCATCATGCAGAAATACAATCGACGGCTGTACCGTATCGCGCGCAGTATTCTGCGCAATGACAGCGAAGCGGAAAATATCGTGCAGGAGTCCTATGTCCGGGCCTTCACCCACCTGGACGGATTCCGCGGCGAATCGAGCCTGGCGACATGGCTGTCCCGCATCGTCATGAACGAGGCGCTGGGATGGTTGCGCGGCCAGCGCCGGACGGTGGCCCTGGAAACGGCGGCCCTGGAACGCGTCGAGGCCCAAGGCACCCAGGCCGAGATCATCCCGTTCCCGCTCGCCGGCGGGATCGACGACCCGGAACGCACCATGGCACAGCGGGAACTGCTGCAGCTCGTCGAGCAAGCGACCGACGAACTGCCCGAAATCTATCGGACGGTCTTCATCACGCGTGTGATCGAGGGCATGAGCGTCGAGGAGACGGCCGAACTCCTCGGCCTGCGTCCGCAGACCGTCAAGACCAGGCTGCATCGCGCGCGTCGGCTGGTGCGCGAGCAGTTGGACCGGCAGATCGGCCCCGTCCTGATGGGGGCCTTTCCGTTCGCCGGGCGGCGCTGCGAGCGCATGACCGCCGCGGTGATGCAGCGGCTCGGCCTGCCCGGCTGACTGTCCGGGCCAAACCCGCGCGCCGGCCGTCCAACCGGCGCCGACCAGGATGCCACACCCGGCCCGGTTCCGGTGCCGGCCATAGGAGATCGTTGCCATGAATGCAGATGTGCGAGTGCTGGGTCGGGCTCGGACCATGCCCGCCGACGCCGCCCGTCCCGATCGCGCCGAGGTCGAGGCCGCGCTGCGCACGATCATCCGCTGGGCCGGCGACGATCCGGGGCGCGACGGGCTGATCGATACCCCGGCCCGCGTCGCCCGGGCATTCGAGGAGTTCTTCGTCGGCTACCGCCAGGACCCCGACCAGATCCTCCAGAAGACCTTCGAGGAAACCGAGGGCTATGATGAGATGATCGTGCTGCGCGGCATCCGCTTCGAGAGCCACTGCGAGCACCATATGGCGCCGATCATCGGCCATGCCTGGGTCGGCTATATCCCGAGCGGCCGCGTGGTCGGGATCAGCAAACTGGCCCGGGTGGTCGAGGTCTATGCCAAGCGCCTGCAAATCCAGGAGCGGATGACCGCCCAGATCGCCAATACCATCAACGACGTCCTCCAGCCGCAGGGCGTGGGCGTCATCATCAAGGCGTCGCATCAATGCATGACCACCCGCGGCGTCCATAAGCCGGACACGGACCTGGTCACGAGCCGCATGCTGGGCTGCTTCCGCGATGATCCGGCAACGCGGGCGGAGTTCCTCGGCATGGCCGTCTGACCTGCGGTCGGTCGGCGTCAATCACGGGAGAGTAGCATGGCACAGGATCAAGCCCCGCCGAGTGGCCCCGATTTCACCCTGGGTGTCGCCCTGGCCGACCTCGCCGGCGGCAAGCTGGCCGGCCATGTCGGCGACCAGGAGGTCCTGCTGGTGCGTTCCGGCGAAGAGCTGTTCGCCATCGATGCCCATTGCAGCCACTATCACGGGCCCTTGGCCGATGGGCTCGTGGTCGGCGACAGCATCCGCTGCCCGTGGCACCACGCCTGCTTCGACCTGCGCACCGGCGAGGCCACGCGGGCGCCGGCGTTCAGCCCGCTCGCCTGTTGGCGGGTCGAACGGCGCGACGACCGGGTCTTTGTCCGGGAACGGCAGGACCAGGCGCGCCCGAAACCCCTGCCACCGGCAGGCGCGCCCGGGAGGATCGTCATCGTCGGTGGCGGTGCCGCCGGGTTCGCCGCCGCGGAAATGCTCCGCCGCCTGGGTTTCGACGGCAGCCTCGTCCTGCTGAGCCGTGAGGCCGCGGCCCCGATCGACCGGCCAAACCTGTCGAAGGATTACCTGGCCGGCAGCGCGCCCGAGGAGTGGATGCCGCTGCGGCCGGACAGCTTCTACCAGGAAGCCGGCATCGAGCTGCGGCTCGACACCGAAGTCACCGCCATCGATCCCAAGGCACGCACGGTCGCCCTCGCCGACGGCGGCACGATTGCCTTTGACCGGCTGCTGCTGGCGACCGGTGCGGAGCCGGTGCGCCTGCCGATCCCCGGCGCGGAGCAATCGCACGTCCACACGCTGCGCTCGCTGGCCGATTCCCGCGCCATCATCGAGGCCGCCAAGGGCGTGCGCCGGGTGGTCGTCGTGGGGGCGAGCTTCATCGGGCTCGAGGTGGCGGCGGCGCTGCGCGCGCGGGACATCGAGGTCCATGTGGTGGCCCCCGAGAAGCGGCCGATGGAGCGCGTGCTCGGGCCGCAGGTCGGCGACTTCGTCCGGTCGCTGCACGAGGAGCACGGGGTCGTCTTCCATCTCGAGGACACGGTGGTCGCCATCGAGGGCCAGCGCGCGATCCTGAAGAGTGGTGCCGCCCTGGAGGCCGGCCTGGTGGTGGTCGGGATCGGCGTGCGACCGCGCCTGGCACTGGCCGAGCAGGCCGGCCTTGCGATCAATCGCGGGGTCGTGGTCGACGCCTATCTGGAAACCAGCGTTCCCGGCATATATGCCGCCGGCGACATCGCGCGCTGGCCCGACCCGCATTCCGGCCAGGACATCCGGGTCGAGCATTGGGTGGTGGCCGAGCGCCAGGGCCAGGCGGCCGCGCGCAACATGCTGGGGCAGCGCCAGCCGTTCGATGCCGTCCCGTTCTTCTGGAGCCAGCATTACGACGTGCCGATCAACTATGTCGGCCACGCCGAGCGGTGGGATGAGATCGTGGTCGAAGGCAGCGTCGAGGCGAAGGACTGCCTGCTGCAATACAAGCAGGACGGGCGCGTGCTGGCGGTCGCCTCGATCTTCCGTGACCTGGCCAGCCTGCAAGCCGAGCTGGCGATGGAATGAAAGCGGCCGGCTAAAAAAGTAAAACGGCTTTTCCGGCAAGAAATCCGGAAACCTTTTCCCGCTCCAAACATCAAACGGAGGTCAACAAGCCAGCAATGGCCGGGCGCGGCTCCAGCGCCCGGCTAGAGGAGTAGATCATGCTCGTCCGTTTGAGTGCGGCCATCGCCGCGTTTTCCTTGCTGAGTGGCGCGGCCTTTGCCCAGGGGGCAGCCAAGCCCAGCGATCCGCAGATCGCCCACATCGCCTATACCGCCGGCCAGATCGACGTCACGGCGGCCAGGCAGGCTCTCTCAAAATCAAAGAACAAGACGGTCATCGGGTTCGCGCAGGACATGGTGCGTGACCATGAGGCGGTGAACAAGCAGGCGCTGGACCTGGTCAAGAAGCTGAATGTCACGCCCGAAGACAACGACACCAGCCGCACCCTGGTCCAGCAGGGGGCCGAGAAGCAGGTTGGGCTCGCCAAGCTGAAGGGCGCCGCCTACGACAAGGCCTACGTTGCCAACGAGATCGCCTTTCATAAGGCGGTGAACGGCGCGCTCGAAACCCTCCTCATTCCCTCGGCCAGCAATCCGGAGTTGAAGAGCCTGCTGGAGACCGGCCTCAAGATCTTCCAGGGGCACCAGCAGCACGCCGAGCACGTCGCCGCGGCGATCAAGTAAGGGAGGCTCCCATGCGACCGGGACGCTATCTCTCCACCATTCTGATCGTCGCATGGGGCGCGATTTCCGTCCCGGCGCATGCCGAAACGATCAGCGTCGTCATCGACAAGCTCGTCTTCTCGCCGGCCGTGGTGAATGCGAAGGTCGGCGACACCATCGAGTGGGTCAACAACGACATCCTGGCGCATACCGCGACCGTGCGCGGGGCCTGGGAAGTGATGATCCCGGCCAGGACGTCCGCGATCCTGGTGCTGAAGAAGGCCGGGGACGTCGAGTATTACTGCCGCTTCCATCCCAACATGAAGGGGCGGATCGCGATCGCGCCGGAATAGATCCGGCGGCGATCGCACGCCGCCGGTTCACTTCTCGGTATCGACCAGGCCCTTCACGAACCAGTGCTGCATCAGCAGCACGACCAGGACCGGCGGCGCCAGGGCCAGCAGCCCGCCGGCCATGGCGACGTTCCAGGCGGGCAGGGGCTCGGGCCCCGGGATGAGGCGGGCGACGCCGACCACCACCGTCGTCATCGACGGGTCGGTGGTGATGAGCAGCGGCCAGAGATACTGGTTCCAGCCGAACACGAAGAGGATCACCGACAGGGCCGCGATGTTGGTGACCGACAGCGGCAGCAGGATGTCGCGGAAGAAGCGCATCGGGCTGGCGCCGTCGATCTTGGCGGCCTCCGCCAGGTCGTCCGGGATGGTCAGGTAGAACTGCCGGAAGAGGAAGGTGGCGGTGGCCGAGGCGATCAGCGGCAGGGTCAGCCCGGCATAGCTGTCGAGCAGGCTCCATTGCAGGTTGGCGACGATGCGGCCGCCGAACAGCGCGTCGATGCCCAGCACCTCCAGCAGCCATGCAACCGGCGCCAGGGCGTTCGCCGCCACCTCGTAGGTCGGCACGATGCGGACCTCGATCGGCAGCATCAGGGTGATGAAGATGGCCCAGAACGCCACCACCCGGAACGGGAAGCGGAAATAGGTGATGGCGAAGGCCGACAGGAGCGAGATCGAGATCTTGCCGGTGGCGATGACCAGCGCCATGACCGCGGAGTTGAAGAGCTGGCGGCCGAACGAGCCCTTGTCCCAGGCGGCACCGATATTTTCCAGCAGCCGGCCGCCCGGCACCAGCGGCATCGGCACCTGCAGCACCTCCTCGATCGGCAGGCTGGCGCCGACGAAGGCGTAGTAGAGCGGGAAGCCGACCGTCGCGACGCCGAGCAGCAGGATGATGTGGGCGAAGATCGCCAGCGTGCGGTTGCTCTCGATCATCCGTAGTGGACCCGGCGCTCCAGGAAGCGGAACTGCAGGACGGTCAGGCTGATGACGATCGCCATCAGCACGATCGACTGGGCGGAGGACGAGCCCAGGTCCTGCCCGATGAAGCCGTCGGCGAAGACCTTGTAGACGAGGATGTTGGTGGCGCCGCCGGGGCCGCCATGGGTGACCGCATGGATGATCCCGAAGGTGTCGAAGAAGGCGTAGACGAGGTTGATGACGAGCAGGAAGAACGTCGTCGGCGTCAGCAGCGGCAGCACGATGGTGGCGAAGCGCCGCAGCGGGCCGGCACCGTCGATGGCGGCCGCCTCCAGCACCGAGCGCGGGATGGCCTGGAGCCCTGCCAGGAAGAATACGAAATTGTAGCTGACCTGCTTCCACGCCGCCGCCATCACCACCAGGGCCATCGCCTGCCCGGAATCCAGCAGCGGGTTCCAGCCCACGCCGACCCGTTGCAGGGCGAAGGCGACGACGCCGTAGATCGGGTGGAAGAGGAAGAGCCACAGCACGCCGGCCAGGACCGGCGCCACCGCATAGGGCCAGATGATCAGGCTCTTGTAGACCGCCCGCCCGCGGCGGATATGGTCGACGAAGGCGGCCAGCACCAGGCCGGACGCCAGCGAAAGGAACGCCACCCCGGCGCTGAACACGGCCGTCGCCCACAGGGAATCGTAATATTCCGGGCTGGTGAACAGGCGGCGGAAATTCTCCAGCCCGACATACTCGAAATGCTGTCCGAACGGGTCCGCCAGGTGGAACGCCTGGAACACGGCCTGGCCGGCGGGCCAGAAGAAGAACACCGTGATCACCAGCAGCTGCGGCGTCAGCAGCAGCAGCGGCAGGCCGCGTCCGTGGAAGACTACCTTCTTGGTGATCATGGTGCTATGCGCTGCCCGGCCCTGGACGCAGTCCGGGCAAGTTCATGGTTCGCCGGCCTCAGCGCTTGCGGTTCTGCTGGGCGAAGCGGGCGAGGATCTCGTTGCCGCGGCGGACCGCGTCGTCGAGGCCCTGCTGCGCGGTCTTCTTCTGCGCCCAGATATTCTCCAGCTCGTCCTCGATGGCGGCGACGTACTGGACGTAGTTGCCGAGGCGGAGCGCCTTGGTGTTCTTGGTCGAGCCTTCCCGCATGAGCTGGAGGATGGCGACCTCCTGGT
>CAZQOA010000124.1:0-12978 GCA_964594715.1 uncultured Rhizobiaceae bacterium | reverse complement strand
CCTACAGCACGAAATAATCCTCGTTCAGCTGGTTGATGCCGGAGACGGTGAGCTCGTCGTCGCTGCCGAAGTCGATGGTGATCGAGCCGGCCGTGCTGGTCAGCGTCGTCGCCGACAGGAGCGCGTTGAAGCTGGCGAAGCCGAACTCGCTCAGGTCGACCAGGTCCTCGCCCGCGACGAAGTCGGTGATCCGGTCGCGGTCGTCGCCCGGGCCGAACACGAAGACGTCTTCGCCCGAGCCACCGGTCAGCGTGTCGTCGCCGATCTCGCCCGCCAGCACGTCGTCGCCGGCATTGCCGAGCACGATATCGTCGCCCTTGCCGCCCGCCAGGCTGTCGTTGCCGGCGCCGCCGACCAGGAGGTCGTCGCCGGTGTTGCCGAACAGCATGTCGTCGCCCTCACCGCCCTCGGCGGTGTCGTTGCCGACGTCGCCGAACAGCGTGTCGCTGCCGGCCTGGCCCAACAGCAGGTCGTCGTCGGCGCCGCCGTTCAGCGTGTCGTTGCCGTCGCCGCCTTCGACCGTGTCGACGCCGCGATTGCCGTTGATCACGTCATCGCCGGCGTCGCCGCGGATCGAATCATCGCCGTCATTGCCGAACAGCTGGTCGGCGCCGCCGCCGCCATAGATCTGGTCGTCGTCCCGGTCGCCATAGGCGGTGTCGTTGCCGGCGGAGCCGTAGAGGGCGTCGGCGCCCCGGCCGCCGAACAGCACGTCGGCGCCGTCGAGCCCGATCAGGATGTCGTTGCCGGGACCGCCCTCCAGCGTGTCGTCGCCGCCCGCCCCGTTGATGCTGTCGGCGCCGTCGAGGGCCTGGATGATGTCCGCGGCCGCGGTGCCGAGCTGGACGTCGTTTCCCTGGGTGAGCACGAACACCGCCATCGCATTTCCTCTCCGTTGGGCGCCGGTCCCGATGCGGGCGGCTGCCACCGATTCACCAGGGGTAGTGTAGCATCGCCATCCGCTCGCTTAATATGCCCTTCCGCTGTCTTTGCTGCGGCGCCCACCCACCCGTGTTGACAGGGTCGGTCGGGCGCGGCCAATGTTCGCCGCCCTTTGTAACCGGATACCCTCGTCGGAAGGCCGCCCACGCCATGGAACTTGATCGCCTGCAACCCGTCATCGACGATGCCTGGGAACGCCGTGCCGAACTGACCACCACCACCAGGGGCGCGGTCCGCGATGCCGTCGAAGCCGCGCTCGATGCGCTGGACGGCGGCACCGCCCGCGTCGCCGAGAAGGCGGACGGCAAGTGGCGGGTGCATCAGTGGCTGAAGAAGGCGGTCCTGCTCTCCTTCCGGCTGAACGACATGGCGACCGTGCCCGGCGGCCCGACCGACCCGGAGCGCGGACCCTCGCCCTGGTTCGACAAGGTGCCCTCGAAGTTCGCCGGCTGGGGCGAGAACCGCTTCCGCGACGCCGGCTTCCGGGCGGTCCCGAACTGCGTCGTCCGCCGCTCGGCCTATATCGCGCCGGGCGCGGTGCTGATGCCGAGCTTCGTCAATGTCGGCGCCTATGTCGGCGAGAACACCATGGTCGACACCTGGGCCACCGTCGGCTCCTGCGCCCAGATCGGGAAGAACTGCCACCTGTCGGGCGGCGTCGGCATCGGCGGCGTGCTGGAGCCGCTGCAGGCGGACCCGGTCATCATCGAGGACAATTGCTTCATCGGCGCCCGCAGCGAGGTGGTCGAGGGGGTGATCGTCGAGACCGGCTCGGTCCTGTCCATGGGCTGCTTCATCAGCGCCACCACGCGCATCGTCGACCGGGCGACGGGCGAGGTCTTCTATGGCCGGGTGCCGGCCTATTCGGTCGTCGTCCCGGGCTCCATGCCGGGCAAGCCGCTGCCCGACGGCAGCCCCGGCCCCAGCCTCTATTGCGTCGTCATCGTCAAGCGCGTCGACGAGCGTACCCGCGCCAAGACCTCGATCAACGAACTGCTGCGCGACTGACCGGAACGGAACCGCCACCCATGACCAGCCTCGACCCGGTCCTGCTGACGCAGGCGCTGATCCGCTGCCCCAGCGTGACCCCGGTCGAGGCCGGCGTGCTCGATACCCTGGGGGCCGAGCTGGAACGGCTCGGCTTCCGCTGCCGGCGGATGCCGTTCTCGGAGGTGGGTACCCCCGACGTCGACAATCTGTGGGCGCGGGTCGGCGACGGCCGGCCGCATTTCTGCTTTGCCGGCCACACCGACGTGGTGCCGGTCGGCAAGCGCGACGCCTGGCGCTTCGACCCGTTTGCCGGCGACGAGCGCGACGGCTGGGTCTGGGGCCGCGGCGCATCGGACATGAAATGCGCGATCGCCGCCTTCACCGCGGCGGCGGCGCGTTTCCTCAGCGATCGGGGCCCATCCTTCGGCGGCTCGATCAGCCTCCTCATCACCGGCGACGAGGAGGGGCCGTCGATCAACGGCACCCGGAAGATGCTGGTGGCGCTGGCCGAAGCGGGCGAGGTGCCGGATGCCTGCATCGTCGGCGAGCCGACCAACCCCAAGGCGCTGGGCGACATGATCAAGATCGGTCGGCGCGGCAGCCTGAACGCCTACCTGACGGTGCATGGCACCCAGGGCCATGTCGCCTACCCGCACCTGGCGGACAACCCCATCCATCGCCTGGTGCGCATGCTGTCGGCCCTGACCTCCGAGCCGCTCGACGAGGGGACGGCGCATTTCGAACCCTCGACCTTGCAGGTGGCGACGGTGGATGTCGGCAACCCCGCGACCAACGTCATCCCGGCCGAGGCGCGCGCCACCTTCAACATCCGCTTCAACGACGCCCATACCGGCGACAGCCTGGTCCGGCGCATCCGCGAGCGGCTGGACCAGGCGGGCGGGCGCTACGACCTGGACGTGAAGGTCAGCGGCGAATCCTTCATCTTCGAGCCCGGCCATCTGAGCGGCCTGGTGCAGGATGCCTGTGCGGCCGTGGTCGGTCGTAGGCCGGAGCTCAGCACCACCGGCGGCACCTCGGACGCGCGCTTCATCCAGGCCTACTGCCCGGTGGTCGAATTCGGCGGCGTCGGCGACACCATGCACCAGATCAACGAGCGCCAGCGGTCGGACGACATCCGCGGGCTGGCCGACATCTACCTGCGGGTGCTCGAAGGCTATTTTCCCCGGGCGGCGTAGGCCAGCGCAGGTGCAGATCCCCAATGCGGTGGAGGTCGCGGGCGCACTGGAAGGCGCCTGGCGGCTCGCCTGCCGCGACCCGGACGGCATGCGCCGGTTCGACGGCACCCTCGATTCATTCTGGAAGTCGTTCTTCGCCGCGGTGGTGAGCCTGCCGTTCTTCGCGCTGCTGGTGCTGCTGCGCGACCTGCCGGCGGAGCCGCGCGGCGGCATGGGCGTGGTGCTGGTGGTCGAGGCGATCGCCTATGTCGCGACCTGGGCCGCCTTTCCGCTGGCCATGCTCTATGTCGCCCGCGCCCTTCAGCGGCAGAACCGATATCTGTCCTTCATGGCCGCCTTCAACTGGTCGGCCGTGATCCAGGTCGTCCTGTTCGCCCTGGCGACCGGCATCGCCGCCAGCGACCTGCTGCCCGAAGCCATCGCCCAGGGCATCGCCTTCGGAGTGACGATGCTGGTGCTGATCTATGAATGGTATGTGATCCGGGTCGGCCTGGCGGTCGGCGGCCTCGTGGCGTCCGCGGTCGTCATGCTCGACCTTGCCGTTGGCATCATCGTCAACGGCGTGGCGCAGTCCATCTATCTATGACGGCGATTTATCTGTGATGCAGACGCAGAACGGGCGCCCGCAGGCGCCCGTTCCAGTGGCTCGAACCCGACCGGCGATTGCCGTCAGAAGGTGAGGCCGAAATTCACCACCGGGCGCGGCGCATAGTAACGATGCCGCGGCGGGGCGTAGTACACACGCGGCGGCGGCGCGTAGTAGCGCGGCGGCGGCGCGTAATACACCGGCGGGGGCGGAGCATAATAGACCGGCGGAGGAGGCCGGTGGCACACGCGGTTGCCGTAGCCGTCATAGTAGCAGCGGGCTTCCGCAGGCGCCGTCACTGCCAACACGCCGAGCGCGGCGATAGCAGGGGCAATGAACTTGAGCAGGCGCGTGGTCATCGTGGGTCTCCCCGTTGCACAAATATCAAACGTCTGTCGGTCGGCATCTATTCCAGGTTCATCCCCCGGACTCATTCCCATGCCAGTGCCGACTTCACACCAACACGGACGACCCGGCCGAATCCGGCGCTTCATAGGCTACGGCAACGAAATAGAGGCCGTCGGCCGGCGCCGTCGGGCCGCCGGCCGCCCGATCGCGGCGCGCCAGCGCCTGCGACACGTCGTCCGCCGTCCATTTTCCGTCACCGACCAGCTTCAGCGTACCGACCATGTTGCGCACCTGATGATGGAGAAACGAACGAGCCTCCGCTTCGATCCGGATCTCGTCGCCTTCCCGCCGGACATGCAATCGATCCAGCGTCTTCACAGGGGAACGAGCCTGGCATTCTGATGCACGGAACGTGGTGAAATCATGGCAGCCGACGAGCCTTTGTGCGGCGCCGTGCATGGCGTCCGCGTCGAGCGGGCGCACCACATGCCAGATGCGGCCGATCTCCAGGGCCGGCGGCGCCCGGCGGTTGGAGATGCGATAGAGGTAGGAGCGCTGCCGGGCGCTGATGCGGGCATGGAAGCCAGGCGCGGCCCGGACCACCGACAGGATCGCGGCCGGATGCGGGCGCAGGTGGAAGTTGACGGCGTCGCGCACCGTGTCGGGCGGCCAGTCGCGCTCCAGGTCGAAATGGGCGACCTGTCCCAGGGCATGGACGCCGGCATCGGTACGACCGGCCGCGTGCAGGCGTACGGGCAAGCCGGCCAGGCGCTCGATCGCGGTCTCGACCACCTCCTGCACCGACAGGCCGTTCTTCTGCCGCTGCCAGCCGACGAAGGCGCGGCCGTCATACTCGATCAGCAGGCGGAAGCGGGGCATCTCAGGGCAGCGGCAGCCGGGTCGCCGCCGGCACCGGATGGCCGCGCAGCATGGCCGCCGTGTCGGTGGCCGACCGTCCCTGGCGCTGCACCCGCGTCGGCCGATAGGCGCCGGACCCGCAGGCGATGGTCAACTGCCCGTCGAGTACCGTGCCGGGCTGGGCGCCGCCGGTATCGCGATACGGCAGCGCCTCGCCTGCCAGGACGCGGATGCGCTCGTCGGCCATGGCGAACCAGGTCCCGGGCCAGGGGTTGAGCGCCCGCACCCGGCGATCGATCTCCGTAGCGGCCGACCGCCAGTCGATGCGACCCTCGCCGCGGTCCAGCTTGGCCGCGTAGGTGATGCCGTCGGCCGGCTGCGGCACGGGCCGCAGGCTGCCGTCCGCGACCCCCGCCAGCGCCCGTACGATCAGGCTGGCGCCCGCCGCCGCCAGCCGGTCGTGCAGGCCAGCGGCGGTGGTGTCGGGGGCGATCGCGATCCGCTCGGCCAGCAGCATGGCGCCGGTATCCAGCCCGGCATCCATCTGCATGATGGTGACGCCGGTTTCGGCATCCCCGGCCAGGATGGCGCGCTGGATCGGGGCCGCACCCCGCCAGCGCGGCAGCAGCGAGGCATGGACGTTGAGGCAGCCGAGGCGGGGCGCATCCAGCACCGCCGGGGGCAGGATCAGCCCATAGGCGGCGACCACCGCCGCATCGGCCCCGAATGCCGCGAACTCCGCCTGCGCGTCGGCGCCGCGCAGGCTGCGCGGCGTGCGCACCGGGATCCCGAGGCTTTCGGCATGGGCGTGGACGGGGCCGGCCTGCACGCGGTGGCCGCGGCCGGTCGGCTTCGGCGGCTGGGCATAGACCGCGGCCAGTTCGTGGCCGGCGGCCAGCAGGGCGTCCAGGATCGGGACCGCGAAGGCGGGCGACCCCATGAAGATCAGGCGGAGCCCCGCGCGGCCGGTCATCGGGTCACGCGTCGACGCGGCGGGCCTTGACCAGCTTGCGGAGGATCATGTTGCGGCGGAGCGCCGAGATATGATCGACGAACAGGATACCGTCGAGATGGTCCATCTCGTGCTGCAGGCAGGTCGAGAGAAGGCCGGCGGCATGGACCTCCTGCCGCTCGCCATTCTCGTCGAGGTAGCGGACCTTCACCTCGGCCGGCCGGACCACGTCGGCATAATGCTCGGGCAGCGACAGGCAGCCCTCATTGTGCTCGGCGTCGTCGTCCGAGGTCCAGGTGATCTCGGGGTTGACGATCTTCATCGGCCGCCGCTCCTCGCCGTCGCGGGCGAGGTCCAGCACCAGCATGCGCCGGAGCACACCCACCTGGGGCGCGGCCAGGCCGATGCCGGGTGCCGCGTACATCGTCTCCAGCATGTCGTCCAGCAAGCTGCGGACGCTCTCGTCGACCTGGTCGACCGGCTTCGCCGTCAGCTTCAGGCGGGGGTCGGGTGCAACGAGGATAGGTAGGATCGCCATGTTCCGGGTCGTCTCATCCTGGCAAATTAGAAGGCCTCTAGGTAAGCCGCGCCGGCCATTCCTTCAAGCAGATGCAGCGTCGCAGCCTATTCCCGGGGCTCCGGATCGGCCCATTTTCGCTCGAATGCCCATACCTCTTCAAATCCCATGAGCCGGGTCATCTCGGCGAACGGGTAGATCGCGGTGGCGGCCCCGTTGGTGGTGCCGGTCGCCTTGATCGCGCCATAGACCCCTTCCAGCGCGGCGGCGGCGGCGAGGAAGCCCGACCCCGGATAGATCGCCATGCCGTAGCCGATCTCGGCCAGCCGTTCCGGCGTCAGCATCGGCGTCTTGCCGCCTTCGACCAGGTTGGCCAGCAGCGGCGCGTCGAGCCGGCGGCCGATCGCCTGCATCTCGGCCTCGCTCTCCGGCGATTCCACGAACAGGATGTCGGCGCCCGCCGCCTGGTAGGCCTCCGCCCGGCGCAGCGCCTCGTCCAGCCCATGGCCGGTGCGCGCGTCGGTACGTGCCACGATCAGGAAATCGGCGTCGCGGCGCGCATCTGCCGCGACCTGGATCTTGCGCACCATGTCGGCCAGCGGAATGACCCGGCGGCCGGGCGTGTGGCCGCACTTCTTGGGGAATTCCTGGTCCTCGATCTGGATGCCGGCGGCACCCGCGGCCTCGTAGCCCCGGACCGTGGCGGCGACGTTGAGGAGGCCGCCATAGCCGGTGTCGGCATCGGCCACCAGCGGCGTCACCGTGCCCTGGGCGAACCGCTCCACCCGCTCCACCATCTGGCTGAAGGTGGCAATGCCCGCGTCCGGCAGGCCCAGCATCGAGGCGACGGTGCCGAACCCGGTCATGTAGAGGCAGTCGAAGCCCATCCGGTCGGCCATGCGGGCCGAGATCATGTCGAAGATGCCGGGTGCGACGACGAAGCTGCGGGCCCGGATGCGCCGCGCGAGGGCGGCCCGCTTGTCGGCGGTGGAGACGGTCTGTGGCATGGGTCTCGGGTCCTCCTTCAGGGGGCAGCGGGCACGGGTCGACGGGCGCGAGTCAGCGGGCGCCGATGGCCACGAGCGCGGCCTCGTAGATGCCCGGCGCCAGCGTCTCGCGCGCCGCCTTCTCGATCACCGGCATCGCCTTCTGGCGGAACTCCGGCTTCGGATGCACCAGGGTCAGGCCGGCCGCCAGCAACTCGTCGACGATGGCGCCATTCTCGATGCCGGCGGCATCGGTCGCGGCATCCGACGCCCGCTCGACCGCGGCCTCGATCTGGCGCCGGCGTTCGGCCGGCAGCTTCTGCCAGAACGGCTTGTAGGCCAGGACCGCGACGTAGCCCTGTTGGTGCGCGGTGTCGATGAGGTAGCGCTGGCCCTCGTAGGTCTTGCGGCCGAGGATGTTGGACAGCGTATTCTCCTGCGCGTCGACGGCCCCGGACAGGACGGCGCCGTGGACCTCGGTCGCGGCGATCGGCGTCACCGCCGCCCCCATGCCACCCCAGACCTTGATCCAGAGCGGGATCTCCGGCATGCGGATCTTGATGTCGTGCAGTTCTTCCACCGTCTCGAAACGCTTGGCCGACGTGGTCCAGCGCTTGCCCTGGTAATAGACGCCGATCGGCACCGCGTTGCCCTTGCGCGCCAGGGCATCCGCCATGCGCCGGCCGACCGGCCCGTCGAGGAAGCGCTCGATCGAGCCGAAATCCGGGAAGAGGTAGGGGACGAGCGTGGCATCGAGCTCGGGGTAGTAGATGGTGCTGTGCAGGGTACCCAGGTGCAGGTCGTGCTCGCCCGCCTTCAGCATGTCCACCAGGTCCGTCTCGCCGCCGAGCCGGCCGTCCAGCAGCGTCTCGAAAGCAACGGCCGGAGCCTTGGCGCGCATCTCGCTGAGGAAGCGGTCGACAAAGATGCGGGTGACGCCGCTGTTCGCCAGGGTGGTGGCGAGCATGTACCGGGACTTGGCCTCTGCCGGCGCAGCGAGCAGCAGGGCAGCGGCGACGATGGCGGCGATCCGCATGGATTCCTTCCGGTATCGTTGACCCGCCCACCCGGCCGGCAAACTATGAGAGTGTGGCGGCCGGGTCAAATCGGCCCCAGTCTGGTCGGCTGCCGGTCCTAGCGCGGCGCCCCGCCGCGCGACGGTCCTGCCTTGCGGTGCAGCTGCGCCTCGCGCCAGCCGATATAGACGGCACTGGTCAGGATCACGCCGGCGCCGACCAGGGTCCAGGTGCCGGGCACCTCGGCGAACACGAAATATCCGACCACGATGGCGAAGAGGAGGCGGATATAGCCGAAGCCCGCGAGGTAGCCCGCATCCGCCTCGGCATAGGCGCGCAGGAAGCAGTAGTGCCCGGCGGTGGACAAGAGCCCCATGCCGACGAACAGCACCCACTCGCCGCCGGTCGGCCACTGCCAGGCCCAGATGCCGAGCGGCGTCACCAGGGCCAGTGACAGGGCGGTGTACCAGATGGTCACCTGGATCGCAGGCTCGTCGCGCAGAAGCGTCTTGGCGGTGGCGACGCTGATGCAGGTGATGAAGGTCCCGAAGAGGGCGATCGCCAGCGCGTCGACCGGTGTGCCGGCACTGGGCTGGGCGATCAGCAGCACGCCGGAGAAGCCGATCAGGACCGCCGACCAGCGGCGCCAGCCGACCTTCTCGCCCAGCAGCAGGACCGCCAGCACGGTCATGATCATCGGGCCCGTGAAGCTGACGATGGTGGCGTCGGCCAGCGGCAGGCGCGTCAGCGCCAGGTAGCTGCAGCACATGCCGATCAGCGCGCAGACGCTGCGCCCGATATGGCCGCGCAACCGCCTGGTCCGCAGGCGGGCGCCGAGCCGGTGGGTGGTCGGCAGCAGCACGGTGAGGCCGACCACGAGGCGCAGGAAGACGATCTGGAAGACGGAATGGTGCTCGCCCAGCCATTTCACCAGCACGAAGGTGGAAATCAGGAAGACCTGGTCGAGCAGGAACCAGGCGAGGCCGCGGGTGGTCGCCTGGGAGCCCGACCAGCGGGCGGCAAGAACGGGGAATGGCATGGGGCGGCGCCGAAGCTAGGGGGCGCGGCGCCCCCCGGCAAGCTCCGTCGTTGGTGGCGGGCATGCCCATTCCCGTTGTCCAACAGTGCAATTTATACAATATTCGCATTCCCATGCCGACAGGGAGCCCGACCCGTGGCCGAGCCGCGAACGCTTTACCGCAAGATCCTCGATCGGCATGTCGTCGATACCCTGCCCGACGGCCGCGTGCTGCTGTTCGTCGACCGGCACCTGCTGCATGACGGCGTGGCGATCTATGCCTTCGAGGCGCTGAAGGCCAAGGGGCGTACGGTGCGCCGCCCGGAGCTGACGCTGGCGGTGGCCGACCATGTGCTGCCGACCGGCCCGCGCACCGGCGCCATCCCCTATGAGGATGACGACGCCCGGCACATGGTCGAGCAGATCGGGATCGGCTGCCGCGAGGCCGGCATCACCGCCTACCTGGTGGGGGACCCGCGCCAGGGCATCGTCCATGTCGTCGGGCCCGAGCAGGGCTTCATCCTGCCGGGCACGCTGGCGGTGTGCGGCGACAGCCATACCTCGACCTACGGCGCGTTCGGCGCCTATGCGTTCGGGATCGGCATCACCGAGGTCGGCCATGTGCTGGCCACCCAGACCATCAAGCAGCAGCCTTCCCGGTCGATGCGGGTGACGTTCCAGGGGCCGCGGCCGCGGGGCACCACCGCCAAGGACCTGGCCCTCTTCCTGATGCGCAGCATCGGCGTCGCCGGCGGCACCGGCCACGTCATCGAGTACCAGGGCCGGGCCGTCGACGAGCTGTCGATGGAAGAGCGGATGACCTTGTGCAACATGTCGATCGAGGTCGGCGCCCGGGCCGGCCTGGTAGCGCCCGACGAGACCACCTTCGCCTACCTTCAGGGCCGACCGATGGCGCCGGCGGGTGCCTTGTGGGACCAAGCGGTGGCGGCCTGGCGGATGTTGCGATCCGATCCCGACGCGACCTTCGACCGGGAGGTGGCGCTGGATGCGACCGGCCTTGCCCCGCACGTCACCTGGGGCACCAATCCCGGGCAGGCGTCGCCGATCACCGGGTCCGTCCCGGACCCGGCCGCCATCGCCGATCCGGCCGAGCGCGCCGGCATCGAGCGGGCCATCGGCTATATGGGCCTGGCCGCCGGCCAGCCGCTGCAGGACGTCCGGATCGACCATGTCTTCATCGGCTCCTGCACCAACGGGCGGATCGAGGATCTGCGCTCCGCCGTCGAGGTGATCCGCAATCGCCGGGTCGTGCCGGGGGTGACGGCATGGGTGGTGCCCGGTTCCGGCAGCGTCAAGGCCGAGGCCGAGGCGGAGGGCCTGGACGAATTCTTCCGCGCCGCCGGCTTCGAGTGGCGGGAGCCCGGCTGCTCGATGTGCCTGGCGATGAACGGCGAGCGGCTGCAGCCCGGCCAGCGCAGCGCCTCGACCTCGAACCGCAACTTCGAGGGCCGGCAGGGTCGCGGCGCCAGGACCCATCTGATGAGCCCGGCGATGGCGGCGGCGGCGGCGGTGACCGGACGCCTGACCGACGTCCGCGAGCTGCTTTAGGAGTCCCCGGGATGCCGCCCTTCACCAGCCATACCGGGATCGCCGCACCGCTGGCGATGTCCGACGTCAACACGGACATGATCTACCCGCAGCGCTTCCTGCGCCGGCCGCGCAGCGCAAACCTGGGGGAGTGCTGCTTCCATTCCCTGCGCTACCTCGCCGACGGCCGACCCAACCCGGACTTCATCCTGAACCAGCCACCCTACGACCGCGCATCGGTGCTGATCGCCGGGCGGAACTTCGGCTCGGGCTCCAGTCGCGAGCACGCGCCGTGGACGCTCTACGATTTCGGCTTCCGGGCCCTGCTGGCGCCGCTCTTCGCCGACATCTTCAAGAACAACTGCCTGAACAACGGCATCGTCCCGGCAACCCTGCCCGAGGCCGACATCGAACGGTGCCTGGAGGCCGCGCGGAATCCGGCGACCGCCAGCTTCACCGTCGACCTGGAAAGCTGCGAGGTGCGCAATCCGGCGGTCGGCACGCTGCCTTTCCACATCGAGGGGGCCGACCGCGGCCGGCTGCTGCTCGGGCAGGACGAGATCGACGAGACGCTGGCGCTGCTGGCGCGCATCGAGCGTCACGAGGCGGCGGCGCGGCAGGCCGAACCATGGGTCTTCACCCGCAAGTAAGGGATCTGGGCATGTCTGCATGGAACATCCTCGTCGTGCCGGGCGACGGCATCGGTCCGGAGATCACGGCCGAGGCGCTGAAGGTGGCGGACTGGTTCGTCGCCAACCGCGGCGTCGACCTCGCCTACGAGGAAGCGCTGGTCGGCGGCGGCGCCATCGAGGCGCTGGGCCAGCCGATCACCGACGACACCATCGCGCGGGCGAAGGCGGCCGACGCGGTGCTGTTCGCGTGCGCCGGGGGGCCGCAATGGGACTATCTGGAGCCCGGCAAGCGCGCCGGGGATGGCCTCCTGAAGCTGCGCAAGGAGCTCGACCTCTTCGCCAACCTGCGCCCGGTGAAGGTGTTCGACGCGCTCGTCGAGGCGAGCGCGCTGAAGGCCGAGATGGTCCGCGGCGTCGACCTGGTGATCATCCGCGAGCTGGTCGGCGGCATCTATTTCGGCGAGCCGCGCGGCATAGAGAAGATCGGCAACCGCGATGAGCGGGGCTACAATACCGAGACCTATTCGTCGCCCGAAGTGCGGCGCGTCGGCGAGGTCGCCTTCCGGCTTGCCCGCGCCCGCGGCGGCCATGTCCATTCGGTCGACAAGGCCAATGTGCTGGAAGCGAGCCAGGTGTGGCGCAACGCGATGACGGACCTGCACCGGAGCTCGCATGCCGACGTGGCGCTGCATCACATGTTCGTCGACAATTGCGCGCTCCAGATCGTCCGCCGGCCGCGCCAGTTCGACGTCATGGTCATGGGCAACATGTTCGGCGACATCCTGTCCGACTGTGCCGCCGCCCTGACCGGGTCGATCGGCATGCTGCCGTCGGCGTCGATCGGCGAGCCGCGCGCGGATGGCCGCTTCCACGGCCTCTACGAGCCGATCCACGGGACCGCGCCCGACATTGCGGGGCAGGGCATCGCCAACCCCTCGGCGATGATCCTCAGCCTGGCGCTGTTGTTCGACTATTCGCTGGGCCTGCGCGACGAGGCGCGCATGATCACCGCGGCGGTGGAACGGGTGTTGGCGGATGGGCTGCGCACGGCCGACCTGGCGGCGGCGGGCGAGACGGCGGTCTCGACCGGCGCCTTCGGCGACGCCGTGGTGGCCGCGCTCGCCTGAAACCGGGCCTTCTCCACGCGCGGCATTATCTTGACGCGCCGGGCTGCCTATCTGTAACGCCACCCACCTCTATGGCGTTTCGCGAAAACGCGCCCATCACGGAGCATCCTTCATGTCGGCGACCCCCGTCACCGTGCTGACCGGCTATCTCGGCGCCGGCAAGACCACCCTCCTGAACCGCATCCTGACCGAGCCGCACGGCAAGAAGTACGCCGTCATCGTCAACGAGTTCGGCGAGATCGGCATCGACAACGACCTCATC
>CAZQOA010000123.1:0-12999 GCA_964594715.1 uncultured Rhizobiaceae bacterium | reverse complement strand
GGCCGCACCGAGGGCATGAACCAGTGGAAGTCGGCCCATGCGGTGCCGACCAAGGCGCGCACCCTGGCCGAGGCGATGGAGGGGGCGGACGTCTTCTTCGGCCTCTCGGCGAAGGATTCGGTGTCGGCCGACATGGCCCGCAGCATGGCCGCCAAGCCGATCATCTTCGCCATGGCCAATCCCGACCCGGAAATCCGGCCCGAGCTGGTGCGCCAGATCCGCCCCGACGCCATCATGGCGACCGGCCGCTCGGACTATCCGAACCAGGTCAACAATGTGCTGGGCTTCCCCTACATCTTCCGCGGCGCGCTCGACGTCCGTGCATCGACCATCAACGACGCGATGAAGATCGCCGCCGTCGAGGCGCTGGCGGCGCTTGCCCGCGAGGACGTGCCGGACGAGCTGGACAGCGTCTATTCCGGCCGACGCCTGCGCTACGGCCCGGAATACATCATCCCCGTGCCCTTCGACCCGCGCCTCATCGAGACCGTGCCGGAGGCGGTGGCGCGCGCGGCGATGGCGTCCGGCGTCGCCCGTAAGCCGATCACCGACATCGCCGCCTACCGCCGCCAGCTCCGTGCCAGGCTCAACCCGACCGCCGACATCCTGCAGTTCATCTTCGAGAAGGTGAAGGCCAACCCCAAGCGGGTGGTGTTCGCCGAGGGCGAGGAGGAGAAGGTGATCCGGGCGGCCGTGCAGTACGTCAATGGCGGCTTCGGCACCCCGGTCCTGATCGGCCGCGAGGAGCGCATCTTCGAGACCATGCGCGCGATCGGGCTGGCCCGGCCCGAGGGTATCGAGATCCACAATGCCCGCCTCAGCCAGGAGAATCGGCGCTACACGGACTTCCTCTATGGCCGGATGCAGCGCGACGGCTTCCTGCATCGTGACTGCCAGCGCCTCGTCAACCAGGACCGCAATGTCTTCGCCGCCCTGATGGTCGCCTGCGGCGACGCCGACGCGCTGGTGACCGGCGTCACCCGCAACTATTTCGACGCCTACGAGGAGATCCGCCGCGTCATCGATCCGGAACCCGACCAGGTGGTGTTCGGCATGACGCTGCTGCTGGCCAAGGGTCAGACGGTGCTGATGGCCGACACCACCGTGAACGAGATGCCGTCCGCCCAGGAGCTGGCCTCGATCGCGATCCAGACGGCCGCCCAGGCGCGCGCGATCGGGCTGGAGCCGCGGGTGGCCATGCTGTCCTATTCCAACTTCGGCAATCCGGCGCGGTCGCGGACCGAGCGCATGCGCCAGGCGGTGGCCAGCCTCGACCAGCGCAAGGTCGACTTCGAGTATGACGGCGAGATGTCGGTGGACGTGGCGCTGAACCACGATCTGATGCAGCGCCTCTATCCCTTCTGCCGCCTGACCGGCCCGGCCAACGTGCTGATCATGCCGGCTCTCCACAGCGCCAACATCGCATCCAAGATGCTCCAGGTCCTGGGTGGCGGGGTGATGATCGGGCCGATCCTCATGGGCCTGTCGGCCTCGGCCCAGATCGTGGAGACGTCGGCCAGCGTGTCGGACCTCGTCAGCATGGCGGTGATGGCGGCGCACGACGCCGGCCGCTAGGGCGCCGGCACCGACCCCCGTGCCGGCCGTCGCCACCCTCAGCCGATGGTCGACGCTGCGCCGCATCGTCCTCCACTCGGCGACGGTGGCGTCGCCGGCGCTGTTCATCCTGGTCCTTCTCCTGCTGGTGGGGGCGATCGAACCGGCGACGGCGGCCATGGCGCTGGCCGCGGTGCTGGCGGCGACCGCGGTCGTCGTCTGGCCTTACGTCATGGGCGTCGACCAGCTCCGCCTTTCCATCGACCGGCTGGAGCGTGAAGGTGACGCGCCGCTGCCGGACACCGGCCCCTCGGAAAGCCTGCGCCAGATCTGGGACGCCGTCCGCCGCATGCACCGCGAGGTCGAGGTCGGCCGCGACGCGGTCGAGCAGCGCCTGCGGGCAGAGAAGGCGATCCTGGAGGCCCTGCCCGACCCCCTCCTGCTGATCGACGCGTCCCGCCGGGTGGTGCGCGCCAACGCCGCGGCGGCTGACCTCTTCGGTGGCTCGCCGGAGGGGCGCGACCTGGCGACCGCCATCCGCCACCCGGCCGTCCTGGCGGCGGCCGACGGCGTGCTGGCGGGCGAGGCCACGCGCGCGGTGGAGTTCGCCCAGGCGATGCCGGTCGCCCGCGAATTCGTCGCCCGCATGATGCGGCTGGACCTGGATCCGGCGCCGCTCGACGGCATCGTTGCCCTGCTGTCGCTGCACGAGGTCACCGCCATCAAACGGGCCGAGCGGATGCGTGCCGACTTCGTCGCCAACGCCAGCCACGAGCTGCGCACGCCGCTCTCGACCCTGGTCGGCTTCGTCGAAACCCTCCAGGGGCCGGCCCGCGACGACCAGGAGGCGCGCGACCGCTTCCTCGCGATCATGCGCGATCAGGCCCACCGCATGGCCCGCCTCGTGGAGGATCTGCTGTCGCTGTCCCGCATCGAGCAGGACGAGCATACCCCGCCGACCGCCCGCGTCGAACTCATCCCCCTGGTGCGGGCGACGGCCGAGACGATGGAGATGAAGGCCAAGTCCCGCGGTTCGTCCATCGACCTCGTCATCGCCGAGGGCCTGCCGCCGGTCCAGGGCGACAGCGACCAATTGGCACAGGTGGTCCAGAACCTGATCGACAACGCGATCAAGTACGGCCGCCGCGGGACGCCGGTCGCGATCATCCTGGCTGCGTCGCCGCGCGGCATCCTGCCGGGTGGTCGGGCGGGCGTGGCCCTGGCCGTGTCCGACCAGGGCGAGGGCATCCCGCGCGAGCATCTCTCGCGCCTGACCGAGCGTTTCTACCGCGTCGACCCGGCCCGCTCGCGCGCCATGGGGGGCACCGGCCTGGGGCTGGCGATCGTCAAGCACATCGTCGCCCGCCACCGCGGCCTGCTGGAGATCGACAGCAAGGTCGGCCAGGGCAGCACCTTCACCATCCACCTCCCGGCCACGGACGCGGTGACGCAGCCCGGCCCACCGTCACGAAACTGAAACCTGCCAGTCATATAAGCGTCCTGCCTGATCGATAGGTTGCCGGCAGCAGCGGGCCCGGGCCCCGGGCCCGCCCCCGGTTACCTAGCAAGGGAGACGTGGAAGATGGTGCGGAACAGTACGATCCTGGCCGCGGCGATGGCCGTGTCGATCGCCGCCCCGACGGCAGCCCAGACGCTCGACCCGGCGCTGAAGGATTACAGCCAGGTCTCCGGCGTCTCGGGCAGCATCAAGTCGATCGGCTCGGACACGCTGAACAACCTCATGACCCTCTGGGCCGAGGGCTTCAGCAAGATGTACCCGAACGTGAAGGTCGAGATCGAGGGCAAGGGCTCCTCGACCGCGCCGCCGGCCCTGGTCGCGGGCACGGCCCAGTTCGGCCCGATGTCCCGCCCCATGAAGGGGGCCGAGATCGACGCCTTCGAAAAGAAGTACGGCTACAAGCCGTCGGCGATCCGCGGCGCGGTCGATGCGCTGGCGGTGTTCGTCAACAAGGACAATCCGATCCAGTGCCTGTCGCTCCAGCAGCTCGACGCGGTCTTCTCCAAGACCCGCAAGGGTGGTGCGAACAAGGACGCCGCGACCTGGGGCGACCTCGGCATGACCGGCGAGTGGGCGGCCAAGCCGATCTCGCTCTACGGCCGCAACTCGGCCTCGGGCACCTACGGCTACTTCAAGGAAGTCGCCCTCTTCAACGGCGACTACAAGGATTCGGTGAAGGAGCAGCCGGGCTCGTCGACGGTGGTCCAGGCGGTCGCCTCGGACAAGTTCGCGGTCGGCTATTCGGGCATCGGCTACGCCACTGCCGACGTGCGCGCGGTGCCGCTGTCGGCCAAGACCGGCGAAAGCTGCGCGCCCGCCAACGCCGCGGCCGCCTATGCCGGCGACTATCCGCTGGCCCGCTTCCTCTACATCTACACCAACGTCAATCCGAACCAGCCGCTCGATCCGGTACGCGCCGAGTTCATCAAGTACGTCTATTCCAAGCAGGGTCAGGAAGCCGTGCTGAAGGACGGCTACTTCCCGGTGACCCAGGCGATCGCCGCCCAGGATCTTTCGGCCAAGAAGCTGATGTAGCGAGAAGCGAGGGGGCGGGCGCCGCCCGTTCCCTCTTTCCGCCCCCGCGTCAGCCGGAGCGCCCGTCCGATGGCCACCACCGACCCCACCTCCGAGCGGATTCCCCGTCGCCGCAAGGACACCCGACGCTCGGTCATCATCGCCGACAAGGTCGCCGACTGGACCATCACCATCGGCGGCCTCTTCGTCATCGTCGCGGTGTTCGGGATCATGGCGTTCCTGGCCCAGGTCGTGGTGCCGCTCTTCGCCGGCGGCCATGTCCGGGGCGTGGCGGACTACACCGTCGCCGGCAGTGAAGCCGGCACCATCACCGTCTCCACCGACGAGTACCGCACCATCGGCCTGAAGGTCGGCCCCTCGGGCACGGTCACCGCCTTCCACCTGCCGACCGGCAAGGCGCTGGCGCCGCTCGCCTATGATTTCGGCGGCGTCGCCGTCACCGGCTTCGGGCGGACGCTGAAGCGCGAGGACGTCGCCTTCGGCTTCGCCGACGGTACCATCCGCTTCGGGCGCATGCACATGGCGACCCAGGTCCTGCCGGCCGACCAGATGCCGCCCGGCCTCACCCGCCTCGACGACCGCGACCTGACCGACGGCCGCGTCGTGTGGTCGCGCATCGCCGGCGACCAGGTGCGCAAGGTGACGCCGGAGCTGGCGCTGGAGCCGGCCCAGCGGATCGCCCCGGAAGGATCGGCGATCATCGCCCTCGACTACCGGCTGGGCGGCACGACGGAGCGCCCGACCAAGGCCTTCGTCGCCGTCGACGCGGCCGGCATCGCGCGCCTGGGAACCAGCGAGACCCGCTCCAACATGCTGACCGGCGAGGTGCGGACGTCGACCCGGACCGCGACCCTTCCGGCCCTGCCGGCGGGCACCAAGGTGCGCAGCGTGCTGCTGACCGACAAGGCCGACCAAGTCTATGTCGGCGACACGGGCGGCACCATCCACCGCTTCGACACGCGCGACTTCGACCGGCCCATGCTGGCCGAATCGGTCGACCTGCTGGGCGCCGACGAGGAGCTGAGCAGCCTGCATTTCCTGATCGGCGAGATCTCGCTCGTGGTCGGCGGGTCGAAGGGCACCAGCGACGTCTATTTCCGCCTGCAGCGACCGGGTGCGCGCAGCAGCGACGGCTTCACCCTGGTGCGCGCCCACCGCCTGGCGCCGCACGCCGCGGCGGTGACCGCGATCGGCGCCAGCCAGCGCACCAAGATGCTGGTGACGGGCGACGCGGCCGGCAATGTCTGGCTGCGCCATTCGACCAGCGAGCAGACCCTGCTGCGGCTCGCCGCCACCGGCGGTAAGCCGATCGCGTCGGCGCTGATCACGCCGCGCGACGACGCCATCGTCGCGGTCGACGCCGCGGGCCGGGTGCATCTCTGGCGGATCGACGTGCCCCATCCGGAGACGACGCTCGGCACCATCTTCGGCCAGGTCTGGTACGAGGGCTATGATGGCCCCGGCTTCACCTGGCAGTCCTCGTCCGGCACCGACAGCTTCGAGCCGAAGCTGTCCCTGGTCCCCCTCGTCTTCGGCACCCTGAAGGCGACGCTCTATTCGCTCCTGTTCGCGGTGCCGATCGCGCTGCTGGCGGCGATCTACACCTCGGAGTTCCTGCATCGCGGGGTCCGCGCCGTGGTCAAGCCGACCATGGAGATGATGGCGTCCCTGCCCTCGGTGGTGCTGGGCTTCATCGCCGCCCTCATCCTGGCGCCGATCGTCGAGACCTGGATCGCGGCCGTGCTGCTGGCTTTCTTCGCCCTGCCGCTGTCCCTCTTCGCGGCCGCCCATCTGTGGCAGCTGCTGCCGGGCGACACCGCGCGGCGCTTCGGCGGCCTGCCCAAGTTCGCTCTCATCTTCGCCGTCCTCGGCCTCGGCATGGCGGCCTGCTTCTGGCTCGGCCGCGGCTTCGAGCAGCTTCTGTTCGGCGGCAACTTCAAGGCCTGGGTCAACCGCGACATCGGTTCGGGCACGCCGTTCCTGTTCCTGATCCTGCTGCCGGTCTCGTTCCTGGCCGCAATGGTCGGCTTCGAGCGGCTGGTCGGCGCCTGGTTCATGGGTTTGCAGCGCGGCGCCGGCACCAGCCGGGCCGGCCTCCTCGACCTGGTGCGCTGGATCGCCCTGCTGGTGGTGGCCGTCCTGGTCGCCTTCCTGGTGGCGACGGTGCTGACGGCCGGCGGCTTCGACCCGCGTGGCGGGGTCGTCGACACCTATGTCCAGCGCAACACGCTGGTGGTCGCCTTCGCCATGGGCTTCGCCGTCATCCCGATCGTCTACACCATCGCCGAGGATGCGCTGAACGCGGTGCCCGAGCACCTGCGCGCCGCCAGCCTCGCCTGCGGGGCGACGCCCTGGCAGACCGCGATCTCGGTCATCCTGCCGACCGCGGCCAGCGGCGTCTTTGCCGGGGTCATGGTCGGCATGGGCCGGGCGGTCGGCGAGACCATGATCGTGGTCATGGCCGCCGGCAACACGCCCATCCTCGACTGGAACATCTTCAACGGCCTGCGCGCGCTGTCCGCCAACATCGCGGTCGAGCTGCCGGAGGCGGTGAAGGACGACACCCTCTACCGCACGCTGTTCCTGGCGGCGCTCACCCTCTTCGTCATGACCTTCGTCATCAACACGGTGGCCGAGATCATCCGCCAGCGCTTCCGCAAGCGCGCCGTGCAGCTCTAGGGAGGGCCGGTCCCATGACCTCGACCCCGATCGACGACGTGCGGGCTGCCAGGGCTGCCCGGGCCGGCACGCGGACCCGCACCACCGACCTGAAGGCCCTGGGCGAGCCCAACCTGTGGGCCTTCGGCGGCGCGCTCGCCTTCGGCTGCGTGATGATCGTGGGCTTCCTGCTCCTGGTCTTCTGGAACGGCATGACGACCTTCTGGCCGAAGCCGATCGTCGTCGTCACCCAGACCGACGGCGCCCGGGTGGCCGGCGAGCCCTTCCGCTCGGAGGCGTTCCGGCCGGGGCCGGAGGTGCTGGCGACGCTCGACCCCGCCGTTCGCACGGCGATCGCGGCCGATGGCGGCCTCGCCAGCCGTGCGCTCTACCGGATCGGCAACTACGACGTCTACAACGAGGACTTCCGCTGGGTCTCGGACTATGCCGTGGCCGACACCGCCACGCCGACCGGGATGATGTTCGTCGAACGGCTGGAGTGGGGGCCCTTCGTCGGCCGCATCCAGGCGGTCACGATCGATGGGCAGGACCGGCCGGCCCTGGTGGCGGACGCAGCCGCCCGCGCCGCCGCGCACGACGCGGCCCGCGCCCGCTGGCGCCGGATCCGCCATATCGAGCGCGACCTGATCGGCGACATCAACCATCGGCTGGAGCGCGAGCGGCTGGCGGTCCGGCGCGCCGCACTGCGCCACGGCGAGGGCACGCCCGAGCACGCCGTCGCGGTGGAGCGGGCGGCCCAGCTGGAGCGTTCGCTGGAGGTGGACTATGCCCGGCTCGCGGCCGATGCCCAGGCGCTGAAGGCCGAGGATGCCAAGACCCGCATCACCCTGGCGGCGATCGGCGGCGAGGAGAAGACGATCAACCTGTCGGCCGTCGTCCGCATGTACCCGGCCAACGATCTGGGCCTTCTCGGCAAGCTCGCGGTCTATGCCTCGCGCTGGTGGGAGTTCGTGTCCGACGAGCCGCGCGAGGCCAACACCGAGGGTGGCGTGCTGCCGGCGATCTTCGGCACCTTCGTGATGACCCTGCTGCTGGTCGTCGTGGTGGCGCCCTTCGGCGTCATCACCGCCTTGTATCTGCGCGAATACGCCCGGCAGGGCCGGCTGGTGTCGATCGTGCGCATCTCGGTCAACAACCTGGCCGGGGTGCCCTCGATCGTCTACGGCGTGTTCGGCCTCGGCTTCTTCGCCTATGTGCTGGGCGGGTCGATCGACGGGCTGTTTTTCCCCGAGCGCCTGCCCAACCCGACCTTCGGCACCGGCGGCATCCTGTGGGCGTCGCTGACCCTGGCGCTCCTGACCGTGCCGGTGGTGATCGTGGCGACCGAGGAGGCCTTGTCCGCGGTGCCGCGGTCGATGCGCGAGGGCTCGCTCGCCTGCGGCGCCTCGAAATGGCAGACGATCCGCAACATCGTCCTGCCGCGGGCCATGCCCGGCATCATGACCGGGATCATCCTGGCGATGGCGCGGGGGGCGGGCGAGGTGGCGCCGCTGATGCTGGTGGGGGTGGTGAAGCTCGCCCCGGAACTGCCGCTCGACGGCTACTTCCCCTTCTTCCACCTCGAGCGCAGCTTCATGCATCTGGGCTTCCACATCTTCGACGTGGGCTTCCAGTCGCGCAATTCGGAGGCCGGCAAGCCGATGGTGTTCGTCACCACGCTGCTGCTGATCGGCCTCATCTTCCTCATGAATATCTCGGCGATCGTCATCCGCAACCGGTTGAAGCGGAAATTCGCCGGCAGCCAGTTCTGACGGGCAGGAGAGACCAGCATGGTGGCGCTCGCCATCGACGACGTTCGTCCCAACGAGACCGTCTATCACACCCAGCGCGGCCCCGACGGCACGGCGCTGACGATCCAGGATTTCAGCCTGTGGTACGGCCGCAGCCAGGCCCTCCATTCCGTCTCGCTGTCGGTGGAGCGCGGCCTGGTGACTGCGTTGATCGGCCCGTCCGGCTGCGGCAAGTCGACCCTGCTGCGCTCGCTCAACCGCATGAACGACCTGATCGACGGGCTCACTACCCAGGGCCAGGTGGTGTTCGAGGGCACCGACATCTACGACAAGCGGATCGACGTGATCGCGCTCCGCAAGCGCATGGGCATGGTGTTCCAGAAGCCGAACCCCTTTCCCATGTCGATCTTCGAGAACGTGACCTACCCGCTGCGCGTCGACGGCATCCGCGACCGTCGCGTCCTGGAGGAGACCGTGGAGCGCGCGCTGAAGGCCGCCGCCCTGTGGGACGAGGTGAAGGACCGCCTGCACCAGAGCGCGCTCGGCATGTCGGGCGGCCAGCAGCAGCGTCTGTGCATCGCACGCGCGATCGCGGCCGACCCCGAGGTCCTGCTGATGGACGAACCCTGCTCGGCGCTCGACCCGATCGCGACCGCCAAGATCGAGGAGCTGATCGACGACCTGTCGGGCCGCTACACCATCATCATCGTCACCCACAACATGCAGCAGGCGGCCCGCGTCTCGGACAACACCGCCTTCATGTATCTGGGCCGGCTCATCGAGTATGGCGAGACGGAGGCGATCTTCACCAACCCGAAACTGGCGCAGACCCGCGACTACGTCACCGGCCGTTTCGGCTGACCCGGCAAAGGACCAACGACCGATGTCGACCGTACATACCGTCCGCTCCTACGACGAGGAGCTGCGCCGCCTGGGCAACACCCTGACCCAGATGGCCGGGCTCGCGGAATCGCAACTGGCGGCCGCCATGCTGGCCGTCTCCCGGCGCGATGGCTCGCTGGCGGCCGAGATCGTCGCCGACGACAGTCGCGTCGACCAGCTCGAGACCGAGATCGACCAGCAGGTGATGCGCCTGCTGGCGCTGCGCCAGCCGGTCGGGCCCGACCTGCGCGAGATCGTCTCGTCGCTGAAGATCGCCAGCGACCTGGAGCGCATCGCCGACTACGCGGCCAACGTCGCCAAGCGCTCGATCGCGCTCAACCAGACCCCGGTGGTGCGGCCGGCCTTCGCCATTCCGCGCATGGGCCTCTATGCCCAGGGCATGATCAAGGACGTGCTCGACGCCTATGTCGACCGGGACGCCGAGCGGGCGATCGCGGTGTGGCGCCGCGACGAAGAGCTCGACGAGATGTACACGAGCCTCTTCCGCGAGCTTCTGACCTATATGATGGAGGACCCGCGCAGCATCGGGGCCGCCACCCACCTTCTCTTCATGGCGAAGAACGTGGAACGCATCGGCGACCACGCCACCAACATCGCCGAGACGATATATTTCCTGGTCCGCGGCGAGCGCCTGCGCGAGGTGCGGCCCAAGGGCGACCGCTCGGCGACGGTGGTCCAGCCCTCCTCCGCCTCGCCCTCCTCCGCCTCGCCGTCCTCCAACGTCACGGATGCCCCATGAAGCCGCTGGTCCTGGTGGTCGAGGACGAGGTCCCGCTCCTCACCCTGCTGCGCTACAACCTGGAGAAGGAGGGCTTCCGCGTCGCCGAGGCGCGCGACGGCGAGGAGGCGCTGGTCGCCGTCAAGGACAACAAGCCCGACCTGGTTCTGCTCGACTGGATGCTGCCGCTGGTCTCCGGTATCGAGGTCTGCCGCCAGATCCGCCGCATGCCCGAGGCCCGGACCCTGCCCATCGTCATGCTGACCGCGCGCGGCGAGGAGGCGGACAAGGTCCGTGGCCTCAATTCGGGCGCCGACGACTATGTGACGAAGCCCTTCTCGCCGTCGGAGCTGACCGCGCGCCTGAAGGCGGTGCTGCGCCGCGCCCGGCCGGCGGCCGGCGAGGACATGCTGCGCTTCTCCGACCTCGCCATGGACCTGACCGGCCACCGCGTCACCCGCAGCGGGCGCAACGTCCATCTCGGGCCGACCGAGTTTCGGCTGCTGCGCTTCTTCCTCGAACATCCTGGTCGTGTCTTCTCGCGTGAGCAGCTGCTCGACGCCGTCTGGGGCCGCGACGTCTATGTCGAGCCACGCACGGTCGACGTGCATATCCGCCGCCTGCGCAAGGCGGTGAACGGCGACGAGGAGCTCGACCTCATCCGCACCGTGCGCTCCGCCGGCTATGCGCTCGATCATCAAGGTCCGTGATGACTCTGCCTATCCCGCCGCGGATAATCATAACCACGAAATATACCCTGCGGCATTCTTGCCCCGGTAGTGCCGCAATATCGATGATCGCAGCGCTGGTCCATTGACGAAGGCCGCTGCCTTAGGTTGATTGTCGTCTAATTCCACGGCTGGGCGCGTCGGGCGGCGCCCCTGCCTTGCGCGTCATATCGGGGGGCTGACTGATGGCGACTTTCTTTCTGACGGACGGCGCCGACAATTTCCCCGCGGGCTTCGGCCCCGCCGACAACTCCAATTCCGACGTCATCTACGGTCGCGCGGGCGTCGACACCATCGATGGCGGCGACGCCAACGACATCGTCATCGGCGGTGACGCGGGCGACCTCGTCTATGGCGGCGCCGGCGACGACAGCCTGTTCGGCGACGCGGCCAACCTGGCGGCCGCGTCCGGCAACGATACCCTGATCGGCGGCACCGGGTCCGACACGCTGCGCGGCGGCCAGCTCGATGATTCGCTGGTCGGCGGCGACGACGACGACCTTCTCGATGGCGGCAACGGCGAGGACACGCTGCTCGGCGGCGGTGACGACGACTCGCTCTTCGGCGGCGACGGCGATGATTCGCTGGTTGGCGGCGACGGCCATGATGCGCTCCTGGGCGGGCTCGAGGAGGACACGCTGTTCGGCGGCGACGGCGGGGACCTGCTGAGCGGTAGCGACGACGACGACTGGCTCGATGGCGGTGAAGGCCAGGACTTCATCTTCGGCGGCGGCGACGGCGACCGGATTTCGGGCGGCAATGGCGACGACGTCATCGTCGGCGGCGCCTACTATTATGGCGGCAACGGGGACGACAGCGGCTCGCAGCCCGATGGCGGCGACCTGATCTATGGCGACGGCGGCAATGATTTCGTCTGGGGCGGCAACGGCGACGACGAGATATATGGCGGCGACGGCGAGGACTTCGTCGTCGGCGGCTTCGACAACGACTTCGTCGATGGCGGCGCGGGGAACGATTTCGTCTGGGGCGGCAACGGCGACGACCAGCTCGCCGGCGGCTCCGGCGACGACAGCATCTTCGGCGGCTTCGATGCCGACACCATCGCCGGCGGCAATGGCAACGACTTCGTCTGGGGCGGCAATGGCGACGATGCCATCACCGGCGGTGACGGCAACGACAGCCTGTTCGGCGACCATGGCTTCAATGCCTACTATGGCGGCAATGGCGACTTCCACGCCTTCGGCGGCGAGGACACCATCGCCGGCGGCGTCGGCAATGATTTCATCTTCGGCGGCAACGGCGACGATTCGCTGGTCGGCAACGAGGGCGACGATACCATCCTCGGGGATGATGGGTTCTCCGACGGCGGTCCGAACGATGATCTCCTGGACGGCGGCAACGGCGATGACTGGCTGGCCGGCGGCGAGGACGAGGACACGCTCGCCGGCGGCAACGGCAATGACGTGCTGCATGGCGAGGATGACGACGACCTGATCTATGGCGGCGAGGGCAACGACACCATCGACGGCGGCTATGACGAGGACGAGCTCCACGGCGGTGCCGGCGACGATTCGATGTTCGGCGGCGACGACGACGACGAGGGCCCGGACTACACCGGCGACACGCTCTTCGGCGGCGACGGCAACGACACGCTGCGCGGCTCCGACGACCGGGATTCGCTGTCGGGCGGCAACGGCGCCGACCTGATCGAGGCGGGGGGCAACCAGGACGGCCTGATCGAGGCCGACACCGTCGACTACTATCCGGGCGACTCGATCTGGGGCGGCGCCGGTCCCGACCAGATCTATGCCGACGACCCCATCGACCTCGGCCTGGACACGGTCTTCGACTTCACGTCGGGGAAGAGCGCGACGCAGTCGGACTACATCGTGGTCGACGGGGACTATGACAGCCTGGAGGGGGCCGAGCTCGATCCGGATGGCGGGCTCGCCTTCAACGACAGCGTGACCTTGTACCTGCAGAACGGCGGCACCCCGCTGGCGGGCAAGGCGGAGGCCGACTACGACTTCCTCAGCGGCCAGACGACGGTCTGGATCATCAGCAACGACAAGGATGCACCGGACGCGCCGGTGATCACCGCCTTCTCGGACAATACTGGCGACACGACCGACAACATCACCAGCGACCAGACACTCTACATCTATGGCGAGG
>CAZQOA010000122.1:0-13068 GCA_964594715.1 uncultured Rhizobiaceae bacterium | reverse complement strand
ATGCCAGCTTCAAGTTCTTCCTCTACACGCTGCTCGGCTCGGTGCTGATGCTGCTGGCGATCCTGGTCGTCTATTTCCAGATCGGGTCGATGGACATCCCGACGGCGATGGCCTTCTCGTTCGCCCCCAGCCTGCAGATCTGGCTCTGGCTCGCCTTCTTCGCCTCGTTCGCGGTGAAGGTGCCGATGTGGCCGGTCCATACCTGGCTGCCGGATGCCCACGTCGAGGCGCCGACCGCGGGCTCCGTCATCCTGGCGGGCGTGCTGCTGAAGATGGGCGCCTATGGCTTCCTCCGGTTCTCCCTGCCGATGTTCCCGGACGCCTCGCTGTACTTCGCGCCGCTGGTCTACACGCTGAGCGTGGTGGCGATCATCTACACGTCGCTCGTGGCCCTGGCCCAGGAGGACATGAAGAAGCTGATCGCCTATTCGTCGGTGGCGCACATGGGCTACGTCACGCTCGGCATCTTCACCTTCACCCAGCAGGGGATGGAAGGCGCCATCTTCCAGATGCTGAGCCATGGCATCGTGTCGGGCGCGCTCTTCCTTTGCGTCGGCGTCCTCTATGACCGGCTGCATACCCGCGAGATCGCGCGCTATGGCGGCCTCGTCCAACGGATGCCGAAATATGCCCTGGTCTTCATGATCTTCATGCTGGCCTCGGTCGGCCTGCCCGGCACCAGCGGCTTCGTCGGCGAGTTCCTCGTCCTGGTCGGGGCCTTCCGTGCCAATACCTGGGTGGCGCTGCTGGCCACCACCGGGATCATCCTCGGCTGTACCTACATGCTCTACCTCTATCGCCGGGTGGTCTTCGGCAAGCTGACGCGCGAAGACCTGAAAACGATGCTGGACCTGTCGCCGCGCGAGGTGGCGATCTTCGCGCCGCTGGTCGTGCTGGTGCTGTGGATGGGTATCTACCCTGCTTCGTTCATGGACCTGATGGCGCTGCCGGTGGAGCAACTGGTCGATCGGCTGAAGCTCGCCGAGGCCGCCGGCCAGGCGGTCGTCCTGGCGCAGCATTGAGGATCGGCCGATGAATCTCGTTCCTTTCCCCGACCTGCTGCCGGCCCTGCCGGAAATCCTGGTCGCGGCTGGTGCCCTGGCGCTGTTGATGCTGGGCGTCTTCCTCGGCGACCGGTCGACGCGCGCCGTCTCCTGGCTCTCGGTCGGACTGCTGCTGCTGGCCGGCGTGGCCGTCGCCGCCGGTGGCGGCGTCGACCGCGAGACCTTCTTCGGCGCCTTCGTGTCCGACGCCTTCTCGGCCTTCGCGAAGATGCTGATCCTGCTCGGCTCGGTCGTCGCCATCCTGCTTGGCGCCGACAACAACGAGCGGGAAGGGCAGTCGCGGTTCGAGTATCCGGTCCTCATCGTGCTGTCCACGCTCGGCATGATGATGATGGTCTCGGCCAGCGACCTGATCTCGCTCTATCTCGGGCTCGAGCTGCAAAGCCTGGCACTCTATGTGCTAGCCGCGTTCCGTCGCGACACCGAGCGCTCGACCGAGGCCGGCCTGAAGTATTTCGTCCTCGGCGCGCTCTCCTCGGGAATGCTGCTCTACGGCGTGTCGCTGCTCTACGGCTTTGCCGGCACGACCTCCTTCCAGGGCCTGGCCGCCACGCTGGGCACCGGCGAGCCGGCGATCGGGGTCATTTTCGGCATCGTGTTCCTGGCAACCGGCCTGGCCTTCAAGGTGTCGGCCGTGCCGTTCCACATGTGGACGCCGGACGTCTATGAAGGGGCGCCGACGCCGGTCACGACCTTCTTCGCCATTGCGCCCAAGGTGGCGGCCATCGCGCTCTTCGTGCGCGTCATGATGGATCCGCTGGGCGGGATGGTCGACCAATGGCGCCAGATCATCATCTTCATCTCCATCGCATCGATGGTGCTGGGTGCCTTCGCGGCCATCAACCAGACGAACATCAAGCGCCTGATGGCCTACAGCTCGATCGGCCATGTCGGCTATGCGCTGGTGGGCCTGGCCGCGGGGACCGACGCCGGCGTCCGTGGCGTCCTCATCTACATGGCGATCTACATCTTCATGACCGCCGGCGCCTTCGCCGTCATCCTGTGCATGCGCCAGAAGGACCGGGCGGTGGAGGAGATCCAGGATCTGGCCGGCCTGTCGCGCACCCGCCCGATGATGGCCTTCGCCATGGGGATCTTCATGTTCTCGCTGGCCGGCATCCCGCCGCTGGCCGGGTTCTTCGGCAAGCTCTACGTCTTCATGGCGGCGATCGACGCGGCCCGCGCGGTGCCGTCGCTCTATACCCTGGCGATCATCGGCGTCGTCACCAGCGTCGTCGGCGCCTACTACTACCTGCGCATCGTCAAGCTGATGTATTTCGACGAGCCGGCCGAGAGCTTCGACCGCGATGTCGGGGGCGCGGTGAATGCGGTCATCGGTGTCTCCGCGGTGGTCACGCTGTTCTTCTTCGTCTACCCCGCACCCCTGCTGTCGGCTGCGGCGTCGGCCGCCGCCGCCTTGATCAAGGGATGAATGGCATGACGGGTGGAACGCCGGGGGCGGTCCACCTCGTTGCGCTCGACGCGGTCGGGAGCACCAATGACGAGGCCTTTCGCCTCGGGCGGGAAGGGGCGCCGGACCTCTCGCTGGTGACCGCGCGCAGCCAGCATGCGGGGCGCGGCCGGCGCGGCCGCAACTGGTCGTCGCCGGCCGGCAACCTTTACGCCTCGTTCCTCCTCCGTCCGGAATGCCCGGTCGGGCGGCTTTCGGAACTGGGCTTCGTCGCCTCGGTCGCGGCCGCGGAAGCCTGCAACGGGCTGCTGCCGCCGGCCCGCCGGGTCGAGCTGAAATGGCCCAATGATCTGTTGCTGGGTGGGGGCAAGCTGGCCGGCATCCTGCTGGAGACGATCGAGGAGGCACCCGGGCAGCGCCTGGTCGCGGTCGGCATCGGCATCAACATCGCGGCGGCCCCCGGCGACACGCCCTATCCCACGACCTGCCTCGCTGCCCACGCGCCGGTCGAGGTGGCCGCGGTGCGCGACGCGCTGGCCGACCGTTTCGCCGACCGCTACGGAGAGTGGCGCCGGGCCGGGTTCGCGCCGGCACGCGCCGCATGGAGGAGCATGGCCATGGACCAGGGGCGACCGCTTACCGTGCGCATCGAGACCGAGCTCGTCGAGGGCGCCTTCGGCGGCATCGACGATGCGGGTGCCCTGTTGCTCCACCTGCCGTCGGGGGGAACCCGGCGGGTGCTGGCGGGCGATGTCATGTTCCAGGCCGCGTGAACGAAATGCTCCTCGTCGTCGACGTCGGCAATACCAACAGCGTCTTCGCCCTGACCGAGGGCGACGTGGTGCGCAATACCTGGCGCTGCGTCACCGATACCAAGCGCACGGCCGATGAATATGGCGCGTGGCTGACCCAGGTGATGTCGCTGGAATGGATCGAGCCGCAACGGGTGACGGCGATCGTCATCGCCACGGTGGTGCCCGAGGCGCTGTTCAGCGTGGTCGGCATGTGCCGCCGCTATTTCCGCTGCGATCCGCTGGTGGTGGGCGAGCCGGCAGTGCGGCTCGGGGTCGAGGCGAAGGTCGATCGGCCGCAGGAAGTCGGCGCCGACCGCCTGGTCAACGCCCTTTCCGCGCACCGCCGCTACGGCGGGCCGGCCATCGTCGTCGATTTCGGGACCGCGACGACCTTCGACGTCATCGACGACGAGGGCAACTACAATGGCGGCGTCATCGCGCCCGGGATCAATCTGTCGCTCCAGGCGTTGCATATGGCAGCCGCCCGATTGCCGCGGGTCGACCTGAAGCGGCCGGACAAGGTGATCGGTCGCACCACGGTGACCTGCATGCAGTCCGGCGTCTATTGGGGCTATATCGGCCTGATCGAGGGTATCGTTCAGCGCATCCGAGCGGAGTGGGGGGCTCCGCTCAAAGTCATCGGTACGGGCGGCCTCGTACCCCTTTTCGCAGAGGCGACCACAGTGTTCGATCATGTCGATGTCGAGCTTACCCTGCACGGCCTAGTCGCCGTTCATTCCCTCAATTCGGCGCCCCGCGCTTCGGCTCATTGATGAGCAGCACCCCGTCGAAGAGCACCCAGGCGAAGTTTCCGCCAGGCGCACCGCAAGACCTGCATTTCCTGGCCCTGGGCGGGTCGGGCGAGATCGGCATGAACCTCAACCTCTACGGCTACCGTGGAAAATGGTTGATGGTCGATCTCGGCGTCACCTTCGGCGACGATTCCACACCCGGGGTGGATGTCATCATGCCGGACATCGCCTTCATCGAGGAACGCCGCGATGCCCTGGCCGGCCTGGTGCTGACCCATGGTCACGAGGACCATATCGGTGCCGTCCAGTATCTCTGGCCGCGCCTCGGCTGCCCGGTCTATGCGACACCCTTCACCGCCGCCCTGCTGCGGCGGAAGCTGGGCGAGACCGGCCTTGCCGACATGCCGATCACCATCATTCCGATGGAGGGAAGCTTCAAGGTCGGGCCGTTCGACCTGGAGCTGATCACGCTCACCCACTCCATTCCCGAGCCGAACGCGGTGGTGATCCGCACCGGCCAGGGTACCATCCTGCACACCGGCGACTGGAAGCTCGATCCCGACCCGCTGGTCGGGCCGGTGGCCGATGAGGCCGCCCTGAAGGCGCTCGGCGACGAGGGCGTGCTGGCGATGGTGGGCGATTCGACCAACGCCATGCGCGAAGGCGAGTCGGGGTCCGAAGGCGACGTGCGCAGCGCCCTCATGTCGCTGGTCCAGCGCTGCGAGCAGCGGGTCGCCGTCGCCTGCTTCGCCTCCAACGTGGCGCGCCTGCAATCGCTGATCGACGTGGCCGCCGCGACCAACCGGCATATCGCCCTGGTCGGCCGCTCGCTGTGGCGCATCGTCGCCGCCGCGCGCGAGACGGGATACCTCGCGCCCGACACGCCGTTCCTCGACGACCGCGAAGCGGCATACCTGCCGCGCGACCGGGTGATGCTGGTATGCACCGGCAGCCAGGGCGAGCCGCGGGCGGCGCTGCCGCGGATCGCCCGTGGCGACCATCCGCAGATCACCCTGGAAGCGGGCGACGCCTGCATCTTCTCCTCGCGCATCATCCCCGGCAACGAGCGGCCGATCGGGCGCCTGCACGACGACCTGCTGCGCCTGGGGGTCGAGGTGCTGACCGAGCGCGACCACTTCGTCCACGTCTCCGGCCATCCCTGCCGCGACGAGCTCGTGCGCATGTACCAGTGGGTCCGGCCGCAGGTCGCGATTCCGGTGCATGGCGAGCACCGCCACCTGGTCGCCCATGCCGAGCTGGCCAGGACCTGCCAGGTGCCGGAAGCGCTGGTCACGGCCAACGGCTCGCTGATCCGGCTGGCGCCGGGCAAGGCCGCGATCGTGGCCCAGGTCCCGTCGGGGCGGCTCGCGCTGGAAGGGATGGCGCTGCTGCCGATCGAGGGGCCGGCCCTGAAGGCGCGCAGCCGCATCGGCAACCACGGCGCGGTGGTGGCGACGCTGGTGCTGAACGGCGACGGGCAGGCGGCCGCGGCCGCGCAGGTGGCCGCGCCCGGCCTCTATGATCCGGAGACCGATGCCGAGGGCCTGTCGGCGCTGGGCCGGGCGGCGACCGGCGCCTTGGACCGCCTGAGCCGCCTGGAACGGCGGGACGACGCGGCGGTGGAGGCGGCCGTTGCCTCGGCGATGCGACGATATGTGCGAAATGACCGTGGAAAACGCCCGACCATGTCCGTACATCTTGTTCGAGTGTGAAGGCGAAAGGCGCGGCCAAGCGAATGATCGGTCGTCTCAACCATGTAGCGATCGCTGTGCCGGACCTGGCGGCGGCCGCTGCCATGTATCGGGATGTCCTGGGGGCGGAGGTGTCCGCCCCCCAGATGTTGCCCGAGCATGGCGTCACCGTGGTCTTCGTCGGCCTGCCCAACACCAAGATCGAGCTGCTGGAGCCGCTGGGGGAGGCGTCGCCGATCGCGCCCTTCCTGGCGCGCAATCCGTCCGGCGGCATGCATCATGTGTGCTACGAGGTGGACGACATCCGGGGGGCCCGCGACCGCCTGACGGCCGGGGGCGCGCGGGTGCTCGGCGATGGCGAACCGAGGATCGGCGCGCACGGCAAGCCGGTACTGTTCCTTCACCCCAAGGATTTCGCCGGCACCCTGATCGAGCTTGAGCAGGTCTAGCCCATGCATCTCGGAACCGCACTCGCCGTCTATTTCGTGCTGTGGTGGACCGTCCTCATGGCGGTCCTGCCCTGGGGCGTGCATGTGCCGGATCATACCCAGCCCGGCTTTGCCGACAGTGCACCCGAGCGGCCGCGCATGCTGTTGAAGGCGGCCGTCACCACGGTCATCGCCGCGGTCCTGTGGCTGCTGGTGGAATGGCTCGCGACCACCGACCTGATCAGCTTCCGCGGCCCCTGATGCCGAGGGCCTTGATGGTGGGATTGGGGACGTGAGCGGCCTGACCGGCTATTGCATCGCCGCACCCGGCCATGAGTGGCACGGGCCGTACCATGAGCGCGAATACGGCTTCCCGGTCGCCGACGACGTCGCGCTGTTCGAGCGGCTGGTGCTGGAGATCAACCAGGCCGGCCTGTCGTGGCTGACCATCCTGAAGAAGCGTGCGGCCTTCGTCGCCGCCTTCGACGGTTTCGACATCGACCGGGTTGCCGCCTATGGCGAGGCCGACCGGGCGCGGCTGCTGGCGGATGCCGGCATCATCCGCAACCGGCTGAAGGTCGATGCGGCGATCGAGAATGCCCGCCGGATCCAAGGGCTGCGGGCCAGCCATGGCTCCTTCGCCGGGTGGCTCGACGCCCATCACCCGCTGTCCAAGGACGAGTGGGTGAAGCTCTTCAAGAAGACCTTCCGCTTCACCGGCGGCGAGATCGTGGGCGAGTTTCTGATGAGCACGGGCTACCTGCCTGGCGCCCATCACCCGGACTGCCCCATCCATGTCGACATACTGCGTGCCGCACCGCCCTGGGTGCGCCAGGGCTGACGCAAGGCGCCGAAGGATCGGGCGAAATTCCGCCCATTTCCGTTCAGTGGCGCACGCTCACGCGACGATCCTACTTTCCTTCGCGAACGGGCTCAGGCCCAGCCATCTCTGCATGCTCGACGCCAGTTGTCTGTCGCCGACGAGCTCCACCCGGCCCTCGCTCACCGCCTTGCGCACCGTGTCCCAGCCCATCCAGATCGCGGTCATCGTCCTTAGATCGCTCGACACATAAAGATCGACGTCGTACCCGGGGTCGATCGAGCACAGATCGACGTCCTCGTCCGGCGCCACGATCAGCCACCATGCGCGTTGCGTCGGCGGCAGTTCCGGATAGAGGAACTGGATGGTGCTGCGCCGCTTCGGCATGGGCGTCGGGTCGAGATTGCGCCGCATGTCCCACATCAGAAGCTGCGGATCGAGATTCTGCAGTGACATCTTCGAATCGACCCAGCGCTGCCCCCACACGCCGAAGCCTTCGATGATCGGCTGCAATTCATGGCCCGCAGGCGTCAGGTGATATTCGAAGAGATCGAGTTCGCCCTTCGTCTTCACGCGCGATACGACGCCCGCCTGCTCCAGGTCCTTGAGGCGTTGCGACAATAGCGCCGGCGACATACGCCGCACGCCGCGGCGCAAATCATTGAACCGCACCGAACCGGCCATCATTTCGCGCAGCAAGACGACGGTCCATCGCTTGCACAGGACCTCGGCCGCCATCGCGACCGGACAGAACTGCCGGTAACTGCCTTGTGTCATCGCGCCCTCTCTCAAAACGACACGACGGTCCGAGCCTATGCCCACGAAGTCTATCCGGCCTAGTTCAGATTATGTACCGGGGTCGATTCAGTTCCTGAACTGGAGCCCAGCGCGCTGGTTTGGGAGTTTCCCATCGCCGGCGGCGCTATGGCTGCCCGCAAACAAGGGAACCCGCCATGCCCCTCTTCGATAGTCACCGCATCAAGCACCTATTCACACCCGAACGGGATGAATACGTGATCGCCAGAACCACGCGGGCCGTCATGTCCGTTTGTGCGCTCGCCTTGCTGAGTGCGGGCATCTCATCCGCTTCGGCCGCTTCGCTGTCGCGCAGCGTCGACGTCAACGGTACGCCCGCGGCGGTGTGGTCGATCGTCGGTCCGTTCTGCGCCATCAAGGACTGGCTTCCGCCCATCGGCGCCTGCACCGAGGACGGCAACAACCCGCCGACCCGAACGCTGGTGACGAAAGACGGAAAGGCGACGTTCGTGGAGCTGCAGACCGCGCGCAGCGATGCAAAGCATACCTATTCCTACAGCTTCGTTTCGAGCCCGCTGCCGGTGACGCTGTATACGTCGACGATCCAGGTCGTGGCCAAGAGTAGGGGCATTTCCACCGTGACCTGGAGCGGCACCTACATTCCCGCCTCCGGCAAAGAGGAGGACGCGAGCGATATGCTGGGCGGCGTCTACGAGGCCGGCCTGAATGCGATCAAAGCCAAGCTCGCAAGGTAGATACGCGATCGGCAACGGCACACCAAAGAGGGAGCGTCATGATGCACGAAGGACAATGCTTCTGCGGTTCGGTTCGACTGGAAGTGACCGAGGAACCGGTCGCGATGGGCTACTGTCATTGCAGTTCCTGCCGGTCCTGGTCCGGCGGGCCGGTGAATGCCTTCACCCTGTGGCGGCCGGAGGCGGTGCGGGTAACCGCGGGCGCCGCCCACATCGCCACCTTTCAGAAGACGGCATTCAGTCAACGGCAATATTGCACCCGATGCGGCGGCCATCTGATGACCGTTCATCCGTCGGTGGGCCTGGTGGACGTGTTCGCCGGGATACTGCCGACGCTCCGATTCGCAGCCGGGGTGCATGTGAATTATGCCGAGACGGTGCTGCCCATGCGGGACGGCCTGCCCAAGCTGAAGGACTTCCCGGCCGAGCATGGCGGCTCCGGTGAGGTGATCGCGGAATAGTCGTCAAACCCACTCAGGGGAGGGTCAGGCCTGATCGGGCGGCGGCGGGGGGCGCCGAAGGATTAGGCGCAGCCCTGCCCATTTCCCCGGCGGATGCGGCTGGGGCAGTCAAGTTATTGATTCGTAATGAAACCCCAGGCGGAAATGCAAAAAGGGCCCTTGTGCCGGGGCCCTTCCTTCACCACCTTAAACGTAATCGAGCGGCTTGCGCCGCTCGATCCTCGCCTGATGGCGATTCCTCCCTAAACTTGGGACTGCGACGGGTAACCGGCGCGGCCCCTTCTTTACATCTAAAGTTTAAGCAATTGGCGCAGCCCTGTCATCACTTTTTTGCATGGCCTGCTCACGATTTCGTCATAGCAACGCGAATTTCGCCACGAACAGCCCCGCCAGGACCCAGACGGTGGGCGACACGTCCGCCGTCCGCCCGCTCAGGAGCTTGATCGCCGTGTAGGCGATGAAGCCGAATGCGATGCCGTGGGCGATCGAGAAGGTGAGGGGCATGGCCACGGCGGTGACGACGGCCGGGGCGTATTCGGTGGCGTCCTCCCAGTCGACCTCGGTCAGGCCGCGGACCATCATGCAGGCGACGAACAGCAGCGCCGGGGCGGTCGCGAAGCTGGGCACCGACAGCACCAGCGGCGCAAAGACGAGGCTGGCGACGAAGAGAATGGCCACGACGCAGGCGGTCAGGCCGGTGCGGCCGCCGGCCTTCATGCCGGCGGCGGACTCGATGTAGGCGGTCGTCGTCGAGGTGCCGAGTGCGGCCCCCGCCATCACCGCGCTGCTGTCGGCGATCAGCGCCGGCCCGAGGCGCGGCAGCCGGCCCTCGGCGTCGAGCATCCCGCCGCGCCAGGCGACGCCGATCAGCGTGCCGGCCGTGTCGAACAGCGACACGAAGAAGAAGGCGAAGACCACCACCACCAGGCCCAGTTCGAGGGCGCCCGACACGTCCATCTGCAACAGGGTCGGGGCCAGGCTGGGCGGCGCGCTGACGAAGCCGCGGAACGGCGCCAGACCGAGCAGGATCCCCGCCAGCGTCGCGCCGAAGATGCCGAGGATGAGGGCACCCGGCACCCGCCGATGGTCGAGGGCGACGATGGCGAAGAAGGTGACGGCGGCGATGATGGCCGGGGGTGCGGTGACGTTCCCGGCGGTGACCAGCGTCGCCGGATGGGCGATCACGATCCCCGCATTCTGGAGCGCGATGATCGCCAGCAGCAGGCCGATCCCGGCCGAGATCGCCATCTTCAGCGAGCGCGGGATGCTGTTGATGATCCATTCCCGCGCCCGCACCAGGCTGAGGAGCAGGAACAGCACCCCGGACAGGAACACCGCCCCCAGCGCCACCTGCCAGGAATGCCCCATGCCCTGGACGACGCCATAGGCGAAGTAGGCGTTGATGCCCATGCCCGGGGCGAGCGCGATCGGGTAGTTGGCAAAGAGACCCATCGCCGCCGAGCCGAAGGCGGCGGCGAGGCAGGTGGCGACGAACACCGCCCCCTGGTCCATGCCGGCATCCTTCAGGATCAGCGGGTTGACGAACATGATGTAGGCCATGGCCAGGAACGTGGTGACGCCCGCCAGCACCTCCGTCCGGACGTTGGTGCCATGCGCCGTCAATCCGAACAGCCGTTCGAGCATCCTTCCCCCCATGGCCGGGCATCCCGGTGGCGGATTTTGCGACGGCGGGAAGGCGGCCCGCAACCCGGCGTCGGGTGGACTTGGGCAGGGCCATCGGCTAAACGGAACGGCCGCTGCTCCAGCACCTTGCGGCCCAACCCACCGATCAGGACGCCATGCGCCTCAGTTCCTATTTCCTGCCGACGCTCAAGGAAAATCCGAGCGAGGCGCAGATCGTCTCCCATCGCCTGATGTTGCGGGCGGGCATGGTCCGCCAGGCGAGCGCCGGCATCTACAGCTGGCTGCCGCTCGGCTTCCGCGTGCTGAAGCGCATCGAGCAGATCGTGCGCGAGGAGCAGAACGCCTCGGGCGGCCAGGAGCTGCTGATGCCGACCATCCAGTCGGCCGACCTATGGAAGGACAGCGGGCGCTACGACGATTATGGCAAGGAGATGCTGCGCATCATCGACCGCCACGATCGCGAGATGCTCTACGGCCCGACCAACGAAGAGCTGATCACCGACATCTTCCGGACGTCGACCAAGAGCTGGCGCGACCTGCCGCGCAACCTCTACCACATCCAGTGGAAGTTCCGGGACGAGGTGCGGCCACGCTTCGGCGTGATGCGCGGGCGGGAATTCCTGATGAAGGACGCCTATTCCTTCGACCTGACGAAGGAGGGCGCGCGCCACTCCTACAACAAGATGTTCGTGGCCTACCTGCGCACGTTCGCCCGCATGGGGTTGAAGGCCATCCCGATGCAGGCCGACACCGGCCCGATCGGCGGCGACATGAGCCATGAGTTCATCATCCTGGCCGAGACCGGCGAGAGCCAGGTCTATTGCCATCGCGACGTCGTCGAGTACGACGTGCTCGGGACGAGCGTCGATTTCGACGACGAGGCCGGCGTGCAGTCGATCGTCGATCGCTGGACCTCGGTCTATGCCGCCACCGACGAGAAGCATGACACGGCGGCCTTCGCCGCCATCCCGGCCGATCGCCAGGTGGCAGCGCGCGGCATCGAGGTCGGGCACATCTTCTATTTCGGCAGCAAGTATTCCAAGCCGCTCGGCGCCCTGGTGGCGAAGCCGGACGGCGAGATGGTACCGGTCGAGATGGGGTCCTACGGCATCGGCGTGTCGCGGCTGGTCGGCGCCATCATCGAGGCCAGCCACGACGACCGCGGGATCATCTGGCCGGAGGCCGTAGCCCCGTTCCGGGTCGGCCTGATCAACCTGCGGGCAGGCGACGCCACCTGCGCGGAAGCCGCCGACCGCGTCTATGCGGCGCTGCAAGCGAGCGGGGTGGAGGTCCTTTACGATGATCGCGACGACAGCCCCGGCGCCAAGTTCGCCACCATGGACCTGATCGGCCTGCCCTGGCAGCTCGTGGTCGGACCCCGCGGCATCGCCCAGGGCCTGGTCGAGCTGAAGGAGCGCCGCACCGGCGACCGGCAGGAACTGCCGCTGGACGCGGCACTCGCCCGCTTCACCGACGCTTGACCGCCCGATGATCTTTGCCGCCTTCGAGCGGATGCTGGCCTTCCGCTACCTGCGGTCGCGCCGGCAGGAGGGCTTCATCTCCGTCATCGCGGGATTCTCGTTCCTCGGCATCGCGCTCGGCGTGGCGACGCTGATCATCGTCATGTCGGTGATGAACGGGTTCCGGCAGGAGCTGCTGGGGCGCATCCTCGGGCTGAACGGGCACATGACCGTGCTGTCGACCCAGGGCAACCTGCGCGACTTCGACCGGGTGGCGGACGCGGTGCGCAAGATCCCGGGCGTCGTCTCGGCCACGCCCCAGGTCGAGGGGCAGGTGATGGCCTCCAACCAGGGCCGTGCGTCGGGCGCGCTCGTACGCGGTGTCCGACCCGACGACCTGAAGGCGCGCAAGCTCATCGCCGACAAGATCGAGGCCGGCTTCCTCAACCAGTTCGGTGGCGACGACACGGTCGTCGTCGGCTATCGCCTGGCGCAGAAGCTGGGGTTGCTGCCGGGCGACCGGATCACCCTGATCGCGCCCCAGGGCATGGCGTCGCCGATGGGCACCCTGCCGCGCATCCGCTCCTACAAGATCGTCGCCGTCTTCAATGTCGGCATGTACGAGTATGACAGCTCGCACATCTTCATGCCGCTGGAGGCGGCCCAGCTCTTCTTCCAGATGCCGGACGCGGCCACGGGGGTGGAGGTGTTCGCGACCGACGCCGACCAGGTCCGCCGCCTGCGCCAGGAGATCACGGCCGCCGCCGGTCCGGGCGTGCGCGTCTATGACTGGCAGCAGGCGAATTCGAGCTTCTTCAATGCGCTGCAGGTGGAACGGAACGTGATGTTCCTGATCCTGACGCTGATCATCGTCGTCGCCGCCTTCAACATCATCTCGTCGATGATCATGCTGGTGAAGGACAAGGGGCGGGATATCGCCATCCTGCGCACCATGGGGGCGACCAGGGGGATGGTGCTGCGCATCTTCTTCCTGACCGGCGCCAGCATCGGCATCGTCGGCACGCTGGCCGG
>CAZQOA010000121.1:0-13725 GCA_964594715.1 uncultured Rhizobiaceae bacterium | reverse complement strand
GCGCGGCGGATCATCCGCTTGGTCTGCTCGTCGAGGTAGGCGAAGTTGTAGCCGTCCATCGTCAGTCTTCCCCGACCGCGACCGGCATCCGGCGCGCGGCCGGCGTCGCCTGGGCGGCAGCGCGCATGCTGCGGATCATCACCAGCTCCGACTGGAAGTCGACATAGTGCGGCAGCTTCAGGTGCTGCACGAAGCCCGACGCCTCGACATTGTCGGAGTGGTAGAGGACGAACTCCTCGTCCTGGGCGGGCGAGTCCACCTCTTCGCCCAGCTCGCGCGCGCGCAGCGCCCGGTCGACCAGGGCCATCGCCATCGTCTTGCGCTCGCAATGGCCGAAGGACAGGCCATAGCCGCGGGTGAACTGCGGCGGCTCGGTGGCCGAGCCCTTGAACTGGTTCACCATCTCGCATTCGGTGACGGCGATGTCGCCGATCGAGATGGGGAACCCCAGCTCCTCCGGCGTGAACTCGACCTCGACCTCGCCGAAGCGGATTTCCCCCGCGAACGGGTGGTTGCGGCCGTAGCCGCGCTGCACCGAATAGCCCAGCGCCATCAGGAAGCCCTCGTCGCCGCGGGCCAGCGTCTGCAAGCGGGCGGCGCGGTCGGCCGGAAAGGCGATCGGGTCGCGGGTCACGTCGGGCACCGGCGCATCGGGACGGGTGTCGACTTCGGACTGGATCAGCCCTTCGCGGTCCAGCATGGCCAGGACGTGGGGCATCGCCTCGGCGCCGGCCTCCGCCTGCGGCGCCGCCACCGGTTCGCCGCCGGTCGCCAGCAGCGAGAAATCGAGCAGGCGATGGGTGTAGTCGAAGCTGGGCCCCAGGACCTGCCCGCCCGGCAGGTCCTTGAAGGTGGCGGAGATGCGCCGCTCGACCAGCATCCGGCCGGTATCGATCGCCTCCGACGCGCCGAAGCGGGGCAGGGTGGTGCGAAAGGCGCGCAGCAGGAAGATCGCCTCCATGGCATCGCCGCAGGCCTGCTTCAGGGCGAGTGCCGCCAGTTCGCGATCGAACAGCGACCCCTCGGTCATCACCCGGTCGACGGCCAGGCCCAGCTGCTGCTCGATCTGGGCGGTGGAGATCTCCGCCACGGCCGGGTCGCCGCGCCGGCGCTCCGCCAGCAGGGTCTCGGCATTGGCGATGGCGGCCTCGCCGCCCTTGACCGCGACATACATGGGCTCAGCCCTCCAATACGGTCGTGCGCGGCAAGGCCGCCACCCGGTCTCCTGCCGTCAGGAACAGGTCGACACCGCAGGGGAAGATGGCGCGATTGGCGCGCCATGCGGCGGCGAACCCCGGCGGCAGGCCGTCGACCGCCAGCCGCGCGTCCTGCTCGATGCCGGGACCGGTCAGCCGGAAGCCCCCGCCCGCACGAAGGTCGGCCACCTCGACGATCAGGGTCGCCGACCGGTCGGGATAGGCGTCGTCGCCCAATGCGAAGGCATCGAGCGCGGGCATCGTCAGGGGGGCCGTCACCAGCGCGAAGCGGGCGCGCTCCGGCTCGGCCACGATGGGGGCGCCGCAGTGGAACCGCGTCCAGGCGAGGATCGCCGGCGTCTGGGCGGCGGCATCCAGCCATAGCGGGGTCTCGAAATCGACCAGGGTCAGCAGGGCCGCGGCGGCGGCGCGCGAGAGGGGCGGCGGCGGGGCCACCGCGGCGTCCACCCGGACGATCGTGCCCGGCCGGGAGATCGCCTCCAGCAGTGCCCGGAAGGCACGTTGCGAATCATGCACCGTGTCGGCGAAGCCGGGGCCGGGGGCGTGAACTATGTCTGGGGTCATTCGCCGCGCACCATGGTGAAGAACTTGACCTTGGTCGCGGCCGCCTTCTGCCGGACGGTGAGGGCGGCGGCGGCGATCCCGGCCTCCACCGGCTCGACGACATCGCGCATGACCGTCGCGTGGGTCGCATCTTCCTGGAGCAGCGCGTCGAAGAGGGCGGCGCGTTCGGCATGGCGGCGATCGCGCCCGGCGACATAGCCATAGCCGAGCGTGCCGCTGTCGAGGCGGACGACGCAGCGCGTCACCGTCATTTCGCCCAGGTTGAACCGGGGGCCGGTGCCGCCGGAGCGGCCACGCACCATGACCATGCCGATCTCCGGCGCCCGCAGCAGTTCATAGGCCGGCTGCCGGGCGAGGCCGGCCCAGGCCGCCTCCAGCCGGTCGGCGGGGGCCCGGGCCAGGGCGGCGATCCAGCGCTGCCGCAAGGTCTGGACGGGGGTGCTGGCCGATCGGCTGGTCATGGGCTCGACATGTTTGATTATTTGTCTAGATGTCCGTATCTATCCAGGCGATACTGCCGCAGCATGGACAGGCAGTAAAGCGACTTCCGCTGAAGGTTTGATGACGATCGACCGCCTAAGTCACCCTCCGAGCGATTGGGAACCGGTTTCGCTCGCCCGCCGTGGCGGCGTCGCGCTGTGGCGCCAGATCGAGCAGGCGATCGAGGCGGAGATCGGCCAACGCCGCTTCGGCCCCGGCGACCGGCTGCCGACGGAGCATGTGCTGGCCGACCGTTTCGGCGTGAACCGCCATACCGTGCGGCAGGCGCTGGCGGCGCTGGAGGAGCGCGGGGTGGTGCGGGTGGAGCAGGGGCGCGGCACCTTCGTCCATGACGATCCGGTGGACTATGCCGTGCGCAAGCGCACCCGCTTCAGCGAGAACATCCGTCTCCAGAACCGCGAGCCCCATTCCCGGCTGGTGCGGGCCGAGACGGTGGCGGCCGAGAGCCACATCGCCCGTCCGCTCGGCCTGCGCCGGGGCGAGTCCGTGATCCTGCTGGAAACGGTGGGCGAGGCCGACGGCCTGCCGATCAGCGTCGCCTCGCATTTCTTCCCCGCCTGTCGCGTGCCTGACTTGATCGCCGCCTATCGTGCGGAAGAATCGATTACCAAGGCGCTCGCCCTTTGCGGCATCATGGACTACACGCGGAAGTCGACGCGGGTCACCGCGCGCCTGCCCTCGTCGGAGGATGCGCGGACGCTGCGCGTACCGCGCAGCCGGCCGGTGCTGGTGGCCGAGAACCTGAACATCGACGCCGAAGGCTGCCCGATCGAGATCAGCATCGCGCGGATGGCGGCCGAGCGGGTGCAACTGGTGTTCGAACCCTGATCCCTGATTTTGCGAGAGCACGAAGGCCATGATCGCGACTAGCTGGCAGATCATCCATGGCCGCGTGCTGACCGCGGCGGGCGCCATCGTCGAGACCGACCTCCAGATCGAAGACGGCCGCATCGAAGCCATCGGCGCGTCCGGCAAGGGGCCGGCGCTCGATGCGCGCGGCGCCCTGGTGCTGCCGGGCGTGGTCGACCTGCATGGCGATGCCTTCGAGCGGCAGATGATGCCGCGTCCCGGAGTAGCCTTCGCCGCGGAGCTGGCGCTGCTCGACAGCGACCGCCAGCTCGTCGCCAACGGCATCACCACCGCCTATCACGCGGTCACCTGCTCGTGGGAGCCGGGCTTGCGCTCCCGGGCCAATGCGGCGGCCCTGCTGCACGCCGTGGCCGGGCTCCGCGGCCGCCTGGCCTGCGACACCCGCATCCATCTCCGCCACGAGGCGTTCAACCTGGATGGGGTGGCGGAGCTGCTGGGCTGGATCGAAGCGGGGGCCGTCCACCTGATCGCCTTCAACGACCATACGCCGGCGATGGCGCGGCACCTGGGCGACCCGATGCGGCTGGCCGGGCTGGCGGAGCGGACCGGCATGGGCGCCGGCGACTTCGCCCGGCTGCTTTCGGCCGTGCATGGGCGGGCGGGCGAGGTCGGCCCCGCGATCGGCCGCATCGCCGACGCGGCGCGGGCCGCGGGCGTGCCGCTGGCGTCCCATGACGATGCCGACCCCGCCACGCGCGACGGCTTCCACGCGCTGGGCGCCGCCATCTGCGAGTTCCCGATCAACCTCGAAACTGCCCGGCGGGCGCGCGAGCTGGGCGGCATCGTCGCCATGGGGGCGCCCAACGTGGTCCGCGGCGGCAGCCACCTCAACCTGGTGTCCGCGGCCAGCCTCGTGGGTGCCGGCATCTGCGGCGTGCTGACCTCGGACTATTACTATGCCGCCCTGGTCCAGGCGCCGTTCCGCCTGGCGGCCGATGGGATCATGGCCTTCCCCGATGCCTGGCAACTGGTATCGTCCGGCCCGGCCGATGCGGTCGGCCTGTCGGATCGTGGGCGGATCGTGCCCGGGCTGCGGGCGGACCTGGTGCTGGTCGACGACCGTTCGGTCGGGTTGCCGCGGCCGGTCGCCACCATCGCGGCCGGGCGGGTCGTCTATGCCGAAGGCCGGCTGGCCGCCGCGGGCGGATTCGCCGCGGCCGCCTGATCCGGCACGTACAGGGAGGATATGCCCACGATGTTCGATCCGAAGCCCGCCGCCGCCTCGATCGCGGCCGATCGCCTGGCCCGGCGCCCGCTCGCCCTCCTGCCCGACCAGGTGCGCCCGCGCGACGTGGCGGAGGGGTATGCGGTGCAGTTCGCGCTCCACGAGGCCCTGGCGCCGGCGCTCGGACCCCGCCTCGGGTGGAAGATCGGGGCGACGACCAAGGTGATGCAGGACTGGCTGGCGATCGACCATCCCTGCGGCGGTGGCGTGATGGAACGCGGCATCCGTCCCGATGGCGGCCAGTTCGCCGCGGCCGACTATGTGAAGCCGATGGTGGAGACCGAGATCGTGGCCCGCCTCGCGGCCGACCTGCCGGCGCGGGCCGGCGGGCACGACGCGGCGTCGGTTGCCGCCGCCGTGGCCAGCCTCCACCCCGGCATCGAGCTGGTCGACGACCGCTACGGCGACTTCGCCGCCCAGGGCGTGCCGACGCTGATCGCGGACGACTTCTTCCAGGCAGGCGCCGTCATCGGGCCCGCGGTCGCCGATTGGCGCGGCCTCGACCTGCCGGCGTTGAAGGGCCGCATCGCGATCGGCGGGACCGCGCGTGGCGAGGGCGTGGGGGCGGCGATGATGGGCCACCCACTGGCCGCCCTGGCCTGGCTCGCCAACCGGCTGGCCTCCGTCGGCGGCATGTTGCGGGCGGGCGAGTTCGTCTTCCTGGGCAGCGTCGTGGCGCCCCAGCCGGTGGCACGGGGGGATGCGGTGGAGGTCGAGTTCGACCAGCTCGGCCGGGTGCGCGTCACCTTCGGGTAGGCAGCCTGGATTGTAGGCGTCCGCGACGCGTGTCATTGTCAGGGTTAATACCGCCCCCTGGAGAGTTCGGATGAACAACGGCCGCCTGGTCGTCGGCTTCTCGTGCGTCGGCCACGGAATTTCCCACCTCGTGATGCTGCTCTACCCGACCGTGGTCCTGGCGCTGGAGCATGAGTGGGGCCTCTCCTACGGCGAGCTCCTGGCCCTGTCGCTGACCGGCTTCATCCTGTTCGGCGCCGGTGCGCTGCCGGCCGGCTGGCTCGGCGATCGCTGGAACGCCGAGCGCATGATGGTGATCTATTTCGTCGGGACCGGGGCAGCCTGCATCGCGACGGGGCTGGTCGACGGGCCGCTCGGCATCGCGGCCGGCCTGGGCCTGATCGGCCTGTTCGGGTCGATCTACCACCCGGTCGGCATCGCGTGGCTGGTCAAGGCGTCGGTCAATCGCGGGAAGGTGCTGGGCCTGAACGGCATCTTCGGCTCGGCCGGGATGGCGGCCGCACCGTTCGTCGCGGGCGGGCTGACCGACCTCATCTCCTGGCGCGCGGCCTTCATCGTGCCGGGCATCGTCTGCGTCGCGGTCGGCATCGCGCTGGCCGCCTGCATGAAGCAGGGGACGGTGGTGGCGATGAAGGAGGACCGTCTGCCGGAAGCCACGCCCAGCCGCGCCGACATGATCCGCGTCTTCATCGTCCTTTCGGTCACCATGGCCTGCGCCGGGCTGGTCTTCCAGGGCATGTCCCTGGCCCTGCCCAAGGTGTTCGCCGACATGACTCCGGCCATCACCGGCGGCACGGCGGCCGGGGCGGGGATACTGGTGACGATCGTCTATGTCGTGTCGGCCGTGGGCCATGTCGTCGGCGGCTGGCTTGCCGATCGCTATCCGGCCAAGCCGATCTATGTCTTCGGCTGGCTGGCCCAGGTGCCGCTGCTGGCGCTGTGCGCCAACGCCGACAACTGGATGCTGTTCGCGACGGTGACCGCCGCCGCCTTCATCAATATCGGCGTCACCCCGGCCGAGAACCTGCTGCTGGTGCGCTATACGCCGGGCAAGTGGCGGGCGACCGCCTTCGGCGCCAAGTTCGTCCTGGCGCTGGGCGTGAGCGCGCTCGCCGTGCCGCTGGTCGGGGTCATCTATGACCGCACCGGCAGCTTCTATTGGTTCTTCGTGACGCTGTCGGCGCTGGCCGTGGTGATCGCGCTGGCATCGCTGCTGCTGCCGGGCGAGCGGCGCCGGCGGGGCCGGGCGCGGGCGGCGGAACCGACCGCGGCCATGGCCGGTCCCGCCGAATAGCCTGCCCCGCCCGGGTCAGGCGGCCTTGGTACCCTTGGCCAGGGCCTGGTCGAGGTCGGCGATGATGTCGTCGACGCTCTCGATGCCGATCGACAGGCGGACGACATCGGGCCCGGCGCCGGCCGCGACCCGTTGCTCCTCGGACAATTGCCGGTGGGTGGTCGAGGCCGGGTGGATGATGAGGCTGCGGGTATCGCCCAGGTTGGCGAGGTGGGAGAAGAGCTCGCAGCCCTCCACCGTCTTCACGCCGGCGTCGTAGCCGCCCTTCACGCCGAAGGTGAAGACCGAGCCGGCCCCGCGCGGCAGGTACTTGGCGGCCAGCTGGTGGTAGGGGCTGGATTTCAGCCCGGCATAGGAAACCCAGGACACCGCCGGATGCCCCTCGAGATATTCCGCCACGCGCTGGGCGTTGGCGACATGGCGCTCCATGCGCAAGGCCAGCGTCTCGGTCCCGGTCAGGGTGAGGAAGGCATTGAGCGGGGCCATCGCCGCCCCCAGGTCGCGCAGGCCCAGCGCATGCCCGTGGACGGTCAGCGCCAGCTCGCCGAAGGTCTCGTGGAAGCGCAGGCCGTGATAGGCGGGCTCGGGCTCGCTCAAGGCCGGATAGCGACCGCTCTTGGTCCAGTCGAAACGACCGCTGTCGACCATCATCCCGCCCATCGAGTTGCCGTGGCCGGACAGGAACTTGGTCGTCGAATGGACGATGATGTCCGCCCCCCATTCGAACGGCCGGCAGAGATAGGGCGAGGCCAGCGTGTTGTCGACGATCAGCGGGATGCCGGCCTCGCGCGCGATGGCCGAAATGGCCTCCAGATCGGTGACGACGCCGCCCGGGTTGGCCAGGCTCTCGACGAAGATCGCCTTGCATTTCGGGGTCAGCGCCCGGCGGAAGTTTTCCGGATCGTCGGAATCGACGAAGCGCACCGTCCAGCCGAACTTCTTGAAGCTGTGGCCGAACTGGGTGATCGAGCCGCCATAGAGGCGGTTCGACGCCAGGAACTCGTCGCCCGCCGTCATCAGCGCGAAGAAGGTCATCATCTGCGCGGCATGGCCGGATGCGCAGCCGGTGGCGCCGCGGCCACCCTCCAGGCTGGCGACCCGTTCCTCCAGCGCCGCCACCGTCGGGTTGGTCAGGCGGGAATAGATGTAGCCGTAGGTCTGGAGGTTGAAGAGCGAGGCCGCATGGTCGGTGTCGTCGAAGACATAGGCCGTCGTCTGATAGATCGGCACCGCGCGGGCACCGGTGGTCGGGTCCGGTGCGGCCCCGGCATGGACGGCCCGCGTATCGAACCCGTATTTCGCCTTATCGGTCATGACTGTACCTTTCGCGTTCGCCGCGACGTGATGATTCCGGAATCGAAGCCGCCCCAGGAGAGTTCGCCCGAATGCCGGCCGAACTCGATCTTGGGGCAGCGGTTCATGACCACCCGGATGCCGGCCTCCTCGGCGCGGGCGGCGGCCGCATCGTGGCGCACGCCCAGCTGCATCCAGACGATCTTCGCACCGATGGCGATGGCGTCCTCGACGATCCCCGGCACGGCGTCGGCGGCGCGGAACACGTCCACCATGTCGACCGGGACCGGCACCGACTTCAGGTCGGGATAGACCTTCTCGCCCAGGATCTCCTCGCCGGCGGCGCGCGGGTTCACCGGGATCACCCGGAAGCCCTTGCCCTGGAGATACTTCATGACGAAGAAGCTGGGCCGGTTCCAGTTCGGGCTGGCGCCGACCATGGCGATGGTCCGGGCATCCCGCAGGATGCCGGCGATATACTCATTGTCGTAGCGCTCGTGATCCATCAGCCGTTCGTCCAGCACGGCGTCCGCTTGGTCACGAAGGCGTCGATGCCCTCGGCCGCGTCGGCCGTCATCATGTTGCGCGTCATGACCTCGGACGTGTAGGCGTAGGCGTCCTCGAGCGCCATGTCCGCCTGGCGGTAGAAGGCCTCCTTGCCGATCGCCAGGACCAGGGGCGACTTGGCCGCGATGGTGCCGGCCAGCGCGTCGACCGTACCCCGCAGCTCCGCCGCCGGGACCACCCGGTTGACCAGGCCAAGGCCCTTGGCTGTCGCGGCGTCGATCGGTTCGCCCGTCAGCAGCATCTCCATCGATGCCTTGGCCCCGACCGACCGGGTCAGCGCCACCATCGGCGTCGAGCAGAAGAGGCCGATATTGATGCCGGGGGTGGCGAAGCGCGCGCTGTCCGCCGCCACCGCCAGGTCGCAGGTGGCGACCAGCTGGCAGCCGGCGGCGGTCGCCATGGCATGGACCTCGGCGATGACCGGCTGCGGCAGCCGGGTGATCTGCAGCATCAGGTCGCTGCATTGCCGGAACAGGGCCGTCATGGTCTGGCGGCCGGGGTCGGCGCGCACTTCCTTCAGGTCGTGGCCGGCACAGAAGGCCGGGCCGTTGGCGGCCAGGACGACCACCTTCACCGCCCGCTCGGCCGCGATCTGCGACAGTTCCCGGCCGAGCGCCGCCATCAGCGCGACCGAGAGCGCATTGCGGGCATGCGGGCGGTTCAGTGTCAGGCGGGCGATGCCGTCGCGATCCTGGCGCAGCAGCAGCGGTTCGTCCTCGATTACCGGTGCGAGCATGATGGAAATCCTCGCCTGTGCGGGGTGGGTAGCGGCATCAATGCCGCTGCGTCAGGGGCGGTGCAAGAGCGAAACAGTATAGCTCAGACCGCAATCGCGGCGGCCCGGGCTCGGGCGCGGGCGGCCGCGATGGGGTTGCCGCCGGGGGTGGAGAGGGCGTCGGCGAGGTTGGTCCAGCTCCAGCCGCACCAGGGCTTGCGGCGGGTGCGCTCCGACCACAGCGCCCGCGCCAGCGCCACGCGCCCGGCGCGCGTGGCCGCGACGGCCAGCATCTGCTCGAAGACGTCGCGCTGGGCCTGGCTGCCGCCGATCCGGCGCAAGGCGGGGCGGGCGGCAGCCAGATGGTCGACCGCCCGCGCGTAGTCGCCGCGGCGGTAGGCGAACACGCCATCCACCAGGTCGGCGCCGCATTCCCCCATGATCGTCGATTCCGTCTCGCCGGCCGCCATGTAGCCGCGGCTGCCCTCGGCGAAGCGGCGCTGCGCGTCGCCGGTGCCGGCGGCGGCCAGCGCCATGGCGAAGTGCGTGTCGGCGAAGACCAGCATATGGTCGTCGGTCCGCTCGACCGCCCGCAGGGCCAGTTCCTGCCAGCGGTCGCCGACATCCATGCCGACATTCTCGAGCCGCCACAGGAGCGACGTCGCATTGGCGATATCCAGGGAATCGTCGGTCGATTCCGTGCGCACCTCGCGGTCATAGAGGTCGAGCACCACGTCGTAGCGCCCGCGATCCCAATGGAAGAGGGCGCGGTGCCACCAGAGATGGAAGACGAAGTTGTGGCATTCGCCGAAATTGCCCTCCAGGCCGGTGATCCAGGCGATGCCCTCGTCGGCGCGGCCCTGCATCTCCATGACGTGGGCGACCGCATGGGTGGCCCAGGCGTCGCCCGGGTTCAAGTCTACCGCCCGGCGGCCGTCGCGCTCGGCCGCGGCATAGTCGCCGGATTCCTCGCGGGCGAAGGCATAGGCGCCCAGCATGTGGCCGTAGCCGGGCACACCCTCGTCCCAGGCGTGCCAGCAGCGGGCGAAGGAATCGCGCATGGCCGCTGCGTCGCCGAAATAGAAATGACCGTAGTTGGCCAGCCGCATCGCCATGAGGTCGCGCGGGTTTTCCGGAAGAAGCGCCTCCCAGCGGGCGACCGCGCCGGCGAAATCGCCCCCGACCCAGGCGCGCAGCGCCTCGACATGGCCGCGCTCGCGCGGTGTCGCGCCAGCGGCGATCTTCTCCGCGGCGGCCAGCGACTTGGCCGCCCGCGGCACCAGCGTGCGGTTGGCCATCAAAAGCATGTAGTAGCCGCGCAGCACGTTGGCGAAGACGCAGTCGGGGTCGAGTGCCAGTGCCGGCTTCAGGCGCTCGCCGGTATCCTTGCGGAAGCCGAGGAAGCTTTGCAGCGAGGCATCGATATGGTCGACCACCGCCGGATCGGCGGCGGTGACGGCAACGCCGCGGGCGTCGGCAAATACGGGCATGGGACGAACCCTCGGGGCAGCGGGAATGGACGACGCCCAGCCTGCGCCGGTCGGAGGCCGGCATGCAACCATCCGCCGATCGCCCTTCCGGCGCGCCGCATCCCCGGCCATAATCCCGGTCAAGAGCAGAGGGACATCATGGATTTCATCCTGAACGACGAGAGAAGGGCGCTGCGCGCCCGGGCCCGGGAGCTGGCGCAGTCGGTGATCGCGGCGCGCGCGGCCGAGGTGGACCGGACCGAGGCCTATCCCTGGGACAATGTCGCCGCACTCAAGGCGGCCGGCTTCATGGGCATGACGGTGCCCAGGGAATATGGCGGCCCCGGCCTGTCCTATCTCGACGCGGTCCTGGTGATCGAGCAGATGGCCCAGGCGTGCGGCGTCACCGCGCGCATCGTCGTCGAGGCGAACATGGGCGCCATCGGGGCCGTGATGGCCTATGGCAACGAGGAGCAGAAGCGGCTCGCCGCGGGCTTCGTCCTGGACGGCGACAAGCCCGCCATCTGCATCACCGAGCCCGGCGCCGGCAGCGCCGCCAGCGAGATGACGACGCGCGCCGACCAGCGCGGCGATCGCTGGGTGATCAACGGCAAGAAGCACTGGATCACCGGTGGGGGCGTGTCCCGCCTGCACCTCGTCTTTGCCCGGGCGTTCGACGCCAAGGGCGTCGAGCTCGGCATCGGCGGCTTCCTGGCGGTGCGCGACGAGACGCCCGGACTGCGCATCGGCACCCGCGAGCCGGCCATGGGCTTGCGCGGCATCCCCGAGACCGAGATCCTGTTCGAGGACATGGAGGTGCCGGCATCGGCCCTGGTGATGCCGCCGCGCGGCCTGCGCCACGGCTTCGCCGAGCTGATGAACGCCTATAACGGCCAGCGCATCGGCGCGGCCACGGTGGCGCTGGGGATCGCCGAGGGGTCCTACGCCCTGGCCCTCGACTATGTCGGTGAACGCCGGCAGTTCGGCCGCCCGATCGCGGAGTTCCAGGGCCTGCAATGGATGCTGGCCGACATGTCGACCCAGATCGCGGCCGCCCAGGCCCTGATCTACAAGGCGGTCGCCGCCGGCCCCGGCTTCCCCGACGCGACCGAGGCCGCCCAGGCGAAGATCTTCGCCTCCGAGATGGCGATCCGGGTGACCAACGATGCGCTGCAATGCTTCGGTGCGGCCGGCTATTCCCGCAACCGGCCGCTGGAGCGCATGGTCCGCGACGCCCGCATGTTCACCATCGGCGGCGGCACCGCGCAGATCCTCCGCACCGTGGTCGCGTCGCGCATCCTGGAGCGCAAGCTGCCGCAGTCGCGCGACGGCTATGCCAAGGTGATCGCGGCCGAGGCCAAGGCGGCCGCGGGACGGGAAGCGGCCGAGTGAGCGACGGCCCCCGCATCTCGCACGCGGAGTTCGACGCGCTGTGCGCGGCGGAGCTCCCGTTCGCCGTCGCGGCCGGCTTCCGGCTCGACGAGCTGGGGGAGGGGCGGGCGGTGTGCCGCGCGCCCTTCCGTGCCGATTCCATCCGGCCGGGCGGCACCATCGCCGGGCCGATCCTGATGGGGCTGGCCGACTTCGCCCTCTATGCCGCGGTGCTGAGCCGCATCGGCGCGGTGCCGCTGGCGGTGACCACCAGCCTGACCACCAACTTCCTGCGCCGCCCGCGTGCGGTCGACGTGATCGCCGAAGCCCGCCTGCTCAAGCTCGGCCGGCGGCTGGCTTATGGCGAGGTCACGCTCTTCTCGGCGGGCGAGGCGGACCCGGTGGCCCACGTCACCGGCACCTATTCGATTCCGCCCTCGCCGGGCACCTGAATTGATGCGGTATCAGGATACCAGATGCCAAAAAGCACGATGGTATCGGGTGTTCCGGCGTTGACAGCCGGCGGATCGGCGCGTATCTAGCCGCTCCGAAGCGGTGCCCTGCGGTGCCGCGCTGTCTTTTGATCGAGCGTATCCGAATGAAGACTTTTTCCGCAAAGCCCGCGGACATCAGCAAGAAGTGGGTGCTGATCGATGCCGATGGGCTGGTGCTGGGCCGCCTTGCGAGCGTGATTGCGCTTCGCCTGAAGGGCAAGCATAAGACGACCTTCACCCCGCACATGGATTGCGGCGACAACATCATTGTCGTCAATGCCGACAAGGTCCACGTCACTGGCCGCAAGCTGGAGCAGGACGTGTTCTACTGGCACACCGGCTTCCCGGGCGGCATCAAGGGCCGGACCAAGGGCGAGATCCTGCGCGGCCGCTATCCCGAGCGCGTGCTGGAGAAGGCCGTGGAGCGGATGATGAAGAAGGACAGCCCGCTCGCCCGCCAGCAGATGAAGAACCTGCGCGTCTACAAGGGCGGCGAGCACCCGCACGAGGCCCAGCAGCCCGAGACGCTGGACGTCGCGGCGATGAACCCGAAGAACAAGCGCAAGGGCTGATCCAATGGCCGAGACTATCGAATCCCTGGGCACGCTCAAGGACGCGCTGGCCGCGAAGACCCAGCCGGTGCCGGATGCGGTCACCCCGTCCCAGGAGCCGGCGGAGCTGCGCGACCGGCAGGTCGACCAGTTCGGTCGCGCCTATGCCACCGGCAAGCGCAAGAATGCGATCGCCCGCGTCTGGCTGAAGCCGGGTACCGGCGCCATCAGCGTGAACGGCAAGGACCTGGAGACCTATTTCGCCCGGCCCGTGCTGCGCATGATCATCAACCAGCCGTTCGAGGTGGTGTCGCGCGAGAACCAGTACGACCTGTTCTGCACGGTCGTCGGCGGCGGGCTTTCGGGGCAGGCGGGCGCGGTGCGCCACGGCATCTCCAAGGCCCTGTCGCACTATGAGCCGGAACTGCGGTCGGCCCTGAAGAAGGTCGGCTTCCTGACCCGCGACAGCCGCGTCGTCGAGCGCAAGAAGTACGGCAAGGCCAAGGCCCGCCGTTCGTTCCAGTTCTCGAAGCGTTAATCGTTTCAGGCTCTATGCATTCGGAGAAGGCGGGCTTTGTCCCGCCTTTTTCTTTGGGTGCCTCAAAGAGGCAATTCCGTTGAGAATTTGAGTTCGCGAAGCACGAAGCTCGACACCACCGTGCGCACATGCGGATTGCGCATCAGATAGCGGGTCATGAACGCCTCGTAGCTTTCGACATCGCTTGCCCTGATCTTCAGCATGTAATCGAAGGCGCCCGACAGGGCGTAGCATTCCATGATCTCCGGACGCTCCAGCACCACAGAGGCAAACGAGGCAACGGCCTCTTCGTGGTGATCC